>JAODBC010000077.1 GCA_025463765.1 Subtercola sp. | reverse complement strand
GTCGGCGACGGCCCGCACCTGCGAAGGGTCTGTGATGTCGAGGTGGATGGGCTCGACGCCGTGCACGTCGACGGCGCTCGGAGTGCGGGAGGCCGCGTAGATCTTGGCCGCTCCACGCTCCTTGAGCAGCGCGACCAACACTGCGCCAAAGCCTCGGATGGCACCGGAGACCAGTACCACGTCGTTCTTCAACTGCATGAGATTCTCTTTCTATATCGATCACGATGAATTGTGATCCGACCGTACCACAGTCCATAGCTGTCGCTACGATATAGTGAGCCCATGGCAGGCAGACCTCGAAGCTTCGACCGCGACACCGCGCTGGCGGCAGCTATCGAGCTTTTCTGGCGCGCGGGGTACGAAGAGACCACCATCGCGATGCTGACGAAAGCCATGGGCGTGACTCCCCCGAGCCTGTATGCGGCGTTCGGCGATAAAGACACCCTGTTCGATGAAGCCTCCGCGCTATACTTCGGCCGCATCTGCGAGGCCATCGACTCCGCCGCCGCCCGCCCGACCGCTCGCGAGGCCATCGCCGTCATGCTCGACGACACCGCCCGCGCGCACACCGACACGCTGACGCCTCTCGGCTGCCTCATGCTGACCGAACCTCGCCTGGCCGCGCAACGCAAGAACATACACGGTCGCCTCATGGATCGGATCGCCCGAGGAATCACCGACGGCGACCTCCCCGCGACGGTTCGGCCCGACCAGCTGGCATCGTTCCTGATGGCTGTCATGCGGGGAATGTCTGGATGTGCCAGAGACGGGGGTTCGACCGAAGAAATCCTCGCCATCGCCCACTTCGCCACGGCCGCGATACCAGACCGCGGAACGACGTGAGCACTCGGCTTTGGAGTAACGCCGAGCGACGGATTCGAACGCACATCACTTCGGGTGGCCAAAGATGGCCGTCAGAACGAAAGCTGTTCCGATCCCTATTCCGCCGACCGCCGGAACGACTACTCCCCACGTCACGAACAGCTCCGCCGCCCACCAGCCCGGCAACGCAAAATGGGCCGCCCAGGGCGACCCATTTTGCGTTGGTCGGGCTGACAGGATTTGAACCTGCGACCCCTAGACCCCCAGTCAAGTGCGCTACCAAGCTGCGCCACAGCCCGTGGAGACAACTTGTCTATATTAGCCCCACTTCGCCCAAGCCGCGAAACCGGTACCGTTACAGCCACGGCCGCCGCGCCACCGACTGGCCCAGACGCCGCACGAACCGAAGGAACCGCACCCATGACGATCTCCCAGTGGAACCTCGACGAACGCGAGGGCCGGGTCTCGCAAGCCGAGGCGTTCGCCCGCGGCAAGGAGCTGCGCCGGCACCTGCCCAGGCGCGCGCACGCGAACTTCGCGCCCGCTGCCGAGAGAGACCCCCTGGGCATCCTGAGCCTGCAGGCCGAGAGCCGCGTGCAAGAACTCATTCCGCTGCGCAACGAGCGGATGCTCAGCAGCCCCTTCGCGTTCTACCGGGGTACGGCGGGAATCATGGCGGCCGACCTCGGGCGTGAGGCCAATACGGGAATCCGCGTGGTGAGCTGCGGCGACGCCCACGTGAGCAACTTCGGGCTGTTCGCGAGCCCGCAGCGCACGCTGGTGTTCGACCTCAACGACTTCGACGAGGCCGCGGTGGCCCCGTGGGAGTGGGATGTGAAGCGCCTCGTCGCCAGTGTGGTGATCGGTGCGCGCGAGAGCAAATTCACTGACGGCAACGTGCGGCTCGCCGCCCGAGCCGCCGCCAAGGCCTACCGCGAGGGCCTCTACGACATGATGAAGCTCAGCGTGCTCGAGCGCTACTACTTCCGCATCGACACCGAGACACCCGACCCGTCGCTCGACTCTGCGGCGCAGAAGGTGCTCGACAAAGCGACGCGGCAGGCCAGGCGGCGCACATCACAGGCGTTCGTCGAGAAGATCTCCGAACGGGGAGAAGATGGCCGGCTGCTCATCCGCGAAGATCCGCCGGTGCTCACGCACGTGCCCGACGCGACCGAAGAACTCGTACTCGAGTTGTTCGAGCAGTACAAACGAACGGTTCCGTCTGACATCGTGCAACTACTGAACCAGTTCACGCCCACCGATATTGCCATGCGGGTCGTCGGCGTGGGCAGCGTGGGAACGCGGTGTTACATCCTCATCCTCACCGGGCCGCAGGGTGAGGCGCTCGTGCTGCAGGTGAAAGAGGCGCAGGTCTCGGTGCTGCAATCGTTCGGCGGCGAGCATCCGGGGCCGAACTCTCAGCCGCGGGCCGACCCGTACAACGCGGCGGTGGATGCCCTGCAGGGCCGCCGCGTCGTAGCCAACCAGCACATTCTGCAGGCCGTCTCGGACTCGTTCTTGGGGTACCTCAACTATGGCGGGCGCGACTTCTACGTGCGTCAGTTTCGCGACATGAAAGGATCGATCGACGTGTCGACCCTGAAACTCTCGCCCTTCATCACGTATTCGGCGGCGTGCGGAACCCTGCTCGCACGCGCTCACGCCCAGAGTGAGGGCGCGGCCGTCATCGCCGGCTACCTGGGCACCTCAGACGTGTTCGACCAGGCGGTCGTCGACTGGTCGCTCGCCTACGCCACCCAGTCGCTCACTGACTATCACGCCTTCGAATCCGCGCAGCTCTGACCGTTCAGGTCACAAAACTCCTCGAAAACGCCGATCTTTAGGGACTTCTTGTGATCTGGGTGGAGACAAGCCGAATCACACGAAGGCAGCGACGGTGGCGGGTGTGGCAGTGGCACCGGGGGCGCCTACGAAGACGTCGGTGATGGTGGGGGCGTCGGCGGGCGAATGGATGACCGTGATGTCGTCACCCGCGACGATGCTGCCCTGCTTCACCACGCGCAGGTACAGGCCGGTACGCCGGGCTTCGGCGAAGCGTTTGACCCAGCCCCGGGCATCCGCCCCGCCCACCCAGCGAGCGAACGTGGCGCATGGGGTTCGCGGCGAGGTGACCTCGACGAGCACGGTGGGGCCGATCTGCCAGCGCTCCCCCACGCGGGCGCCGCTGATGTCGAGGCCGCTGACGCGCAGGTTCTCGCCGAACCAGCCGGCGGGCAGCTCGCGGCCGAGTTCGTTCTGCCAGTACTCGGCGTCTTCTTGCGCGTAGACGTAGAGGGCCTGCTCGGGGCCGCCGTGGTATTTACGACTCGCCTGCACATCGGCGTAGAGGCCGAGTTTTCGCACCTTGACGGCACCATCGACCGCCCGTTTGTCGATCGCGGTCACGCCCTGGGCGCCGGCGTCGGGCAGCAGTGCGTGCACCACGCACGCGGCGAGCAGTTCGGCCATGGCGGCACCTTTCCCTCGGAGGTCTGCCTCGATTCTAAACGTGCCGTCGTCGCGACCCGTGGGGCGGTATCGCGCCGGAGCGCTCAGAGGTTGCGCAAAAGCACCGTCAAAGGGTCGCGAAGGTGCTTTTGCGCAACCCCGCAGGCTGACAGATCCGCGGGACGGGACGCGCCAGGGCGGGGCGGCGCGGGGCGGCGCGGGTCAGATGCCGCTGTTGGTGCAGGCGGCGCCCGAGCGGGGGTCGGCGGCGGGGCAGGTGGTCTTGCCACAGCGGGGGCAGCGCGGGGCGAGCGCGGGAGCGCCGACGGATGCCCGGCCAGAGCCTCCGGCTCCGCCGGCGTCGAAACCGGCATCCATTCCGGCCTGCACGGCGGCGAGCGCCTCGGCCAGCTCTGGGTGGCGACGTTTACTGTCGCCCCAGAGGTGCACCGCGCTCAGCGGAAGCGGACCGACCAGGTCGATGCGAATCACGACGTCGAGCGGGCGCGCGACAGCGTCGCTGTAGGTCGTGATGTGCAGTTCGTGCCCGGGCTTGTGCCTGACCTCGCGCGCGAGCCGTTGCGGCAGTACGAGGTACGTCGCGGGTTCGTGGTGGTGGCCGTCTTGCAGTTCGAAGGGAGCGATGCCGAGGGCGCTGAGCGGAGTGACGGGGTCGCCTTCTGCGCCGAGCGCCTCGGTGAGAAAGTCGCTCCAGTCGAGCGTCGGCCCCGTGAAGCCCCCGCGGCCAGCGCCGCCCGCACTGCCCGTGCCGCTGCCGCCGCGAGCACCACCTGCACCGCCACCGCCACCCGCGCCGCCGGCACCACTAACGCCGCTCGGGGCGTCGAATGCGCCGAACGAGTCGGCCGCCGAAGCCCGCTCGATGCCCGTCGCATCGGCCTGCAGCGCCGCCAGCGGGTCGGAGACGAGCCGGCGAACATGCGGCCGCGCCTCGTAGAGCGCTCCGCTCTGCACCGCAGCGATCAGTTCGCGCAGCCGCACCCGGGCCACAGCGAGCAGCAGGTTCTCATCGGTCATGTTCTGTCGCACGATGCGCCGCGAGTTGTTCGAGGCGTGCGGCAGGTCGTGGTCCAGCGCATCGAGCCCGAGCTGATCGGGCGACAGCCCGAGGCGCGCACCGATCTGCGACAGCATCTCTTCGAACGCCTCGGCCCGCCAGCCCACCCGCACGAGGCTGTGCGCCGCCGAATGCTGCAGCCTGATCGACTCGGCCGAGTTGCCCTCGAAGGCCTGCGCGATCTGCATCGCGAACGGCATCGAGTGGTTGTCTCCGCCGTCGAGTCCCGCTTCGAGCCAGGCCCGGTCGACAGTCCACGGCGTGTACAGCGACACCGCGAGCAGCTCGAGCCAATCCATCGCCTGAATGTAGAGGCTGTTCAGGCGATGCAGCTCCGAGCGGCCCGCCGCGCTCGCATCCGCGAGTTGATTGAGGTCTTCGAGCGTCAGATTGACGGTTCTGTCGTACGACGACCAACCGCGATAGTAGGCCGCCAGAAGTGCGAAAACGAACAGCACCAGAGCCACGATGACGCCCGTCACGATCATCCAGTCGGCCGGGTACAGACTCCAGTCGCGAACGAAACCGAAGAGGCGCGGTACGAAGAACAGCAACGCCCCGAGCGCCACGATGATGATCGTCGATACGAGCACCCGCAGGTGAAAGTCCTGCCGCAACCGCACCAGCGCGCCCGGCGCCGGCAGCGTCACCGAGGTGAGGCGGTGCTCGAAGTACGCAAGATCTGTGCGAATGCGGTCGCGCGTGGAGTTCATGCGGTTGAGCATCTTCCACAGGAACGACCGCTCACGCTGTGCCAGCCACGTCTCGAACGAGGCGAGCGCTGCGCGATACTGCTCGAGTTGCGCCTCGACCCGAATGCGCTGGTCACCGAGGTCGGTTCCGGTGTGCTCGAGTGACTGGAGCTTGGTCGGCAGCGCGACGCACTCGTTCAGGTACGGCCGGATGCCCGCGTAGGGGTCGTCGCCAGAACCCCCCACCACGTCGTCGTCTACCGGCGGGATGAGCGCGGCGATCTCGCCGTCGTCGTTGAGACTGATGGCACCGTTCGAGATGAGGTACTGCTTCAGCGTCTCGAACCGCTTGGAGGCAGAGATGTACTCGCCCTGCGCGTGCGCATAGCGCGTGGCGAGCCCATCGGCCTCGGCCTGCGTGGTGCGGATGGCTTCGGTGAGGTCGTCGCGCAGGGTTGCGCCCTCGTGCAGGTTCGCCGAGCTGACCGTCGCCGGAAAGCCGGGCGGGGCCGGCACGGTCTCGGCCGGAAACACCCACTCGTCGGTCGTCTCGGGCAGCACATCGCTGACGCGCCCGAACACGGGAATCTTGTCTTCGATGGGGGTGAATCCGCGGTCGACGAGGTTGGCACTGCCGTCGAGCGAGCCGAAGACGAGCTCGCGAAGGCCCGTCCAGAGCCGGGGGGTGGAGCGCAGGGCACTCGCCGCCGCGGGCGAATGCAGGGCATCCTGCGCCTTCGATTCGGCCTCGAGCACCGCGGCGCGGGTCTGCAGCAGCAGCCTGTCGCGGGTGTCGACCTTCGACTCGTCACCCGACACGACCTCGAGCCTGCCCTCGTCGCCCTGAAAGAGCGAGTGCGTGACCGATGCAGCGCCCGAGCGGTTGAAGGTGAAGAACCAGCGCGGCATCCAGCGCAGCTTCTCGAACGCGAAGGCGAAGAACATGGCGAACTGGCGGGCCGGGTTGATGCGCTCACGCGGCACCTTCACGTCGACCACGGGGCGGTGATAACTCAGCTTGGCGTCGTCGAGCTCGAAGGCCGAGTCGACCATGGCGGTCACGTAGTCGTCGATGCGGTCATCCGGAATCGCCGCCGTGCCCTCGGCCGGCACGCCGCGTGAGGGGTCGATGAGCGCAGACGAGGGGTCTGCGGCCTGGTCGAGCACCTGCGCGGCGACCCGGCGGGCGAGCCCGTCGGTCACGACGCCGTTCACGAACACGCGGGGCATGAAGATGCCGCTGGCGGCAGAGGCCTCGCGCTCGAAGGTGTCGAGCGAGCCATTCGGCACGCCGTTCCAGATGCCGCTCACGGTGGCGATATGCATGAGCGTGAAGCCTACGAACCGCTCGTTGTCACGCACGAAGGCGTCGCCCGCCCAGGGGCTCGAGCGGTCTTCTGGCGAGGCCACGAGAGTGATGCCCTGGTCGTTCTCGGCCCACTCCACGCGCTGGCGCAGCTGAAACTCGGTGGGCGCACAGATGAGGTTCACCTTGAGCAGCTCGGTGTGCGCCTTGAGGTGGCTGTAGTCGGGGTTCACCGACGGCAGCGAGAGGGTGATGTAGTCAGACACGGTCTGTGCGATGGCGTCTTGCAGGGCATCCTGTTCGCGACTCGGCGACGCCGAGCGCACCTTCACGAGCCGCACGAGCGTCAACGGCTCGCGGGCGAGCGCCTCGAACAGGTCGACGTCGATGCGCTGAATCTCGCGATTCGCATCGACACCCAGAGCCCACGCACGGATGCTCGGCGGGCTGTCGGGCAGCATGCTCACCCGCTCGGGTGCGACCCAGAGCGCGGGGCCCAGCAGCGAAAGGCCCACCCATTGCTCGGCGAGCGCCGCAAGGCTGTTGCCCTGCTCGCCGCTTGGCAAGAGGATGATGCTGACCGCACCCTCTGCCCACACTCCCCTGTTGGCCATTAGCGCGCCGCTCCCGACGCCGTGACGAACTTCATCAGATACCCGACTTCGCGGCCTTGGTCTCGACCACGCCGTCACGAAGGTCGCCGAGAATACGCACGATGTCGTCGCGAATCTCCCAGCTCACCGGGTAGTTGTACACGCTGGTCTTGATGTCTTGCGTCGCGATCTCATCGATGAACTCTTCACGCTCTTCTTCAAGAAAGACCCGTAGCGCCTCTTGGCGGCCCGCCAGCGTCTGCGTGGGCAGGCCGGCGCGAGTCGCGTCGGGCTCTGGCGCGTGCGCGCTGAGCCGGCCGTCGCGAATCCAGCCCTCCAGCGTGCGGGAGAGCTGGCCTGCCGACGAGCCACCGAGATCCATGAGCACATGGTACGCACGAAGCGGCCTGAGCGACCCCTCCGAGCTCACCAGGGCCATCGCGACGATGAGCGACTCGAGCACGATGCCCGGGTAGTCGTTCGAGGGGGCGATACCGGGGTAGAGCAACGGGTGTGGGAACGAGGCGAACTCGAGAGCATCCGCATCCCACACGCCGAGCGCCGGGCCGCGGGCATCGTCGCTCGCGTCGACGGTGAGCTGGCCGAGCGCCTTGGCGACGTACCAGCCGCGCAGCAGCGACTCGATCACCTCGGGGTCGGCGGGCACTGACTCCATGAGCAGGCGCGAACGCTTCCACTTCCAGAACGCGGCGCGGGAGTTGATGTTGTTCGACTCGGCGAGCCAGCCGCGGGCGATGGGCTCCATGACCGAATCCATGACGAACGGCTGGTACGGAAACCCCGACATGGCGAAGATCTCGATGCCGTCGACCTTGGCATCGGCGAACCAGCCTTTCGACACGGTGTCGTCCCACACGCCCTGGGTGACCAGGGCGTGCTTGGTGACCTCGTACATCTCGGTGCCGTCCTCGAACGGAATCGAGCTGAACACGAGTCGCGTGCCCTCGCCGATCGACTTGCCGTGCACCTCGCTCAGCAACGACGGGTTGAGTTTCACCAGCGGCTCGCTCGACCCGAGAGCTGCACGCAGCTGCTCGGTGAACGTGTCTTTGCGCTTCTTGAACTCGGCCGGGTCGACGTGTAGCTGGTCGAAGTAGTTGCGCAGGTCTTCGGTGATGTAGCTCTGAAACGCCGTACCTTGGCGCAGCATCCAGATGCGAGCTCGGTCGACGTAGGCCTCGGGCTGGTCGGCGAACTCGAAGCGCGGCAGCTGCGGCGAGGTCACGACGTGAGTCGCCTCGGCTGTGACGATCGGCTTCCACGAGCGGGTGTTGCGAATCAGGGTCCACTGCCGGTCGGGCTCGACCGTTTCGTCGCCGGTCGTTCCGACGAGAATCGTGTTCATGATGCGCGGCATGGCGTCGCCGAACTTCAGGCCGCTGGCGGCCGACGACACGAGCGACTCGAACTCGTGCGGGTAGTCCACGTGCGAGGTGAGCAAGCGCTCGTTCGGCGCCGGCTCGTACTTGCGCGGCACCGTCGTGTCGTCTTGACGCGGCCAGAACTCGTACTCGTTGATGCGGCCGTCCGAATGGTTCGGTTCGGCGACGCGCGACTGCAGCGCCACCAGGCTCGAGGCGAGATGACTCTTCAGCGGCTCGATGAAGTCGCGGCGCAGTTCACTCAGCAGAGCGCTGGCGCACTCGCGCAAACGCGCTTCCGACTCCCACTCGAAGGCCTGGCCGATACGGCCGACGGCGAGGTCGACGGGCTCCTGTTCCGGCCTGATCGAGGCCTGATTGGATGCCCGGCTCAACTCTTCGTGAATGTAGCTGGGCAGCTGCCGAATCCAGTTGCGGCGCAGGTCGGCCTCGGCGGTCAGCGTTTCGGCGGCGCTCCGCACGACACGGGTGACCCGATTGAGCAGCTCGACCGTCACCGGCAGGCCGTGCTCACCGACCGCCTGTTCGACGGTGTGGATGATGTGATCCGGCTCACTCGCCAGCCACTCGTTGAGCTTCACCTGACGATTGGCGGTGTCTTTCGCGAGGTACCGTTCGGCCTTGTCGTTGTACTCGGCCGTGAGTCGCTCATACCAGACCGACACGTCGAGCCCGCCCGCCTTGTCGAGCGATCCGGGGGCACTCGCCGACTCGAACGCATCCTTTTCAAAATCGAGCTGCAGCGTCTTCTGGCCCGGAGCGTCGCGCAGAGCGTTGATGACGTCGTTACGCTCTTCGGTCTCTTCGTCGAGCCTGGCGGCGCTGATGAAGCCGGCGAGCGCCCACGACGCCTTGAGCTCGATCCACTCTTCGCGGGTGCGCTCCTTGAACGACGGGTCGCTCTCGGCGTGCCAGTACAGCATGCGGTCGATGGATGACCGGGCGAACCGCTCGGCCGCGTAGTCCAAGAACTTCTCACGCCCCAGGGTGACTCGGCCGAAGCCGAGGCTCGAGAACGGCGGCGACTGGTCGATGGGGCGCATCAGGCGCGACTCGTCGCTGAGCTTGTTCGCGCCGACGTTAGCCGTCCAGTTGCCCGTCGCGTACTCGTCGATGTCGCCCTGAACACGGTCGTCGGTCATCCAGGCCGAGATGCTGGTCGCGAGCGCTGAGTACACCTCACCCTGATTGTCGAACGAGATCTTGGAGTTCTGCCGCCCGATGATGAACGGGTAGGCGCCGCCGACCTTGTCGCGGGCGCCGCCGTAGCTGGGCGTGAGGCCCTTGCTCTTGAACAGCTCGATGGTCGACTCCGACGGGTTCTTGGTCCAGAATCCGTTCATCGTCTCGGCGACGGTCGCGAGCGCGTTGCTCGGAATGCCGCCCGAACCCTTCACCTGGTCGAACACATCGGGCGCGTAGAGCAGGCTGAAGAACTGATAGGCCCAGGGATGGGTCTTCGCCGTGGCCTTGATCGCCTCGATCACGTCGAGGTACTGGCCGGCTCCCGAACCGCCCGCGATCGACGAGACCACGATGACCGTCGGGTTCGGCGTGATGCCGCCGTCGCTCTTCGCCTTCAGCACATCGCCCAGCGTGCGCAGCTGGCCGAGGGCCTTCGCGTCGCTCATCTTGTTGATGGCCTCCTGCGCCGACTTCGCGATGTCGCTGAGCTTGCTGAGCGCCACAGCACGCCCGACCGCTCTGAACTGCCCGGCGCCCTTCGTCACATCAACGGGAACCCGCTTCGGGTCGGGTAGCTGGCGAATGACGTCGTTCATCACCTGCGTGGGAATCTTCTTGCCGTGCACGATGCCGCCGAACACCGACTCGTACGCTCCGCCGCCGGCCACGAGCCCTTTGTAGTTCTGCGGCGGCATGAACGGCTGTGGGTAGTCGGCGCCGTCTTGAGTGATGGGCGTGTCGAAGTGCAGCAGCTGCCAGGCGTCGGGCAGACCCTGGTGCCAGTCGGCCTGCTGCAGGCGCAACTCGAGCGCGTGGCGAAGGCCGCGCAGCGTCTTGCCGCCAGATCCTCCGACGCCGATGATGAGAAAAGGTCTGAGCATTACTGCCTCCTGGGTCTGGGCGGTGGCGGCGCGGCGTTGGGGTCGGTTCCGGATGCCCGGGGTGCCTGTGGAGCCGGTACGTCGCCGCCCCGCGGCACGGATGCCGGTGGTGCGGATGGTGAAGTCGTCGGTTTGCGAAGGGGAACGGAAACCGATTCAGGAGCAGTTGCAGGCAGCGACACAGAACCAGGAGTCTGCTCGCCGAGCAGCACCCGAGCGCGCGAGACCTTGCCCCACAGTTTCGTGTCACGGGTGACGTCGAGCATCCGCTCTAAGAACTGATCGTGATTGCGCGGGTCGTTGCGCTTGTAGACCACGAGCGTGGCCGGAATCGGGCCGGCTGCCGGCGCCTGCAGCAGATCGGGCTCGCGCACCACGAGGGCCCAGAGCTTGTTCAGCTGGTCGGGCATGGGAGCGATCATGCCGCTTTCGACTTCAGTACGCCCTCGACCACCACGTAGCGCCGACGGCGCGAAAGGGGTGAACACGCGAGAACCGGTGGGCGCCACGATCTCGTAGCGGGTATTGAAGAGCCCGGGCTTCGAGCGCAGCAGTCCCAGATCGGCATCGGTCATTCTCTTGACGGTATCAAGCTGAGCTTGATAGGCGAAGTCGTCGAGCGATGCCGCCTGCAAATCGGTGCCCCGAGCTGCTTGAATGTTGCCCTGCTGGTCGATCGTCACGGGGAAGGTTCCGCGCAGCAGCTGCTTTCCGTGCGCGATGCCTGCCGTTACGAAGTTCATCAGCCAGAGTACGAAGAGCGCCAGCAGCAGCCCCAGCACGATCAGAATGAGCGCGGCGAGGTTGAAGGCTGTGGCGTTCACGGGTCGCGACGTGTCGAACGACACCGCAACGGTCTCGGGCAGACTCGATCCGTCGGCCGCCGTCAGCACCACCGGCAACTTCGCCGTCACCGAGCTGTTCGCGGCCACCGAGTTGCTCGCCGACAGGTCGACGGTCACGCTCTGCCCGGCCGGAACGCTCACGCAGCCGTTTGTCAGCTGGGCGGTCGAACTCCATTGCCAGGTGCTCGCCCGATCGGCGGGATCGCTCACAATCGTCGGAGTTGTGCCGCTGGGGAAGCACACCGAGCCCGCGGATCCGTCGGCCGGCGCGGTTAGAGTCAAGGTTCCAGTCGCCGAGCCCTTCGTTCCCACCAGCGAGCTGAGCGCGAGAGCCGACGGTGTAACGGTCGGAAAGTTGGCCGGAATCGCCACCTGCAACTGCTGCGACGCGCTCACCGAGGCCAACGTGAGGTTGCTCTTCACCGTGGCCAGCGGATTCAGCTCGTAGACGAGATTCATCGTGCCGCCGTCGTCGGCGCCCGGCGTGTAGTCGAGCGAGAACGAGCCGTCCGCGGCAACCGTCGCCGTGCCGATCTGCTGGGCGGCAGACCCGTCGGCCGGCACCTTCGAAACCACAAGCGAGTACGTATAGTCGTTCAGGTCGAGCGTGCGACCGGTTGTGGTCTGAATCTGCCCGGTCAGCGCGCCCGAGACCCCGGCGATGAGGGCGTTGGCGGTGCTCGGAACGATCTTCAGGCCGCTGTAGAGGTACAGCTCACGGTCGCCTCCGGCGGGGGTGGTGAGCATCCAGTGCCCGTCATAGGCGGCGGATGAGGCGTCGACGTCGATCTCGGTCACGCCGCCCGTCGTGGTGATCTTCACGCCGGGATCGGTGCTGCTCGCGGTGAGGGTCGGCAGGCCCGATCCGTCAGGCGGTGTCAGCGACCACGCCGGGTCGACGGTCAGCACGGTGAAGCTCGAGATGCCCGGGTCGATGGTGAAGCCGCCGCCGGCGTCGAACGGCTGCGGGTAGCCGCCGTTGATCAGCACACCGAGGTTGGCGAACACGGTGGCAAGCTGGGTCGGGTCGCTGGCCTGCACGAGGGCGCCGTTCACCGACGTGCTCGGCGGCGGAGATTGGCCACAGGTCACCGTGCTGCCGTTGACGTCGCCCGACGATTCGACGAGCGGGCGCATGTACTGCGTCTGCGTGGCATCGGCCGGGTCGGGGTTCACCGAGAGCAGCACGCCCACCACGACAACACCGCTGGCGCGCAGGGCGTTGAAGACGCCGAGGCCGTCGGCCGGTTCGCTCGACCCGTCGACGGTGTTGCCGCAGAGGGTGTTCAGCGCCGCGGCATTCTGGGTGTCGTTATCGGCGAGGTTCAGGGCTCCGTCGGTCAACCAGACGAGCATCTGGCAGCCGCCGTTGGCGGCGTGTTGCGCAGCGAGCGCGGCTTGGGCGCCGGCTATGCCCGCCGCCCAGTTGGTGTAACCGAGAGACTGCTGCCCGCGAATCGCCGCGTTGAGCGCGGCCGCCTGCGCGTCGGCCGTGTCGGCGCTGACCGGGGTCCAGTCGGTTGCCTGCTTGAAGTCGGTGCCGAAGAATCCCGCGCTGTAGTTGACCTTCACGCCGCTGCCGAGGTTCGCGAGCTGCTTGAGACTGTTGCCGAGAATGTCGGCGCGCACGAAGTCGGGGTCGGTGGCGGTGCTGCCCGAAACGTCGGAGAACAGGCTGCCCGACGCGTCGATGAGGTAGTACACGTCGAGGTTGCCGTTGGTGGCGATGCAGCGGCGCACGTCGTCGATGGCGGCGCTGCCGGTGGTCGAGAGCGACGAGGTGCCGCTGGTTGCGGCTGTCAGCGCTGCCGTCGTCTGGCCGGTCGTGGCAACACTTGGCACGGCAGCCGCCGCGCCCAATCCCAAACTCACCCCGGCCGCAACGATCGTTGCGAGCAACAGGGTCGTGACCCGGCGCATCACGGGTTCACCCACGCGTCAGAGACCACGGTGGCGAGGTTCACGATGTGCCAGAGCGCGAGCAGAAAGCCGGCCCCGACCATCCACTTCAGGGCCAGGCTGTAGCCGGGCTTCGGCGTGAACGAGCGGTCGCGCAGCCCGTCACGCTGCCAGATGCGGTTCAAGCCGAACGCCACGATCACGACGAGCGGCGTCAGCACATAGCCGATGAGGCTCAGCCACCACAGCCCGGGCTCGATGATGGGCAGCGTCAGAAACCACACACTGGATGCCCGCCCATTCACCGCCGTCACAATGACGATCACGATGCTGAGCGCTACCGCGAGCATGCCGATCAGCAACGGCACGGGGCTCGCCACGTCGCGGCCGCCATTCATCGCTCGGCCACTCGAGGCGGCAGCGCCCGGAGCCCCGATGCGGCCGCCACGGCTCGACCCCGGAGCAGAAGCATTGCTCGCTGCACGGCCGCCACGACCGGAGGGCACTGACGACGAGCCGGGCGCGGAGTACCCGCCGGACTGACCGGAGCGTGAGCGTGGTGCGGGGGGAGGCGGCGTTGTCATCGCACTACACCCCTACTCTTCAAACGGACTCAGCCATGCTCATCCATGCAAAACGCGCGACTGCGAGAGTGCGATTGCACTATTCGGCGTGCGTCCACGATAGCCGAGCCAGTCTGGCAGCCGGTTGTGTGAAGCTCGACAACCGCCTGGGAGGCGCATCTCGATTGTGCATCACCCGCCGACGGCCATGCGAATTCCAAGCGTCAACATCACGACCGCAATGAACGCGTCGAGCAGACGCCATGAACTCGGCCGAGCGAAGAACGGCCGAAGCAGCCGTGCACCGAAACCCAGAGCGAAGAACCAGATGAAGCTGCCCGCGATGGCGCCGCCGGCCCACCACCACCGCTCGTCGGCTCCTTGCTGGTTCGCGACCGACCCGAGAAAGATCACCGTGTCGAGGTAGACGTGCGGGTTCAGCCAGGTCAGCGCGACCATCGTGGTCAGGGCGACCTTGAGCGTCGGCGATGTCTTCACGTCGGCCGCGACGAGGGCTTTCGGATGAACGGCTCGCCAGGCCGCAAACAATCCGTACACGATCAGAAACCCCGACCCCACGATACGAATGAGCACCAGCGCGACCGGTGCCGCCGAGATCACCGCCCCGATTCCGAGCACTCCCGCCGTGATCAGCACCGCATCAGAGACAGCGCAGACCAGAACGATCGGCAGAATCAGTCGTGCCCGGCCTTCGATGCCCAGCCGCAACACGTACGCGTTCTGCGCGCCGATCGCGATGATCAGCGAGAGCCCGGTGAGCAGCCCGAGCAGGGCGGGCAAGAGAGTGGTGTCGAGGGTCACGTCATCACGATAGGCGTGCTTCATGATTCAGTACAGCTAATGTTTCTGATGCCACCTAAGATTCTCTTATGACGTCGTTTCACACCGACCAACTCACCACCCTGCTAGCCCTCGTCGACGAGGGCACCTTCGAGCGGGCGGCGTCGCGCCTGCACATCACGGCCTCGGCCGTCTCGCAGCGCATCAAGGCCATGGAGCAAGCCGCCGCTCAGATTCTGGTGCAGCGCACCAACCCGGTGCTGCCGACCGCAGCCGGCGACATTGTGCTGCGCCACGCGCGCCAGGTCGCGCTGCTCGAGTACGACACCTCTCTCGCGCTCGGTGTTGCTTTCGGTGGGACAGGTGGTCTCGACGGCGACGCGTCAAAGCCAGGGGGCGGTGCGACCAGTGCGACGCGCGTTCGCCCGGTGTCGATCGCCATAGCGGTGAACGCCGACAGCCTCGGAACCTGGTTCCTCGAAGCGCTGGCGCCGCTCGCAGACACTCTGAACGCCGTCTTCGACCTGCACCGCGACGATCAAGAGCACACCACCGCCCTGCTGCGCTCGGGAACCGTTCTCGCTGCCGTCACCTCCACCCCAGACCCCGTGCAAGGCTGCACCTCAGAGCCCCTCGGCACCATTCGCTACCGCGCCGTCTGCTCCCCCGCCTTCGCCGCCCGCTGGCGCCCCGAGGTTGCGCAAAAGCACCTTCCGCGTGCCGCGGAGGTGCGTCTGCGCAACGCAGACGCAGACAAAGACGCGGACGCAGACAGAGACATACACACAGACACAGACGCAGACACACACGCGCGCGCCCCGGAGGCGCTACGCGGGGCCGGCAGTCGATTCGCTTGGCTCGCGGGGGCACCCATGCTGAGCTTCGACCGCAAAGACGAGCTGCAGAGCGGGTTTCTGCGCGCGCGAATGCGCACCTCCGAACAACCACCGACCGCGGGCAGCCACCCGGTAACGAAGACCACCTCCGCACGCACCCCCGGCGACCTCATCGGCGCCCCGCCGACGCATTACATTCCGACGACGGCAGAGTTCGCCCGGGCAACGCTCCTCGGGCTGGGCTGGTCGTTACTGCCCGAGCAACAATGTCTCGGCCCGATCGCCGACGGCGCGCTGATCGAGCTCGACCCCGGGCATCCGGTCGACGTGCCCCTTTACTGGCAGCGCTGGAACCTCGACTCGCCTACCCTGACGACCCTCACGGCCGTCGTGCACGCAGCCGCGTACGCCGCACTCCGGCGGTAGCGTCAGCGCTTGCGCTTTTCGCGCACGCGCATGTTCACGTTGACGGGGCTGCCTTCGAAGCCCCAGATCTCGCGCAGACGACGGGTGATGTAGCGGCGGTAGCCGGGGTCCAAGAACCCGGTGGTAAACAAGACGAATGTCGGTGGGCGTGAAGACGCCTGGGTGCCGAACAAGATGCGCGGCTGCTTTCCGCCGCGCACGGGGTGCGGATGCTCGGCGGTCAGCTCGGCCAAGAAGGCGTTGAACTTTCCGGTGGGAATACGCGTATCCCACGACTCGAGCGCCTGCTCGAGCGCCGGAACCAGCTTCTCCATGTGCCGCCCGGTCTTCGCCGAGATGTTGACACGCGGCGCCCACGACACGTGCGCGAGGTCTTGCTCGATCTCGCGCTCGAGGTAACGGCGGCGTTCGTCGTCGAGCAGATCCCACTTGTTGAACGCCAAGACCAGCGCGCGACCCGATTCGAGCACGAGGTCGATGATGCGCACATCTTGCTCGCTCACCGGCTGCGACACGTCGATCATGACGACCGCGACTTCGGCCTTCTCGAGCGCGGCCGAGGTGCGCAGCGACGCGTAGAAGTCGGCACCCTGAGACAGGTGCACGCGGCGACGGATGCCCGCGGTATCGACGAAGCGCCAGACCTTGCCCGCGATCTCCACCTGCTCATCCACCGGGTCACGTGTCGTGCCGGCGAGTTCGTTCACGACCACACGCTCTTCACCCGCGGCGCGGTTGAGCAGCGAGCTCTTGCCCACGTTCGGACGACCGAGAATCGCGACGCGACGCGGGCCGCCCACCTCTTGCTTGGCCACGGCCGAAACGGCCGGCAGCACCTTCATGATCTGGTCGAGCAGGTCGGCCACGCCTCGGCCGTGCAGGGCGGAGACGGGGTACGGGTTGCCGAGGCCGAGCGACCACAGCGAGGCCGCGTTCGGCTCCTGCCGCACGTCGTCGATCTTGTTGGCAGCGAGAAAGACGTTCTTCTTGGTCTTGCGCAACATGCGCACGACGTGCTCGTCGGTCGCGGTCGGGCCCACATTCGCGTCGACCACGAAGAGAACGGCGTCGGCGAGGTCGATGGCGATCTCGGCCTGGGCGGCGACCGAGGCATCGATGCCCCGGGCATCTGGTTCCCAGCCGCCGGTGTCGACGATGGTGAAGTTGCGCCCGCCCCATTCGGCCTTGTAGTTGACGCGGTCGCGGGTCACGCCGGGGGTGTCTTCGACGACGGCCTCGCGGCGGCCGATGATGCGGTTCACCAGAGCCGACTTGCCCACGTTCGGGCGGCCGACGATGGCGAGCACGGGCAGCGCCGGAAGATAGGTGATGGCGTCGGGGTCGTCGCTCGCCGCGTCGAGAATGGCGAGGTCGTCATCTTCGAGGTCGTACTCGGCCAGGCCGGTTCGCAACGCCTCGGCGCGGCGCGTCGAGAGGTCTTCGTCGAGGTCGGAGAGACGATCGACGATGGCGCCCGACACCTCGGGCAGGTCGTCGTAGTCGCCGTCGGTGTCTCGATCGGCATTGTGAATATTAACCATGGGAAGCCCTCATTACTGCAGTTCTGACAACATCGACCACCGCTGAAACGGTCTGGCCGAAGTCGAGTTCGGTGGAATCGACGGTGGTCACACCGTCTGCGGCATTCATGAAGTCGACGACCCGGGAGTCGGCCCGGTCTCGTGATCGCAGCTGTTCGCCGACGACGGCGGCCGATTGATCAACGAGTTCTGCTGAACGCCTGCCCATTCTAGCCTCTTCTGAGGCCGTCAGCAGGATTCTCGCCGTAGCATCAGGTGCGACGACCGTGGTGATGTCGCGGCCCTCGACCACGATGCCGGGCTGCGAGGCTTCGGCGACGACGCGCCGGAACAACGCGGTGAGGTACGCGCGCACCTCGGGCAGCCGCGCGACGAGACGCACTTCGCTCGTGACCCAGGGCTCACGAATGGCGATGGTCACGTCATCCGGCCCCACCTTCACGAAGTAGTGGTCGGGGTCGGTACCGACCGCGAATTCGAATTCGGCGAGCGATTCGACGACCACGAGCGGGTTCTCGGCGTCGAGGCCGCGGTCGAGCAGCATCCAGGCGAGGGCGCGATAGGCGGCCCCGGTATCGAGGTACGCGTAACCGAGTTCGCGCGCGACCTGCTTGCTCACGCTCGACTTGCCGCTGCCCGCGGGCCCGTCGATCGCGACGACGATCGCGCTCACGCGATGCGCCATCCGCGTTCGGTGAGCCACTCGGTGAGGTGGCCGAGGCGCTCGGGCAGAACGGCGATATCGGCGAAACCGATCTGCGCCCCCGGTGAGTGCTCGAGGCGCAGGTCTTCGAGGTTGACGCCGGCTTCGCCGATCTCGGTGAACAGGCGCGCCAGTTCGCCGGGTCGATCATCTACCATCACGACCAGTTGCGAGTAACGCCGGTCGAGGCCGTGTTTGCCCGGAATGCGCGCCACACCGGCGTTGCCGCCCGCGAGTTCTTCGGCCAGCCGCCGGCTGGCGCCCACCGCTTCTGGCGCCTCGAGTGTCTCGATGAGCCGGTCGAGGTCGTGCCGAAACAGGTTCAGGATGCTCGCGACAGGCGCCGCGTTCGCTCCGAGTATCTGCACCCAGAGCTGGGGGTCGCTCGCGGCGATACGCGTCACATCGCGAAGCCCCTGACCCGAGAGGTTCACGGCGGCGCTCGGAGCATCGATCAGCCGCCGGGCCATCAGCGACGAGATCACCTGCGGCACATGCGACACCAGCGCAACGCTGCGGTCGTGGTCTTCGGGCGTCATCTCGACGAGGGTGCCGCCAAGGTCGAGAATGAGGTCGTCGATGGCGCTGCCGCGCTGGTACGAGATGCCGTCGTGCGCTGCAACGACCCAGGGGCGACCCTGAAAGAGGTCGGCGCGACCCGAGAGCGGCCCCCCGCGTTCGGCGCCGGCCATCGGATGCGTGCCGACGTAGCGAGAGACGTCGGCACCGGATGCCCGGAGTTCGTGCAGCGGAGCCAGCTTCACGCTCGCCACATCGGTCACGATGGCGTGCTCGAAGCGCGCGAGTTCGGCCGCGACGACCTGCGCAGTCACGTCGGGCGGCACACACACGACGATCAGCTGCGGCTGATCATCCGGCAGCTCGGCGCGGCCCGCGCCATAGTCGATGGCGATGCTGAGGTGGGTCGGCGAGGCGTCGGCGAGTATCACGTCGAGGCCGCGGGCCCGCAGGCCGAGGCCGATGCTAGTGCCGAGCAGCCCGACGCCGACCACGCGTACCGGGCCGACCAGTCTGCTCTCAGGCACGTGCTTTCCTGTCTTTCGCGGGCGTGCTTGTGCTCACGCTCGTGCTCGCGGTTGCAGTTGCGGCTCGCGCCGGCTTCGCACCTGAAGTATCACCCTTCGGGGCCTGCGCGGCCGCCGCGTCACCCTTCGGAGCCTTCGCGTCGCGAGACAGCGTGAGCAGCGCACCCAGCTCATCGCGGCTCAGGTCGCGAAGCTCCCCCGCTTTCAGCGAGCCGAGGTGTAGTGGCCCGAACTGCCGCCGAACGAGTTCGACGACCGGATGCCCGACCTCGTCGAGCATCCGTCGCACGATGCGATTGCGGCCAGAGTGCAGAGTCACCTCGACGAGGCTGCTGCTGGCCGAGCTGTCGAGCAGCCGCGCCTTGTCGGCGGCGATGGGGCCGTCGTCGAGCTCGACGCCCTTCGTCAGGCGCGCAATGGCCTGGGGCGCCACTCGGCCCTCCACCCGCGCGATGTAGGTCTTCATCACGCCGAACGACGGGTGCGCGAGCACGTGCGCCAACTCGCCGTCGTTAGTGAGAATGAGCAGCCCCGAGGTCTCGGCGTCGAGCCGGCCTACGTTGAACAGCCGTTCTTCGTACTGGCTCGTGTACTCCGACAGGTCGGGGCGGCCGTGCTGGTCGGCGAGCGAACTCACGATGCCCACCGGCTTGTTCAGCATGACGTAGCGCTTCGTGGTGTCGAGCTGCACGGCGACATTGTCGACCGCGACCTTGTCGGTCTCGGGGTCGATACGGCGGCCGAGTTCACGCACGACCTCGCCGTTCACGCGCACGCGCCCGGCGGTGATCAGCTCTTCAGAGACGCGCCGTGAGGCGACGCCGGCCGAGGCCAGCACCTTCTGCAGGCGCACGCCATCGGGCAGCGCTCCGTCGGGTTCGGCGCCGCTTTTCGACGCACCTGAAGCGCTCTCAGTGGAACTGGTCATCAAAACCCTCCGCACCATCGGCTAGGAGTGGTGAGATCTTAGGAAGCTCGTCGAGCGAGTTGAGCCCGAGCTGCGTCAGAAGCAGGTCGGTCGTTCCATAGTAAATGGCTCCGGTTTCGCCGTCGGTCGAGACCTCGGTGATGAGCCCGCGCCCGAGCAGCGTGCGAACGACCGAATCGACGTTCACGGCGCGAATGGAGGCGATCGCACTGCGCGTGATCGGCTGCTTGTAGGCGATCACCGAAAGTGTCTCGAGTGCGGCCTGCGACAGGCGTGTCGGATTCTCGGTGAGCACAAAATCGCGAACGATCTGGTCATAGTCGCCGCGCACATACAGTCGCCACCCGCCGGCCACCTCGCGCAGCTCGAATCCGCGGCGAATCGTACCGTTCACCCCGTCATAGTCGTCCACTAGCCGCTCGATGGTCTGCCGCACGGCCGCCACCGGGCGGCCGAGGGCGGTGGCGAGCGCCACAAGACCCTGCGGTTCGTCGGCGACCATGAAGATCGCCTCGAGCGCCCGTTCGAGGTCGAAGTGCCGGGCATCCGGTGCCTGCAGCTCGGCTGCGGCCAGCTCAGCGTCGGCAAGCTCGGTGTCGGCACGTTCGGCGTCGGGACGTTCGGCGTCGGCAAGCTCAGCGTCTCGCTCGCTCGTCAGTTCAGTTGTCATAATCGGCCCCCAGATTCGAGAGGTTTTCGTCGGACCAGTTCTCGGCGCTCCACCGAATCGTCAGCTCGCCGAGCGGTTCGAGTTGTTCGAACGAGATCGCGGCGTGCCGGTAGAGCTCGAGCACCGCCAAGAAGCGTGCCACCACGATGCCCTTCTCCACGATGCCCTCGATGAGCCTCCGAAACGACACCGGCTCGCCCGAGCGCAGCGCCGACACCACGTGCGCTGCCTGCTCGCGAATGCTCACGAGCGGCGCATGCAGATGCTCGAGCCCCACGACCGGCACTTCGCGCGGAGCGAGAGCGAGCATCGCCAGCGCAGCGAAATCGTCGGGCGTGAGGGTCCACACCAGCTCGGGTACCTGCTGACGAAACTTCTCCTCGAGCCGCACCGCCCGCGCATGCCGGCCACCCTCTTCGTCGAAGTTCGTGGCGAACCAGGCCGACACCTGCTTGAACGCGCGGTACTGCAGCAGCCGCGCGAACAGCAGATCGCGAGCCTCGAGCAACGCCACGTCTTCGGCGTCGACGAGTTCACCCTGAGGCAGCAGCCCCACGATCTTCAGGTCGAGCAGCGTGGCCGCCACCACCAGGAATTCGGATGCCCGGTCGAGTTCCTTCTCGGAGTCGAGCCCTTTGAGGTAGCTGATGAACTCATCGGTCACGGCGCTCAGCGCGATCTCGGTGATGTCGACCTCGTGTTTCGAGATCAGCGAGAGCAGCAGGTCGAACGGCCCTTCGAAGTTACTGAGCGTGAGCGAGAAGCCGGGCTGAGCGGGAGCTGGTGCGTCGGTCTGCGGCGTTGTCATCGTCGGCCGTGCCGCCGGTACGGCACTCCTCTTGCGCCTTGCATCCCGTCGAACCAGGTTCCGCTCAGGCACTCCGTTCACGGGCATCCTGCTGTTTAGGCGACCGCGCCACGGAACACCAGTTCACGCGCCAGCTGCCGATAGGCCTGGGCTGCCGGATGATCGGGGGCGAACTGCGTGATCGGAGTGCCCGAGACGCTCGCGTCGGGAAACTTGATGGTGCGCCCGATGACCGTCTCGAGCACTTCGGGGCCGAATTGCTCGACCACGCGCTGCATCACTTCGCGCGAGTGCAGCGTGCGAGCGTCGTACATCGTTGCGAGAATGCCGTCGAGCTTGATGGCGGGGTTCAGCCGATCGCGCACCTTATCGATGGTTTCGACGAGCAACGCGACGCCGCGCAACGCGAAGAACTCGCACTCGAGCGGAATGAGCACCCCGTGGCTGGCCGTCAGCGCATTCACGGTGAGCAAGCCGAGCGACGGCTGGCAGTCGATGAGAATGACGTCGTACTCGTCGCTGACTTTGCGCAGCACCCGAGCGAGAATCGTCTCGCGAGCCACTTCGTTGATGAGGTGCACCTCGGCCGCCGAGAGGTCGATATTCGCCGGAATAACGTCGAGATTCGGCACGCTGGTCGACCGGATGACCGCATGCGGGTCTTTCTCGGTACCCAGCAGCAGATCGTAGATGGTGAGCGAATCGTGCGTGTTCACGCCGAGACCGGCCGAAAGCGCACCCTGCGGGTCGAAGTCGATCGCGAGCACTCGCCGGCCATCCTCGGCCAGCGTCGCGCCCAGGTTCACGGTGGTCGTCGTCTTGCCCACACCGCCCTTCTGGTTGCACAGGGAGATGATGCGCGCCGGGCCGTGGCTTTTCAGGGGCGGGGGCGCCGGAAAAACGCGGAACGGCCGGCCCGTGGGGCCGAGAACGGGAGCCTCGAGCCCCGGAAGTTCAGAAGCAGTCGTGTTCCTCTTTGCCATCCGGCGATGCTCCTCACTCACACCCGACCTCTCCCAGGGCGGGTGCCACAATCCTACCGTCGTGCACGGCCTTAGCCCTGGAGGTGCGAAGGCTCGTCGCCCGAGCCGCCGGGCATCCGTCATCGACGATGCCTGATCTCTCCTAGAATTTCTCTTATGTCCAAGGTTCTCAGCTCTCTTCCCGTCGGCGAACGCGTCGGAATCGCCTTCTCCGGGGGGCTCGACACCTCGTGCGCCGTCGCGTGGATGCGCGAGAAGGGTGCCATACCCTGCACCTATACCGCCGACATCGGCCAGTACGACGAACCCGAGATCGACACCGTGCCGGCCAGAGCCGCAGAATACGGCGCCGAGATCGCACGCCTCGTCGATGCGAAGGCCGCCCTCGTCGAGGAGGGCCTCGTCGCTCTGCAGTGCGGCGCCTTCCACATCCGCTCGGGCGGCAAGACCTACTTCAACACCACGCCGCTCGGCCGTGCGGTCACCGGCACCCTGCTCGTGCGCGCGATGAAAGACGACGGCGTCGACATTTGGGGCGACGGCAGCACCTACAAGGGCAACGACATCGAGCGGTTCTACCGCTACGGCCTGCTCGCCAATCCCCGCCTGCGAATCTACAAGCCGTGGCTCGACGCCGACTTCGTGGGCGAGCTGGGTGGCCGCACCGAGATGAGCGAGTGGCTCGTCGCGCGTGGCTTCCCGTACCGCGACGCCACCGAGAAGGCCTACAGCACCGACGCCAACATCTGGGGCGCCACCCACGAGGCCAAGCTGCTCGAAGAACTCAGCTCGGGCCTCGACCTCGTCGACCCGATCATGGGGGTCGCCGCCTGGCGCGACGACGTCGTGGTCGAAACCGAAGAGGTCACCGTCACCTTCGAGGCCGGCCGGCCGGTCGCGATCAACGGCGCCGAGTTTCCGGATGCCGTCGCCCTCGTTCTCGAAGCGAACACCATCGGCGGACGGCACGGCCTCGGCGTCTCAGATCAGATCGAGAACCGCATCATCGAGGCCAAGAGCCGCGGCATCTACGAAGCACCCGGAATGGCTTTGCTGCACATCGCCTACGAGCGGTTGCTGAACGCCATCCACAACGAAGACACCGTCGCGAACTACCACAACGAGGGCCGCCGCCTCGGCCGCCTCATGTACGAGGGCCGCTGGCTCGACCCGCAGTCGCTCATGCTGCGCGAATCCATTCAGCGCTGGGTCGGCTCGGCCGTCACCGGTTCGGTGACCCTGCGCCTGCGCCGCGGTGACGACTACACGATTCTCAACACCACCGGCCCCGCGCTCAGCTACCACCCCGGCAAGCTCTCCATGGAGCGCGTCGGCGACGCCGCCTTCGGCCCCGGCGACCGCATCGGCCAGCTCACCATGCGCAACCTCGACATCGCAGACTCCCGTGCGCGCCTCGAGCAGTACGCGGCAGCAGGCATCATCGGCGGGGCCACCGCCGAGCTGGTCGGCGCCCTCGAAGCGGGCGAGGCCGACGAGATCCTCAACCCCACCGTGCACACCGACGCCGCCACCGACGAACTCGAGCGCGCCACCGACGCCGCCTCCGAGGGTGCTGCCTTCGACGCCGGTACCGACTAGATTCGTGCGCCGCGGTGCCTATTGGTGCGCCGCGTTGCCTATTTGTGCGCCGCCGCCGCTGCGGCGCACCGTGCGACTGGATGCTCGCGGCTGGGTTTTGGCCGCTACCAACGCTGAACGCGACGAGCGCGGTCGCCGCGTTCCGCCGACCTCGCTGGGTGCGCCGCCGCCGCCGTGCAGAGCTTTCGTCGGAGAAGAGCCCGCATCCCCACGTATTGCGGGGATGAGGGCTCTGCTCCGACCTAACTCCCACCTCTAGCCACGGAACCGGAGAAGACACGACCGCTGCGATCTCGCGCTGCCGCCCTCGTCCCCACCCTCCATCTACACGCGTCGATCGACGCCTCGTCGCGGGCTCGAGTCGGTAGCGGCCAGTACTGGAGCACGAGCATCGCGTCGCACTGTGCGTCGTCCCCACCGGGGCCACTCCACCCGCCGCAAGCGGCGCGCGGAGCCTCTGGCCGGCGTGGCCCAGAGGCGGCGGCGCACCATAGGCACCGGGCGCACCTAACGGGGTCGGCGGAACGCGGCGACCGCGCTCGTCGCGTTCCGTGTTGGTAGCGGCCAATACCCAGGCGGGAGCATCCAGTCGCACTGTGCGCCGCAGAGGCGGCGGCGCACAAAAAGGCTAGCGCGCGCGAGGGTGCGCCGTCTGGTACATGTCGCGCAGGGTGTCGGCGGTCACGTGGGTGTAGATCTGCGTGGTGGTGACAGAAGCGTGGCCGAGCAGGTCTTGCACGACACGAACATCTGCCCCGCCCGCGATGAGATGAGTCGCGAACGAGTGCCGAAACGTATGAGGCGAGATGTGTGCGGAGAGCCCGGCACGCCGAGCCGCGGCCTGGATGATCAGCCACGCCCCCTGCCGACTCAGCCGATCGCCGCGCAGCCCAAGAAACAGCGCCGGCGTCGACCGCCCGCGCGCCGAATACAGCGGACGCACCCGCACGAGATAGGCATCGAGCGCCTCCCGCGCGAAACTGCCCACCGGCACGAGGCGCTGTTTGCTGCCCTTACCCAGAACTCGCACGAACCCGGTGTCGGCGAATTCACCGGAGCCAGCGCCGGAGCCGCTGGAGCCGACACCACCGGCAACACCGACCACATCATCCACATTCAGCGACACCACCTCAGACACCCGAGCCCCCGTCGCGTACAGCAGCTCGAGCAGGGCGCGATCCCGCAACGAAGAAGGCTCGTCTCCCCCGGTCGCCTCGAGCAGCGCCGTCATCTGCTCGATCGAGATCGCCTTCGGCAACCGGCTCGGCAGCTTCGGCGGCTTCACCTCGCGCGCAGCATTCACCGGAGCCTGCCCTTCTTCGGCGAGAAACCGGTGCAACCCCCGTACCGACGACACGATGCGCGCCACCGACGACGCCGCAAGGGGGGCCACTAGGCCTGTCACGGGGTCGGGCACCTCGGCCGCCAGCTGCCGAGTGAACGCCCCGATCTCGCCCTCGCCGATCGCCTCGAACGAGTCGATGCCCTGAGCCGACAGCCACACCTCGTACCGTGCGAGGTCTCGCCGATATGCCGACAGGGTGTTTCGAGACAACCCGCGCTCGATGGTCAGGTGGCGCAGGTACCCGTCGACCAGCGAATGTATCGCCGGAGAGTGGATGCCCGCAGCCCCCTGCACCGCCGGCATCAGCTGTGCAGCCGCCGGTACTCCGGCCACGGCTCGTCGGCCGGCTTCAGCGAGGCCCACCCCGCCGCGCGCGACGCAACAGCTGCGAGCGACGAGATGACCAGCGACGGATTCTGCAGCGCTCCCCCGAGCACTCCTGCCACGATGTCGTCGAGCGCCACCCAGCGCAGCTGCATGTCGGCCTCTTCGTCTTCACGGTCGAACGGCTCGTCGGTCGGGTGCAGCCCGCGAGCGAGGTAGATGCGAATGAGCTCGTTGTTGCCGCCCGGGGTCGTCGCGTAGTCGAGCAAAACGTTCCAGGTGTCGGCCTGCAGATCGACCTCTTCGGCCAGCTCGCGCTGGGCGGCGACAAGAAAGTCTTCGCCCGAAATGTCGAGCAGCCCCGCGGGAATCTCCCACTCACGAGCACGCACGGGGTGCCGGTACTGCTGAATGAGCAGCACCCGATCATCCTGGTCGATGGCCATCACCGCGACGGCGCCCGGATGATCGACGAACTCCCGCAACGTGTCTTTGCCGTTGTAGTCGAACGTCTCGCTGCGAACATCCCAGATCTTGCCGTCGAAGACCTTGTCGCTGCGCGTGACGGTGAGATCGACAGGCTCGTCGTGCAGCTCGTCAGGCACCGTCACACCTCCGCCGCGAACAGCCGGCTGGCTTCTTGACGTTCGAGCGCAGCCACGATCAGCCCGTCGAACAGCGGATGCGCACGGTTCGGGCGCGACCTCAGTTCAGGATGCGCCTGCGTTCCGACATAGTACGGGTGAACATCCCGAGGCAGCTCCACGAACTCGACGAGGTGGTCATCGGGCGAGGTGCCTGAGAACCACAGCCCAGCGTCGGCGATCTGCCCACGGAAGTTGTTGTTGACCTCGTAGCGGTGCCGGTGGCGCTCTTCGACGGTCGGAGCGTCGTAGAGCTCTTCGACCAGCGACCCCGAGGCGAGCTTGGCCTCGTACAGCCCCAGACGCATCGTGCCGCCGAGGTCGCCGCCCGCAATGATGTCGACCTGCTCGGCCATCGTTGCGATGACGGGAAAAGGAGTGTCGGGGTTGAACTCGCTCGACGATGCGTCTTCGAGGCCAACCACGTTGCGTGCGTACTCGATGACCATGCACTGCAGGCCGAGACACAGACCGAGGCTCGGAATGCCGTTTTCACGGGCGAACCGCAGCGCGCCGAGCTTTCCTTCGATGCCTCGCACGCCGAAACCGCCCGGCACGCAGATGCCGTCGATGTCGCCGAGTTCTTTGGCCGCCATCTCGGGCGTCTCGCAGCTGTCGCTCGCGATCCACTTCAGCTTGACTTTCGTACGGTGGGCGAAGCCGCCGGCCTTCAGCGCCTCGGTGACCGAGAGGTAGGCATCGGGCAGGTCGATGTACTTGCCCACCAGGCCGATGGTCACCTCGTGCTTGGGCTCGTGCACCGCGTCGAGCAGGGTCGACCAGCCCGTCCAGTCGACCTCGCCGGCCGGTAGCTGAAAGTGGTCGATGATGTAGGAGTCGAGGCCCTGGTTGTGCAGCATCGTCGGAATGTCGTAGATGCTCGGTACGTCGATCGCGTTCACCACAGCGTCTTCGTCGACGTCGCACATCAGCGCGATCTTGCGTTTGTTCGAGTCGGAGACG
This sequence comes from Subtercola sp., assembly GCA_025463765.1. Classification (GTDB taxonomy): domain Bacteria; phylum Actinomycetota; class Actinomycetes; order Actinomycetales; family Microbacteriaceae; genus Subtercola. The sequence continues at coordinate 9,328 of JAODBC010000077.1, read as the reverse complement.
GGCCGGTCGCTGCGCAGCACGAGAGCATCCGGCTGAATGCCGATCGAGCGCAGCGCGGCAACGGAGTGCTGAGTCGGCTTCGTCTTCTGCTCACCTGAGGCGTTCATGAACGGCACGAGCGAGACGTGCACGAAGAAGACATTGCGCCGCCCGAGTTCGTGGCGCACCTGGCGGGCCGATTCGAGAAACGGCTGCGACTCGATATCACCGACGGTGCCGCCGATCTCGGTGATGATCACGTCGGGAGCATCGTCGCCTTGCGCCTGCAACCGCATGCGGCGCTTGATCTCGTCGGTGATGTGCGGAATGACCTGAACGGTGTCGCCGAGGTACTCGCCGCGACGCTCTTTGGCGATGACCGTCGAATAGATCTGGCCCGTCGTGACGTTGGCGGCCTGGTTGAGGTTGATGTCGAGAAAACGCTCGTAGTGCCCGATGTCGAGGTCGGTTTCTGCGCCGTCGTCGGTCACGAACACTTCACCGTGCTGGAACGGATTCATCGTTCCCGGGTCGACGTTCAGATACGGGTCGAGCTTCTGCATGACGACGTGCAGGCCGCGCGCAGTCAGCAGATTTCCGAGGCTCGCAGCGGTCAGCCCCTTACCGAGGCTCGAGACGACACCGCCCGTCACGAAGATGTGCTTCGTCAGTTTCGAAGGCCCCGCCGTTCGAACTGACACGCCGGGCAAGGTCTCGTTTTGATGATCATCCACGGAGTTCCACTCTAACAGTAGACAGCGGCTCGACTACCGCTGCGACCCCGCCTGCGGGCGTTTCACGTTGACGAGAATGAACGCGATGGGCGCGGCGACCAGAACCGTGATCGACGCGGCCAGAAACACCGTGGAATACCCGCTCACGAAACTCGGCAGCGGGTTGGGGCCTGGGTTGGCTACCACGTACGCGGCCACAGCCGAAGTGTAGATCGCCGTGAACACCGCCGTGCCGATCGATCCGCCGATCTGCTGCGTCGCCGTCACCGCCGCGCTGCCCACTCCCGAGTCGCGAGGCTCGATGCCTGAAAGTGCGACGTTCTGCATAGGAACGAACACCAGCGCGAGACCGAACCCGAGCAAGATCTGGCCCGGCAGAATCTGCACGAAGTAGTTGTCTTCGACGGTGAGGTGGCTCAGCCAGAACAAACCCGCAGCCGCCACAATGGGGCCGGCGGTCATCAGGATGCGCGGTCCGACCTTCGGCAGGATGCGCGACACGATCGTCGCCCCCACGATGATGGTCGCCGTCATCGGCAGCGACGCCAACCCGGAATGCAGCGGAGTGAACTTGAGCACGATCTGAAAGTAGAGCGTCAGGTACAGCAGGCCACCCAGCAGGGCAGCACCGACTAACAGCGAGGTGATGTAGGCACCGCCGCGCACCCGATTCGCCACCACGCGCAACGGAAGCAGGGGATTACCGACGCGACTCTCGACGACGACGAAGACGACGAGCAACGCGACGCCGAGCGCCAGAAACCCGATCGTATCGAAGCGACCCCAGCCCAGGCTGGCCCGCGAAAAACCGTAAACCACCGAGGCCAGCCCGAGCGTCACGAGCACCGCGCCGGGAATGTCGTACCGGGTGTCTCCGTCGGCCTTGCTCTCACTCAAGACCGGAATAGCCATGGCGATAGCGACGATCGCGATCGGCACATTCACGAGCAGGCACCAGTGCCAACTGAAATATTCGGTGAGCACGCCGCCCAGCACGAGCCCTATTGCGGCGCCACCACCGGCGATTGTGCCGTATACCGCAAAGGCCTTGGCTCGGTCGGGGCCTTTCGGAAAAGTCACATTCAGCATCGCGAGGGCCGCCGGAGCAAGCAGGGCGGCGAAGGCCCCCTGCGCACCTCGCGCAATCAGCAGCTGACCGCCTGTCGTCGCGAAACCGCCGACGGCCGACGCGATGGCGAAGCCCGCCATACCGACGATGAACGAGCGCTTGCGGCCCCAGTAGTCTGCGATCCGACCACCGAGCAGCAGCAGCGAGCCGAACATCAGCGCGTAGAGCGTCACGACCGAGCTTCGATCGGAGTCGCTCATGCCGAGCGCGGCCTGCGCATCGGGCAGCGCGACGTTCACTATCGTGCCGTCGAGCACCACCGTGAGCTGAGCCAGCGCGATGATTGCCAGCGCGAGCCACTTGCTGCGCATCGGTCGCGCGCCCAAACTCTCAGAACGCTTTGCTGGTAGTGCCGACTCAGACATTGTGACTCCCACCCAGGCCTTCGCGTCCTCCTACGCTAGCGTGAACCTCCGCTCAGAACGAAGAGGTTGACTGATGCACGCAAACGAGGGTGTCCCGCTCAGCACGCCGTCCGCGCCGAGATCGGAATCCAACTCACTTTCATTCGGTTCGAATCTGTCATTGCGGCCCGCTTTGTTCAGAGCTGAGCGGCCATCGAATTGTGAGCACCTGGCCCGGCTGCATGAGGCGGGGATCCGAGTGCGGAAAATTTACACGAGAAAGATCTGCGTACTGGATCTGAAATCGCGATGCGATAGCCAGCGGAGTGTCGCCGCTAGCGACGACGTACGCGAATTCGAATGCATTCACCTTGGTCGCGGTACCCGACGCGTAGGGCTGCACTCCGGTGTCAGCCACGAGGGGCGTGTTGGCCGTGTTGCCACCGTCTGTCTGGCCGCCCTCCGCATCTGGTGCAACCGGCGCGAGGCGAGATGCAGATGCGGTCGGCACGGTTGTCGGTGCGAATGTCACGCTTTGCGTCGGCATCACGAGCGTCGTCGGTGCAGTCGCATCGGTTATGCCTATCGCCGCGCAACTCGCCAGGCCGGTGGTAGACGCAGTGAGCAAAATGGAGATTGCTATGACGCGAGCTTGATACGACACGGATGAGTCCTCGGTATTCGGAAGTAGGCACCCCTAGAATACACGATATTATCTCACTATTGCTCAACCGGCGGCTTTGAAACTCGTCAGACCCGCTCGCCTCTGGCGAGCTCGAGCAGTTCGCGGGCGTGCGCCAGACCGCTCTCTGAATCGGGCAGCCCCGAGAGCAGCCTCGCCATCTCGGCGACGCGACTCTCGCCATGAAGCTGCTGCACGCTGCTCTGGGTGACCGAGCCGTCGGAATCCTTCACCACCGACAGGTGGTTCGTAGCGAACGCCGCCACCTGCGCCAGGTGCGTCACAACAATCACTTGGGCGTCTTCGGCCAGCCGGGCCAGCCGACGGCCGATCTCAATGGCCGACGCTCCGCCCACCCCCGCATCGACCTCGTCGAACACGAACGTCGGAACCGGGTCGCTCGCCGCCAGTACCACCTCGATGGCCAGCATGATTCGCGACAGTTCACCACCGGATGCCCCGCGCCCGAGTGGCCTCGCCTCGGCCCCCTCGTGGGCGGCCAGCAAGAACTGAACCGTGTCGTGACCGTACGCGGTGAGCTCCTCGCCGGCGGACACGTCGACGAGCAGCTGCGAGCCACCCATCGCCAGCGCGGCGAGCTCGGTCGAAACGAGAGCCGAGAGACGCGCCGCCGCTTCAGAACGCGCCGCCGTCAGATCGGCGGCCAGGGCATCCACGATGCCCGCTCGCTCGGCCAGCGAATCCGAGAGCTCTTCAATGCGGTCGGAGTCGTTGTCGAGCTCGAGCAGCCGCGGCCCCGCGGTCGCGAAATACTCGATCACGTCGTCGAGACTCGGCCCGTATTTGCGCGCGAGCACCGAGAGTTCGGCCCGCCGCTCTTGAACGTCGTCGAGCTCGGCTCCCCCGTCGGTGTCGAGTTCGGCGAGGTAACTCGACAACTGAGACGAGATCTCGGCGACGAGAAACGAAGCACTCGCCAGAGACTCCACGATCGGCTCGAGTGCTGCGTCGTGCGACTGCACCCGTTCGAGCTGGCGCAGTGCGCCATCGATGAGGCTCACCACATCGGCCCGGCCGTCGAGTTCTTCGCTCGACACCGCCTCGCGCGCCGCCGCGGCCGCCACACGCAGATCTTCGAGGTTCGTCAGACGATTCGCGCGTTCCGCCAGAGCAGCATCTTCGCCCTGCTGCGGAGCAAGCACCTCGATCTCGCCGACCGCGACGCGCAAGGCCTCCGCCTCACGAATACGCTCGTCACGCTGCGACACCAGCGTGTCGAGCTCGGTCTGCAGCTCACGCCAGGTTCGGTACGCCTCACTGAATTCGCCGAAGATCTGCGCGAATTCCGGCCCCGCGAACCGATCGAGCGCCTCACGCTGGGCAGTGGATGATCGAAGCCTCAGCTGATCGGACTGCCCGTGTACCACCACCAGCCTTTCGCCCAACTCGCTCAGCACACCCACAGGCGCGCTTCGGCCGCCCACGATCGCCCGACTGCGCCCCTCGCCCGACACCGAGCGCGAGAGGATCAGTTCCCCCAGCACACCACCGCCCGCGCCGCGCGCGCCGCCCGAGCCGCCCGTCTCGTCGCCACCCGTCGCGCCGCCACCCGGCACCTCGTCGATATCGCCGCCGGCATCGCGCACCCGCTCGGCCACCGCCGACTGCAGCGGCACCCGCCAACGCCCTTCGACCCAGCTCTGCGCCGAGCCGACCCGCACCTGGCCGGCAACCGCCCGCTCACCCGTGAGCAGACCGAGAGCCTGCACCACCATCGTCTTTCCGGCGCCGGTCTCACCGGTCACCGCCGTGAACCCGGCCCCGAGGGGCAGCACCGCTTCAGCAATCACTCCGAGGTCACGAATCGTGATCTCATCGATCACCCCGCGCACGCCATGAGCCGGTCGTTTCGAGCGCACCTGAACCGTCGAGGTCGCCTTAACCATCGATTCCTCGCGGTGCAGCTCCACTCGCCACCGCAGAACGCTCAGCCTTGACCGGCCCCCGCCAGCCGGCTACGGGAAGCGAGAATTTACGTACCAACCGATCGGAGAACGGGCCGTGCGTGAGCCGAGCCAGCCGCACCGGTACGGCCGACTTGCGCGCCTCGGCTCGCGCACCCTGCGGCAGGTCGAACCCGCGACGCCCGTCGCACCACAGCACGCCCTCACCCGGCGTGCGCTCGAGCAACTCGACCGCGAGCACCGATTCCGGCCCGATCACGAGCGCCCGCGAAAACAGCGCGTGCGGGCTCAGCGGAACGAACAGCAGGGCGTCAAGGCTCGGCCAGACGATCGGGCCGCCCGCGCTGAAAGAATAGGCAGTCGACCCTGTCGGCGTCGCCATCACGACACCGTCGCAGCCGAAGGTGGAGAGCGGGCGGCCATCGACCTCGATGACCACCTCGATCATGCGTTCGCGGCTCGCCTTCTCGACGGTCGCCTCATTGAGGGCCCACCCTTCGTACACCGTCTCGTCGCCGACGGTCACGACGATGTCGAGCGTCATGCGCTCTTCGACCGTATAGTCGCCGCTCAGAACACGCTCCACCGAAGCGCCGAGGTCTTCGCGCTCGCTCTCGGCCAAGAACCCGACGTGCCCGAGGTTCACCCCGAGCAGAGGCACCGAGCATCCGCGTACCACCTCGGCCGCGCGCAGAATCGTTCCATCACCACCGAGCACGATCACGAGCTCGAGGTCACCCAGGTCGACACCGTCGCCGAGCACCCCCACGATCGACGCATCGGTCAGCTGGTCGGCGATATCGGCCAGATCACGCGAATCGAGCACCGGCGTCGCCCCCGACGCGGCGAGCTGATCGCACACCTGCACGGCCGCCTCGACCGAGTCTCGTCGCCCCGTGTGCAGCACGACGAGAAAATAACGGGCTGGTGTCACGGCGATTGTGCTCCTGAAACTCGATAAACGCGGTCTCTCCATTCTGTCGGATTGCTGCCCGCACTGGCGCTGAGCCAGACCAGATACTCGTGATTCCCAGCGTTGCCGATAATTGGGGAGAAAATCAGGCCTGCCGTACCCAGCCCCAGGTCGAACGCAGCCCACAGCACCGTCGATATGGCTTCGGCCCGCAAACCCGCGTTGCGAACGACTCCCTCACGGATGCCCGCCCTGCCCACTTCGAACTGCGGCTTGATCAGCAACACGAAGTCCGCCTCCGGCTTCGCTACCGACACGAGTGCCGGCAGCACTGTCGTGAGGGAGATGAACGAGAGGTCACCGACCACGAGTTCGGGCACGTCGCTGATACCAGAGGCCTCGGCCAGCGAGGCGGGGGTGGCGAAGCGCAGGTTGAAGCCTTCGACCATGCTGACCCGGGCATCCGTTTGCAGCACCGGCGAAAGCTGGCCGTGACCGACATCGGCCGCAATGACATGCGCAGCGCCGCGCTCGAGCAGCACCTGGGTGAAACCCCCTGTGGATGCACCCGCGTCGAGCGCCAATCGCCCGGCGACATCGATCGTGGCGAACTCGTCGAGTGCTGCGATCAGCTTTCCCGCACCGCGGCTGACGTAGTGGTCTTCGCCCTCCACGTAGAGAACCTGGCCTTCGTGCACGCGGGCCGACGGCTTCACCGTCACCACCCCGTCGATGCTCACGAATCCCTCGGCGATCAGCTGGGCCGCGTGATTGCGCGAACGCGCGAGACCGCTCGATGCCAGCGCGGAATCGAGGCGCGACTCCTGCTCAGCCACGCCGCACCGTCATCGGGCCACGCGTAGCGCCGCTGTAGTCAGCCACGAGAGACGGCCGCGTCAGACCCCTCGAGTCGCGTACGGAGTTCGTCGTGAATCTGAACATACGCAGTCGCACGGGCGTCGAGTGGTTGCTCTTCGATGACGCGCAGCCGCGACAACAGCTCGTCGACACCGGAATCTTGCGCCTCGTCACTCACGCTTCAAGGTTACCCTGCAGCTCAGCTGTAGAGCTCCGGCGCCACGTTCAGACCGTAAATGGGCTGACCGGATGCCCAGATGAGCGCACTGCCCGCCCGAACCCGATTCACCGCGGTGTCGCCGGCTTTGACCACTTCGACGGTTGTTCCGCGCAACCGCACGACCGTCGAGCCCACGGTAGCGACCGTCTTGTCGTGCGACAGAACGGGCTCAGGGTACGGCTCGAAAAGACCGCGCAGGTCGTGCAGAATGAAGGTCGGCCGAGATTCTTTGTCGGCCGCAAGCAACTGCTTAGCGCCGTCGATACCTGTGAGCACATGCACCGAACGGATGCCCGCCCGATTGGCCCCCACGATGTCGGTATCGAGGCGATCGCCGATGAACAGCGGAGCCTTCGCCGCGAAACGTTCGACGGCCGCGTCGAAGATCGCCTTCTCGGGCTTTCCCCCCACCACCGGCAGTGTTCCGACGGCGGTGTGCACCGCCGAGACTAGGGTTCCGTTGCCCGGAGCGACCCCGCCCTCGACCGGAATCGTCCAGTCGGTGTTCGTCGCGACCCACGGAATTCCGCGATGCAGCGCAAAACTGGCCTGCGCCAGGTCGCGCCACGATACGTCGGGCGAAAACCCCTGAATGACCGCTGCCGGCTGGTCGGCCGACTGGCGTGTGACGGTGAACCCGCCCTTCTCTACCTCGCTCGTCAGGCCTTCGCCGCCGACCACCAAGATCAGCGAGCCGGCTGGAACCAGCCCGGCGAGCAGCTTCACGGCGGCCTGCGGGCTGGTCACCACGTCGTGCGGAACAACGGTGAGTCCGAAACTCGCCAGATGATCGGCGACCTGCACATCGGTGCGTGAAGCGTTGTTCGTGATGTACCCGACCCGAACACCCTCGCTCGCGGCGCGGTTGAGCGCGTCGACCGCAAAGTCGATCGGATTGGCACCGGCATACACGACCCCATCGAGGTCGGCCAGAATCACATCGACGTCATCGATCGGGGTCACGGATGCTCCGCTACTCTTTCGGGGCTTGAACAGACTCACCGGGCTCCTCATCGCTCTCGACTTCTTCGAACACCTCGACGTCTTCTTCGAACACCTCGATGTCTTCTTCGAACACCTCGATCAAGTCGTCGTCGGCAACCGACGCGTCGAGAGCCGCCTCGGCACGCTCGGCGTGGGCGCGCCAGACCGCGGCGTCAGCGGAGCGGTGCAGATCGTCGAGAACTTCGGCGTACGCCCAGAACAGATCGGGGCTGTAACTGTACGCGCGTGAAGGGTCGAGCTGTGGAATCTCGAGCTCCGACAACGCCAGGTCGGGCTGTTCGAGGTCGAGTCGCGCACCCGACATCGCAATGGCCACCGCGACCTGCGTGGCCGGAGACAGAGACTCGCGCGGCACCGACCGCCCCAGTTCCAGAGCCCGACCGGGCCGGCCGAGCCCGCGCTCGCTGTCGACCATCAAAGCCAACTGCTCGTTGGAACCCGAAATGCGGCGGTAGGTGCGTAGCTCCCGCATGGCCAGTGCGTAATCGCCCGTCGCATACGCGGTGATGGCAAGCGTCTCGCGTACCATGCCGATGCGCCCCGCTCGACGTGACGCAGAGATAGCGTGCCGATGAGCGAGCTCCGGATCTTCGTCGATCAGACGCGCGACCATGACCAGATGTTTCGCAACACCCTCGGCGTTCTCTTTCGAGAGCGTCTTGAGCTCGTTGTACGCGACCCGGTCGAGTTCTTTGACCGATACGTCGTCAGGAATCTCGGGGTCGTCGTGATGGGGGCGAACGGCGCGCAACTCTCGGGCACGCAGTTCTTCGGGTGTCGGTGCCTCGTCGCGGCGACCCCCACGCTGCTGATCGCGCGCGCCCGGCGCGGCGCTTCGTGCGGGTTTACCGTCGCTGGTCCACAGCTTGCGCTCGGTGCCGCCCGCCTGTCGGGGCTTGGATGCCCGGGGGTGGGCCGATGCGGAACGTGCACCATCGAAGCGAGGTCCGTCGTCGCGCCGCCCGGGCCGCTTCTCGCGGTCTGTCGAATCGCTCATGACACTCCTCCTGGTGAACTTTCCGCTGTGTAGATATCGATGCCAGCCTATTCGTTCATCGGTTCGAAGGCTGGGTGTTAAACAGATGAGGCCCACCTTATGGGGTGGGCCTCATCGTGAAGTTGAGTCCGGCGGTGTCCTACTCTCCCACAAGGTCTCCCTTGCAGTACCATCGGCGCTGAGAGTCTTAGCTTCCGGGTTCGGAATGTTACCGGGCGTTTCCCTCTCGCTATGGCCACCGAAACATTAGGGACAACGGTGTGTAACCGTGTCTAAATGTTTCTGCAGTTGCTGCAGATATTTAGTTGTGTTACCCGACCGTATGTCGGGAACCACAGAGTGGACGCGAGTGCCTTGTTGGCAGAAGTTTTCAGCCCCGAGCATTGCTGCGGGGGGTGGTGTTGTTGAAGTTGTTGGCTTATTAGTACAGGTCAGCTACACACCTCGTTAGTTGGTGCTTCCACATCCTGCCTATCAACCCAGTAGTCTCCTGGGAGCCTCTCACCATGAATGGTATGGAAATCTCATCTCGAAGCCGGCTT
>JAODBC010000074.1 GCA_025463765.1 Subtercola sp. | reverse complement strand
GCTCGCGCTTCTTGATGAGCAGCTCTTTCTTCGTGAAACCGCTCTTCGCGGTGTCTTCGAAGTCGAGCTCTTCGAGCTCTTTCATGCGGGCGAGACGCTTCGACACCGTCTGGAAGTTGGTGAGAAGCCCACCGAGCCAGCGCTGGTTGACGTAGGGCTGGCCGACACGGGTCGCCTGCTCGGCGATGGAGCCCTGAGCCTGCTTCTTGGTTCCGACGAAGAGAACGGTGCCGCCGTGGGCGACGGTCTCTTTGACGTAGTCGTAGGTCTTGTCGATGTAGGCCAGCGACTGCTGCAGGTCGATGATGTGGCTGCCCGAGCGCTCGGTCAGAATGAAGCGCTTCATTTTCGGGTTCCACCGGCGGGTCTGGTGCCCGAAGTGAACGCCGCTGTCGAGCAGCTGGCGAATGGTTACAACGGCCATGGCCGTTCTCCTGTTCTGCGGGCCGCGGCGCACGGATGCACGGCGAACCCAAATCGGTTGCTAGCGACGATCGGATGATCGCCTCTCCTGGTGCCCGGCACAAACCCGCCGCAATTCGAACGCCGTTAGAGGCGTCTGATTCGCAGACCGAATGGATTTGGCGGCCGAAACGGCACGCGTAGTCACCGCGACAAGCGCGGCGCGTCTACCAGAATAGCACCTTCGAACGGGTTTTACGCCGGGGCATCCGCCTTGAGAGCCGCGGCCGCCTTGGCAGCTCGTCCGCCACGGTCGACCTTCAGATCATCCATGCTCTCCAGCGACCGGCCCTTGGTCTCGGGAACCGCGAAGAACACGAAGAAGAACGACACCAGGGCGAAGAACGCATACATGCCGTACGTGAACGCGAGCGAGAAGTCAGACAGCGCCGGAAAGGTCTCGGTGATGGCGAAGTTGGTGAGCCACTGGGCGGCCGCAGCCACGCCGAGCGCCTTGCCGCGAATGCGGTTCGGAAAGATCTCGCCGAGCAGAACCCAGACCAGCGGCCCCCAGGTCGCACCGAAGCAGATGACGAAGAGGTTGGCCGCGACTAGCGCGATGGGCCCCCACGCACCCGGAAGAGACGGACTGCCGTTGACCTGAACAGACTGGGCGAAGGCGAGTGCCATCACGCCGAGCGAGATGAACATTCCGATCGAGCCGCTGAGCAGCAGCGGCCTTCGACCGACCTTGTCGACGAAGAAGATCGCCACGAAGGTGACGGCGACGTTCACCACCGACGTGACCACCGAGATCGTCAGCGACGTACCGGGATTGGTCGTGTCGAACCCGACCGACGCCCACAACGATGTCGAGTAGTAGAAGATCACATTGATGCCGACCAGCTGCTGGAACATCGACAGCAGAATTCCCACCCACACCACTGGCAGCAGGCCGAACAGTTTGCCCCGCAGTGAGGCCGTTCGCGCGTTCTCTTTGTCTTCTTTGAGGGTGCGTTCGATTTCGTTCAGAGCGTCGTCGACCTGATGCTTCGGCATGACGCTCGCCAGAACGTTCCGCGCGTCATCCTGCCGGCCCTTGTTCGCCAGATACCTCGGCGATTCGGGTAACCGCAACGCAAGCAGGCCATACACGATCGCCGGAATGGCGCACATCACGAACATCCACCGCCAGGCATCGGCGCCGAACCAGAGCGGACTGTTGGCGTCGCCTGCAGCATTGGCGAGAATCGCGTCAGAGAGCAGGGCAGCGAAGATACCGAGGGTGATGGCGAGCTGTTGCAGAGACGCAAGACTGCCGCGCACGGCCTTCGGGGCGATCTCGGCGATGTACGCCGGGGCGATCACCGAGGCGATGCCGATGCCGAGGCCGCCGAGCACGCGCCAGAGCACCAGATCCCACACGGCGAAGGCGAATGCCGAACCGATGGAGCTGACCAGAAAGAGCGCAGCGCCGATGAGCATGACGGGAATGCGGCCCATGCGGTCGGCGAGCCGTCCGGCGAAGTAGGCACCGATCGCGCACCCGAGCAACGCCGAGGCTACGACGAAGCCGCTCAGCAGCGGAACGCCGCCTAAGTCGAAGTCGCTCTTGATCGCGTCAACTGCGCCGTTGATGACAGAGGAGTCGAACCCGAACAAGAATCCGCCGAGGGCGGCCGCGATCGAAAGGCCGATCACCTTGCGATTGAGCTTTTTCTGCAGGTCTTTCTCTGAAACGCCAGACCCCGTTGTGCTAGCCGTGCCAGACATTGTTACCCCTTCGAACAGTGAAGCCGCGTCAGATGCCGCGGTGGATGGTTCTACTCACATCTTCGATCTTGGCACGATGATCCACAGATGGGGCGAAATGGCTCGGGGGTTGCGTTCGCGACGACGACGCTGTTCTCATGCGAAGAAATAATGCTCGGGCCTCGGTAGCGGCGTCGGCTTTTGTCAGGGTGTGGGCTGCGGTCGGGGTGTCGACTGCGCTGGCCGCGTTCGCCGTTCTCTTTGCCGTTTATGGGGTCACAGGTGCAGCGTTGGCGGCACGCGGCGACTCGATGCACAAGGTCGGGGTTGTGGGGGGCGAGCGGATGCACGGGGTGTGGCCCGTGGGTCCGCACCACGAGATCGTGCGCGGCTTCGAGGCGCCCGCGACACCGTATTCGGCCGGGCACCGAGGAATCGACGTGGCGGCCGACATCGGCGAACCTGTCGTCGCGACGGCAGGCGGGGTGGTGTCGTTCGCGGGAAAGGTCGTCGACCGCCCGCTCGTCTCGATCGTGCATCTGGGTGGCTTCGTCAGCACTGTCGAGCCCGTCGAGCCCGTCGTCAAGGCGGGCGATGTCGTGGCCGCCGGTCAGCAGATCGGGGTCGTGACGGCGTGGACGCACTGCCCGGGCGTGTGTGTGCACCTGGGGGTGCGCCTGAACGGCGAATACGTGTCGCCCTTGCTGTTGTTCGGTGACGTGCCGCGCGCGGTGCTGCTGCCGAATGCGGCGGCTCTCGGCGCGGGCGCGGAGGTGGGCCCGACTGTGGCCGTGAGCGCGCCTGGGGGCGTGGGAGTGGGGGTTGCTGTGGCTCCGGTTTCGGCTGCGGCTGCGGCTGACCTACGCTCGCGGGTGAGCGGCGAGGTAGGTCTGGCGCAGACGCTCCGTCGTGACGTGCGTGTAAATCTGGGTGGTGCCGAGGCTGGCGTGCCCGAGCATCTCTTGTACCGCCCGAAGATCGGCTCCCCCGTCGAGCAGGTGCGTTGCCGCGGTATGCCGAAAAGCGTGGGGGCCCTCGGGCCCTGACCCGGGAACGCCCTGCAGAAGCTTCGAGACGAGGGCGTAGACCGAGCGTGTGCCCATTCGCGCCCCGTGCGTGTTCAGAAACAGCGCGGAGGTCGCGGGCGTCGTTACGGCCGCAGAGCCCCTCGCGCTCGCTCGCTCAAGCAGAGCACGTCGGCCGTGTTCTCGGTAGTGGGCGACCGCTTCTGCCGCGGGCGCGCCGAACGGCACCACTCGCTGCTTCGAACCTTTGCCTGTCACGAGCACCGTGCGGCGCGAATCGTCGAGATCGCCGACGTCGATGCCGACGAGTTCCGACACGCGCAGTGCCGAGGCGTACAGCAGCTCGACGATCGCCCGATTTCGCTCGGCGACAGCATCGCCCTCCGCCGCCGCGATCTCCAGGGTGTCGAACAGCGTCTGCATCGATGTGCGGCTCAGCACCCTCGGCAGTGACCGGTCGGGTTTGGGCGCGCGCAATCGAACGGCGTTGTCGACCGGTTGCCGGTGTGTGCGTGACAGCCACGCCGAAAAGCTCTTCGTCGTCGCAGACCTCCTCGCCAGGGTGGCCTTCGAGAGACCGCGGTTCGACGCATCCCAGAGCCAGTCCCGCAGCAGCTCGAGCGTCAAGTCGGTGTCTGGCATGGTTGCGCCGTCGTTCGCGCCACCCGTCCGCGCGAGCGCGAACGACTGGAGGTTGGCGAGGTCGGAGGAGTATGAGCGCACGGTGTTCGGCGAATACCCGCGCTCGAGCGCCAGATACGACACGAAGTCGTCGATGCTCTGCCGCAGATCCATGCCCTCAGCATGCCTCACGGTCGAGCCGGCGCGTCTCAGCGACACCGGGTCGCGCTACGAACCCATGCACCCAATGCCCCTGATCTCGCCGATTCACATCGTTCGACGTGTCACAGGGCCGGCGGAACCTGCCTCGAGAACGCGTTTTTCTGCTCGGCAGGCGAAAGCGCTTCGACCTTCGACACGAATTCTGCCGGGAACGACGTCACGACGTCATAGTCGCCGATAGGCACGGCCGAATGAACGACCTGGTCGTCGTAGACCGTGACGACGTTGATGGATTGCCCACCGTTCACCCCGGCGAGGATTCCCCGCGGCGACACCGTGTTCATGGTGTAACACGTCGCAGCAGCCACCGAGATCGGTATTCCCGCGAACAAGGAGTGCGTCGAGTAGTGCAGGTGGCCGCCGAGAATGCCCCGAACATCCGTTGCCCGAACGACGTCGGCGAAGCGCTGTTGCTCCTGCAGTTCGAGAATCGGCATCAGCGAGAGGGTCGTAGGAATGGGCGGGTGATGCAGCGCGATGAGCGTTCCCTTCGGAGCAGGCTGGGCCAGCACATCGCCAAGCCACGCCAGCTGCGCGTCGGTGAGCTCGCCGTGATGAAATCCGGGAACCGAGGTATCGAGCGCGATGAGCCGCAACCCGTTCAAATCGAAGACGCGGTCGACCGGCTCATCGCTCGCCGCGACGTCGAGCAGGTCGGTGCGCAGACGCTCGCGAGAGTCATGGTTTCCCATCACCCAGACGAGCTGCGCCCCGAGGCGATCGGCCGCGGGCTCGACGATCGACCGGATGCGCGCATAGGCGTCGCTCTGCCCAAGGTCGGCGATGTCTCCCGTGAAGACGAGCGCGTCGAATCGAATGCCCGACCCCTCCAGCCGCGCCAGGATGCGAGAGAGCGTGGCATCGGTGTTCACTGCACCGTAGAGCAGCGCCTCGTCTGCGAGAAAGTGCGTGTCGCTGATGTGTGCGATCGTGTGGCTGGGTTGGGCGCTCGTCGTCATGGTTCTATCTTCTTCCACCCGAGATCGACTTCGATCACGTCACCGGCGACCTGTAGCACGCCGAGCAGCGCCCTCGTGCGATCGATTCCCAGACCCGCGCGCTTGGCCAGCTCCTCGGTTCTGCGTGCCGAGCGGCTGCTGAGAGCATCCATCAGCCGCAGTGTCTCGCCCGAACGGCGGGCCGCGCCATCTGCACTACGCATCTCTCCGTCCGCGCCTCCCGCGCTTCCCGTGCCTCCCGCGCTTCCCTCGCCTGCCGCGCCTGCCGAATGCGACGCCGCACCCCGATCGCCACCACGAACCGCCAGAGTCTCACCGACGGGCATGAACAACCCGATCACCTCTTCAGAGCTTGTAACGCACTCGGCGTTGTACTCGCGCAGCAACCGATGACAGCCCGCCGACGAGGGCGAGGTCACCGGGCCCGGCACAGCACCGAGCGGCCGGCCGATTGCTGCCGCGTGCGCCGCTGTGTTGAGCGAACCGCTGCGGGTGCCCGCCTCCACCACCACGGTCGCCCGCGACAGGGCGGCGATGAGCCTATTGCGTTGCAGAAACCTCCACTTGGTCGGAGGCGAGCCGCACGGCATCTCTGAGACCACCGCCCCCACCGACGCGATGCGCGCGAGCAGCGCGTCGTGACCGCTGGGATAGAACCGGTCGACACCGCCGGCCAGAAACGCGACAGTGAAGCCCCCACTTGCAAGAGCAGCGCGGTGCGCCATGCCATCGATCCCGTAGGCTGCGCCCGAGACCACACCCACGCCCCGGTCGCAGAGGCCTGCAGACATCTCCATGGCTACATGCTCGCCGTAGCCGGTCGCGGCCCGGGCCCCGACGAGGGCGACCGAGTGGCTCGCACGGCGAAACTCGGCCGGCTTTCCGCGCACCCAGAGCGCCAGGGGTTCATGTTCGCCGAGGTCCCCGAGCGACCCAGGCCACTCGGCATCGCTCGGCACGATGAGCCGAGCACCGCAGCGCGCAGCCAGCTGCATCGAGGTCAGCGCCGCGGTCGATCCCAGGCGCGGAGCCCACCGATCCAGCGCCTGCGACAGAACCGTCGACGACACCGTTTCGATACCAGCCTCGGCAAGCGCCTCGAGAATTCGGGCGTTCTTATGTCTTTCGAGCAGGGCGCCAAGAGCTGCCGGCGCCCCGAGAGCACGAACCAGCGTGCCGGCGACGACGTCTCCGGGCTCAGCGAGGCCGCTCCACGTCGCCCGGGCGAATCGCTCGGCAACGTCAGAGCGGGCGAATCGCTCGGCAACGTCAGAGCGGGCGCCATCGGTTGTGGGCACCTCGTCGTCGCGGTGGGTGATCGACGTGACGGCGGCCGTCACGATTGCTTCATCGAGCGAGAAAATAGTCATGTCGCGAGTGACTTTCTGAGATAGAGGGCCCGGCCCACATGGTCGAGATCGGGCTGGTCTGCATCGTCGATGTCAGCCAGGGTCCAGGCGACCCTCAGAATGCGGTCATAGCCGCGCATCGTGATGCCGCCTCGCTCGAGGGCCCGATCGAGCGAGGCCGTCACATCGATGCCGAGCCGTCGTGGGCCTGCGCGTAACCACTCGCCCGAAACTTGGTTGTTGAGACTCCAGGGAGTGTCGACGAGCCTTTCGGCCATTCGCCGACGCGCGGCAGCGACCTGAGAGCGGGCCTTCGCCGTCGTGAGGCGTGGCTCGAGCTGAGCCGTGCGGAGTTCGCCCGCCGTCACTCGTCGTACCTGCACCTGGATGTCGATGCGATCCAGCAGCGGCCCCGACAACCGGGCGAGATAACGCCGTCGAGTATTCGGCGTGCACACGCAGTTCATCTCCAGAGCGCCGTACTGCCCGCACGGGCACGGATTCGCCGCGAGCACGAGCTGAAACCTCCCGGGAAACCGGGCCACGGCATTCGCCCGATGAATCGAGATGAAGCCCGACTCGAGCGGTTGTCTCAGGCAGTCGAGCACGTTGCTCGCGAATTCCGGTGCCTCGTCGAGAAAGAGCACGCCGTGACAGGCCCGCGCCGCTGCGCCCGGACGAATCTGTTTCGATCCGCCGCCGATGAGCGATGCCGCCGTTGCGGTGTGATGCGGGCTCTCGAAGGGCGGCCGAGTAGCCAGCGTACGCGGAACACCGGCACCGGCCAACGACCGGATCGAGCTGACCTCGAGCGACTGCGCGGTGTCGAGATCGGGCAGCAAGCCGGGCAGGCGGGTCGCGAGCATCGTCTTTCCGGCGCCCGGCGGCCCCAGCAGGAACATGTGGTGACCACCGGCCGCGGCGGCGACTAGGGCGAGCACCGAGTCCGGATTACCGATGACATCGGCGAGTTCGTGATGCGGTTCGTTGTCGGTGACGAGCTCGCTGCCCTCGATGGCTTCGAGGTCGATCGGGTCGAAGGAGCCGCCGTGATAGATCGCCGCGTCACGCATCGAAACGACCGGCACGATTGTCACGTCGGGTACCAGCTCGGCCTCGTGCCGGTTGCCTGCCGGCACCATGAACGTGCGGAAGCCGGCCCGGGCGGCCGCCGCTATCGCGGGCAGTACCCCGTTCATGGGCCGCAGTCGCCCGTCGAGACTCATCTCGCCCAGGTGCACCACGCCCTCGACCGATCGAGCCGAGATACTGCCCGACGACGCCAGAATGGCCATCGCAATCGCCAGGTCGAAGGTCGAGCCGTGTTTGGGCAGCGCTGCCGGGCTGAGGTTCACCGTGATCTTGCTCACCGGCAGCGGGCAACCGGAATTACTGGCTGCCGCGCGCACTCTGTCACGGGCATCCGCCAGCGCCGTGTCGGGCAACCCGATGATCATCAGCGTGGGTAACCCATTACCCATATCGGCTTCGACCTCGACCATCGACCCGGTCATGCCGAGCAGTGCTACCGAGTACGTGCGCGCCACCATCAGAAGATGCCCTCGAGGTGCTCGATGGTCGCGGGTTGCCCAGCAGGCGCAACGACGCCGACGACGTCGATGCGTATGGTTGGGCGGCCACCGTGTGCCTCGCACCACGCCGCACTCAGCCGCTTGAGCCGTGCGAGCTTCGCCACCGTGATCGCCTCGAACGGATGCCCGTACCGAAGCCCCGACCGAGTCTTCACCTCGACGAAGACCACGATTCCCTGGCGTTCTGCCACGATGTCGATCTCGCCCTGCGTGCACCGCCAGTTGCGCTGCACGATGGTGTACCCCGCACCGACCAGATGGTCGACCGCAAGTTGCTCGCCGCGTCTGCCGAGCTCGTCTTTCGCTTTCATCACTGCCTCCACCAGAGACTCTGGTGGCAGGCGGAGGGCTCAGGCCCGCGAAAAGATCAACCGGTGCACAACTGTGAAAGTCGGCCGATTGTGGAAAACGACCTATTCGTCGAGCGCGAGCTCTTTCGGCAACTCGAAGTCTTTCGACGAGAGCTCTTCGATGTTGACGTCTTTGAAGGTCAGCACACGAACAGACTTCACGAACCGGTCGGAACGATAGACATCCCACACCCACACGTCGCTCATCGTGAGTTCGAAGTAGAAGTCGTGCTCGGTATCGCGCCTCACGAGGTCGACGTCGTTCGCCAGATAGAACCGGCGCTCGGTCTCGATCACATACTTGAACTGCGACACGACGTCGCGGTATTCGCGGTAGAGGGCTAGCTCGACCTCGCGGTCGTAGTCCTCGAACTCATCTTCTTCCATGGTGCGACAAGTCTATGCCCGGGCCCGGCGGTCGCAGGCAGAGTTCACTGCACCTGTGCAGTCTCGGCAACAGGAGCCACTGGTGACGAGCATCCAGCGCCGAGCGCCCAGCCTGCAGCAGCGAGCACTGGTGCCGAGCCTGCACTCACGCCTCTTCGAAGAGGGTGAGCATGCGGTCGGTCTTCAGCCACGTATGCCGATGATGTTCGCTCGGCCCCAGAAGATCGAGCGCCTCGAAGTGCGCTGCAGAGGCGTACCCCTTGTTGCTCGCCCACTTGTACCCGGGAACCTCGCCATCGAGCGTGATCATCAGCCGGTCACGGTGCACCTTGGCCACGACAGACGCGGCCGCCACCGAGGCGCAATCCCGGTCTGCTTTGATGCGCGTCGTCACCTGTACTGGAGCGCTGAGGTGCCGGCTGAGGTAGTCGTAGTTGCCGTCGAGCACCAGCACTGCACCCGACACGTCGACCCCCGCCGCAAGCAGCGTCTCGAGCGCCCTCGCTCCGGCAAGCCCCAGGCAGACCATGATGCCGAGCTCGTCGACTTCGTTCGCACTCGCGAGGCCCACAGCGGATGCCTGCGCCCACGCCGCGGCCAGCGGAGCCAGTTGCTCGCGCCGAGGCTCGGCCAGCAGTTTCGAGTCGCGCAGCCCGGGCGGAAACTTGCCCGGGCGAACAGGATCGATGACGCACATTCCTACCGCGACGGGGCCCGCCAACGCGCCGCGACCGACCTCGTCGACGCCGATCACAAGGCGTGCGCCTTGTCGGCCGAGCGCTCGCTCGTGCTTCAGAGTGGGGTCGGCGACGGGCGTCATCCTGAACCGCCGCTCGGCGGCGAACTGGCGGGCGGGCTCGTCGGCGCCGCATCTTTTGCACCGCGGAAGACGGCCGAGTAGTTGTCGAGATAGGTCCAGCGGCTCGACGGCCACGTGATCCACAGCGCACGCCCGACGACATCGCTGATCGGCACAAAACCGCCGTCGGGTTTGTCTTGGTTGTAGCGCGAATCGGCCGAGTTGTAGCGGTTGTCACCCATCACCCACAGTGAGCCGGCGGGTACGGTGACGTCGAAGGCGATCTCAGAGACCTTCGTGACGCCGTCGGGAAGCTTGATGTACGGCTCGTTCAGCGGCACGTCGTTCACCGACATCTGCCCGAGAGCGTTGCAGCAGGTGACGTGGTCACCCGGAAGCCCGATCACGCGCTTGATCAAATGATCGTTGCTGTCGGTCGCTGCGAGGCCGACGGCGTCGAGCGCCCAGTTCACGGCCGTGACGATGGGGGTGGTCGGCGGTTCGTACTGGGGCTGCAACCAGCCGCCCGGGTCTTTGAAGACCACGACGTCGCCGCGAGAGACCGGGATGAGGTTGGGTTCGAGCTCGTTGACCAGAATGCGGTCGTTGATCTGCAGCGTGTTCTCCATCGACCCCGACGGAATGTAGAACGAGCGCACCAGAAACGTCTTGATGAGCACGGAAGCGAGCAACGCCACCAGGAAGATGATGATGATGTCGCGCGCGAACAAGGCAGCACTGCGAGACCGCCGCCCCCCACGCCTACCGCCGCGTTGTCGCGTCGGTACCGGTGTTTCTGTCATTGAGTTGTTTCTTGTCTTAAATGGTCTGAGCCCTCGACCCATTTTATGGGGCGAGGGCTCAGAAGGCCGTTCACGACTCCGCGCTCACGCGGCGATTTCACAGTCGCTTTGCCGAATCGTCAACTCCTGAATGAAATAATCATGCAATTGCCAAGTCGTACGGGAGGCCTGTGCTCGGTGAAGCCGACTGTTACGCGTCGCGCTTCTCTTTGATCTTGGCCTTCTTGCCACGCAGCGAACGCAGGTAGTACAGCTTCGCGCGACGCACGTCTCCGCGAGTCACGACCTCGATGTGGTCGATGATCGGCGAGTGCACCGGGAAGGTACGCTCGACGCCGACCTGAAAGCTCACCTTGCGAACGCAGAAGGTCTCGCGCACGCCTTCGCCGGAACGGCCGATGACGATGCCCTGAAAGACCTGCACACGCGAGCGAGTACCTTCGATGATGTTGACGTGAACGCGAACAGTGTCACCGGCGCGAAAGTCGGGAATGTCGCTGCGCAGCGAAGCTGCGTCTAAGGCGTCGAGAATATGCATGATGTATCGCTCTCTGTAACCGCCACAGGTCGACTACGGGTTATATAGAAAAAGGGGTGTGTGCCCACTCGTTACAGCAGAACTCCCCTGTGGCAGAGTCTGGCGGTGGCACAATCGTCAATTGTGCCACGAGACGGCCTACTTATGCAAAGGCGGCCGGAATCCGTGCGTGGCCGACCC
The DNA here is from genome assembly GCA_025463765.1 of Subtercola sp. Taxonomy (GTDB): domain Bacteria; phylum Actinomycetota; class Actinomycetes; order Actinomycetales; family Microbacteriaceae; genus Subtercola. Next base: position 46,727 of record JAODBC010000074.1, on the reverse strand, counting down.
CGAACATCCGGTTCCCGCGGGCGGATGCTCGGGGCCGATGCTCAGGGCGGATGCTCGGAGCAGGGGTGGGGCGAACGACCTACTTCTGCTGGCCCCGGTTGGTCTCGATGACGATGTATTCGTGCTCGTCGACGATGGGCGGTCGAGGTGCGGCGCCGACTCCTGCTGCGGCGCCGGCCGGGGCGCCCATCTGCGCAGGGTACTGGAACGAGTCATACACGCCCTGCACTCTGCGTCGGGTCTCTCGCGCCAGCTCGACGATCGACACCCAGAAAGCAGCGAGCCCGAGCACGACCACGGCCACCGAAAGCAGCGTGGTGGCAGGTGTGAGAAACGCCGTCGCAATGATGGCGGCATGCCAGGCGGCCGCGAGCGCGACATCGGGCCACGAGAGCGCGCGCTCGGTGCGAACCTTCTTGCGAGTGAAGTTCAGCAGGCCGACACCGGCCAGCGCAAGCGCGAGAACACCGCACGAGAGCAGCACCAGAAGGAACTGCCACGCCGACCCGCCGAAGATCGACCAGCCGATCAGAATCCAGAGTGGAAGCACAACGACGGCAGCTGGCTGCCAGTAGTAGAAAGCTCGACGAACGAACATGAATCAAGGGTACGGCGGGTATCGTGGGTTCGGCCTATGCGGCCGAGAAAAACACAGACAAATCAAAGGGAAACGCAGTGATCGAGCTCAAGACGCCAGCCGAAGTCGAGAAGATGCGAACGGCAGGCATCTTCGTGGGCGAAGTGCTGACCGAGCTCGCCGCGCAGGCGGCCGTCGGAGTGAACCTGCTGAAGCTCGATCAGATCGCGCACGACATGATCCGTGCGCGCGGAGCGGAGTCGTGCTACATCGACTACCACCCGTCGTTCGGCGCGAGCCCGTTCGGCAAAGTACTGTGCACCTCGGTCAATGACGCGGTGCTGCACGGCCTGCCGCACGACTATCGCCTGCGCGACGGTGACATGGTGTCGCTCGACTTCGCGGCATCCGTCGACGGCTGGGTCTCCGACTCGGCCATCACCGTCATCGTGGGCACACCGCGGGCTGAGGATGCCCGGCTCATCGACACCACAGAACGAGCCCTTGCGGCAGGCATCGCCGCTGCTCAGCCCGGTGGGCGCCTCGGCGACATCTCGGCCGCCATCGCCGCGGTCGCCACCGCCGACGGCTACTCGATCAACACCGACTTCGGCGGCCACGGCGTCGGGCGCACCATGCACGGCGACCCGCACATCCCGAACAACGGGCGCGCCGGCCGCGGACTACGTCTCGAGCCGGGGCTCACCGTGGCGATCGAGCCGTGGTTTCTCGAAACGACGAACAAGCTGGTGACCGACCGCGACGGCTGGACCCTGCGCAGCGCCGACGGCTCGCGCGGCGCCCACGCGGAGCACACCGTCGCGATCACGGCCGACGGCCCGCTGGTGCTGAGCGCCCGCGCCTAGACCCCGCCCGCACCCGTCTGCGCAGCCGCCGGCTGCCGTGGATAACTACGGACATACTGCGCGCTACGCGCCCGTATGTGGAATGACGGAGAGCATTTCCTTATCGACGCTTGCGGGCGTCACTCCGGCGGCAGCAGGTCGGGGCGAACCAGGCGCGTGCGCTCGAGCTGAGCATCCCGCCGCCACGTCGCGATGGCGCCGTGGTTGCCTCCCATCAGCACTGGCGGAACCTCGTAGCCGCGCCATTCTGCGGGCTTGGTATAGCTCGGGTACTCGAGCAGGCCGTCTTCGTGCGACTCTTCGACAAGGCTCTCGGGGTTGCCGATGACACCGGGAATCAGCCTTCCGATGGCCTCGATCATGGCCATCACAGCCACCTCTCCCCCATTGAGCACGTAGTCGCCGAGGCTCACCAGGCGAACGGATGCCCGGCTCCCGGCATACTCGAACACCCTTTGATCGATTCCTTCGTAACGCCCGCACCCGAAGACGAGATGGCCGGCGGTGCTCAACTCGCGCGCCATGGCCTGGGTGAAGACCTCGCCGGCGGGCGAGGGAAAGATGACGAGGGGGGCGTCGCGAGGGGGCAGCCGAGCATCCACTTCGCCCGCGGTCGCATCGAGATCGAGGATCGCATCGAGTGCCTCGCCCCAGGGTTCCGGTTTCATCACCATGCCGGCCCCGCCGCCGTAGGGCTTGTCGTCGACGGTTCGATGCCGGTCGTGAGTAAAGGCGCGCAGGTCATGCACCTGAACGTCGAGAATGCCGTCTTCGCGCGCTCGCCCGAGCAGTGACACGTCGAGCACGCCGAAGTACTCCGGAAAGATCGTCACGATGTCGATGCGCACCTCACGACTCTAACCTGCGATTTCGCCGACAAATGCTCGCTATTGTTGGCTCAGCCGTTATTCTGATCTTTTCTCACTAACGAAATAAGGTCTTCAATGAATAGAGGCGGGCGCGTGGTGCTCATCACGCTGATCGCAGTGCTCGTCGTCGGCGGGGGGCTGGTGAGCGCAGCGTTCGCCTTCATCCCGATGCTGACTGGCGGCTCTGACAGCATGTTCGGGGCGATTTCTGGCGGGTGTTCGGCTTCGCAGAGCTTCACCGACGCCGACGGCACGAATACCACCGACGTCAGCGACTGTCTGCCGCCCGGCCTTCCATCGTCGATACCGCTCATCACCGGTCGCGCCGTCAGCGGCGACTCGGTGACCGGCGCGAACGGCTACGCCGAGTACGACGCGACCATTGTCGTGACTGACACCGATTCCGCGAAGAAGCAGATCACGACTCAGCTGACCGGCGCGGGTTTCACGGTGGTGCCCTACGACCAGTCCGGCTACGACCTGGAATTCACCGGATCGGGCTACGACATCGCCATGACGATGACGTCGACCGGCCCGCACGGCCCGACCGTGGAGTACTACATCACCCAACTCGACAACAGCCCAAGCCCCACCGCTTCCGCGACGACGTAGCGGCGGCGCACCGGAAGGTGCGAGCTCTGCGCCGCGAACAGGCGAACGTCGGCCACACCGAGCCGAATAGCCGCTGGCATCGCTCCACGTTCGACGATTCTCATCCGCAACCCAGACCGGCCCGCCGATGTCGCGCCGACCACAGGTGCTCATGCCTCCCCACCATCGCACGAATGAGAGTCTCGACTCGGCTCCACTGATACATCACCTGCGTGTAGCTGAAGCGCAACACCGAGTAACCGCGTTCGTGGAGTTCGAGGTCTCGTCTTCGGTCTTCGACAAAGGCCTCGACACCCGAATGCCACCGCTTTCCGTCTACTTCAACGACGAGTCTCTCGCCGACGAGTAGGTCCACGTGGCCCGCTCCAGCGATCGCCGCCTGAGCGCGGTACGGAATGCCCAAAGCATGCAACCTCAGACGCGCCATCGTTTCGAGTCCGGATTGCGCCGAGCCATCAGCGAGCCGAACAACCTCGCGGTGCTTGGTCGAGAGCGACTGCGCCAGGGTAGCGAGACGCGCTATGGAAGTGAGACCGGCGTTCACGGCGGAATCTACCGCGACGATTGCGTCATTGCGGCTCTGACATGCCACCCCGTGCATCAGTGCGAGGTCGATCGGGTCGCTCGCAGGCATGCCGACGAGACTTCGACGCCAAAAGTCACGGTGAATGACCACCCGCGCAGAGAGGTCGTCGGCCAGCGAGATTCGCCGATCATCCGGTGACGCTAGGTGGTTAGCGTGACGGCTGACCCTCACATGCAGCCGCCCGTCGTCGTGACACCAGACGTCGCTGGCGTTCAAGACCGAGATGCAGCTCAGATGACCGCCAACGCGCACCGCCCGCATCTGCTCGGCGTCGGCAGACGGCAGAGCCACCCACCCCTGCCGAAGTCGAACAAGTAGACCACGGTCGACGGCAGCGCGGGCAGCCAAGCCGTCTATTCCGACTGACTGGAGTTGCGAATGGTTGGCGATGCCCCCGAACCGAAATACCGCATGTTGTATGTCCATGACGGAAGTCTGGTGGCGGCCCGGGGAAGGCCGCGGGCCGCCGCTGCGATCTGTGGATGCCCGGCCCCTGTGGAAAAGAAAAACTGTCGAACGTCAGGCGCACCGACGCGAATAACCGCTCGGTGAGACTGAGGTTCGACGGTATCGGGTCAGTCGGTAGGGTCGGCGTCACCCACGGTGGCAGCGAGGTCGCCATCGACAGCAAGCTCATCGCCCGCCACGCCGGGACTCACTTGCGCATCGTCTGCCTCACTCGCAGGCAGCTCCTCGAAGAGGCCCGGGGGCGGAGTCACGGTGAGGGTGCCCGCGTCGATGTCGACGGCCGAAACGATGGCCTTCACGAAGGGAACGAGCACCTCGCCCGAGTCGGTCGAGACATGCAGAAGGTCTTGCGCCGACAAGTGGTCGATCGCGCTGACGGTTCCGATGCGAACGCCATCACGGATGACCGCGAGGCCGACCAGCTGATGGTCGAACCACGCGTCTTGCTCGTTGGTCTTCTCGTCGAGGTCGTGGTCGATCCAGAGGATGGCCTTGGCGAGCGACTCGGCGGCTGTGCGGTCGGGCACGCCGACGAAGAAGCCGACCGGATGCCCGTTATACCAGCGCAGCTCGGCCAGCTCGAGGGTCTTGCCGTGCCAGGGCGACGACGGGGGGACTTGCAGCGTGAACACCGCGCCCGGAACGAATCGTCGCCCCGGGTCGTCGGTGAACAGCTCGAGTTTGATCGCGCCCTTCAGCCCGTGGGCTTTGGTGAGACGACCGACTCTCAGTTGCGTTTCGTTCTTAGAAATCGGTATCAACCACGTCGACACGAACGCGCTTGCCATCGGCAAGTGCTGCAACGAGGGTGCGCAGGGCTTTCGCCGTGCGACCGGAACGACCGATCACGCGGCCGAGGTCGTCGGGGTTCACACGAACCTCGAGAACCTCGCCGCGTGGTGAGTTCTTCGCCACGACGTGCACATCGGCAGGATGATCGACGATCCCCTTGACGAGGTGCTCGAGTGCTGGTGCGAGCAAGACTTACGCCTCGGTCGAAGCAGCAGCGTCAGCGTCGTCAGACGACTCCGCGGCGGCGGCAGGTGCAGCGACCGGAGCGGCAGGGGCCTCGGTCTTCGGGCGCAGAACGGGCTTCTTCTTCTCGTCTGCGATGTACGGAGCCTTCGGCTCCTTCACGCGAACGGTCGAAACCGCGTCGGGGTCGCCCTTGAACTTGCCCCAGTCGCCGGTCAGCTTGAGGATGGCCGCGACCTGCTCGGTCGGCTGTGCGCCGACGGAGAGCCAGTACTGGGCACGATCGCTCTTGACCTCGATGTACGAAGGCTCTTCTGTCGGGTGGTACTTGCCGATCTCTTCGATGACACGGCCATCGCGCTTGGTGCGCGAGTCGGCCACGACGATACGGTAGTAAGGAGCGCGGATCTTGCCCATGCGCTTCAAACGGATTTTTACAGCCACAATTCTCCTGAGTAATTTTTATGGGGCGAACTGTCGGCCGTGAGCGTGGGGATGCACACTCGGCCAAGAATAAGTTCTGGGGTTCTCCAGCCGCGCCTGATTAGAGGGTCGGGCGGGCAGAGACTCGACAGACCATTCTGTCAGATATTTCGGGCCAAGAGTAATCCCACTCCGAAAAACCAGCGCACTTCCCAGATTCGCATCAAATCGATGACACAGTTGTGGCATGCAGATCTCTTTTGCCGAATCGGAACGGTCCACTCTCGGCATCGAGTGGGAGATCGCACTCGTCGACCAGCAGACGGGCGACCTGGTCTCGGTGGCCGGCGAGGTGCTGGATGCTCTTCGCCAAGAAGACGGCTCCGAACATCCGCAGATCACCGGCGAATTGTTGCTCAATACCGTCGAATTGGTCACCAAAGTGCACCACCGGGTTCCGGATGCCGTCGCCGACCTCTTGGCCCAGCTCGACGAGGTGCGCGCCATCACCGATCCGCTCGACGTCGAGCTGATGTGCGCCGGAACCCACCCCTTCGCCCAGTGGTTCGACCAGCAGGTCACCGATAAGGAGCGCTACCACAAGCTCGTCGACCGCACCCAGTGGTGGGGGCGCAACATGCTCATCTGGGGCATCCACGTGCACGTGGGCATCGAGTCGGTCGACAAGGTGCTTCCGCTGCTCGACGGGTTGCTCACCTACTACCCGCACCTGCAGGCGCTGAGCGCGTCGAGCCCCTACTGGGGCGGAGTCAACACGGGGTACGCCTCGAACCGGGCGCTGATGTTCCAGCAGCTGCCGACGGCCGGGCTGCCGTACCAGTTCGCCGAGTGGAGTGAGTACGAGCGGTACGTCGCAGACATGACCGCCACGGGCATCATCGAGGACTTCTCCGAGGTGCGGTGGGACATCCGCCCGTCGCCGAAATGGGGCACCGTCGAGATGCGCGCGTGCGACGGGCTGTCGAGCCCGCAGGAGATCGGGGCGGTTGCTGCGCTCATCCAGTGCCTCGTCGAGCACATGTCGAGCGAGCTCGATGCCGGCCGCGAACTCGTGACGTTGCAGCCGTGGTTCGCGCGCGAGAACAAGTGGCGGGCGGCTCGGTACGGGCTCGATGCCGAGATCATCCTGAACTCGGCCGGAGACGAACGCCTGGTCACCGACGAGATTCGCGACCTGCTGGTGCTGCTCGCCCCCGTTGCCGCGCGCCTCGGATGCTCGGCAGAGCTCGCCCAGATCAACCTCATTCTCGACCACGGTGCCAGCTACCAGCGCCAATTGCGCGTCGCAGCAGAGAACGGCGGCAGCCTTCACGCGGTGGTGTCGTCGCTCACCCACGAGCTGCGCCACGGCCTGGCGGTGCCCCCGGCGGGCTGACGCATCCGGCCGCGGCTGCCCCCCCCAAGCTACGAGTTTGTGCGGGTGCGGCGACCACACACTCACCCAAACTCGTAGCCCGATTTAGATTCGGGGCACTCCGGCGAGGGTCAGCGCGCGTTGACCTCGTCGCGCCAGGCGAGCAGGTCGATGACGGGAGACGGGTCGAGGTCGGGGCCCGTGATGCCAAGGGTGAAGAGGGTGGCGCCGAGGGCGAGCTGCGCCTCCAGGTCGCTCGGGTCGAGCGATCCTGCGGTGTGCGGGCGGGTGCCGGTCGAGATCTCGATGTCGCCGAAGTTGCGACCGACCGCCTCGCAGTGGCCGCGCAGAATGCCGAGCTTGCGCTCGAGCGTCTCGGTGTCTGCGAAGCTGTGCCAGATGTCGGCGTGCTGGGCCACGATGCGCAGCGTCTTCTTCTCGCCACCGCCGCCGATGAGTACGGGGATCTTGCGCGTGGGAGCCGGGTTCAGCTTGGCCCAGCGCGACTCGATGCGCGGCAGGGCTTCTGAGAGGGCATCCAGTCGCTGGCCGGCGGTGCCGAACTCGTAGCCGTATTCGTCGTAGTCGCGCTCGAACCAGCCCGACCCGATGCCGAAGATGAGGCGGCCTTCGGCGCCGTTCTTCGCGCTGACGTGGTCGACGGTTCGTGCCATGTCGGCGAGCAGGTCGGGGTTGCGGTAGCTGTTGCAGGTGACGAGCGGGCCGAACTGGATGCTCGTGGTCTGTTCTGCCCAGGCCGCCAACATGCTCCAGCCCTCGAAGTGCAGCCCGTCGGGCTCACCGCTGAGCGGGTAGAAGTGGTCCCAGTTGAAGACGACGTCGACACCGAGCTCTTCGAGCTTCGTGACGGTGTCGCGGATTTCGGTGTAGCTGGAGTGCTGGGGAGCGACTTGCACTCCGATTCGTACGGGGCGCGTGGCGTCAAAGGTCATGCTTCGAGCCTACGCCCGCACGATGCAGCGAACGCGCGCGGCGGAAGCGCCCGACGGGCAGACGAATGTGGAGTCACTCCCGCCGAACAGGGCCGATTTCGGCCGGAAAGCGACTCCACGGGTGGAGGATCGGGCCGAGGGCCCTAGGTGGAGGACCGGGCCGAGGGCTGGGTGGAGGGACGGTACGCGTCAGCGGCGCAGGAACTTCTGCAGGGTCTCGAGCTCCTGCTCGCTGGGGGCACCCTCGGGCAGGCCGGCGCGGCCGCCGAGACCGAATCCCGAACCCTTGGGTGCTGCCGAGCCATCCGCCGTCGCGCCGGAGCCCGCACCGACCTTCTCACCCGACGCGATCGCGGCGTTCTCGACCGCACGCTTGGCCGGGTTGCCCGACTTTGAGCCCTTCTTCTTCGCCGGCTGCTGCGCCTTGCCGCGCCCGCCACCGAAGCCGGCGCCCGGAACCGGCCCCATGCCCGGGATGTTCGGCACACCGCCGCGCGCGACGGTCTTCATCATCTTGGCGGCCTGCTCGAAGCGCTGCACGAGCTGGTTCACGTCGGTCACGGTCATGCCCGACCCGCGGGCGATGCGCACGCGGCGCGAGCCGTTCAGCAGCTTGGGGTTCTGGCGCTCGGCCTTCGTCATCGACTGGATGATCGCCTCGGTGCGCACTATCTCACGCTCGTCGAAGTTGTTGAGCTGCTCTTTCATGGCGCCCATGCCGGGCAGCATGCCGATCATTTTCTTGATCGAGCCTGCGCCACGCAACTGCTGCATCTGCCCGAGAAAGTCTTCGAGGGTGAACGTGTCGGTGCGGAACTTCTCCGCGACCTTCGCCGCCTCTTCTTCGTCGAAGGCTCCCTGTGCCTGCTCGATGAGCGTGAGAATGTCACCGAGGTCGAGGATGCGCGACGCCATGCGGTCGGGGTAGAACGGCTCGAAGTCGTCGAGCGACTCACCCGTCGACGCGAAGATGATAGGCCGCCCGGTCACCGACGCGACCGAGAGCGCAGCACCACCGCGTGCGTCACCGTCGAGCTTGGTGAGCACCACACCCGTGAAGTCGACACCCTCTTGGAACGCCTTCGCGGTGGCCACCGCGTCTTGACCGATCATGGCGTCGATGACGAACAGCACCTCGTCGGGCTGCACGGCCTTACGAATGTCTGCGGCCTGCTTCATCATGTCGGCGTCCACGCCGAGACGACCGGCGGTGTCGACGATGACCACGTCGTACTGCTTGTCGATGGCCCACTTGATGGAGTCGCGCGCGACCTTCACCGGGTTGCCCACACCGTTGCCGGGTTCGGGCGCGTACACCGCGACGCCGGCCTGACCGCCGACCACCTGCAACTGCTGCACAGCGTTCGGGCGCTGCAGGTCGGCCGCGACGAGCAGCGGGGTGTGGTTGTCTTTGGCGAGCCACTTCGCGAGCTTGCCGGCGAGCGTGGTCTTACCGGCACCCTGCAGGCCCGCGAGCATGATGATGGTCGGCGGCTTCTTGGCGAAGTTGATGCGCCGCGCCTCGCCGCCCAGAATGGCGATCAGCTCTTCGTTGACGATCTGCACGACCTGCTGCGCGGGGTTCAGCGCCTTGTTGACCTCGTCGCCGAGGGCACGCTCACGCACCTTGCCGGTGAAGTCTTTGACGACATCGAGCGCGACGTCAGCGTCGAGCAGCGCACGACGGATCTCACGCACAGTACCGTCGACGTCTGCCGGGCTGAGCTTGCCCTTGGTGCGCAGGTTTCTGAAGGTATCGGCGAGGCGGTCAGAGAGGTTTCCAAAAGTGGCCATGGTGCAACAATCTTAACCGCTCCCGCCGAGCGCGCGCTGCGAGAGATGACGGTTCGACGCACGCCGCTGGCGAACGGATGCCCGGCAGCGGCCGTGCGCAGGCAATCGCCGGGCATCCGTCGCCCGCACGGATCGCGCGACGGTCGGCTCAGCGCAGAATCTCCACCAGCATCACCCACGCGTTGACCACGGCTCCGATGAACACGAGAAGGATTCCGGCCGCGATCCACGACAGCCCGGCATCCGGGCCCCCGCCGACGATGAGCACCACACCGCCTACGATGAACGGCAGAACCTGCACGACGCTCATCAGACCGTTTACGAGCAGATTGCTGAGCGGTCGACGGTACTCACCGATGGGCGTGCCTGTGCTCTCCTGCACTAGGCGCATGGTCGAGTCGGCGGCGAAGGCCAGCGCGATGAGGCCGAACACGAGCGACTCGAGGCCGAGCATCCATGCCGCCTGAATCGGGATGAGCGCACCGACCGAGACGACGACGATCAGCACCAGGGCGGCGATCGACGAACCGGCTCGAGACGGCATCGACGTGATGGCGATGATCTGCTTGATGTTGACCGACATCGCCACGATGATCAGACCCGCGAGCGCCGCGGCCGCACCGGCCGATGCGACGAAGAGGTCGTGCCAGCCCTCGAGATCCACCGCGCTCCCCCCGCTCCTTCTCGTCTGCCTGCTGCTCGCCCGCTGCCGCGCGATCAGCCGATGAGGTTTTGCACGAACACGTGCGGCGTGAACCCGGTGAGGTCGTTGATGCCCTCGCCCTGGCCGATGAGCTTGATGGGGATGCCCGTCTTCTCTTGCACCGCGAGCACGAACCCGGCCTTCGCCGACCCGTCGAGCTTGGTCAGCACCAGCCCGGTGACCCCGGCGTGCTGGATGAACGCCTCGGCCTGAGCGAGCCCGTTCTGCCCCGTCGTAGCGTCAAGCACGAGCAGAACCTCCGACACTGGGGCCTGCTTCTCGATGACGCGGCGGATCTTGGTGAGTTCATCCATCAGCCCGCCCTTCGTCTGCAGCCGGCCGGCGGTGTCGATGATGACGATCTCGATGCCGTTCTTCTGCGCATACTCGATGGTCTGGTAGGCGACGGATGCCGGGTCTTGACCCTCATGCTGCGGGCGCACGATGTGCGCGCCGGCCCGCTCGGCCCAGGTCGCGACCTGTTCGACGGCGGCGGCTCTGAACGTGTCGGCCGCACCGACCACCACGCTGCGATCGTAGTTGCGAAGAAACTTCGCGAACTTTCCGATGGTGGTCGTCTTGCCCACGCCGTTCACGCCGACCACGAGCACGACGGCCGGGCGCTCGGTGAGCTTGAGGGTCGAGTCGAGCTTGGAGAAGCGCTCCTCGAGCGTTTCGCGCAGCATCCGCTGCAGGTCTTTGGGGTCTGTGGTGTTGTAGCGGGCGACCTTGGCGCGCAGATCGGCCACGATCTCGTCAGTCACATCGATGCCGAAGTCGCCCGTGATGAGGGCGGTCTCGAGGTCGTCCCACGTGTCTTGGTCGATGAGGCGCTTCGAGAACATGCCCCGTAGGGCACCCGAAAGCGACCAGGGGGTGCGTTCAGCCATGGCCCCAGCCTACGCGCAGGCGCCCCGGGCGACGCGGTGGCCCGCCCGTGAACCGGGTGGAGTCACTTTCCCGCCTATTCGGGCGGTTTTGGGCGAGAAATCGACTCCAGCGGAGAAGACCCTGGCGGCGCAGTCGAGGCGCACCAGGTGTGCGGACCGCGGATGTTCGCCCCGGGCATCCGGCAGCTCAGACCGCCTGGGCGAAACCCAGGGCCGCGTTGGCGAGCTGCGCCTCGGCGAGAGCCTCGAGGCCCTCGGGGATGGCCCAGCCCTTGCGGTGCATCGACTGCGCCCAGAGACGGCCGGCGCGGTACGACGAGCGCACTAGCGGGCCGGCCAGCACGCCCAAGAAGCCGATCTCTTCGGCCTCCTCTTTGATCTCGACAAATTCTTGCGGCTTCACCCAGCGATCGACGGGCAGATGCCGCGGCGACGGGCGCAGGTACTGCGTCACCGTGATGATGTCGGTTCCGGCGTCGTGCAGGTCTTGCAGGGCCTGGCTGATCTCCTCGCGAGTCTCGCCCATGCCGAGAATCAGGTTCGACTTCGTCACCAGCTGCGCGGCGCGCGCCTGAGTTATGACGTCGAGCGAACGCTCGTACCGAAAGGCGGGGCGGATGCGCTTGAAGATACGCGGCACAGTCTCGACGTTGTGCGCGAACACCTCGGGGCGGGAGGAGAAGACCTCGGCGAGAAGATCGGGGTTGCCTGAGAAGTCCGTCGCGAGAATCTCGACCCCCGTGCCCGGGTTCCGCTGATGGATCTGCCGCACGGTCTCGGCGTGCAACCACGCGCCCTCGTCGGGCAGGTCGTCGCGGGCGACACCGGTCACCGTGGCGTAGCGGAGGCGCATCTGCGTCACCGATTCGGCGACTCGGCGCGGCTCGTCGCGGTCGTAGTCGGCGGGCTTTCCCGTGTCGATCTGGCAGAAGTCGCAGCGGCGCGTGCACTGCGAGCCACCGATGAGGAAGGTCGCTTCACGGTCTTCCCAGCACTCGAAGATGTTCGGGCATCCGGCTTCTTGGCACACCGTGTGCAGGTCTTCGCTCTTCACGAGCTCTTGCAGCTGACGGTATTCGGGGCCGAAGCGAGCCTTGGTCTTGATCCACTCGGGCTTCTTCTCGATGGGCGTCTCGGCGTTGCGCACTTCGAGGCGCAGCAGTTTGCGCCCCTCCACGGCCGCGCTCACGCCCTGACCCCGACCCGGCCAGCCGCAACCCGCGCGCCCGGCATCCCCTCCGGTCCCGGCCCCTCCTCCGGTCCCGGCCCCCCCTCCGGTCCCGGCACCCCATTGGGGAGAGACTTTGCGTCTGAAAACCGAGCGGTTCGGGCGGAAACTCTCTCCGAGTTTGAGGGGTCGAGAACGGGGGAGCCTTGGAGGGCGAATGCGGCGGTGAGGTGATGCTCGACCGAGGCGACGACGTCGGCGGGGTCGACCGTGCGGCCGAGCACGTCGGTGATCGTGGTGACGCCGGCGTCGCGGATCCCGCACGCCACGATGTGCGCGTACGGCTCGAGGCTGTTGCTGCAATTGAGCGCGAAGCCGTGCGAGGTGACGCCGTCGGCGACCCGGATGCCGATGGCGGCGATCTTGGCCTCTTTGGCGAACGGGCCTTCGCCGATCTGCACCCAGACCCCCGAGCGCCCCTCGACGCGGCGGCCGGTGACGCCCACATCGGCGAGCACCGCGATGAGCACGGATTCGAGCGTGCGAACGTAGGCGACGACATCCATCGGCTCGCGCAGCCGCACGATCGGGTATCCCACCAGCTGGCCCGGGCCGTGCCAGGTGAGCTTGCCACCGCGATCGACCTCGACCACCGCCGAACCGTCGGTCGGTCGTTCGGAGTCGTCCGTGCGTCGGCCGGCGGTGTAGACGGCGTCGTGTTCGAGCAGAATCACGACGTTCTCAGCGCCGTCGCACACCGCCTTGCGCCTCGTGCGCTGCAGCACCAGACCTTCTTCATAGGGAACAGTGCGGGTACCGACGTCTGCGACGAAAAACTCGACCATGTCGTCAACTATACATTTATTGCACTGAGTCCATAAATACGCCCGGCGTGGCGCCCCCTCAGTCGTCGACGAGGGTGCCCTCGACCACTGAGCGCAGCCCCTTGAGAGCGAGCATCCAATTCTCTTCGGAGTGCGCCGCCGCCTCCATGGTCGGATTCTTGTCTTGAGTGAGAGCGACTCGGGTGCCCTCGGCGACCTTCTCGAGCGAATACGAGACGGTGTGATAGTTCTCGGGAAGGTCGGGCTGGCCGGTCATCGGGCTGAAATGGGTCATGCTGAGGGCGTTCGGCTCGTCGAACGCGAGAATCGTGCCCCTGTCTTCGTAGTCGGTGCCCTTGAAGCTGCCCTTCCACGAGATGGGATGCCCGACCTGCCAATCGGTCACGATCTCGGCGCCGAACATGATCTCGGGATTCGACCCGGTGGCGGTGAGCGTCTGCCACACTTCTTCCGGAGCCTTTCGGATCAGTATTTCGGCTCGAGAAACGTAGTCAGACATGAAGACTCCCCTGTCGTTCGTGTGGTGTGCTCATCATTCTGCAACGCGCGCGGGCTGCGGTCTACGGTCTGGTTCGTACAGTCGGGAGGCGCTACGGGCGTTCGAACGTCGCCCAGGTGCGTCCGCGGGCGAGGATGAGCCCGTAGGTCGCGTTGGTGACCTCGCTGCGCCCGGCCGTGGCGGGTAGCGGCAGAGACTTCGAGAGCGCGAAGAGCTCGAACACGTAGCGGTGCGGGCCGTGCGCCTCGATCGGCCGGGGGCCCGCGTAGCCGTAGCGATTGAACGAGCCAGGGTGCAGCACGATTCCGGTGTTCTCGGCCTCCTCGTTCAGCTCACCGCGGGCGACACCCGTGCGACTCGGGTCGAGCCGGGCGATCAGGTGGACGACCGGCCGCAGCAGCGGCACGTCAGGGTCTTCGATCATCAGCAGCAGCTGCCGCGTGCCGCCCGGAACGCCGCTCCATTCCAGCGCGGGAGAGATGTTGTCACCGACTCCCTCACCGGCGTGGATGGCCGGAATCGCGCCGCCCTCGGCGAAGTCCGGGCTGGTGACACGGATGCTCGTCGGCGCTTCTGGCGCCAGCGTGCCCCAGGCGAGCATGTGCTGCCCGGCATGCACCCGCCGGATCATGCGGCCGGGCTTCGGGAGCTTCAGCACGACGTTTCCTCGTTGTGCGCTCGCGCGCTGCGCGAAACCACGCGGCACGCAACCCCGCGGCACGCAACTCCGCGGCACGCAACCCCCCGCCACGCAACCCCGCGACGCACGACCGCGCGCGCGTCGCTCACGACGCGGCCTCGATGCGCTGGCCGATCACGGCAGAGACGCCGTCTTGGCGCATCGAGACGCCGTAGAGGGCGTCGGCGATCTCCATCGTGCGCTTCTGGTGGGTGATGACGATGAGCTGCGACGTCTCGCGCAAGTCGCGAAAGATGGTGAGCAGGCGACCGAGGTTGGCGTCGTCGAGGGCGGCCTCGACCTCGTCCATGATGTAGAACGGGCTGGGGCGCGCCTTGAAGATGGCGATGAGCAGGGCCACCGCCGCGAGCGAGCGCTCGCCGCCCGAAAGCAGCGAGAGCCGCTCGATCTTCTTGCCGGCGGGTTTCACGCTCACCTCGACACCCGTGGTGAGAAGGTCAGTCGGGTCGGTGAGCGAGATGCTGCCGGTGCCGCCGGGGAACAAGATCGGAAAGACCTGCGCGAACGCGTCGCGGGTGTCGTTGAAGGCGCTCTCGAAGATGTACTTCATCTTGTCGTCGATCTCGTCGATGATCGTCAGCAGGTCTTTACGGGTATTAGTCAGGTCGGTGAGCTGTTCGGTCAAGAACTTGTGGCGCTGCTCCAGCGCATCGAACTCTTCGAGGGCGAGGGGATTCACGCGGCCGAGTTCCGCGAGCATCCGTTCGGCCTTCGCCAGCCGGCGTTTCTGCTCGTCGCGGTTGAACGGCACAGAGTCGTCTTCGTCGCTGGGTTCAGAAGACCGGCCACCGGATGCTCGGCTCTCCGCCGAGGCATCGAGCGGAATGCGCTGGTCGGGGCCGTACTCGGCGACCAGATCGTTTTCGACGAGACCGAGTTCTGAGCCGACCCGCTCGAGCACGCTCGAGAGGTGCAGCTTCTTCTCGTAGATCTGCAGCTCGAGCCCGTGCACGTTCTCGGTGATGCCCTGCAGGCGCTCGCGCAGGGCCGCTTCCTCACGGCGCAGTTCGGTGAGTTCGGCGTTCTGTTCGGCCCGTTCGGCCTCGCGCCTGCCGAGGTCGAGGCGGGCCTCGGTCACGGAGGCGTCGACCGAGCGCAGAACGTCGGGAAGGGCATCCACTACCGAGGTCGCCGCGCCGACCTGACGCCGACGAATAACGGCCCGCCGCGCGGCCTCTTCGGCCGCCGCCCGTTCGGCCTCGAGCTGGCGCTCGAGATCGACGACGCGAGCCTGCTCGGCGCGAACACGTTCGCGAACGGTCTCGAGCCGCAAGCGAGCCTCGAGCTCACCCTCGCGGCCCTTCTCGAGCATTTCGAACAAGTCGTCACGCGAACTCACGTCGAGTATCGGGCGGGGTCTGGCGCGAGCGGATTCGAGTTCGGCGCGCGCCTTCTCGGCGGCTGCGAGCGCCGCGGCGACGGTCTCGCCGGCGGCGGCGCGGCTGCGTTCGAGGCGCTCGAACTCGCCGTGGCTGGCGTCGACCTGCGCGCGAAGTCGTGAGAGCCGCTCGGTCTGCGCGGCGAGCCGGGAGTCGAATTCGCGCAGCGCCGTCAGCGCGGTGGCCGACTGCTGCTTGGCGTTCTGCAGAATGCCGCGCTGCTCGGCGAGAGCGAACTTAGCGCGGTCGATCTCGGCGGTCACGATCTCGAGGCGATCGGCGGCGGCATCGCGCTCGGCGACGAGTTCGAGGCGCGAGCGTTTGGCGCCGGATCCGCCGCGCAGCACGTACTCGGTGAGCACGTCGCCGCCTCGCGTGATGATCGTGAGCGGGCCACCATCGGGCCCCTCGTGAGACTGCTGCGCCGAATTGAGGCTGGCAGACCTGCCTCGTGGCGGCGTAGAAGTCTCACGAGCCTCGTCGCTCGCACTCATCGCGACCGCGTGCACGGGTTGCGGGGCGTGGATGCTCGGCCACGCCGCTCGCGCAGCCTCGAGATCATCGGCGATCAGCGTGTGCGCCAGAAGTGCCCTCACGCCCTCAGGCGCGGTGACGACGTCGATCGCGCGCACGAGCCCCGCCCGGGCCCCCGCGTCCTCCGCTTCTCCCGCGTCCCCCCTGCGCCCAGCGCCTCCCGCGCCCTCCGCGCCCTCGGGCGAGACCGGCGGCGTCGGGCGAGATGAGCCGCCGAGGCGGTCGCTCTCGTTTGGAAACGTCGCTGTCGCCGGGAGGGCGACACCTGTGACGTCGGGCGAGGAAGCGGCGGGCGAGGAGGCACCGGCGGCGGCGGGCGAGGCTGCCGCGGATGCCCGGGCGGCGGGGTTCGCCACGACGACCTCGACGCGGCCCATGTCGGCGGCGCGGGCCGCCGCCAGCGCGGCGAAGGCAGCGGAGGCACTGTCAGCCAGCACACCGTCGGCGAGCGAGCCGAGCGCCGCCGCGATAGCCGCCTCGAAGCCGGGCTCGACCTGCACATGATCGGCGAGCAGGCCGAGAACGCCGGGGACTCCGGCGGAGGCGAGCTCGCTCGATCCGTCTTTCTGGCCCAGCGCCATCGACAGCGCACTGGTCTTACCCGCCAGGGCGTCGCGCTCGCGCTCGTGTACGTGCAGAGCATCCCGCAGCTGTTCGATCTCGGCCTCGGCCTCGAACACGGCGGCCTGCGCGAACTCGTAAGCCTCGTCGAGGTCGTTCTGGCCGGTGTCGTCGAGAGCGGCTTGCGCCTCGAGAGCCACGAAGTCGGCTTGCAGGCGTTCCCGACGATCGCCGGCCGCGTCGAGCGCGTTCTGCTGGCGCAGATCTTCGCCGCGTACCGCAGCGAGGCGTGAATTCGCGGACTCGAGCTGACCGCCGAGCTTCGACAGCTCGAGGTCGTGCTTCGAGACCAGGGCACTCTGTGCGGCGATCTGCTCGTCCACCGCGTCGAGCGCGCGCCGCGCGGCCTGCGTGCGCCCTTGCGCGTCGAGCCAGCCCTGCTCGGCGGCCGCCACGGCGGCGAGCAGGCGCGCGGCCTCGTCACGGGCATCCTGAACCATCGACGGCGTCACGCTCGGCGAAACATCGTGCGAACCCTGTTCGGAGCCAAGCAGCGCAAGGCGCTGATTCGCGAGAGTGAAGAGACCACGCAGCCGCTCCTGCACCGATTCGAGGCCGAACGCCGTGCGGCGGGCGAGGTCGGCGGCGTCGCCGACCTGTTCCTGCTCGATGCGGGTGATGCGCAACTGGTTCTGTTCGAGGCGCTCTTGCAGCACGATGCGCTCGGTGCGGCGCTCGTTCTCGCTGTGCGAGTGCGCGTCGAGGGCCTGACGCAGAGTCACCACCTCGTCGGCGAGCAGGCGGGCGCGTGCATCTCGCACGATCGACGCAATGCCCTGGGCCTCTTTCGCGACCTCGGCCTGGCGCCCGAGAGGCTTGAGCTGCCGCCGGATCTCGCCCGCCAGGTCACTCAGCCGCGTGAGGTTCGCCTGCATCGCTTCGAGCTTGCGCTGCGTCTTCTCTTTGCGGCGGCGATGCTTCAGGATGCCCGCGGCCTCCTCGATGAAACCACGCCGCCCCTCGGGGCTGGCGTGCAGAACGGCATCGAGCTGACCCTGCCCGACAATGACGTGCATCTCTCGCCCGAGGCCGGAGTCGCTGAGCAGCTCCTGCACATCGAGCAGCCGGCACGAGTCGCCGTTGATGGCGTATTCGCTGCCGCCATTGCGGAACAGCGTGCGGCTGATCGTCACCTCGGAGTAGTCGATCGGCAGGGCTCCGTCGGCGTTGTCGATGGTCAGAATCACCTCGGCACGGCCGAGCGGGCCTCGGGTGGAGGTGCCGGCGAAGATGACATCTTCCATCTTGCCGCCGCGCAGCGTCTTGACGCCCTGCTCACCCATGACCCAGGCGAGGGCATCCACCACGTTGCTCTTGCCGGAGCCGTTCGGGCCGATCACACACGTGACGCCGGTCTCGAACGCGAACGTCGTGGGCTGCGCGAACGACTTGAACCCTTTCAGGGTCAGGCTCTTCAGATACACCGGTCGACCCTTTCTGCGCGCTCGCGGTCGTGCTCTACGGTACCCAACAACCCGGTCGGTTCGACCTCGCCGCACGCGCTGCGCCTCACTTGCATCGCCAAAAGCGCCCCTACTGCCCGTTTTCTGCGCTGCGGACGTCGCCGACTTTGCGAAAAGTCCCCCAAAAACGCCGGGGAACAGCCCTTTTCGCAAACTCGATCTCCGGGAGGGGGCTCGGGGCGGGGCCTCGGGGGCTCGGGGCTCGAGGCTCGGGGCTCGGGGTGGGGGGGCGGGTCTCGGGGGGCTCGGGGGCGGGGGGCTCGGGGCGGGGAAGAGGAAGGGGGAGGTGTGTCAGCGCGGGGACGTCTGCGCACGGGTGTCAGGGCGGGGGCGTCAGCGCAGCAGGTGTCAGCACGCGGGGCATCAGCGCGCGGGATATCAGCGCGCGGCGGCGGCCGCCACGATGGAGTCACGCGTCGCGGACCACCGCCGCACGCATGGAGCGCTCAACGAGGGCGGCATCGTGGTCGATCTGCGGAGTCGTCGAGATGCACACCAGCGCCGCGGGCATGCCCGCGGCGGCCACGGCACGGCCACACACGATACCTCGGGCATGAGTTCGGCGCGTCGACGAAGAGTGCGTGGCATAGACGACGGCGTCGAGTTGCGCGTCGAGCTGGGCGCGGGTCGCGGCGAGGGTCGTCGAATCCACCACGTGCTCCCCCAGCTCGACCCGAGACCGAGACCGAGACCGAGCACGCGAAACTGCTGCACGGCAGCCGATGGCAACACGCTCGACCCGCGACCCCCAGCGGCGGCTGACGGCCCTCGCCACCCCGGATGGCTGCGGCGCTGTAGCCGACGGGCCGCAGCCGCACCAACGGGAGAACAGCACGGAGGGCGGGGGCCAGCTCGGCGGACGCAACAGGGCGCGCACAGGCACGGGGAATACCCGTGCACAGGCGCGTAGGGTTGAGAAATGGCACGCACCCCACTCGTCGCACCCGGGCGGGAGCTGACGGCGAGCGAGCTCGAGCGGTATTCGCGGCAGATCCGGCTGCCCCAGATCGGCGTCGAAGGGCAGCGCCGCCTGGCCAATGCGCGCGTCGTCGTGCTCGGC
Organism: Subtercola sp.; assembly: GCA_025463765.1. Taxonomy (GTDB): domain Bacteria; phylum Actinomycetota; class Actinomycetes; order Actinomycetales; family Microbacteriaceae; genus Subtercola. The sequence goes on along the minus strand of JAODBC010000074.1, from coordinate 27,367 downwards.
GCCGGTGGTCTCGGCTCGCCCGTCCTCACCTATCTCGCGGCCGCAGGTGTCGGAACGATCGGCATCGTCGACGAAGACGTTGTCGATGTGTCGAATCTGCAGCGTCAGACCATTCATACGACGGCGGCCGTGGGCACTTCGAAGGTTCAATCGGCGGCAGCGGGCATCCGTCGCCTGAACCCGCACGTGAACGTCGAGCTGCACGAAGAACGTTTGACCGGGCGTACCGCCGCCCGCATTCTCTCGGCCTACGACCTCGTCATCGACGGAACCGACAACTTCAGCACGAGATACCTGGCAAACGACACGGCCGCGCTGCTCGGCATGCCCTATGTGTGGGGGTCGGTGCTGCGATTCGATGGGCAGGCGTCGACCTTCTGGAGCGCCGCGGGCGAGCACGGCGAGCTCGGACCGAATCTGCGCGACGTCTTTCCGGTCGCACCTGGCGACGACGAGGTCGAGTCGTGCGCCGTCGCCGGAGTGCTTGGCCCGCTGTGCGCCACTGTTGGTGCCACGATGGCGAGCGAGGCGATGAAGCTCATCGTCGGGTTCGGCGAGTTGCTGTTGGGGCGCATTCTGGTGGTGGATGCCCTGGACGGCAGTTACACGAACGTACCGTTTCACCGTGCGATAGCCGATGCCTCGACTCCCCCGGCCGCGGCCCCGCCCGCGGCACCGGCGTCGGCGTCGGCTTCTCCCCCGGCCGACTCGGCTTCGGCTTCTCTCCCGGCCGACTCGACGTCGGCTTCGGCTTCGACTTCGGCGCAAGATTCACCAATCGAAAGAAGCACTATGCCTGACGAATCCACCCCCGCCGCCCCTGCAGCGCCGTCGATCACCGCGACCGAACTCGCTGCGCGACTCGCCGCCCGCGAAGCAGGAACCGACGACTTCGTGCTCGTCGATGTGCGCGAGCCCTGGGAGCGTGAAGTGGTCGCGATCGAGGGCTCGGCACTCGTGCCGTTGCAATCGATTCTCTCCGAAGCCGCTCAAGAAATCATGCCCCGCGACGAGACCGTCATCGTGCACTGCCACTATGACGGTCGCTCGCGGCATGCCCGCGAGGTGCTCCTTCAGTCGGGCTGGACCAACGTCACCTTCGTCGAGGGCGGCATCGACGCCTGGGCGACCGACGTAGATCCGAGCGCTGCGCGGTACTGAGTTTCTCGAGACGCCGCCGCCTCTGCGGCGCACCCTGCGACGGGATGCTCGCTCCCCTCCCCCTGTCCCTCCCCTCCCCCTCCCCTGCGAGATCGACTTTGCGAAAAAGCCCCTTCCCGGCGGGATTTGGGGGCTTTTTCGCAAAGTCGATTGCGGCGACGGCAGGTAGGTCAGCCGCCGGCGAAGGGTGGGAGCACGTCGAGCTCGTCGCCGTCATGCAGGGGGTGGGAGCGATGGGTCGTGGTGACGCCGTTCACGAGAAAGCTGCTGCGGGCGAAGACCGGCACCGCCGCAAAACCCGCGCCGGCGAGAAGCTCCTCGATCGAGCATCCGTCGGCCACCGTGCGCGTCTGCTCGGCGAGGCCTGCGGCCGCCTTTGCCGCGGCGAAATAGCGCACATGCACCCGCACCAGCGGCGCCGCACGACTCCCCGTTTCGCTGGTAGGCATTGTTTCACCGGCTGGCAACACGTCGGAATGTACGACTTGGCCGACCACCGCGGGCTCGGTGACAGCATCATCTGATTGCACAGTCGAGGCCTCCGCCGAGTTATCCACCGATTGCACTCATCGGCCGATCGGGCTGCTGGAAGCCTGCGAGGCTCATGCCATGTCCAGATTGTTTCGCCCACATCGCGCCACGCCAGAGATCGGCCACGGTGTCGTCGTCAGCGCCCGCACGCATCGGGCCGAGCAGATCGGTCTCCGTGTGCGAGAACAGGCAGCTGCGCACGGCGCCCTCCGCCGTGAGCCGCGTGCGTCGGCAGTCATCGCAGAACGCCTCGGTGACCGAAGCGATGATGCCCACGGTTCCGAGCGGCGCACTGTCGGCAGCCGCTCCCCGCTCGCGCACTTGATACAACTCGGCTGGGGCGCCATCGCGCGGCGCCTCGTCTGGCGTCAGATCGAATCGCGACGAGAGTCGGCGGCGAATCTCGGCCGCCGTGATCATCACGTCACGATTCCAGATGTGGTCGGCGTCGAGCGGCATCTGCTCGATGAAACGCAGTTGGTGCCCCCCGGCGAGCGCCCATTCGAGCAGGTCGGGGCCTTGCTCGTCGTTGATGCCCGGAATCAGCACTGCGTTGATCTTCGTGTGCCCGATCCCCGCCTCGCCGAGAGCGTCGATTCCTTTAAGAACCCGCTCCAGAAACGGCCGCCGGGTGATGAGGGCGAACGTTTCGGGGCAGATCGAGTCCAGCGACACGTTCACGCGGTCGAGCCCCGCGTCGGCGAGCGCCGCAGCACGGCCCGAAAGCCCGATGGCGTTGGTGGTCAGCGAGATCTCAGGGCGGGCATCCAGTGCTGCGACGTCACGGATGATCTCCACCAGGTCTTTACGCAGAAGCGGCTCACCGCCGGTGAACCGCACCTGGCGCACACCCAGATGCTCGGTCGCGAGGCGGGCGAGGCGCACGATCTCGTCGCGCTGCATCAACTTCGAGGTCGGCAGAAACGGCAAGCCCTCTGCCGGCATGCAATACGTGCAGCGCAGATTGCACTTGTCGGTCAGCGAAATGCGCAAATCGGTGGCGACGCGACCATAAGTGTCGAGCAGCCCGGGCACAGCGGTGCTCGACGGGCGGCCGGTCGACGCGTGCATGCCGACGCCGACCCCCGAATCCGAGTTCGCAGAAACGCGAACCTGCGGAACTCCGAGCATGACGGTCATGCCACCAGCCTACGAGCAGTTGTTGTGACATGCTGCCCTGGTCACGCGAATTTAACAGCAGACCGTGTGCCTCGGCCCACCGACTGCAGTGCCCGAGCCCGTGGCAGTATTGACCGTGTGAGCACCAGGCGAAGCGTCAACGACCATCGTGAGGCAGTGGATGCCCTGCTCGCCCCGCTCGCCGAAAACCGTGCGATCGAGACCCTCGCCGTCACCGCCGCGGCCCTCGCTGCCCGGCCCGGCGACTACCGAAGCCGCCTACTCGCAGCAGACCTGATTGCTCCCGCAGACCTGCCGACCTTCGACAATTCGCAGATGGACGGCTACGCCGTCAGCTGGTTCGACCTCGTCACGGCATCGCCGGGCGAGCCCGTGAGACTGGCGATCGCCGCCCAGATCGCGGCCGGTGACGACGCAACCGCGCTGGTTCCCGGAACGGCGGCCCCCATCATGACAGGCGCGCCGGTTCCGCCCGGCGCCGACGCAATCGTTCCGATCGAGCAGGCGGTTCCGCCGCGGTTCCTGCACGTCACGACGACCGACGCCGCCACCGCGCGCGCCGAGACCTCGCGCGCTCCCCTGACCGTCGATTTCGTCGAGCCGGTCACCCCCGGCACCTTCGTTCGCCGGGCCGGCAGCGACGTCACTCGCGGTGACCTACTGCTGCGCGCCGAAAGTCTGCTCGGCCCGGCGCAGCTGGGGGTGATCGCCGGCACCGGACTGACCGAGGTCGACGTGCTGCGCCGCCCACGCGTGCTGCTCATCTCGACCGGCCACGAGATCCGCGACGCCGGCAGCACCCTGCAGCCGGGCCAGATCTTCGACTCGAACAGCGTCTCGCTCAGCCTCGCGCTCAACGATGCCGGGTGCGTGGTCACCGCTGTACCGTGCCGCTCCGATGACGCTGACGTGCTGCTGGGCATCCTGAGCCAGCACGCAGAGCAGGTAGACCTCGTGATCACCGTCGGCGGTGTCAGCGCCGGGGCCCGCGAGGTCGTGCGCGACGCACTCGGCCCGCTCGGGGTGCAGTTCGGCAAGGTGGCCATGCAGCCCGGTGGGCCTCAGGGTTTCGGGCTCGCCACGATTCCGCTCGAAAGAGCACCCGACGCTCAGCCTGGCGATGCCTCGCACAAGAGTGCATTGCCGGACGGGGCGTCGCCCCCTGGTGCCGTGCCGGCCGGGGCGTCGCCAGACGGCGCCCTGCCGGGCGAGGCGTCGCCAGACGGCGCCGTGTCGAGCGACGCCCCGCGCCACGATGCGCTTGCTAGCGCGTCCCCGCCCGGTGCCGCGCGCAGCGTCACCCTGCCGGTGCTCACCCTTCCCGGAAACCCCGTGAGCGCCCTCGTTTCATTCGAGATGTTCGTGCGCCCGGCCCTACGCCGACTCGCGCACGCAGAACCGGCCGAGCGGGTGCGCGAGGTCGCGATGATCGCGGAGGCGGTCGACTCTCCCGCGGGCGTGCATCAGGTGCGTCGTGGTTACGTGCATGAAGACGGCACCGTCGCGTTCGTCGGCGGCCCGAGTTCACACCTGCTGCACTCGTACGCGTCGTCGAACGCTCTCGTTCATATCCCCGCCGATGTCGAGCACCTCGACGCCGGCGACCCCGTCATGGTGTGGAGAATCGATGACTGACCCCGAACCGTCCGCACTGCCGAAGCCCGCCCCGCCGCAGCCCGCCGCACCGCCGTCCGCCGCGCTGCCGTCCGCACCGCCGCAGGCTGCCCCACCGGAGCCCGCCGCACATCCGCCTGGCGCCCACGCGGCGTACGGCACGCATGGCTCATCGCACTCGCCGGCCGCGCAGCTCACCCACGAACGCCCCGACGGCGCCGTACTCATGGTCGACGTCACCGACAAGCCCGTCACGAAGCGCACCGCCCGAGCCACGGCCACCCTGATCACTCGGCCCGACGTCATCGCGCTGCTCGTTGCGGGAGACCTGCCGAAAGGCGAGGCTCTGGCCACGGCCCGCATCGCCGGCATCATGGGTGCCAAACAGACCTCGTCACTCGTCCCCCTCTGCCACCCGCTTCCCCTCTCCGGGGCCACCGTCGATTTCGAGACGCACGACGACAGGGTCGTCATTCTCACGAGCGTGAAGACCACCGGGGTCACCGGCGTCGAGATGGAGGCGCTCACCGCCGCCTCCGTGGCCGCCCTCACGCTCTACGACATGATCAAGGCCGTCGACAAACACGCCCAGATCACCGACCTCCGCGTGCTCGAGAAGACCGGCGGCAAGAGCGGCGACTGGGTGCACGAATGACACTGGATGCACAAAAGACACTGAATGCGAAAAAGACACTGACGGCGGCGGTACTCATCGTGTCGACGCGCGCATCAGCCGGCGTTTACGACGATCTGACTGGTCCGCTCATCGCCGACTGGCTGACGGCCCGCGGATGGTCGGTACCCGACGTACACGTCGTCGCCGACGGCCCCGCAGTCTCCACCGAGTTGGCCACACTGCTCGCCGCGCGGCCCGATCTCGTGGTCACGAGCGGCGGAACGGGCATCCACCCCGGCGACCGTACTCCCGACCAGACCCGCACGCTCTTGGACTACGAGATTCCGGGCTTCGCCGAAGAACTGCGCCGCAGGGGTTCTCTCACGGTCGCAAGCGCTTTGCTCTCGCGCGGCGTCGCCGGAGTTTCGGGCTCGACGATCGTCATCAACCTGCCCGGATCGACGGGCGGCGTGAAAGACGGCCTCGGTCTGCTCGACGAGGTGCTCGACCACATGATCGACCAGCTGAGAGGCGGCGATCATGCCCGCTGACACTCCCCGCGACTATTCCCGCAGCGATGCCGCCGAGACCGCCGATACCGCTCGCGACTCCGACCCGACCCCTCTCACCGGGGCCGGCGCTCAGCCCGACGGCACCGTGGAGCCCGAGCGCGAGCGCGCCAGCGCTCAGCCCGACCGCATCGCCGAGCCCGACCGCACCGTGGAGGGAGTCGAAGGCACCTTCGCCCTCGATGACGCCAGCGCGCCGGCCGAGGTCGCGTTTGCGTTCGTCAGCGAAACCCCGATCACCGTCGAGTGGTGCGTCGACAACGTCACGTCAGACCATTCCGGTGCCGTCGTCACCTTCAGCGGCGTCGTTCGCGACCACGACCACGGGCGCGGAGTGTTGCGACTGAGCTATACCGGGCACCCCACGGCCGACGAAGTCATGCGCCAGGTCGCCGAAGACGTGGCGGCCGCCCACCCCGGAACGCGCATCGCCGTGGCGCACCGCGTGGGCGAGCTCGGCGTGGGCGACATCGCCCTTGCCGCAGCGGTCGCGAGCGCTCACCGTGCTCAAGCCTTCGCCGCCTGCGCTCAACTCGTCGACGACGTGAAGTCGCGGGTCCCCATCTGGAAAGAGCAGTGGTTCACCGACGGCACCACCGAATGGGTCGGCGCCACCTAACAGCAGCGGTACCCAACACACTCGACGGCACCACCGAATCGGTCGGCGCGCCACCTAAGCACGCTCGAGAGCGCGGCTTACGGACGAGACGCGGCGTTGCGGCGGTCGCTCTCGTCCGGATAAGTCGCTCTCGCTCTCGCGCCTCGCCTTGCCTCGCGCGCGACCGCGCGACCGCGGCACGACGCGAGCCCGGCACGCACCGATCCCCCACTCGGCGCGAGCCGTTACACGCCCGACACTTTCATGGTGTCTACTTGCAGCGTGGATCTGAATACTGTCACCGACGTCAGGCTGGCCCGCAGCCGAGCCGACCTGAGCGCCCTCGGCCCGACCGTCGCCCCCTTTGCCGGCGGATCGGCTTTGTTCGGCGAACCGCAGGCCCACCTCACCGGGCTCGTCGATCTGATGACGTTCGACTGGCCCGCGCTCACGGTCACGGCCGACGGCCTCGAGATCGCCGCCACCTGCACCCTCGCCGAGCTCTCGCGCCTGCCGGATCAGCTGGGCTGGCAGGCTCACCACGTGTTCTTCGAGTGCTGCACGTATCTGCTCGGCTCGTTCAAGGTCTGGAACGTCGCCACCGTCGGCGGCAACATCTCTGCCTCACTTCCGGCCGGCCCGATGACCTCCCTCACCGCCGGGCTCGACGGCATAGCCCTTGTCTGGCGCGCCGACGGCTCCGACGAGCGGATGCCCGTGACCGAGTTCGTCACCGGCAACAAGTCGAACGCCCTCACCACCGGCGACATTCTGCGTTCCCTCACCATTCCGCTCGCCTCACTTCAGTCGCGGGTCGCCTCGCGCAAGATCGCTCTCTCGCCGCTCGGCCGCTCCGGCCTGGTGCTGCTCGGTCGGCGCGCCCCCGACGACACGTTCGTTCTCACCGTCAGCGGCGGAACAGTGCGCCCGATTCAGCTGCGCTACCCGGCGCGGCCAGATGCCGCCAGACTGCGCGACGACGTGCTCGCCATCGACGCCTGGTTCACTGATCCGCACGGTGCGGCCGATTGGCGACGCGCCGTGAGTACCGTTCTCGCAGAAGAAATCCGACAGGAGCTCGCATGACCTTCAGCGTGAACGGTTCGCCGATCGAGAAGACCCCGCGCCCCGGCCAGGTGCTGCGCACCTTTCTGCGCGACAACGAGCACTTCGAGGTCAAGAAGGGCTGCGACACCGGCGACTGCGGCGCGTGCTCGGTTCTCGTCGACGGCACCCCCGTGCATTCCTGCGTGTTTCCCGCCTACCGCGCCGACGGCCGCGAGGTCACCACCGTGGCAGGCCTCGGAACGCCCGACAACCTGAGCCCCGTTCAGCAGCACTTCGTGAACGCCGCGGGGTTCCAGTGCGGCTTCTGCACCGCCGGCATGGTCGTCACGGCGTCGACCCTCGAGGGTCACGAAGTGCATGATCTGCCACGGATGCTCAAAGGAAACCTCTGCCGCTGCACCGGTTACCGCGCGATTCACGACGCCCTCGCCGGCGTCGCAAACGTGGTCGGCTCGTCGCTTCCCGTGGAGTCGTCCGATGCAGAAGCAGTCGACGAAAGCACCGGCGACGGCACCACCATCTCCGCGACGGGTGCCGCCGGCCACGCCCCGTCCGCACCGCGCGGCGTCCCAGCACCGGGCGCGCCGGGCGCCGGCCCCGTCTTGCACACGCAGCCTCACGCACACGGCGGCGGCACGGCGGTACTCGAGCGAACGCTGCCGACCACGACGGGCATCCGCTCGGTCGGCCGCTCGCAGAAGTCGCCGGCCGGCTCGCGCATCGTCAGCGGAAAAGAGCCGTACACCCTCGATATCGCCGTTGCCGGGTTGCTGCACCTCGTCGTGCTGCGCAGCCCCCACGCCCACGCGCGAATCGTGTCGATCGACGCCGCCGCGGCCGAGGCCCTGCCCGGCGTCGTCGCCGTCTTCACCCACGCCGACGTGCCGAAGACGCTCTTCTCGAGTGCTCGGCACGAGAATCGTACCGACGACCCCGATGACACGCTCATCCTCGATGTCGTCGTGCGTTTCGTGGGCCAGCGCGTTGCCTTCGTCGTCGCCGAATCGGTCGGCATCGCCGAAGCCGCCTGCCGCCTGCTCGACGTTCAGTACGAGGTGCTGCCCGCGAACTTCGATCCGGCGCGCGCCCGCGAGGCCGGTGTGCCGCTGGTTCACGCCGACAAAGACGCCGCCGCATCGCGCATCGCCGACCCCTCGACCAACCTCGTCGCCGAGATGCGCGGCGAGTACGGCAGCATCGCCGAGGGCCTCGCCCGCGCCGATGTCACCGTCACCGGAACCTGGCAGACGCAACGCATTTCGGCCAGCGCCCTCGAAACACACGGCACCATCGGCTGGCTCGACGCCGATGCACGCCTCGTGCTGCGCACCAGTTCACAGGTGCCGTTTCTGGTGCAGAAAGAACTTTCGCGCATTCTCGACGTCGACATCGACCGCATCCGGGTCTATACCGCGCGGGTCGGAGGCGGTTTCGGCGGCAAGCAAGAGATTCAGACCGAAGACCTCGTCGCCCTCGCGGTGCTGAAGACCGGCCGGCCCGTTCAGTACGAGATGACCCGCACCGACGAACTCACAGTGGTGCCGTGCCGTCACCCCATGCGATCGACCGTGACCTTGGGCGCCACAGCCGACGGGCGACTCACCGCCATCGACCTCACGATGCTCAGCGACACCGGCGCCTACGGAAACCACGGGCCGGGCACGATGTTCCACGCCTGCGGCGAGTCGATTAGCATCTACAACGCACCCAACAAGCGGGTCAACGCCGAGTGCGTGTACACGAACAACATGCCTTCGGGGGCATTTCGGGGCTATGGCCTCGGCCAGGTGATCTTCGCCGTCGAGTCGGCGATGGATGATCTGGCCCTCGCCCTCGACATCGACCCCTTCGAGCTGCGGCGCATCAACGCGGTGCGCGCCGACGACCCGCTCGTTGTGACGCACGTCGAGGGTGACGACCTCTCGTTCGCCGGAAGCTACGGGCTCGATCAATGCTTCGACCTCGCCGAGTCGGCGTTGCGCCGCACAAACGGCGTCGCGGCTCCCGAAGGCGCCGTGTGGAAGGTCGGCGAGGGTGTCGCTGCGGCGATGATCGCCACCATCCCGCCCCGCGGGCACTTCGCCGAAGCATCGGTGACGCTCGCGCTCGACGGCGTCTACGACCTCAACTTCGGCACTGCCGAGTTCGGCAACGGCACGTCGACCGTGCACGCACAGATCGCCGCCGAGACCCTGGGTACTTCGCCCGAGCTGCTGCGCATCCGCCAGTCCGACACCGACGCCGTGCCCTACGACACCGGAGCCTTCGGCTCAGCTGGAACCGTCGTCGCGGGCCGGGCTGTGCTCGCTGCAGCGACCGCCCTCGCCGAAAAGCTTCGCGAGACGGCTGAAGTTCTGACGGGCGTTCCGGCAGACGAATGGATGCTCGGCCCCGACGGCCTGCGCACGCACAACCGCCTCCTGCCGCTCACCGAGGTGGCAGCCGCCGGGGCCGCCGCAGCCCGAGCCGAACTCGACACCGTCACCAGCATCGCCATCACCGAGGGTGTCGCCTCTGCCGAAGCCGAACTCGCCGGCATCACCGCGACCGGCCGTCATGCGGGAGACCACCGCTCGATCGCGTTCAACGTGCAAGCCTTTCGAGTCGCGGTGAACACCGATACCGGCGAGGTGCGTATTCTGCAGTCGGTGCAGGCCGCCGACGCGGGTTTCGTAATGAATCCCGAACAGTGTCGCGGTCAGGTCGAAGGTGGAGTCGCGCAGGGCATCGGCACGTCGATGTACGAAGAGATCATCGTCGACGAAGGCGTGGTGTCCACCTCAGTGCTACGGAGCTACCACCTACCGCAGATGGCCGACGTTCCTCTCACCGAGGTCTACTTCACTTCGACGGCCGACGACCTCGGGCCCTATGGCGCCAAGTCGATGAGCGAATCGCCCTTCAACCCGGTCGCCCCGGCTCTGGCGAACGCTATTCGCCGAGCCATCGGCGTTCGACCATACGAGTTGCCGTTGTCTCGTGACCGTGTCTGGCGCCTGTTGCAGCCTGCCGACGCTGTCACGATCGAGGCCGTGCGTCTCCCCGCCGACTGACGCGCAAGACCGTTTTAGACGTGCGCCGACCCGGCGTCCAGCCCTCGTAAGCGGCGCATGCCCGAGCGCGAGTGTTATATGCCGCTTTCGGCATGTAATGCTTCGCGGGCAGTGGTCGGGTGATGAATCGGCCCGCTGGCGTGCGTCAACGGCCCGCCGCTCGCCGCATTCTTCGCTGCAACCACCTCGGCCAAAATCGACACGGCGGTTTCTTCGGGAGTGCTCGCCCCGATATCGAGGCCGATGGGCGAATGCAGCCTCTCGAGCGCCTCGGGCGACACCGTCTGCCGTAGCGCCGCGAGCCGGCGAGCATGCGTGCGACGCGAGCCCATCGCTCCGACGTAGGCGATCGGCAGACCGAGCGCTACTTCGAGCAGCGGGATGTCGAACTTGTCGTCGTGCGTCAGAACGCAGACCACCGTGCGTGAATCGACCTCGGTGCGCAGGAGGTAGTCTGACGGCCACTCGACGACGACCTCGTTCGCCGCAGGAAAACGCTGAGCGGTAGCGAAGACCGGCCGCGCGTCGCAGATGGTGACACGATAGCCGAGCAGCGCGGACGCATTCGCAAGCGCCGCAGAGAAGTCGACCGCTCCGAAGATGAGCATTCGCGGCGCCGAGGCCGCCACGACGAACAATGCCTCGACCGGCCCGTCTTCGCAGTCCACGATCGCGAGCCCCCCGCGGCCGCTCGAGATGCGCGCGGCCAGCTCGCCCTGCAGGCGCCGAACGCTGTCGGCCCCGAGACCGCTCGCAGCAGCGGCGACCCGGTCACCCGACCCGACCTGATCAACCGCACCGGTCATTTCATCCGCAGCGGGCGTGTCATCCGCACCAGCCAATTGATCTGTGCCGACCAAGCCATCCGCGCCAGCCAAGCCATCCGCGCCGGCATCGTCGGCCGCCGCGATCGCCACGCCGAATGCGCTACCACCCACGATCAGCGCCACGCCCGCCGGCAGGCCCTCGGATGCCGCAACGAACTCCGCGCGCAGCTGGCTCGCCGACCATCCATTTCCCGGTGAAAGCCGCTGCACCACAACCTCGATGCGCCCTCCGCACGCCAACCCGACAGCGAACGCATCGTCGTCGGAGTAGCCGAACTCCTGCCTCGACGCCGCACCCGTACGAAGCACCTCTTGGCAGGCTTCGTACACCGCACCCTCGACGCAGCCGCCCGAGATGCTGCCGATCACGGCGCCGTCGTCGTCGACAGCCATGGCCGTTCCGAGGGTGCGCGGAGCGCTGCCGTCGATGCGCGTCACGGTGGCGACGGCGAGCCGATGACCGGCGTCGAGACGGGGCAGCAGCGCTGCAGCGAGTTCGATCATCCGTTTCCTCCCGGTGGTCATCGGCGACATCAGCCTGACACAAAAGCATGTTAGAACTCATTCATGCTCACCATTCGCGGCGCCGTGACCACGTTCATCGATGAAACCACAGAATACGCCGGCGACCTGTTCTTCGAAGCCGGTGTGGTCGCCGAACCGGATGCCCGGGGTGCCGCCCACCAGCATGACGAGGTGATCGACGCCTCGGGCTGCGTCGTGACGCCCGGCCTCGTGAACGCCCATCACCACCTGATGCAGACCGCCTTTCGCACTCTCCCCGGCACTCGCGGCGTGCCGATGGCCACCTGGCTGCCCACCATGGCCGCAGCGTATGCCGAAGTCGGCATAGACGCTGAACTCGCCTTCACCGCTGCCCGAGCCGGGCTCGCCGAGGGGCTGCTCAGCGGAGTCACCACCATCGCCGACCACCACCTCAACTGGGGAACTGCCGGCGTCGAGGCTTCCGTCGAGATCGCGAGCGCCACCGCTGCTGCTGCAGCAGAGCTCGGCGCACGTATCGTGTTCGTGCGCGGTTCGGCGCGCGACGACGCCGAGCTCGCTGCCGCCTCGGCCGAGGCGATCGTCGGCGCACTCGTTGCGGGGGCGCCGCAGGGCATCAGCACCGACGGCATGCTCCAGGTAGCAGTCGGCCCGGCCGGCGTGCACAGCGACAGCCCCGAGACCTTCGCGCTGCTCGGCGAGGTCGCGGCGAAGTACGGGTTGCGCCGCCGCACCCAGGCGAACGAACAGGTCGACGTCGTGATCGCCCTCGAAAAGTACGGCAAGAGGCCGATCGACCTGCTCGAAGAGTGGGGCTGGCTCGCGCCTGATGTCACTGTCGCTCATCTCTGCGCCGTCACGCCCGACGAGATCGCGCGCCTCGCCGCGGCCGGCGTCACCGGCACCCACGCCCCCGCCTGCGACCTGCCGATGGGCTGGGGAATCGCCCCCGTCGCAGCCCTCCGCGAGGCGGGTGTCACCCTCGGCCTCGGCACTAGTGGCGGCGGCAGCAACGATGCCGGGCACCTGCTGGCGGATGCTCGGCTCGCCATGCAGGTCGCCCCCCTCGTCGGCCCGGCGCTACCAGCGCGCGAGGTACTCGGTATGGCGACGAAAGGCTCCGCGCTCGGCCTCGGCCGCCCCGAACTCGGCTCACTCACTCTGGGTGACGCGGCCGACGCCTGCGTCTGGGATGTCTCCGGCGTCGCCGACGCCGCCGTCGCCGACCCCGTAGCCGGCCTGCTCTGGGCAAGCCCCGGCCGTCGCCCGAAACACGTCATCGTGGCGGGCCGCGTCGTCGTGCGCGACTACCGCCTCGTCACCGCCGACGAGCAGACAATCACGACCGCCCTCGAATCCCTCCTCACAGCCCGCCGCAAACACTCCGCCCGCTGACCCGCATCCCACGAAAAGGTGCCCAATAGCGCCCCCGGGCTCTTACGCCATGCGAGATCGGCAGAACGCGGCGACCGCGCTCGTCGCGTTCTGCGAGAGTAGCGGCCAGAACAGTGGCATGAACAGCCAGTCGCAATGTGCGCCGTCCCCACCGGGCCTCTCCACACGCCGCAAGCGGCGCGCGGAGCCTCTGGCCGGCGTGGGCCCAGAGGCGGCGGCGCACCTATAGATCCAGAACGAGCCGCGGGCACGCGGCTCGCGACACACAGATCATCATCGTGTCGTTGGCGTCTTGCTCCTCCGGAGTCAGCACCGAGTCTCGATGGTCGATCTCGCCCGACAGCACCGGCGTCTCGCAGGTGCCGCACGTTCCTTCGCGGCACGACGACAGCACGAGCACGCCCGCCTCCTCAGCGACCTCGAGAATGCTCTTCTCGGGCGGCACCGTCAGAGTCATTCCGCTCAGCTCGAGTTCCACCTCGAACGAGTCAGCGAACACCGGTTCGCCGGCGGTAACAGCCTCGAACCGCTCGAGGTGCAGCGCGCCAGCGGGCAGCGAATCCGCTAGCGCGAGTGCGGCATCCAGCAGCCGGCCCGGGCCGCAGCTGTAGACGAGTGTCGTCGGCTTCACCTCGGCGAACAACGCGGGAAGCGCCAGGCGTTCGCCCGCGTCGCCGGCGTAGATAGTGACCCGCTCGGGATGCTCGGCCTTCAGCTCGGCCGCGAACGCCATCGACCCGTGCGAGCGCCCCGCGTACGCGAGCGACCACTCCGCCCCTGCGGCGTCGGCGGCGGCGATCATCGGCAGCAGCGGCGTGATGCCGATGCCCCCGGCCACGAACAGATACGCGGGTGCGGGAGCGAACTCGAAGTGATTCAGCGGCCCTCGCACATGCACCGACGAACCGACCGACAGCGACCCGTGCACGAATTCCGACCCACCCCGGCCGCTCGGCTCACGCAGCACGGCGATCTTCCACGCAGAACGATCGGCCGGGTCGGAGCAGAGCGAATACTGCCGTTCCAGCGCGGGCTGCAGCACCAGATCGATGTGCGCGCCGGGCAGCCAGACCGGCAGGTCACTGCCGTCGGGCCGAGCGACGGTCACGAGCACCACGTCGTCGGCGACGACAGAGAGCTCCGTGACCACAGCGTCGAAGTCGGCGAGTGGATGCGCGGTCACAACAGGCTCATTTCAGATTCCTTTGACGTGTCGGTGCACGGCGCTCACCGCAGGAGCAGACTCGACCGCGGGCGCCGACTCGACCCCACGCGCCGACTCGAACGACGTCGTGGGAGCGAACGAGGCTGCCGTCTCGGCCTTGCTCCAGAGCGTCACTCGCGCGGGCACGCCGTTCTGCCCAGGCGTGAAGCGCTGCTTCACAATCAGCAGCCGGTACGGGTTGGGCGACGCCGACCGCCAGCGGTGCGCCGTACCGCCGACGAAATACAGCGAGTCGCCGGCCGCCAGAGTACTCAGCCCCGCCTCGTCGAGATCGACCACGATCTCCCCCTCGATCACGGTGATGAACTCGTCTTCGGCGTGCCGGTAGAAGTCGCCGAAGGTGTGGTTCTGCCCGCAGAACTCCATGGGCTGAAACTTGGCCCGAGCATCCACCAGCAGCCGCCCCTGGCCTTCGGCATAGGGGCCCCGCGTACCCTCGGCGGCTCGGATCAGCGTCGACGCGGTCGACTCGACCCCGGCCAGAGCAGACGGCGAACCAGCACCCGTGCCGCCGATACCTGCGCCGACGAGCCCCGCGCCACCCTCTGCCGCACCGGCCAGCAGGTCGAGCTGGCTGGTCTCGAGGGCGCGCGCGATGCGCTCGAGCGACGTCATGCTCGGCCGGGCATGCCCGCGCTCCAGCTGCGAGAGAAACGGATGAGAGAGGTTCGACAGCCGCGCCAACTCGACGAGCGTCATCGACTTCGACAGCCGTGACGCACGGATGGCTGCGCCGAGCTGCAGCGTCTGCAGGTCGAGCGCTTCGGTGATGGCGGGAATCTGGTGCTCCTTTCGAGACCTCACGACAGACAGTAATCGCTTCGTGCACCGATTCTGCAATCCGTGTCGCCCAGGCTTAACACGTCGAAATGTTCGCGTTACACGCCCGAAACGCGCCGAACGTAGATTTTCACATGTTGAGCACATCAACATCAGCACGATCTCCCAGCGTCGAGACGATCGATCACCCGATCAGCACACATCATTCTCAGGAGGCGAGCACGATGAGCCGCCTGCCCCTGCGCTTGAGCCTTCTGCAGAACGCCACTCTCGCCGACGGATCGACCTGCGACGTCTCCCTCGAGAATGGTCTCGTCACCGGCATCGCGCCGGCGAATTCCACACCACCGCAGCCCGGCAGCACCCTCGACCTCACCGGCTTTCTGCTGCTGACCGCCCCCGCCGAGCCGCACGCCCACCTCGACAAGGCCCTCTCGTGGGATGCGATCAACCCCCCGATGGGCGACCTGGTTTCGGCCATCATGGCCTGGCGCGAATACGCCGCCACCATGACCACCGAGTCGATCGCCGAGCGAGCCCGGGCCGCAGCACTGCTCGCGCTGAGGCAGGGCACCACGGCCATCCGCAGCCACGTCGACATTCTGCTGACCGGCGATGCGCTGCGAGGGGTGAAGGCCCTGCTTCAGGTTCGGGATGAACTGCGGGGCCTCATCGACATAGAACTCGTCGCACTGGCGAGCTCCGACGCCCCCGACGCCGACATCGAAGCGGCCATCGACCTCGGCGTCGACCTGGTCGGCGGTGCGCCCCATCTCGCGCCCGACCCGAGCGCCGATCTGCAGCGGTTGCTGCGCATCGCCGAACGCAAAGGCGTCGGCGTAGACATCCACACCGACGAAGGTCTCGACGGCCCACTCACCCTCGGCGAGCTGGCGGCCACGGTGCGCGACTGGCCGGCAGACCGCAATCGCAGCGCCGGGCACTGCGTGCGCCTCGGCACCCTCGAAGCCGCCGAACTCGGCGAGGTTCTCACCGAGGTGAAGGCGGGCGACGTCGGTATCATCAGCCTGCCGATCACGAACCTGTACCTGCAGGGCTGGGAGCATCCCGTGGCCACCCCGCGCGGACTCACGGCGATTCGCGCAGTGCTCGATGCGGGCATCCGCTTCGCCGCCGGCGCCGACAACGTGCGCGACCCGTTCAACCCGGTCGGCCGCAGCGACGCGCTCGAGACCGCTTCACTGCTCGTCACGGCCGGTCATCTCACGCTCGACGAGGCGTACACCGCCGTCAGCGACGGAGCCCGCTCGGTGATGGCACTGCCCCCGGCCGGCGTCGTGGTCGGTGCGGCCGCCGAACTGCTGGCCGTTCGTGGCGTCTCGCTCTCCGATGTCATCGCCAACGGCTCCGCCGATCGTTATGTGATCCACGCCGGCAACCTGGTTGCCCAGAGCTCGGTGTCGTACGACGTCGCCGAGCCCTCGCCGCCCACCGCTCTTCCTGTGCTCCACCCGTCTCTCAACGAAACCGAGGTGATGCTGTCGTGACTGTCACAGCACCCGCACCAACCAACACGCAGACATCGACAACCGACGTACTGCTCGATTTCTCGAACGTCGAGATGACCTTTCCCGATGGCACGATCGCGCTGCACGGAGTCGATCTCGTCGTCAAGCGCGGTGAATTCGTCACCGTGGTCGGCCCCTCGGGCTGCGGCAAGAGCACGCTGCTGCGCATCGCGTCGGGGCTCGAGACCGCCTCGAACGGCGTCGCCCAGGTGGGCACAGACCGTATCGGTTACGTGTTTCAGGATGCGACCCTATTGCCCTGGCGCAACGTGACCGCCAACGTCGAATTGCTTGCCGAGCTGCACGGCGAGTCGAAAAAAGACCGCGCCGCGAAGGCAAGAGAAGCCATCGAGCTGGTGGGGCTCGGCGGTTTCGAGAAGCACCTGCCCAAGGCGCTGTCGGGCGGCATGAAGATGCGCGCCTCACTCGCCCGCTCCTTGACGCTCGACCCGGAACTGTTCTTGTTCGACGAGCCGTTCGGCGCCCTCGACGAGATCACCCGCGAGCGCCTCAACGACGAACTCATCGAGCTGTTCAACGCCAAGCAGTTCGCCGGGCTGTTCATCACGCACTCCGTCTCCGAGGCGGTCTACATGTCGACCAAAGTCGTTGTGATGTCGGGCCGGCCGGGCACGATCGTCGAGACGTTCGACGTTCCGTTTCCGCCCACTCGCGATCCGGAAGTACGGTTCACCCCCGAATTCGCTGCACTGGTCGGAGAGGTCTCTCACGCCCTCCGGAAAGGACACGGCAACTCATGACCACCATCTCGAACGAAACGACCGTGGGAGACGGCATCGACAACGTCGAGGGCCACCCGACCCCCGAGCTGCCGGCAACGCTCTCGACGACGCCTGCCAAGAAGAAAAAGCGCGGCCTCTCGCGGTGGCTGCCGCCGCTTCTCGTTTTTCTCGGCATCGTCGTCGTCTGGTACATCATCAGCCTCTTCGTGCTCGACCCGCACCTGCGGTTCTTGCTGCCGCTGCCCCAAGACATTCTGTTCAAGGGCTTCCTCGACCCGCTCTCGTTCAACGCCCTCATGGTTGCGCTGTACCAGACCGTGATCGTCGCCATGCTCGGGCTGGCGATCGCCATCGTCATCGGTGTCATCTGG
The DNA here is from genome assembly GCA_025463765.1 of Subtercola sp. GTDB lineage: Bacteria > Actinomycetota > Actinomycetes > Actinomycetales > Microbacteriaceae > Subtercola. Next base: position 9,643 of record JAODBC010000074.1, on the reverse strand, counting down.
GCGATCGCCATGTCGCAGGCGAAGTGGGTGGAACGCTCGTTGTTCCCCTACGCGGTGATTCTGCAGTGCATCCCGATTCTCGCGCTCGTGCCGCTCATCGGCTTCTGGTTCGGCTACGAATTCCCCTCGCGCGTTCTGGTCTGCGTGATGATCGCGTTGTTCCCCATGGTGAACAACACGCTGTTCGGTCTGCAGTCCGTCGACAAGGGGCACAGAGAACTCTTCAAGCTGCAGGGCGCCAACCGCTGGACCACGCTCGGCAAGCTCTCGCTGCCCGCAGCGCTGCCCGCCATTTTCGCCGGCATGCGCATCTCAGCAGGCCTCGCCGTCGTCGGCGCGATCGTCGGCGACCAGTTCTTTCGCCGGGGAACACCGGGCCTGGGCATTTTGATCAGCAACTACAGCTCACGACTGCAAGGTGAACAGCTCTTCGCGACCATCATCACGGCTGCGCTCTTCGGCGTCGTCGTCTTCTGGCTGTTCGGCCTGCTCGGCCGGCGCGCCGTCGGCAAGTGGTACGACTTCACCTAAACCGCTGGGCCGGCGCCCCGCATGCACCACTGGTGCACGCACGCGCGCACACGGGCATCCACACCCCCACAGATGTTCCACCCGCACCAACAGCACAGCACCGCACCTGCACACATCCCGAAGGAGTAGTAATGCACAAACGTTCGAAGAGGGTCGCCTTCGCCGGCGGCCTCGCCGTTCTCAGCATGGTGGCCCTGGCCGCCTGTAGCTCGGGCTCGTCGACCAGCACTCCGGCCGCGACAGCGGGAGCCGGCGCAGTCGACCTCGCCGCAGCCGGATGCCCGGCCACCGTTGTGATTCAGACCGACTGGAACCCCGAGGCCGAACACGGTCACCTGTACCAGATGCTCGGCCCGAACCCGACCATCGACGCCAATAAGAAGTCGGTTTCCGGCCCGCTGTACGCTGACGGCCAGGCCACCGGCGTCAACCTCGAGATCCGCTCGGGCGGCCCGGCCATCGGCTTTCAGACCGTCACCAGCCAGATGTACGCCGACACCAGCATCACGCTCGGCTACGTCACCACTGACGAGGCGGTTCAGCTCTCAGCCGACCAGCCGACCACAGCGGTCTTCGCTCCGCTCGACAAGACGCCGCTCATGATCATGTGGGATCCGACGACCTACCCGAACGTCAAGACCATCGCCGATCTGGGCAAGCAGCTCCAGCCCGGCAAGGTCGTTCGCTACTTCGGCGGCTCGGCCTACATGGACTACCTGACCAGCTCGGGCATCCTGAGCAAGAGCCAGGTCGACGGCAGTTATGACGGTACCCCGGCGAGCTTCGTGGCCGACCAGGGAGCGTCGGGCCAGCAGGGCTTCGCGAGCGCCGAACCTTACCAGTACCAGTACGAGGTGCCGGCCTGGGGCAAGGCAGTGGATTACCAGACCCTGAACGATGCCGGTTACCCGGTCTACGCTTCAGCTGTCTCGGTTCGCTCCGCCGATGTGTCGACGCTCTCGAGCTGCCTCACCAAGCTGGTTCCGATCATGCAGCAGGCCGAGGTCGACTATTTCGCCAACCCCGCGCCCGTCAACTCGCTGATCTTGAACCTGGTCACCCAGTTCAACACCGGCTGGGTCTACTCGCAGGGTATGGCCGACTACTCGGTCAAGACCCAGGTCGACAAGGGAATCGTCGGCAACGGCGACAACTCGACTCTCGGCGACATGGATACGGCTCGCGTTCAGAAGATCATCGACATCGACACGCCGATCTATGCGGCTGGTGGCAAAGCGGTGAAGGCCGGGCTCACACCTGCCGACATCTTCACCAACCAGTTCATCGACACCTCGATCGGAATGAAGTAACCCCATCATGACCACGACTCCGCCGGTGACGAATGCGCGCCTTCAGAACAAGCGCATCATCGTCACCGGCGGGGCCCGTGGCATCGGCGCCGCGATCGCCGCCCGCGTAGCGGCCGACGGCGCCGACGTCGTGATTCTCGACCTGCTCGAAGAGCAGGGCCACGCTACTGCCGATCGAATCGGCGGCCGTTTTGTTCGTGTCGACCTCAGCGACGAAGCGGATGCCCGTGGTCAAGTCGGAGCGGCCATCAGCACGCTCGGCGGGGTCGACGTGCTTTTCAACAACGCGGGCATCCTGCGCTTCTCCCCACTGCTCGACATCACTGTCGCCGACTGGGACGCGATGTTCGCCATCAACACCCGCTCGATGCTGCTCGCCACCCAGGTGGCGGCGAAATGGATGATCGGGGCCGCCCGCCCCGGCAAGATCATCAACATGGCGAGCATGGGCGGTAAGTCGGGCGGGGCGGGCCAAGCGCACTATGCCGCCTCGAAGGCTGCCGTCATCGCCCTCACCCGGGTCACCGCCCTCGAACTCGGCCGTGAGTCGATCACCGCCAACTGCATCTGCCCCGGTTACGTCTTGACCGAGATGGGAGCGTCAACACGCACCGCAGAAGACGTCGCCGAGTGGAGCAGCTACTCTCCGCTCGGGCGCCTGGCCGAACCCGACGACGTGGCCGGAGTCGCCGCCTTTCTGGCCTCGCCCGACGCCGATTACCTCACCGGCCAGGCCTTCAACGTCACCGGCGGCATGATCATGCACTGATCCCCCCGCGACTCACCACCCCACCTCACCGCCAGCCAAGGATTCCCATGTCACGCAACCTCGTCGATCTCTCCAGCACCGCCGCCGTCGAGGCCCTGCGCCACGACTCAGTCGTTGTGCTCCCCACCGGCGCCATCGAGCATCACGGCCCGCATCTGCCGCTCTCAACCGACTTTCTCGTCGCCGAGGAGTCGGCGAAGGCGGCCGTCGACCTCGCCGCCGAGGCCGGAGTGAACGCCTGGCTGCTGCCGGGTCTGGCCTATACCAAATCCGACGAGCACCACTGGGCCCCCGGCACCGTCTGGCTGAGCTGGGAGACCCTCATGCAGACCATCGTCGAGATCGGTGAATCGATCGCCCAGACCCCGTGCACGCGGCTCGTCTTCTACAACGGCCACGGTGGCAACGTCGCCCTGCTCCAGGTCGCCTGCCGCGAACTACGTCGCCGTTTCGGCCTGCAGACCTTCTTGATCGGCGGAGGCATGCCGGCCAACGGCGGCGCGAAGTCCGGTGAGAACGAGTTCGGTCTGGGCATCCACGGCGGCCACATCGAGACCAGCGTCGTGCTGCACCTTCGCCCCGAGCTCGTCAATATGAGCCTTGCCGTGCGCAGTGTTCCAGAGCACCTGCTCGACTACCAGTACGTCGGCTTCGGCAAGCCGGTCAGCTTCGGCTGGGTGAGCAACGACTTCTCCCCCGGCGGGGTCATCGGCGACCCGACCGAAGCCACGGCCGAATTCGGCAAGGCCCACTTCGAAGCGAACGTGGCCCAGGCGGCCGCCGCCCTCGCCGAGATCGCCGTCTTCAGCCCGGCGCCCACGAACGCCCGCATCGGTTTCAGCCCGGCGCCGCTCGTCACCTCGCCGCCCAAACGCATCGGATTCAGCGCGGTCTGACCGACCCGCCCTCACTTCGCCAGACTCTCCCCTCACGATCGCAAGGAAGCACAGCATGACCGACCACACCCCCGACATCGAGTCTCTCGCGGCCGAACTCCGTGAGCTCCTCGGCGACAAAGCCGTCACCACCGAGCTGCGGGCGCGCGAGAAAGCCTCGGTCGATGGCGCCTACCTCTCCCCGATTCTCGCCGAGCAGCTTCCGCTCGGTCTTGCTGACCTGGTGGCCTTTCCCACTACCGCCGAACAGATCGCCGAGACCATCGGCGCCGCCGTGCGTCACCACGTGCCGATCACGCCGCGGGGAAAAGGCACGGGCAACTACGGCCAGGGCATCCCGATGCAGGGCGGGCTCGTTCTCGACATGTCGAAGGCCCGCGGCATCATCGAGGTCGGCGACGGCTTCATCACCGTCGAGGCCGGCACCCCCATGGTCATGATCGAACAGGCGGCGAACGCGGCCGGCCAGCAGATTCTCATGTACCCGTCGACCGCGCAATCCACCATCGGCGGCTTTCTCTCCGGGGGCTCTGGCGGAACGGGCTCTATCAAGCACGGCTCGAACCACACCGGGTTCGTTCGGGCCCTCGACGTGGTGCACGCGGTTCCGGATGCCCGGCTCATCCACGTCGAAGGCGCCGCCGCCGAGCCCTACGTTCACACCTACGGAACGCTCGGCATCATCGCCAGAGCCACCCTGCAACTCGAGCCCCTGCAGAATTGGCGAGGACTGTACGCCAGCTTCGACACCTTCGACGACGCCCTCTCGGTGATCCGCGAGATCGGCCTGCTCGAGCCCACTCCACGACTGGTCTCCGCCGATCTTCCGGTATTGGCGAATGCTCTGCCCGACGACCCGGCGATTCCGAAAGACCGCGCGAGCCTGCGTGCCATTCTCGACGCCGACACTGTCGAGGCGGCCAGCGCGCTGATCTTCGGCGCCGGCGGACGCATCGAAGACGTTCGTGAGGGAGCCGCGGCCTCGATGAAGATCAGCATGCTTTCGTACAACCACCCCATCGAGTGGCTGCAGAAGAGCGACCCGGGAAAGTATTTTCACGTCGAGGTCGCCGGAGACGCCCTGGTCGAGCGCATCGACGAGGTGCATGCGATCTACAACGGGGGAATGCTGCACATAGAAGCACAGCACGGCCGGCCGATCGGAATGCTCGCGGGCATCTATGAGAGCAAAGAGCAGGTCTACGCGGGCTTCGACGCTCTCGCCGCCATCGGTGTCGGCTCACACAACCCGCATCACTGGGAGGTCGATCACGAAGTCGAGCGCACTCGCCGGCTCGCTGTCGACACCGATCCCGAGGGCTTGTTCAACCCCGGCAAGCTGCCTGCCGAGGGAGTCGCTCCGGTCGCCGGCGCCGGAAAGGTGACCTGAGGTGACGGCGCCCTACCTCGAAGAGCTCGCCGAGTGGCTGCCCGCGAACGACGTTCCGGCCCGGCCGCTGATCGCACTCTCGACGATCTCTGCCGACGGTTACCCCGACACACGGCACGTTCTGCTGAGCGAGTACACCGACGAGCTGTTCTCCTTCCACACCGATTCCCGCTCCCGCAAAATCGCTGAACTCGCATTCGCACCCCGGGCTTCGTTCGCCGTCGCCTGGCCTGAGCTCGGGCGCCAGCTGATGGTCGTGGGCGATGCCGAAGCGGTCACCGAGGAAGAAGCGCAGCGCGTCTACCAGCGCCGGTCGTACTACCTGCAGGTGCTGGCCTGGCTGAACGATGCGGAGTATGCGGCCCTGCCCTTGGCCGAGCGGCTGCGCATCTGGGCCGAGTTCGAGGCCGAGCATCCCTTCGGCACGCTCACCCCGCCGCCGACCTGGGCCGGCACAGCCATCCGGCCGAGACGCGTCGCCCTGTGGCACGGTCGCTCCGACGCGGCGAGCCGCCGCACCGAATACACCCGCGCCGACGACGGAACGTGGCTGACCACGATTCTGCCCGGCTGACCCCTACACGCGCCGATGATCATCGAACACCCGCAGGCGGCAACCTCCTGCCACGAGCACCATAGCCTCGGCGAAGTACTCTTCGCGACCGTCCGCCGGCCCTCCAGACAGGTTGACTCCGACCACGCCGTCGAGGGCGAGCAGCTCTTCGCTCAGATCGATCGCTGCGGCGATGCCCTCGGCAAAAACATCCCGCGCGCTCAGAATGCGCTCGAGATAGCCTTCGGGCAGCACGAGAGTAGTGAAAGAAGCCAGCAGCTCGGCACTGCCGCGGTCGACGACAAGCGGAACGCACGCGATGAAGCGCACGGGTTGGTTCGCCGCAATCAGCGAGTCGATCCGCGTTTCGGCCTGCGCTTCGGCCGCCTCGAGCGCTCGAACCTCGGCGATGAAGCGTTCGACCGGCCCGGCCCCACCGCAATGGTTCACGAACGCGAGATCGGCGCCCGCCTTGACCTTCTCTCTCAGCCGGGCCGCGCGATGGTTCGTGGGCGGAGTGGCCGGAGCCTCCCCCACCGACACCAGGTGACCGGATGCCCGGGCGAGAGCCGCGACCCGCGTGGAGTCGAGGTCGAACACCGGCAGCGCATCCGGCCGGTTACCGGTAAGGGTGTGATCACCCGTGACACAGTGCACGGCGGCCACACCGACGGCGGCCAGCCCGGCGAGCTCGCCCTCGATGGCCACTCGGTTGCGGTCTCGGCAGTTCACACCGATGAAAGCCGCGAGCCCCGAATCCTGAATGAGCTGAGCCCGGAAGGTCGGCGCGAACTGCACCCGCTGCGCACCGGAGTCACCCGAGAGTGCCGCATCCACTGTTGCCGTCATGATCTCGGCACACCGGCGTGCCGACTCGACGTCGAGCGCGCGCGCCGAAAAATCGCCCACCACGATCTGGCGCTGGCCGAGCACCGCGCGCAGCCTGCCGCCGACCGATTCGGCGCCTGCCGACGAACCCGGTTCCGACGAACCCGGTTCCCTCGAAGCGGGTACCGAAGCGGGTACCGCCCCGGCGGCTTGCCCCTGGCTTCCTCGTGCATTCGGCTCACCCTGCCACCGCACGGTCGGCGTATCCAGAAACACGCAGCGGTTCGGCGCCACTTCGCACGAACCGTCGAATTCGACGCCGCCGCACGGGCCGTACTGCATCTTCTTCGGGCAGCTGAAGTCGTCGACCTCGGATTTCATCGAGAGCGTCTCCTTGCTGCAACCGGTGATGCCCTCAGGCTAGCGTCGCCGTGTGTCGGCCACGTTTCACACACCCCCGATATCCTCCGGCCCGAAAAGTTAGGCTGGAAAATGAGCCACAGCACCACCCGAACCACCCGGAGCATCGCGTGAGTGAACCCTACGACCTGATCGTGCGAGCGGCGCGAGCCTACGTCGACGGAGCCTTCCGCCCCGCCGCGCTCGCGGTGACAAACGGCGTGATCGTCGCCGTCGGCGAAGTGGATGCTCCGTTCGAGACCCTCGAAGACATCACGCTGCCCGATTCCCGCGTTCTGCTGCCGGGCGTGGTCGACTCGCACGTGCACGTCAACGAACCCGGGCGCACCGATTGGGAGGGCTTCGCCAGCGCGACAAGGGCCGCCGCTGCGGGCGGGGTGACGACCATCATCGACATGCCGCTCAACAGCATTCCGCCCACCACGACGCCCGAGGCGCTCGACCTCAAACGCGAAGCCGCTGCCCGCCAGGCCACGGTCGACATCGGTTTCTGGGGTGGCGCCATCCCGGCGAGCCTCGGCCACCTCGAACCGCTGCACGACGCCGGGGTCTTCGGCTTCAAAGCGTTTCTCTCGCCGTCGGGCGTCGACGAGTTTCCTCATCTGAGCACCGATCAGCTGCACGCTGCTCTGCGAGAACTCGCCGCCTTCGACGGCTTGCTCATCGTTCACGCCGAAGACCCCGCAGTGCTCGAGGCGCACGAGAACGCGGGCGGTGTGGGCTATCACGACTTCGTGGCGAGCCGACCTGACCAGGCCGAGAAGACGGCGATCGAACACGTCATCGAAGGTCTTCGGGCGACCGGCGCCCGCGCGCACATACTGCATCTCTCGTCGGCTGGGGCGCTGCCGAGCATCCGCGCCGCCAAGGCCGAAGGGTTGCGCCTCACCGTCGAGACCTGCCCCCACTACCTGAGTTTTGCAGCTGAGGGCATTCCCGACGGTGCGACCCAGTACAAGTGCTGCCCACCTATCCGCGACGAGGCCAACCGCGAGCTGCTCTGGCAAGCGCTGGTCGCCGGCGACATCGACCTCATCGCCTCCGACCACTCACCGAGCACCCGCGAACTCAAACTCGGGCACGGCGGAGACTTCGGCCTCGCGTGGGGCGGCATCTCCGGTCTGCAGGTCAGCCTTCCGGCGGTATGGTCGGCCGCTCGCGCCCAGGGCATCGACCTCGGCAAGGTGGTCGAGTGGATGAGCGTGTCGACGGCTCGCCTCGCTGCACTTTCGACAAAGGGCACTCTTGCCGCCGGTTTCGACGCCGACTTCATCGACTTCGCGCCCGAGGAGACCTTCACCGTCATCGCCGAGCATCTCGAGCACAAGAACAAGCTGACCGCTTTCGAAGGAAGCGACCTGCACGGCGTCGTGCACACCACGTGGTTGCGCGGCACCCCGATCTTCACCATCGACGAAAGGGTCACCCCGGTCGCGCTCGCAGGCGCGCTCGTGACCCCGCATTCCTCTACCCCTCACTGACAGGAGAACACCCCGTGGCAATCGTTCTGGGCTCAAACCGCTATGGCAAGGCTGAAAACCGCGTCGTTCGTATCTACCGCGACTCCGAGCGCCACGAGATACGCGACATCAACGTGTCGAGTGCGCTGCGTGGCGACTTCGCCGACGCCTACCTCACCGGCGATCAGTCGAAGATCCTTCCCACCGACACCCAGAAGCAGACGGCGTACTCGTTCTCGAAAGAGAAGGGTCTCACGTCTATCGAGACCTACGCGCTCGAGCTCGGCGCGCACTTCGTCGACAGTGTCGAATACGTGAAGAGCGCCCGCATAGAAGTCGAAGAGTTCGAGTGGCAGCGTGTGCTCGTGGACGGCACCGAGCACAACCACACCTGGGTGCGTAAGGGTCAAGAGACCCGCACCGCCGCCGTGACCGTCACCGGGTCTGGCGACGACCGCAGCAACATTGTCGTCGGCGGGTTCAAAGACCTGATCATCCTGAAATCGACCGGTTCTGAATTCACCGGGTTCTACGAAGACCCGTACACCCTGCTCGAACCGACCACCGATCGTGTCATGGCGACGTCACTCGTCGCGCAGTGGCGCTTCACCAGCACCGATGTCGACTGGGAGGCCACCTACCTCGGTATCAAGAAGATCATCATCGAGACCTTCGCAACACTGCACTCCCTCGCGTTGCAGCAGACGCTTTACGAAATGGGAAAAGCGGTACTCGAGGCGTACAACTTCATCGCCGAGATCCGTTTCTCGGCACCGAACAAGCACCACTTCTTGTACAACCTGGCACCCTTCGGCGTCGAGAACAACAACGAGGTCTTCAACGCGGATGATCGCCCCTACGGGCTCATCGAAGCCACCGTCATCCGCGACGACGTGCCGGCGGCGCCCGAGGCCTGGGATCATTACACCGGCCTCGTTTAGGTCGATTCAGTCCTTGTGCCTTGTAGCCGTATTCGTTCTGTTAAAGCGAAAGAACCCAGCTCCCTAAGAGGCTGGGTTCTTTCTACGTTGAGTCCGGCGGTGTCCTACTCTCCCACAAGGTCTCCCTTGCAGTACCATCGGCGCTGAGAGTCTTAGCTTCCGGGTTCGGAATGTTACCGGGCGTTTCCCTCTCGCTATGGCCGCCGAAACACTGTCGACGTTGTTACGGTCTGGTGTGTTACGGAAGTGTTTAGCTTCAGTATTCAGTTGTGTCTGTACCTGGGTACAGTGTTACCCGACCGTATGTCGGGAACCACAGAGTGGACGCGAGTGCCTTTGTTGGGCAGAAGTTTTTCAGCCCCACCCGGATCAAACCAGGTTTGATCGTGTTGGTGGGGTGGTGTTTGGTGAAGTTATCGGCTTATTAGTACAGGTCAGCTACACACCTCGTTAGTTGGTGCTTCCACATCCTGCCTATCAACCCAGTAGTCTCCTGGGAGCCTCTCACCATGAATGGTATGGAAATCTCATCTCGAAGCCGGCTT
>JAODBC010000066.1 GCA_025463765.1 Subtercola sp. | reverse complement strand
CTCAGCATAACATTAACTCTCAACTTGAGGTTTAGACCTCGTGGGAGATTGAGGGCTACCGGAGGCCGGACGTGACATCAAACCAGAACTACCTCGCAGTGATCAAGGTGGTCGGCATCGGTGGCGGTGGCGTGAACGCCGTCAACCGGATGATCGAACTCGGCCTGCGTGGCGTCGAGTTCATCGCCATCAACACCGACGCCCAGGCGTTGCTGATGAGCGACGCCGATGTGAAACTCGACGTGGGCCGTGAGCTCACTCGTGGTCTCGGCGCAGGAGCCGACCCCGAAGTGGGTCGCCGCGCCGCCGAAGACCACGCCGAAGAGATCGAGGAGGCCCTCGCCGGGGCCGACATGGTGTTCGTGACCGCAGGTGAGGGTGGTGGCACCGGAACCGGTGGCGCGCCCGTCGTCGCCCGCATCGCGAAATCTATCGGCGCCCTCACCATCGGTGTCGTCACGAAGCCGTTCGGCTTCGAGGGCAAGCGCCGCATGTCGCAGGCCGAAGACGGCGTTGCGATTCTGAAGAACGAGGTCGACACCCTCATCGTGGTGCCGAATGATCGTCTGCTCGAGATCAGCGACCGCGGCATCAGCATGCTCGAGGCCTTCTCGACCGCCGACCAGGTGCTGCTCGCCGGTGTGCAGGGCATCACCGACCTCATCACCACCCCCGGCCTCATCAACCTCGACTTCGCCGACGTGAAGAGCGTCATGCAGGGTGCAGGTTCAGCCCTGATGGGCATCGGCTCGTCCCGCGGCGCCGACCGCGCGGTCAAGGCCGCTGAACTGGCCGTCGCGTCTCCGCTGCTCGAGGCGAGCATCGAGGGTGCGCACGGAGTTCTGCTGAGCATCCAGGGCGGCTCGAACCTCGGTATCTTCGAGATCAACGACGCTGCCAAGCTCGTGCAAGACGCCGTGCATCCTGAGGCCAACATCATCTTCGGTGCCGTCATCGACGACACCCTGGGCGACGAGGTTCGCGTCACGGTCATCGCGGCCGGATTCGACGGCGGCGACGCCACCAGCGCGGCCGAGGCCAAGCGCGCGTTCGGCAAGGTGCCCGACGACGCCAGCGATCTGTTCGCCGGCACCTCGTCTGCATCGACAGGCGGCGCGCTGCGGCGCGACCGCGTCGACGAGCCCGCGGCTGCTGCCTGGTCGCAACCGGTCGAGCACAACTCGATCACCGGCACGGCCCAGCTCGACCCGGCGTCAGACGACGACGACTCCGACCTCGACGTGCCCGACTTCTTGAAGTAAGCCGGCCGTCACCTTCGAACAACCGGATGCCCGAATCGACACTTGACGAGGGCGAGCCCGATCTGCGTGATCGGCTCGCCCTCGTTCGTGCGCGCATCGCCGACGCGGCGGCCGCCGCCGGTCGCAGCCCGAGCGAGCTCACCCTCATCGCCGTCACCAAGTTCCACGAGGCGCCGTTACTGCGAGACCTGGCGGCGCTCGGCATCACCGACTTCGGCGAGAGCAGGCACCAAGAGGCCCGCGAAAAGGCGGATGCCCTGGCCGACCTCGACCTGACCTGGCACTTCGTCGGGCAGCTGCAGAGCAAGAAGGCCCGCCAGGTCGCGGCCTATGCCGCGGTCATCCATTCGCTCGACAGGGCGTCGCTCGCCGACCTGCTCGCCAGCGAGGAACGTCAGGCCGAGGGCCGCACCATTGACACATTCGTGCAGATCAATCTCACCGACGACCCGGCCCGCGGGGGAGTCGCCCCAGAAGGCGCCGAGGCTCTGGCGGCGCACATCGCCGAGCTGCCGGGTCTGCGCCTGCTCGGAGTGATGGCGGTCGCTCCCAACGACGGTGAGCCGCGTGCGGCGTTCGAGCGCCTGCGTCGGGTGTCGCTGGATGTTCGGCAGAGCGTTCCCGAAGCCTCAGCCATCTCGGCGGGCATGTCGAACGATTTCGCCGAAGCCATCGCCGAGGGTGCGACACACCTACGAATCGGCTCGGCAATCACGGGAAACAGACCGGTGCAACGTTAATCTCTAACCAGGCAACCGCATCTCAACCGGAGGAACTCCATGGCCAATCCATTACGCAAGACGATGGTCTACCTCGGCCTCGCTGACGAAGAGCTCGAGTACGAAGACGCTCCCGAGCAGCCGGTGGCCCACGTCGCCAACCAGCAAGCGCAGGCTCCGGCACACAGCCAGGCAGCCGCGCCCAGCGCGAACTACTCGAACGCTCAGCCCGCACAGAACCACGGCAACCGGGCTCCTGTGACCCCCCTCCGCCGAACCACCCCTACGAAGAATGCGGCGCCGCTCGAAATGAATGAAATCCTCACGGTTCACCCGAAGCAGTACAAAGACGCTCAGGTCATCGCCGAGAGCTTTCGCGAAGGCATTCCGGTGATCATCAACCTGTCGCAGATGACGGATGCCGATGCGCGCCGCCTGATCGACTTCGCCGGTGGCCTCTCACAGGGCCTCTACGGCAAGATCGAGCGGGTCACGAGCAAGGTCTTCTTGCTGTCGCCGGCCCACGTTTCGGTGTCGGGTGATGCTGGAACAGACACACGTGCAGAGGCATCGTTCTTCGTCCAGTCATAATTGACGGGTGAGTTCCCTTGTCGCCGTCTTAGCAACAGTCGCGTATTTCGCCCTTCTGCTGTACTTCTTCGTGATGTGGGGGCGGTTCATCCTCGATTTGGTGCGCAGTTTTCAGCGCAGTTGGCGCCCCCAGGGTGCCGTTCTGGTGCTCGCCGAGGTGACGTACACCGTCACAGACCCGCCGATCAAGTTCTTCAGGCGTGTGATTCCGCCGCTTCGCGTGGGGCCGGTTGCCTTCGATTTCGGCTGGAGCATCGTGATGCTGCTGGTGATCATCTTGCTGTCGGTGACGAGTTACATCAGAGTCATAGCGTGATGCATGTATCGTAGTTTCAAGAAACGCCAACACGTTCCCTCAACAGTCCAAGTTTATAAAGGTGGAAGAACATGCCGTTAACTCCAGAAGAAGTGGTTAACAAGCGCTTCTCGCAGACCCAGTTCCGCGCAGGCTATGACCAAGACGAGGTCGACGACTTTCTCGACGAGGTGGTCGTAGAGCTTCGCCGTCTCATCTCCGAGAACGAAGAGCTCCGCGCCGGAATCGTGCCGGCAGCTGCTTCCGCCAGCAATGAAGCTGCGGTCAGCACCGATTCTGCGGTGAGTGAGCCTGTCTCTGAAGAGACCGCGGTGGTCGAGGTCGTCGAAGAGACGCCTGAGCCCGAGCCGACCCCCGAGCCCGTTGCTGCGGCACCCGCTGCCGCGCCGGCCGAAGCGTCATACGGCGAAGACGCAGCAAGCACCACGAGCCTGCTGCAGCTCGCCCGCAAGCTGCACGACGAGCACGTCAAAGAGGGCGCCGACAAGCGCGCCGAGCTCATCGCCGAGGGCCAGGCCACGGCCGACCGTCTTGTTGCAGAGGCTGAGCAGAAGCAGCGCACCGAGCTCGCCAAGCTCAACCAGGAGAAGGCGGGCATCGAGCACCGCATCGACGAGCTGCGCACCTTCGAGAAGGAGTACCGCCAGACGCTGCGCAAGTACATCGAAGACCAGCTGCACGGCCTCGACTCCTCGGGGTCTGAGAGTTCCGAAGGCGCAGCTCAGTCTTCCATTTCGATTTGAGCAATACCGACTCACTAGGCACCGACTCGGCGGGTTCTGAACAAGAACCCGCCGCTGCGGTCACCGAGTCGCCTGCATCACCCTCGAGAACGATCAGTGCTCGCGCACTGGTCGTTCTCGTCGTTGTCGCCGTAGGTGTGTATGCGGTCGACCAGATCGCGAAGTACCTCGTCGTGGCACACCTGCCCCTGAACGAGTTCGTGCCCGTGCTCGGCGACCTGCTGCAGTTCTTCTACGTCACGAACTCCGGCGCGGCCTTCTCGATCGGCAGTGCGTACACCTGGATCTTCTCGGTGCTGGCGCTGGCAGTTCTCGTCTTCATCATCTGGTTCGCCCGGCGCATCCGATCCATCGGCTGGGCGGTGGTCTTCGGGCTGTTGCTCGGGGGAGTGCTCGGCAACCTCACCGACCGGCTGTTTCGGGAGCCCGGGTTCGGTGTGGGGCACGTAGTCGACTTCATCAAGATTCCGTTGCTTCCGGCCATCTTCAACCTCGCCGATACGGCGATCTGCGCCGCGATGGTGCTGTTTCTCATTCAGACGATCCGTGGGGTCGGGCTGGATGGCCGCAAGCTCGCCAGAGCGAACGCCGACGTCGAAGCTCCCGCCACCGAGGTGCCTGCTGCCGACGAGCCTGTTGCCGACGAGCCTGTTGCCGATACGCCTGCTGCCGATACGCCTGCTGTGGATGCGCCTGCTGCCGAACAGGCGACAGACGCCTCGGCCACGAGCAAAGACGACGCCTAGCCGATGCAATACCGCCAATTGCCGGTACCCGACGGGCTCGACGGTGACCGGGTCGACTCCGGACTCGCCAAACTCATGGGATTCTCGCGCACCTTCGCCGCCGACGTCGTCGAAGCCGGCGGAGTCGTAGTCGACGGCCGGGTCGTCGGTAAGTCCGACCGCCTGCGCCGCGACACCTGGCTCGAGGTGAGCTGGGCGCCCAGAGAAGAGCTGCGCATCGTCGAGACCCCCGTCGAAGACCTCACGATCAGTTACGACGACGACGACATCGTGGTAGTCGACAAGCCCGTCGGCGTGGCCGCTCACCCGTCTGTCGGCTGGACCGGCCCCACCGTGCTCGGCGCGCTGGCCGCCGCAGGCTTTCGCGTCTCGACCTCGGGCGCCGCCGAGCGCGCCGGCATCGTGCACCGCCTCGACGCCGGCACCAGTGGGCTCATGGTGGTTGCCAAGAGCGAAGACGCCTACACCTGGCTGAAGCGGCTCTTTCACGACCGCGAGGTCGACAAGATCTACCACGCCGTCGTTCAGGGCCACCCCGACCCGCTCGCCGGCACCATCGACGCGCCGATCGGCCGTCACCCCCGCTCCGACTGGAAGTTCGCCGTCACCGCAGCCGGAAAGCCCAGCGTCACGCATTACGAGACCATCGAGGCGTTTCCGAGCGCCTCGTTACTCGAGATCCACCTCGAGACCGGGCGCACCCACCAGATCCGTGTGCACATGGCGGCCCAACGTCACCCGTGTGTCGGCGATGCCATGTACGGCGCCGACCCGACGCTCTCGGCCCGGCTCGGGCTCAGCCGGCAATGGCTGCACGCGCTGAAACTGGGCTTCGTGCATCCGGCGTCGCGTGAATACGTGTCGTTCGAGTCGACCTACCCGGCCGACCTGCAGCACGCCCTCGACGTGCTTCGCGAAGACTGACATCGTGGCGACACGACCGTGATGTCGGCCCCCAGCGAGTAAACTGAAGGCTCGCCCATCTAGCTAGTCGGAGCATTCTTGTCACCCGCGAATACAGCCGATTCGTTCGTTCATCTGCACGTGCACAGCGAGTACTCCATGCTCGACGGTGCCGCGCGCGTGAAGCCCCTCATCGAGGCCGCCGTCGAACAGGGCATGCCTGCGGTGGCGGTCACCGACCACGGCAACGTCTTCGGTGCCTTCGACTTCTGGAAGACGGCCACCGACGCCGGTATCAAACCCATCATCGGCACCGAGGCCTACGTCACGCCCGGCACGCACCGCGGTGACAAGACCCGCGTGCGCTGGGGCGGCCCGAACTCCGGCCGCGACGACGTTTCGGGCTCGGGCGCGTATACGCACATGACGCTGCTCAGCGAGAACACCGCGGGTATGCACAACCTCTTTCGGCTGTCGTCGCGGGCGTCGCTCGAGGGCTACTATTTCAAGCCGCGCATGGACCGCGAACTGCTCGCCCAGTACTCCAACGGGCTCATCGCGACCACCGGATGCCCGTCGGGCGAGGTTCAGACGCGCCTGCGTCTCGGGCAGTACGACGAGGCGGTGAAGGCCGCCAGCGACTTTCGCGACATCTTCGGTCGCGAGAACTATTTCGCCGAGGTGATGGACCACGGCTTGGGCATCGAGCGCCAGATCATGGGCGACCTGCTGCGACTGGCGAAAGACCTCGACCTTCCTCTCGTGGCCACGAACGACCTGCATTACACGCACGCCCACGACGCCACCAGCCATGCTGCGCTGCTCTGTGTGCAGTCGGGTTCGACGCTGAGCGACCCGAACCGGTTCAAGTTCGACGCCGACGAGTTCTATCTCAAGTCGGCGGCCGAGATGCGGCAGATCTTCCGCGACCATCCGGAGGCCTGCGACAACACGCTACTCATCGCCGAGCGCTGCGAGGTCAAGTTCGACACCTCGGCGAGCTACATGCCGCGCTACCCGGTGCCGGCCGGCGAAACCGAAGACACCTGGTTCATCAAAGAGGTCGAGAAGGGCCTGGTCGACCGGTACCCCAACGGCATTCCGCGAGAGGTGCGCGAGCGCGCCGACTACGAGGTCGGCGTCATCGTGCAGATGGGGTTTCCGGGGTACTTTCTCGTGGTCGCCGACTTCATCAACTGGTCGAAGAACAACGGCATTCGGGTAGGCCCGGGCCGCGGATCCGGAGCAGGCTCGATGGTCGCCTACGCCATGCGCATCACCGACCTCGATCCGTTGCGTCACGGCCTCATCTTCGAGCGTTTCCTGAACCCCGACCGCGTGTCGATGCCCGACTTCGACGTCGACTTCGACGACCGGCGCCGCGGCGAGGTCATCAAATACGTCACCGAGAAGTACGGCGACGAGCGCGTCGCGCAGATTGTCACCTACGGCACCATCAAGGCCAAGCAGGCGCTCAAAGACTCCTCGCGTGTGCTCGGGTTTCCATTCGGCATGGGCGAGAAGCTCACCAAGGCCATGCCGCCGCCCATCATGGGTAAAGACATTCCGCTCTCGGGAATCTTCGACCGCGATCATCCGCGGTTCAAAGAGGCGGCAGATGTGCGAGCGGTCATCGAGACCGACCCCGAAGCACGCACCGTGTTCGAAACCGCCGTCGGCATCGAGAACCTGAAGCGGCAGTGGGGGGTGCACGCGGCCGGCGTCATCATGTCGAGCGACCCGCTGATCGACATCATTCCCATCATGAAGCGCGAGCAAGACGGTCAGATCGTCACGCAGTTCGACTACCCGGCCTGCGAGTCGCTCGGGCTGATCAAGATGGACTTCTTGGGGCTGCGAAACCTCACCATCATCGATGACGCGCTCGACAACATCCAGTCGAACCGGGGGTTCAGGCCCGTGCTCGAAGACCTCGAGCTCGACGACGTGCCGGCCTACGAGCTGCTCGCCCGCGGCGACACGCTCGGGGTGTTCCAGCTCGACGGCGGGCCGATGCGCTCGCTGCTGCGGTTGATGAAACCCGACAACTTCGAAGACATCTCGGCCATTCTCGCGCTCTACCGCCCGGGGCCGATGGGTGCCGATTCGCACACGAACTACGCGCTGCGCAAGAACGGGCTGCAGCAGGTCACCCCGATTCATCCGGAGCTCGAAGAGCCGCTGCGCGAGGTGCTCGGGCAGACCTACGGTCTCATAGTGTACCAAGAGCAGGTCATGTCGATCGCGCAGAAGCTCGGCGGGTTCACGCTCGCCCAGGCCGACCTGCTGCGCCGGGCCATGGGCAAGAAGAAGAAGTCCGAGCTCGACAAGCAGTACGAGGGCTTCTCTGGCGGTATGCACGCGAACGGCTACTCTGAGGCCGCGGTCAAGACGCTGTGGGACATTCTGCTGCCCTTCTCCGACTACGCCTTCAACAAGGCGCACTCAGCCGCCTACGGGGTCATCTCGTACTGGACCGCCTACCTCAAGGCGCATTTTCCCGCCGAGTACATGGCGGCGCTGTTGACCAGCGTCGGCGACTCGAAAGACAAATCCGCCATCTACCTCAACGAGTGCCGCCGCATGAACATCACGGTGCTGCCGCCCGACGTGAACGAATCGATCGGGTTCTTCGCGGCCGTCGGCGAAGACATCCGGTTCGGGCTCGGCGCCGTGCGCAACGTGGGCTCGAACGTGGTGGAGGGCATCCGTTCGGCTCGCGAAGAGAAGGGCCGCTTCACGTCGTTCCACGACTTCTTGCAGAAGATTCCGCTGCAGGCGGCGAACAAGCGCACGGTCGAATCGCTGATCAAGGCCGGCGCGTTCGACTCGCTCGGCGACACGCGGCGTGCGCTCGTCGAGATCCACGAAGGAGCCGTCGAGGCCGCCGTCAGCGAGAAGCGTGCTGAGGCCAACGGGCAGGTCGGTTTCGACTTCGATTCGCTGTGGGATGCCCCGCAAGACAACCGGCAGGTGCCGGAGCGACCCGAATGGAGCAAACGTGACAAGCTCGCCTTCGAGCGCGACATGCTCGGGCTCTATGTCTCCGATCATCCGCTCGCCGGGCTCGAGATACCGCTGGCGAAACACGCCTCGGTGTCGATCAGCGAGCTGCTGACGAGCGAGTACATCGCCGACGGTGAGACTGTGACCATCGCCGGGCTCATCACCAACGTGCAACACCGGGTCGCCCGCAACTCGGGCAACCAGTACGGCTCGATCGTGATCGAAGACTTCGGCGGCGAGGTCACCGCCATGTTCATGGGCAAGGCCTACCAGGAGTTCTCGCCCGCGCTCACCAACGACTCCATCGTGGTGGTTCGCGGCCGGGTGTCGATGCGCGACGACGGGCTCAACCTGCACGCGTTCAGCCTGTTCTCGCCCGATCTCGGGCAGGCCGGCGGCGACAACGGCCCCCTCGAAATCTCCATGGCGGATGCCCGGGCCACCACCGAGACCGTGCAAGCTCTCAACGACGTGCTCATCCGGCACTCGGGCGACAGCGAGGTGCGGCTGAAACTCATCAAAGGCCCCACCGCTCGCGTGTTCGAGATCCCGTATCGGGTCAGCGTCACGGCCGACCTCTACGGCGAACTCAAGTCCCTGCTCGGCCCCGCCTGTCTCACCTGACCCCCACCCCCACCCCCCCCGCCCCCCGCCCCCGCCACCTTCATCGCGGAGAGACTTTGCGTCCGAAGATGCCGGATTCCGGACGCAAAGTCTCTCCGCGAATCAGTGGGGCCGGGTGGGTAGGCTGGGGTGGTTATGATCCAGACCATCGATTTGCGGGGAATGACCCCGAGCCGTGCCCAGTACCTCGAGCTCGTTCCGCGGGCGGAGACCGACGTCTCGGTGGCGACCGAGGCCGCGCAGATGCTCATCGACGACGTGCGCGAGCGCGGGGTCGAGGCGTTGCACGCCCAGGCGGCGCGGTTCGATGGGGGTGAGGCGGCGAGCATCCGTGTGCCCGCCGGCGAGATCGCCGCCGCGGTCGAGTCCTTGCCGGTGGATGTTCGTGCCGCCCTCGAAGAGGCCATCGACCGGGTTCGGCAGGCCACTGCGGCACAGATTCCGCCGGCGCAGACCACCGAGCTCGGGCCAGGTGCCGTGGTAGAGCAGCGCTGGCAGCCGGTCGAGCGCGTGGGGCTCTATGTTCCCGGCGGAAAAGCCGTGTACCCCTCGAGCGTGGTCATGAACGTCGTGCCGGCTCAAGCCGCCGGGGTGCAGTCGATCGCGCTGGCTTCACCACCGCAGGCGGAGTTCGGCGGGGGAGTGCACCCGACCATCCTCGGCGCCGCAGGGCTGCTGGGCATCGACGAGGTGTACGCGATGGGCGGCGCCGGTGCGATCGGCGCTCTTGCTTACGGCGTGCACGACATCGGGCTTGAGCCCGTGCAGATCATCACCGGCCCCGGCAACGTGTACGTCGCCGCCGCGAAGCGCATTGTTCGCGGTCGAACCGGTATCGACTCGGAGGCGGGCCCCACCGAGATTCTGATCATCGCAGACGAGACTGCAGACGCCGCCTACGTCGCGGCCGACCTCGTGAGTCAGGCCGAGCATGACGAGCTTGCCGCTGCGGTGCTCGTGACGACGTCGCCCGCCTTCGCAGATGAAGTTCGAGTTGAACTTGAAGGTTGTGCGAATGGCACGCAGCATTCTGAGCGCGTTCTCGTCGCACTGCGCGGGCGGCAGTCAGCGATCGTGCTCGTCGACGACCTCGCTGCGGCGGCACGCTTCAGCGATGCCTACGGGCCGGAGCACCTCGAGATTCAGGTCGAGGATGCCGATGCGGTGCTGGCGAACATCCACTCTGCCGGAGCAATCTTCATCGGCTCGTACTCGCCGGTCAGCTTGGGCGATTACCTCGCCGGATCGAACCACGTCTTGCCGACGGGCGGGCAGTCGCGGTTCTCGTCGGGGCTCGGGGCGTATACGTTCCTCAAGCCGCAACAGATCATTCGGTACGACCACGATGCGCTGCAGAGCGTGAGCGCGAACATCCACGCGCTGGCCACCAGCGAGAACCTGCCGGCGCACGCCGAGGCCGTCGCGGCACGCTTTCCCGCTGAGCCGTCGCGCTGAGCTGCCTGTCCCGCTGAGCCGTCGCGCTGAGCTGCGGGTCGCGCTAGGCTGCCCCTCGCGCTGAGCTGCCGGTCCCGCTGGGCTGCCGGTCCCGCTGGGCTGCCGGTCCCGCTAAGCTGCCCGTCGGGCTGACCTGCGGGTCACGCTGAGCTGCTGGCCGCGCCGAGGGGCTGGTGGCGCCACCCTCCCGGTCGCGCCACCCTGCTGGTCGCGCCACCGACTCGCCGGGCGAGCCACCGCGCCGACCCGCGACGCCCACTTTGCCCGGTAAACTGGCTGCACCATGTATTGCCCGTACTGCCGGTACCCCGACTCGCGCGTCGTCGACTCTCGCACCTCTGACGACGGGGTCGCCATCAGGCGCCGGCGCCAGTGCCCCGAGTGCGGTCGGCGCTTCAGCACCACCGAGACCGCAAGCCTGAACGTCATCAAGCGCAGCGGGGTCGTGGTTCCGTTCAGCCGCGAGAAGATCATCAACGGTGTGCGCAAGGCCTGCCAGGGCCGCCCCGTCACCGACTCCGACCTGGCCATGCTTGCGCAGCGTGTCGAAGAGACCGTTCGCTCCACTGGCGCTGCTCAGGTCGAGGCGAACGACATCGGTCTGGCCATTCTGCAACCCCTTCGTGAACTCGACGAGGTCGCCTACCTTCGTTTCGCCAGCGTCTACCAGGCGTTCGACTCGCTCGACGACTTCGAGGCCGCCATCACCCTGCTGCGGGTCGAGCACGAGAGCGCGAAACCAGGCGCGAGCGACGCGTCGTGAGCGCCTATTCGCTGCTCTTTCGTCACTTTCTCACCCGCCTCGACCCTGAAGACGCCCACCACTTCGCCTTCGACGTCATCCGCGCGCTGCCGCGCACCCGCGTCGGAGAGTGGATACGCCGGTACACCGCGCCCGACCCGTCTCTCGCGGTCTCTGCCCTGGGCCTGACCTTCGACTCGCCCTTCGGCGTCGCCGCAGGTTTCGACAAAGACGGCCGCGCCATTCTCGGCCTCGGCCAGCTCGGCTTCGGCCACGTCGAAGTCGGCACCCTCACCGCCAAGGCGCAGCTTGGCAACGAGCGCCCCCGCCTCTTCCGGCTGGTGGATGATCGTGCGGTCGTCAACCGCATGGGCTTCAACAACGGGGGAGCGGGCCCTGCCGCACTGCGCATCGCTGAGACGACGATCGCGCCCCGGCGCCCGATCGTGGGTGTGAACATCGGCAAGAGCCGCGTGGTCGACGTCGACGATGCCATCGACGACTACCGCACCTCGGCCCGCGCGCTCGCGCCCGTGGCCGATTACCTCGTGGTCAATGTCAGCTCACCGAACACGCCCGGGCTTCGCGGCCTGCAAGAACTCGACAAGCTCGCGCCGCTGCTGGTTGCCGTGCGCGACGAGGCGGGTGCAGTACCCCTGCTCGTGAAGATCGCCCCCGACCTCACCGACGACGAGGTGCGGCGTATCGCCGAACTCGCCGTCTCGCTCGGTCTCGACGGCATCATCGCCGCGAACACCACCATCTCGCGCGACGGCCTCGTCAGCGACCCCGCGAAGGTCGAGGCGGCCGGTGCCGGCGGACTCTCGGGTGCGCCGCTCGCTGCTCGCTCGCTGGAGGTGCTTCGACTTCTTCGCTCGGTCGTGCCGCCAGAGATGTGCGTCATCTCGGTCGGCGGCGTCGAAACGGCCGAAGACGTGGCTGCGCGCCTGGCCGCCGGCGCCACGCTCGTGCAGGGCTACACCGCGTTCCTCTACCGCGGCCCCCTCTGGGCCCGCGAGATCAACCGCGGGTTGCTGCGACTTCGCACCGCCGGCCTCTGACGTTCCGCTTTCTGATCTGCTGCCCAGATATTCCTCTGCTTCGGCGTAATGGATCGCTGCCGATCGACTCTTGGTAGGCAACGAGGGCGACTCACGCCTTCAGATCTACGGAGTCACGAATGAAACACAAACGTTCAGCGGCCATGCTCGTCTGCGGTCTGGCGGTGATCGGCGCTTTCAGCACGCTGCCCGTGACCGCGGCCAGCGCTTACACGTGCCTCGGCAATCCCACGGGCGACAACACGGGAAACAGCAATCCCCGGGCCGGAGAATACGACGACAACGATTGCCCGTACTCGCAGAACTACCTGCAGGAAGAGTGGGAACGGCAGAACTCGGCATACGAGTCGGATTCGTCCGACGTAGCCTCCGTGGAGACGCCGGACTACACCGTGCAGCCGTATGTCGACGGTTCGGACGTTCCGCCACTCGGCAACAATGCCCAGCTGAACCCGGCCGATGCTCAGGCGAGCTATCTCGACAGCAGCCTCTTTGCTGACGCAAGTGCACCGAACCCTTCGGCGATCACCAGCGCCGCGGCTGACTACGCCGCCGCCGCGGTAGCGGGCGGTATCAAGCTGGACTGGGACAAGATGGTTCTCAACGAGACCTCGGGGCGAGAAGACAACGAGATCTACGCGGGGGTCCCGGCGTTTCCCTATACGCAGAGCGCCACCGGCTCGACCGCAGACGAAGACGGCCGCCGACCCGATGCGTCGGGTATCGATAAGAACGCCGTGCCCAAAGGCCTCAAGGTCATCAAGAACAAAAACGCCGGCAAAGACCTCGGCCCGAACGGAAACAAGTTTCTGTTCTCGTGGAGCAACAGCGATGGCACGAGCATGACTCGAGGGATATACGGCATGGGAGGGTCAGGCGGAGTGGACGGTCTGAAGGACATCGCTAGGGTCACTCCGGTCATGAGCACCGTCGTCACAGACCTGGTTGTCGGGTACAACGTGATCTTCAACATGACCGACCCGGAGCTTCCCCACGATGACTCGCAGCTTGCACGCGCAGTGTTCGCGACGACGAACAACGACGTCGGTTCGTGTGTGGGCAAGAACGGCGTTTTCACCTGTGACCTCGACAAGGGCCACTACATCGACAAGAAAACCGGGATGCTCGGCGTCGACACGGATTCAGACCGAACCGAGCCGATCTGCGACGGTGGCGTCGTCGACGCGGGGCCCGGTCTCGCTTCGAGCTTCAGTATCGACCAGGCCGGTTGTGAAGCGACACTCGACAAAAAGCCCGTTCGCCTCGTGATCGATCACACCTACGCCGACGCAGCGTTCGGGATTCCCTTGGTGAGCGCCGACGGTACGAAGATCGACTACACGGCGACGTCCGCGGCGAGCGGCCAGTTCGTGTCCTCGCTCGTCTGGGCGGTCTCTGCTGACGGAACGTACTCGTTCCCGTTCAACGTGATCTTTCGCGTCAGAAACGCGCCGGTGGCGAACGGATCACCGACGGTGAGTGTGTTTCGCGGTATGGAGTCCACGATCTCGACCGACAACTGGTTCACCGACGTCGACCGCGACCAGTTCCAGGCGCAGAGCGGCGACTACCTCACCCCGCAGATCGTCACCGACGCGACGAAGGGCACGGCCTGGTTCCAGGGCTCTGAGTTGCACTATCTTCCGGCGGGCATGATCAAGGGCGAGTACGACGACCAGATCACGGTGAAGGCAGTCGACAAGTTCGGAATCTCCTCCGGCGACCTCACGATCCCCATTCACATCAGCGACGTCATTCCGAGTTGCATGAACGGTTCGAGCACGACCGACGCGAAGACGCCGGTGCGCATCAACCCGAATTGCTTCCTGGGTGCACCGGTCGGCTGGAGCCAGCTTCCGGGCGAATCGCTGACCTACAGCATCGTGAAGCAGCCGCAATTCGGTACCGTGACGAACTTCGACCCGCAGAACGGAACGGCGACGTTCACGCCTGACCCCGCGCATCCGGGACCCGACTCGATCACGCTCGAGGCGGACTACAACACGCAGGTACGCGACACCGTCTACGCGCTGAACGTGCTCACCGCACCGTAACGAGCACCGCACCATAACCAGCACCGCACCATAACGAAGGCAGAAACAAGGAAGGCCCACGAGCGCTACTTCAGCTCGTGGGCCTCCCTTATCAAATATCTCTACGACGGAAACTGTCCGCGCTTCACCTGCGGCTTCGGCAGGCGCATGGGGCGCAGTTGCAGGGCGCGCATGGCGCCGTACCAGCGCAGGCCGCGGTCGAGCGAGCCGTACTTGGCCATCAGGCGCTTGTTGATGCGGTTGCCCATGAGAAAAATGTCGATGCCGGCTACGAGAACAAAGGCGTACAGCACCAGCATCAGGTAGGTCTGGATGCTCGTGTTCGGCACGAGCGTCAGAAGGATGACGCCGAACATGACGGGGATGATGACCTCGCCGACGCTCCAACGTGCGTCGATGTAGTCGCGCACGAAGCGACGCTGAACACCCTTGTCACGAGCGAGCAGGTACTTCTCTTCGCCTGCCGCCATGCCGACCCGGGCACGCTCTCGCTGCACCTGGTTCTGCGTCTTCGCCGACCGTGCCGCCTCTTTGCGGTCGCTGGGAACGAGCGGCTTCTTGTTGGCGGCCTCTCGCTCTTTACGCGTCGGAGTCGCGTGGCCCTTACCGGCCGAAGGCGCCTCAGGGGCAGCAGTGTCGATCACATCTGTTGAAGAAGAAGTCTTAGCCACAGTCAGTCCTTGGGTCACGCGGGCGAGCGGAACGGCCCGCCTTCTAAGATTACCGGTATGACCGAGCAACTGGGCAGTAATGCAGAGAAAGAAGACGCTGGCGGCGAACGCGAGGCGGGCATCCGGAGTTTCGTCGAGGCGGCGCTGCCGTCGACGATCGCCGATCTGACCGATCTGGTGCGCATTCCGTCGGTGTCGTGGGATTCGTTCGACCCCGCCGAGGTGACCCGCAGTGCCGAGGCCGTGGCCGCGCTGTTCGAGGGTACGGGGGTGTTCGACGAGGTGATCGTGGCCCGGGCATCCACTGATGACGGCACAGACGGCCAGCCCGCAGTACTTGCAACCCGCGCGGCGCGCAACGGGCGCCCGACCGTGCTGCTGTACGCCCACCACGACGTGCAGCCGCCCGGTGCCGACTCCGACTGGCAATCGGCCCCGTTCGAGCCCACCGTGCGCGGAGACCGGCTTTACGGCCGCGGTGCCGCAGACGACAAAGCCGGCGTGGTGTCGCATGTTGCGGCCGTTCGGGCTCTCGCCGAGATCTACGGCGACGAGCTCGAGCTCGGGCTGGTGGTCTTCATCGAGGGCGAAGAAGAGTTCGGCTCCCGATCGTTCGCCGACTTTCTCGAGACGCACCAGCGGCAGATGGCTGCCGACGTGATCATCGTCGCCGACTCCGACAACTGGAACATCGACACGCCCGCCCTGACGATCAGCCTGCGTGGCAATGTGACGTTCAAGCTGACGGTCTCGACCCTGGCGCATGCCTCGCACTCTGGCATGTTCGGGGGAGCAGCGCCCGATGCGATGCTCGCGACCATCCGTCTTCTCGATTCGCTCTGGAACGCCGACGGCAGCGTGGCCGTCGAGGGCCTCACTTCTTCGGGCGAGTCGGTGCCCGACAGCTCGGCAGAGACCTTCGCGGCGGATGCCGGGCTGCTGCCGGGCGTCACGCCCATCGGCTCTGGGCCGATCTTGAGCCGGCTCTGGGCGCAGCCCTCCATCACCGTGACGGGCATCGACGCGCCGACCGTGGCGAACGCGTCCAACACGCTCTCGCCGCAGATCGCCGTGAAGGTCAGCGCGCGCGTCGCCCCGGGTCAGGATGCCCGGCAGGCCTCTGCCGCCATCGAGGCCCACCTGCGTGCTCACGCCCCGTTCGGAGCCCACCTCGACATCACCGACGTCGACACCGGTCAGGCCTTTCTCGTCGACACCAGCGGCTGGGCGGTGGCCGAGGCCAAACGCGCGATGGCCGATGGCTGGGGAGTGCAACCGGTGGAGACCGGGGTCGGCGGGTCGATTCCGTTCATCGCCGATCTCGTGCGCGTCTTTCCAGCCGCCCAGATACTGGTGACCGGCGTCGAAGACCCCGACACACGTGCGCACAGCCCGAACGAGTCGCTGCACCTAGGGGTGTTCAAGCGGGCGATTCTCACCGAAGCGCTACTGCTGTCGCGTCTCGCCGAGAAATCGCTCGACGAACTTTCTTCACAGAGTGCGGAATGATCCGCCGCACTCGCAGGTTGCTGGTTTAGAATCTAGGTCATTGCTGGTCACCCGTTAGGAGACATTCATGAGCGACACCCTCGCCCCACAGGTCGAAGCACCCGCACACAAGGTCGGTCTCACCGACCAGGCCGCGAGCAAGGTGCGCAGCCTGCTCACTCAAGAGGGTCGTGACGACCTGCGTCTGCGCGTGGCGGTGCAGCCCGGCGGATGCTCGGGGCTGATCTACCAGTTGTACTTCGACGAGCGTGAACTCGACGGCGACGGCGTCGTCGACTTCGACGGCGTCGAGGTCATCGTCGACAAGATGAGCGTTCCCTACCTCGACGGCGCCACCATCGACTTCGAAGACACCATCTCGAAGCAGGGCTTCACCATCGACAACCCGAATGCGGGCGGCAGCTGCGCATGCGGCGACTCGTTCCACTGAGAGGCGCCCGAAAGGCGGCCACGCGCCGCTGATCGAAAAAATTTCTACGCTGGGTAGAATTACTCAGCTTTACCCCCCGAGGCCCGTGAATACGCGGATCTCGGGGGGTATTTTCATGCTCTAGCAGACCCAGACACGCTTGGCAGGCCCACCCCCATAAACTTTCAGCCCGAATTCGACACAGTAGGCTAGGCAGCGTCAAATACACTTGACACAAGTTCTGCCAGCAGTACATCCGAAGGGTTACAGGTGCGCTCGAAACGTCGTCTTAGATGGGTTGCGGTTCCGGTCATTGTGACCGTGGGTCTGTTGCTCGCCGGGTGCTCGCAGCAACAGCTGCAGGGGTTCCTGCCGGGTGACTCCAACACCACGAACAACACCAGCATGGTCACCGGCTTGTGGGTCACCTCGTGGATCGTTCTGCTGTGTGTCGGCATCATCACCTGGGGTCTCACGATCTGGGCCGTGGTCGTGTTCCGCCGCCGTCGTGGGCAGACCGGGCTTCCGGTGCAGCTGCGCTACAACATGCCGATCGAGATCTTCTACACGATCGTTCCGCTGATTCTGGTGCTCGGCTTCTTCGCCTTCACCGCTCAAGACCAGGCCGACATCGAGCAGCCCTACGCGCAGCCCGATCAGACCATCTCGGTCTACGGCAAGCAGTGGGCGTGGGACTTCAACTACGTCGACCAGAACACCTACACCGCCGGCGTTCAGGCGCAGGCCGATCCCGCCGACGCCAACGGATCGCTCGTCGAGAGCCAGATTCCGACGCTGTATCTGCCGGTCGGCAAGAAGATCACTATCGAGTTGCACTCCCGCGACGTCATCCACTCGTTCTGGGTCATCGACTTCTTGTACAAGAAAGACATGATTCCGGGCAAGACGAACTACATGTACGTAACGCCCGAGCGCATCGGAACCTTCGCCGGCAAATGCGCCGAGCTCTGTGGTGAATACCACTCCGACATGCTCTTCAACGTGAAGGTCGTGTCGCAGGCCGACTTCGACGCCTACACGGCCTCGCTGAAGGCCCAGGGCAACGTGGGCCAGCTGGGCGACGACTACAACCGCAATACGAACCTCCCCGGCAAGACGTCCCCGCTCGACGAGGGTGGCAACGCACTGCCGTCAGCTCCCGCGGCTACCCCGGCCTCGGTCGCCGACACGAACAGTGCCGACTCCGTTGGGGCCGCACCCCTCACAACGAGCAGCTCGAACTAGAAGGCGCGAAGATGACAACACTAACCGCCCCCAAGCTGACGCCAGTCGAGCGTAAGGGCAACGTTTTCGTCAAGTGGATCACCTCTACTGACCACAAGACCATCGGGTACATGTACCTGATCGAATCCTTCATCTACTTCTGCCTCGGCGGCGTGATGGCCCTGGTCATCCGTGCCCAGCTGTTCGAGCCGGGTGAGCAGCTGCTGGCCACCAAAGACCAGTACAACCAGCTCTTCACCTTGCACGGCACGATCATGCTGCTGATGTTCGCGACGCCGCTGTTCGCGGGCTTCGCCAACGTGCTCATGCCGTTGCAGATCGGTGCTCCAGACGTCGCGTTCCCGCGTCTGAACGGTCTCGCGTTCTGGCTG
>JAODBC010000055.1 GCA_025463765.1 Subtercola sp. | reverse complement strand
GGCGGGAGCCGGGCGGGGCGGCTACGCGGCGGGAGCCGGGCGGGACGGCTACGCGGCGGGAGCCGGGCGGGACGGCTACGCGGCGGGAGCCGGGCGGGACGGCTTCGCGACGGGAGCCGGCGACGCGGCGTCAGTACGGCGCGCCCACCTCGTACACCTCGAGCGGCAGCCCGTCGGGGTCGCGAAAGAAGAACATGGCGAGGCCCGTGTGCGGGTC
Organism: Subtercola sp.; assembly: GCA_025463765.1. Classification (GTDB taxonomy): domain Bacteria; phylum Actinomycetota; class Actinomycetes; order Actinomycetales; family Microbacteriaceae; genus Subtercola. Next base: position 28,167 of record JAODBC010000055.1, on the reverse strand, counting down.
AGTGCGCAACTCCTCGCACGAAACGCCCTGCGCCAGAAGCTCGTGCCGCACCCCCGGCACGTCGACTGCCGCGAACGCCAGGTGACGCAGCCCGAGCGCCTCGGGCCCGGATGCCCGTGTCGGCGCCCCCGGAAAACTGAACAACTCGACGACGTACTGCCCGTTCAGCGCCAGCTTGCCCATCCACGAGTCGCGCTCAGCGCGAAAGTACTCGGCCTCGAGCGTGAACCCGAGCACCTCGACGTAGAACGCCTTCGAGCGCTCGTAGTCGCTCGCGATGATGGCGATGTGGTTCACTCCGATAAGGCCGAGTGACGCCATGCTCACCCCTCCAGCCGCGGTGCGGCAATCGCGACCGGGTCGCGCAGTCCCGGCTTCGCGGCGCTGTCGCGCACGATCAGGCTCGGTACGATCAACGGAATCGGGGACGACTCCTCGCGGCGCATCAACGTCAATATCTGCTCGACCGCGCGTCGCCCGATCTCTTCGAAATCGAGGTACACCGTCGTCAGCGCAGGGCGAAAGTACGCCGACTCGGCGAGGTTGTCAAAACCCACGACACTGATCTGACCCGGAACCGACAGCCCCTTCTCATCGAACGCCTTCACCGCTCCCAGCGCGAAGGGGTCGTTGGCGGCGAAGACTGCGGTGACCTCCGGATGCTCGGCCAACAGCAAGCCGGCCCGATACCCTTCGAGGGCACTCCAGTTCGCCGTCTTCACGACCGGCGGCAGCGCCTTGCCCCGCGCCGAGAGCTCTTCTGCCCAGCCGCGCCGCCGGGCATCCGTCGCCAGCCAGCCTCGTGGCCCCTCGATGTGCCAGACGGTGTCGTGACCGAGGTCGAGCAGGTGGCCGACGGCCAAACGTGCGCCGCGCACCTCGTCGATGGAGACGCTGGTGGCACTGGCCGGCGAACCCTGCTCGAAGGTCACCACGGGCACATCGCTCTCGAGCCCGCGCAGCACTTCGAGAGCCGCGTACAGCGGTGCGAGCACGATGACACCGTCGACTTCGTCTGCGTTGAGTTCGTTCAGCGCCGAGCGGATGCTGCGGTGATCGAGTTCACCGAGGGTGACCAAGCGCGTGGAATAACCGTTGAGGCGGGCCTGCTCTGAGATACCGAAAAGCGCAACCGACGGCCCGTGCACCGACAGAGCGTAACTGACCACGCCGAGGTTCATGGTGCGGCTGCTGGCCAGCGCTGCCGCCGCAGTATTACGTCGGTATCGGAGCTGCTCGATTGCCGTCTGCACGCGTTCGCGAATGTCGGGTGACACGTTGTGGGCGTTGTTCACCACCCGCGACACGGTCTGCTGAGACACCCCGGCGAGCGCGGCGACATCGACCATTCGGGCGCCCTTCGACTTCGACGCAGTTCTCGTCACGGTCTCGCTCCCCTCACGGCTCTGCCCCTCACCCCTCTTCCATTATGCGACAGTCGCGGGTGTCACGGCCGCCGGTAGCGCAGTACCTCCGGGTGTCGCTCGTACGGCCACTCCGCATCGACGATCATGTACTTCTTCGTCGTGTAAGTGCCATCCATCGTCGACGCCAGGGTGGGCGGCCCGTCGAACCCGATCACCGCCCAGCCGATGCGATTCTCGTTTCCGCCGTACACCGGATCGCTGTAAAAGCCCTGCCGGGTGTTCAGCACGAGCAGCGGAAAGAACGACAGAAAGTCTTCGTTCACCGGCTGGTTTCCGGCCGGAGCGCCACCGAGTCCATCGTCTTCGGGCGCATCGAACGAGAACTTCGTCGGCTTCGGCCGGCCCGACAGCTGCTCGAGCACCGCATCTTGCTGGGCGGCCGACAACGCCACGAACTCAGCCCCGAACCGCTCCAGGGCGACCTCTCGCAGCTGGATCAGGCCCGATCGGTAGAGGTCACGGCGTTGCTCGATGCGTTCGGCCCAAGCCCTCTCTTCGTGGCCCTGCATGAGCAGAAAACCCTCGCCGTTTGCGGCAGCGAAAACGAATTGGGTTCCGGCGAGCATCCGGTCGATGAAGCGAACGACGTGAGCCTCGGTCGCGCCGGGGTGCTGGTCGGTCGGAATGATGCGGGCAGCCGCGGCTTCGATGGTGCGCCAGTCTTCGTCGCTGAAGTAGATCGGCCCGTCGACGTCGCGCGTCGAGATCGGGGCCGTCACCCATTCTGCTTGTCCCATGAGGGGTCTCCTTGTCGTGATGGTGAGAGTGTTGGCACCGGGTGGGCGCGTGGATGCTCGGCTAGTCCCGCGCCCAGCCCCGCGAGTCGACTCTGATGATCTGGTCGGCGCAGCGCCAGGCGTTGGCCATGATCGTCAGTGCCGGGTTGATGCCGGTCGCCGTCGGAAAGAAGCTCGCGTCAAACACGTACAGGTTGGGCACGTCGTGTGTACGGCACCATCGATCGACGACCGAGGTCGCCGGGTCGTTTCCCATGCGCGTCGTGCCGAGTTCATGCGAGGTGTTGCCGGTGATGCGCTCCATGTTCACCGGAATCACCTTTTGTGCGCCGGCCGCTTGAAGAATCTCGCCGTTCTTCGCCACTTGCCACTTCTCTTGGGCGAAGTCGTTCGAGTGCGGAGTGTGCGTGATGCGAGCGACCGGCAGGCCCCACGCGTCGGTCACAGTCGGATCGAGATCGACGCGGTTGCTCTCGACGGGCAGGTCGTGCAGCAGGATGCCGATCTTCATCGTGTGGTTGAACAGCTCGCGGTCGGCGTCTTTGGCCGCCGACCCCCAGGTAGGGCGCCCCGGAAAGCTCCAGTTGACCGGGTGCCCCAGGTTCGACGGAAAGATGAGCGAACCGAGAATATGGCCGCGGCTTTCGTCGGTCTCGTAGAAGTCGAACGAGCATCCGCTCATGTAGTGCCCCGACCATCCGTACAGCGGATCTGTCAGGTCGCGATCGAACAGGCCGACCGAGAACGAGTACTGATGGAACGTCGCGTTGCGACCGACCTGCCCGCTGCTGTTAGCGAGGCCGTCGGGGAAAAGAGCCGACTTCGACATCAGCAGTAGGCGCGGAGTCTCGATCCCGCCGCCGCAGACGATCACGGCATTCGCCTGCTGAACCCACTCATCGCCGTCTTCGTCTTGGTAACGCACGCCGGTGGCTCGGCCGTCGGGCCCGACGAGAACCTCGCTGACGTAACAATCCGATCGCAGATCGTAGAGCCCCGTGTTGATCGCGTCGGGAATGAAACTGATCAGCGTGGACGACTTGCCCGTGCCCGGGTCGGGGTACTGCTGCCAGAAGCCGTTCTCGCTGAATGGCTGTCGCCCCCGATACGGTTCGGTCACCATGCCCTGCGGCATGGGGAACGTGCTGTGACCGAGCTTGTCCATCGCCGTGGCGAACGTGCGGCCGATCTGGCTGAGAGGCGACGGCTTCGTCGGGTACCCCCTGCTGCGGCGGCCCTCCCAACGGTTCGCGCCGCCGAGACCGGAGGTACCGAATTCCCACTCCACGCGAGTGTAGTAAGGCTCGAGTTCGTCGTACGTAATCGGCCAGTCGACCAGGCTCGCTCCCTCCACGTCGCCGTGAATCGAACGCAGCTTGAAGTCGTTCTCGGTCATTCGAGGCACCATGCCGCCCCAGTGCGTCGTGCCGCCTCCCACGACTTGAGGTGTCGCCGAGAAGTTGGTCACCACGGCCTCTTCACGGTCGTTCGGGCGGTACGTGCGCGGCTTGAGCTTCGGGTCTTGCCAGATGAAGTTTCTGTTCAGATACTTCAGTTCGTCGCCCGACGCGTGTTCGGGCTTCAGCCACGGACCGCGTTCCAGGCCGACGACTCGCATTCCCGCCTCGGTCAGCACCTTTGCTGCCGTGGCGCCGCCCGCCCCTGCGCCGACGATGACAACATCGACCGGTTCGGGGTTCTTCTTGGTCTTCATGAGGTGCTCTTTCTGTTCGTTTCTGATGCGCTTGCTCGGCCGCCGTCGGCGACGGCTCACCCCGAGAAGGCTTCGATTCCGGTGCGACCCACGCGGGCGAGCGGCAGGAGTTCGCTCCACAACTCGTCGGGAATCTCGATACCGGCGAGCGCAACGGTCTGGTCGACGCGGCCTGGTTCCGACATTCCGACGATGGTCGAGGTGACCCGTTCGTCGCGCAGCGAGAACTGCAGGGCCGCGGCCGCCAGCGGCACACCCGCGGCCAGGCACAGCCGCTGCATCTCGCGCACTCGGGCCAGAGTGGCCACGCCGACTGGCGCGTAGCAATAGGTCGGTACCGCGTCGGGGCCCTTCACGAGCATCCCGCCGCCGAACGGTGCCGCGTTGATGAATGCCACACCGCGGCGTCGGGCGTCGTCGAGCAGGGGCTCAGCAGTCTGTTCGACCAGGGTGTATCTGTTGTGGCTGATCACCGCGTCGAAGACGTCGGTGGCGAGGTACTGCAGTTCGAGATCGATCGGGCCTCCCGCTACGCCGAGGTGCTGGATGACCCCCTGCTCTTTCAACGCCACAAGCGCTTCGAGCGGGCCGCCCGCAGCCGTAGCCTGCTCGAACGTGATCTTCTCGGGGTCGTGCAGGTACACAAGCGGAAGTGTGTCAAGCCCCAGTCTCTCGAGGCTCTCGTCGACGCTCTTCTTGACCCGGTCGCCCGAGAAGTCGGTCGAGCCCGGCAGCGGGTCGACCTTCGTGGCGATGAGATACCCGCGGGGAACCCCTCCGTTTTCACGGATGGCCTGACCGATACGACGCTCGCTCTCGCCCCCGCCGTATTCGTTTGAGGTATCGATGAACGTGAACGGCCCGTCGAACACTCTCTTGATGGTCGCTACGGCAGTTTGCGGGCTGACTTCGTAGCCGTATTGGGCCGGAAAGCTGCCCAGGGCGCTGGTTCCGACGCAGACCGACGACACGAACAGCGGCGTGCCGCCGAGTCGGCGGGTAGTGAGTAACGGGGTGGGGTCATCTGCCGTCATGGGGTGCTCCTAGCGTTTTCGGTGCTGGTCAGAGGGGGTTGGGCGAACGAAGGGTTGGGGCAAGCGATGAGGGTTGGGCGGCCCGGTGCTGTGCCGTTCGATGAGAACGGGCAGAACACCGCGGTCCTCGGCATCTGTCGTGCCGGCGATGAGGGCCACCAGGCGCGCCACCGCATGGCGCCCGACACGGTCGAAGTCGATATGCATGGTTGAAAGCGCAGGAATGAAATATGGCGACTCCGGCACATCGTCGAAGCCAATGACGCTCACGTCGCCCGGCACGTCGATGCCGCGCTCCGTCAGCGCTTTCACTACTCCAAGCGCCATCTGGTCATTGGCAACGAAGACTGCGGTCACTCCTGTACTGGCTGCGACACGCAGACCCGCGCGGTAACCGGAGTCCGTCGTCCACTCGCCGTCGATCACGGGGGGAGCAGTGACACCCGCCTCGGCGAGCGAGCGCCGCCATCCTGCAATCCGCGCCGAGGTGCCGAGCCAGCCTGCCGGCCCGGCCACGTGATGAACCGTTCGGTGGCCGAGCGCGAGCAGATGCCGGGTCGCAGCGGCGGCCCCCGAGACCTCGTCGGTGACCACGTTTCCCGGCATATGCCGCGCTCCTGGCTCGAATACCACGAGCGGAACGCCGATGTCGAGCGCTCGAGCCGACCGCAACGCAGCTTCGATGGGAGCAACGATGATGATGCCGTCGACCGGCACCGCGAGCAGGTGATCGACGGCCGCCCGCATGTCGTGATCAGGGTCGACAATCGTCACCAGACTGGTCGAGTACCCTGCTCGCTTCGCCTCGTCGACAACACCGGTCAGAATCACCGAGGGGCCGTACTGAGCAAGACCGAAGCTCACCACGCCCATCGTCAGGCTGCGGTTCGAGGCGAGTGCCCGCGCCGAGGGGTGCCGGCGATAGCGCAACCGCCGAATGGCTGTCTCGACCCGCTCGCGGGCCTCCGGCGACACACTCGGATGCTCGTTGATCACCCGTGACACCGTCTGCTGCGAGACGCCAGCGAGCCGGGCCACGTCGCTCATGCGTGCACTTCGTTCACCGAAGGTCGATTCAGACACGAGGCGTTCTCCTTTCGGCTGACGGAAGCTATGGCAGGGTGAAGGGCGGGCGAGACGAACGGCAGAAGGTCGGGTTTAGTGCGCGGTGGCAGCAGACCGCGAGCGGCCGAAGTGCGAACTGAAGAAGCTGCTGATGCGCTGAACGCCACCGGCGCTCGAGAGGAACACCGCGATGATGATGACGGCGCCCTTGATCACCAGCTGAGGCTCCGACGAGATGCCCACCAGATTCATGATGTTGATGATGGTCGCCAGAACGAACACTCCGATCACAGCGCTGATCGGGTCGCCCTTGCCGCCCATCAGCGAGGCACCACCGACGACGACCGCGGCGATCGCGTCGAGTTCGTAGCCGACGCCGATGAGCGAGCTGCCCTGTTGCAGCTGAGCCGCAGCGATCAGACCGGCGAGACCGGCGAGAAAGCCCGACAGCGTGTAGGTGATGAGCAGGTTGCGCGCCACGGGAAGCCCCGAGAGACGAGCGGCCTCGGGGTTTCCGCCGATCGCGTAGAGCGAGCGGCCGAAGGTGGTGAACTTGGCTACCAGGGCGGCAACGACGGCCACGACGATGAAGATCGCCACGGGGTTGCGCACCCACAACCACGATCCGCTGCTGAACGCATTGATGAACGCCTGATTCGTGATCTGAATGAGACTGGTCGACTGGATGATGTAACTGAAGCCCTTGATCGCGCTCATCATGGCCAGTGTCGCGATGAACGGAGGTATTCGAAGCCACACGATCAGCACGCCGTTGATGAGCCCGGCGAAGGCACATGCAGCGAGGGTGACGCCGGTCGCGAGGCCGGCGTTCATGCCCGACTGCAGGGTGAGAGCGATGATGACGGTCGACATGGCCAGCGTCGACCCGACAGAGAGGTCGATGCCGCCCGTGAGAATGACGAAGAACTGGCCGATCGCGAGTACGGCGGTGATCGATGCCGCAGCGATGACGTTCTGGGCGTTACGCGCGGTGAGAAAGTCGGGCGAGACGTAATAGCCGATGATGATGATCGCCAGGAGCACCAACAGCAGGTAGCTCTTGGGCAGCAGTCGCTTCACGACATCGAGTGCGGTAGTGGCCGGCCGGGCATCCGGTGCCTGCGGAGACTGCGATCGAGGTGGCCCTGTCAGGGTGTTGTTAGTCATTGTCGCTTCCCTTGTGAAAGAGGTGGGGATGAATTCTCTGGGCGCCGGGCTCAGGCGAACTCGGAGATCAGGGCGTGGCCCTGAGGATCGATGTCGTCGTGCTCGAACTCCGCGACGACTCTGCCGCGCGCCATGACCAGCACACGATCGCACATCATCGCTTCGGTGATTTCTGAACTCGAGATGATGACGGTTCCGCCCGAGCGGGCGAAATCGCGGATCAGCTCGTACATGTCTTCTTTTGCGCCGACATCGACGCCGCGGGTGGGCTCGTCGCAGATGAGCAGTCTGGATGACCGGGCGAGCCAGCGGGCCAGAATTCCCTTCTGCTGGGTACCGCCGCTCAGCGTCTTCATCGGCTGGTTCACGCTGGACACCTTCATACCCAGGCGCTCCACCATCTGCGTCGCCACCTTCTTCTCGGCGCGCGAGTCGATGACGCTGAGCCGGCTGAACATGGGCAGGCTGGCGAGCGTGATGTTGCCCGCGACGCCCATGTCGGGAATGAAGCCTTCCGCCTTGCGGTCTTGAGGCAGAAGGCCGATGCCCCGGCGAATGGCGTCGCGTGGGTTCTTGAAAACCACGGCCTTGTTGTCGAGTTTGATCGTTCCCGTCGACTTGCGCCGCGCACCGGCGAGCAGGCCCGCCAACTCTGACTGACCGCTGCCGATCAGACCCGAGATGCCGAGCACCTCACCTTTTCGAAGCTCGAAACTGACATCTTCGACGCGTTCGTCTTCGCCGAGACCGGCCACCGCCATCAAGACTTCTGCGGTGTGCCCGGAGCCCAGTCGCGGGCTCCGTTCACCGCGCAGAGCGGCATCGGCGATCGAGCCTTGCAAGCTCTTGCCGACCATGGCCGTGACGACTTCGCTGGCCGTCGACGTGGTCGTGTCGAACTCGGCCGTCTTGCGTCCGTCGCGAAGAACCGTGACCTCGTGGCAGAGCGAATACAGCTCGTCCATGCGGTGCGAGATGTAGAGCAGGGTGACGCCCTGCTCCGCCACCGAACGCAGCACGGTGAAGAGCCGCTCGACGTCGGGAAGGGGCAGGGTCGAGGTAGGTTCGTCGAGCAGCAGCAGCCGGGCATCCTTGTGCAGGGCCTTTGCCAGCTCGACCGCCTGCTGTTGAGCCACCGAGAAGCTGCCGACCGGGCGGCGCACGTCGAGGTCGAACCCCACCCGGTCGAGGGCGGCTCGGGCACCGGACTGCATGGTGCCCCAGTCGACAGCGGTACGCCCGCGTTTGGGCAGCTGGCCCAGAAAGATGTTCTCGGCCACCGAGAGCGAGGGCACCAGGCTGAGTTCTTGGTAAATGGTGTGGATGCCCGCGTTCTGCGCGTCGATCGGCTCACGGAACTTCTTCTGCTCGCCACCGAGATACATGGTGCCGCCGTCGGGCGTTTCGGCTCCCGAGATGATCTTGATCAGCGTCGACTTGCCCGCACCGTTCTGCCCGGCCAGGGCGTGGATGGTGCCGTGCTTCACCGTGAGGTCGACCCCCTTCAGCGCTTGCACGCCGAGGTAGCCCTTTGTGATGCCTGTCAGGCGCAGTTCGTCTGTCATGGTCTACTGGCCGTCTTGCGCGCGCACGTAGGTGTCGTCGGCCTTGTAGTAGCTCGCGGCATTCTCCGGCGTCACCACCGTGGTCTTGATGTAGAGCGTCTTGTCGGGGCATTGGGTCTGATCTTTGTTGTAGGCCGCGAGCGCCATCTTGACGGCGGTCGTGCCCTGATCCCACGGCTGATTCGACGCGTCGGCCTGCAACGGACCGGTCGGGTCGTCTTGCATGGTCTTCACCGACACCATTCCGCCGTCGTAGCTGGCCAAGATGATGCCGGGGCCGTAGATACCGGCCTGCTGGAGCCCCTGCACAACCCCACCGTTCATGACGTCGCTCATGCTGTAGACGACTTTGAGGTCGGGGTTGGCCGTTGCAACGTCACGAATCGGGCCGAGGGCCTGGTCGGGCTTCCATGAGCCGTACTTGATCGGCAGCTGATTCACCGTGATGCCGGGGTCGGCGGCGACCACGCCGTTGAAGCCCTTCATGAACCCGTTGAAACGCAGATCGGTGAGAACGTCACCGGGAAAACCGCCGATGCCGACGACCTTGATCTCGCCAGTGTCGCCGAACTTCTCTATGGCCTTCTTCGCGGCCACCTCTCCGGCGAGAGCACCGGTGGCACCCTGATCTTCGGCCACGTAGCAGAACGTGTCGGGCACCAGGCTGGGGTCGAGGTTGGAGTTGACCGTCACGACGGGAATACCCGCCGCCTTCGCCGCGGCGATCGACGGTGCGATACCGATCGGGTCATTGGCGTTGATGACAAGAACGTCGACGCCCTTGGTGATGAGGGTCTGAATGTCGGCATTCTGGCGAACAGTGTCACCATTGGCGTCGAGAACATCGACAGTAGCGCCGATAGACGACGCCTGCGCCTGGCCGCCGTCGACGAGGGTCTTCCACCATTCGCTTCCACTGATACCTCGCTGGCTCCAGCCGATGACGAGGCCCTTGCCGCTGGCTTTGTCTTCGGAGCTGGCGGTTGTTCCGCCCCCTCGACAACCGGTGAGCAAGAGGGCGGTGGTGGCGATTGCGGCGACGCCGACGATGACTCGTCTGGCTCGCCGATTGCGGGCGATGTTGATCATTGGTCCACTCCTTTGTGTGTCTGACCTGTGGTGCTGAGGTAATGCGGATTGTCGGGGGTAGTCGGGGGTACGCAAGGTACGCAGGGTACGAACGTGCGGTGGGCGACGAGCCGCGCCGAGCGGATGCCCGACCGGCGCGGCTCGTTCGGTTAGTCGACCTTGGTGAACACGCCCCGCTCGATGAGCAGGTCGATGTTGGCCTGACGGGTCTTGCGCTCGCGAGCGAGCCAGCCCTCCGTCGGGGCGTCTTTCAGATACTGGTTCTTCGGATAGATCGGCTTTGCGTAGATCGCGGCGTACTGCTCGGTGCGCAGATCTTTGAACCCGTTGAAGACGCCATTCGACTGGCGCTCACGACGCAGATGGTCGATGTCGATGACGGTGCTGATGAAGCTGTCGCCGGGAACGACGCCGTTCTGCTTGATGACCACGTGACCTTTATGATCGACGATCATCGACTCGCCGCCGAACAGGTCGTTGATGACTCCGTCGGGGCCGAGTTCTGGGCCCAGATTCGGTGCCAGCACGATGGCGTTGTTGAACAGCGCGTGCGCACGGTTCTGCACCTCCCACATGCCGTTCATCGTCTGCGGCTGAAAAAGCGTCGCCCGAATGATGATCTCGGCCCCGTTCATCGCCAGACCGCGCGCGATTTCGGGGTACGAGCCTTCGTGACAGATCACGTAGCCGATGTTGCCGATGTCGGGCGTCTTGGCTACGGGATAAATGGCCTGCAACGCATCGCCGCCGCCCTTCTTCTCGACCCACTCGTCCCACAGATCGTGCGGGTTGGTGGTTCCCAAGGTTCCGCCCTCGAAACCGTCGCTCGTCGCCTTGGCCCGGCGATAGATCACCTCGCCCTTCGGGTCGATCATGAACGCGACGTTGAAGTAGCGGTCAGGAAAGTCGTCATCGGCCACCAAGTACAGTTCTGCAGCGATGTAGGTGTTCAGTTCGCGCGCGGCTTTGGCCAGCTCGTCGGTCTCGGGCCCCGGAATCGTGCGGGCGAATTTCTTCTCCTGCTCGCGGTCTCCCGCTTTGAATGCCATGTGCATGCCCTGAATGGCCATCTCGGGGATGACCACCAGCTTCACGGGGTGACCCTCGGTCGATGCCACGCCGACTGCAGTTCGCATGAAGCCGATGATGCGCTTCGTGTTCTTCAGTGCGTCTTCAGGCTCCACGATCGGGATCTGCAGTGGCGAGAGGGCCACAACGGTGTACGGCTCAGTCACGTCAACTCCTTCGTTGTTCGGTTACGTGAGTTTGATGTTAGCGCACTATCAAAGTTAAGCAAGAGTTAATTACTTGAATTCATTGGCTCACTGGCGAGTCGGGCGACTCTCAGAAAAGCGTTCGGTTAGCGCACTCTCAAAGCCGTTGGCCGGTGGCGTTCCGTCGAACCCCATCTGATTCAGAGTGCCGCCGCGCAACCGCCGCCTAGAGTTGAGCCATGCCGCCCGACCCGCCCGCACGCCGGCCCCCAGGCCTGCACGACGTCGCGAAGCTGGCGGGTGTCTCGCACCAGACCGTGTCGCGGGTGCTGAACAATCACCCGAGCATCCGGGAGTCGACGCGCGAACGCGTGCAGCGAGCCATCGACGAGCTGGGCTATCGGCCCAATCGCCTGGCGCGGGCGCTCAAGTCGAACCGCTCGCGACTACTCGGAGTGCTTTCGGCATCGAGTTCGCAGTACGGGCCGTCGGCTTCGATTCGGGCGATCGAGGTCGCAGCGCGAGCGCAGGGGTATTTCGTCATCACCGTGAACGTCGATTCCGCAGAGCGCGAAGAGGTCGAGCGCGGCCTCGACAGCCTGCTCGACCACGCCGTCGAGGGGCTGATCGTGATCGCGCCAGAACTGAACGTTCTCGAGGCATTCACCGAACTGAAGGTGTCGGTGCCGTTCGTGACCCTGCAGTCCACGGCCGACAGCCGCGACAGCGAACTCTCGGTTGACCAGATCGCCGGCGCGCGGGCGGCAACTCGACACCTCATCAACCTCGGTCACCGTTTCATCGCCCACATCTCAGGGCCGGGCGATTGGTTCTCGGCTCAGGCGCGCACGGCAGGTTTCACCGCCGAGATGACGAAGGCCGGCCTCGCCGTCGACGCGGCGTTCGAAGGCGACTGGTCGGCCGCGTCGGGGTACGAACGAGCGAACGAGCTCCTCGCGCTGCACCGGTACAGCGCCGTTTTCTGCGCCAACGACCAGATGGCGCTCGGCTTGCTCCGGGCCGCGGATGAACGGCGAATCGCCGTGCCCAGAGACCTGAGCGTCATCGGATTCGACGATATGCCCGAAGCCGCATACTTCCATCCGCCGTTGACGACGATGCGCCAGGATTTCGGCGAACTCGGCCGACGCTCGGTCGAATTGCTGCTGCGCAAGCTGGCAGGCACGGCCGAATACCAGCTCTCGATGCAACCCGAGCTGATCATTCGCGCGAGCACTGCCCCGGCGCCGTCTGCTTCCTGATGCAATCCGCCTGAAAGGCTTTATGATTCCGTGGTGTTATGTTAACGTTCACACGACGACTTAGCCAGGTCCGGATGCTCACCCGGCCGTCTTGAGACGAAGAGGTTTCTCATGCCAGACTCCCCCGCCGCGCGCGACGCGATCACCGCGGGTCGCACCTCGCTCGGCATCGAGCTCGGCTCGACCCGCATCAAGCTCTGCCTCGTCGGGGACGACCCGGCCACTGTGATCGCGACCGGCAGCTACGACTGGGAGAACCAGTTCGTCGATCGGCTGTGGACGTACTCCCTCGACGACGTCTGGACGGGCATCCGCGCCGCCTACGCCGACCTGCTCGCCGATACCGAACACCGCCACGGGGTTCGCCCTGAGACGTTCGGCGCCATCGGCGTCTCGGCGATGATGCACGGCTACCTCGCCTTCGACGAGGGCGGTGAGCTGCTCGTTCCGTTCCGCACGTGGCGCAACACGAACACCGGCCCCGCTGCTGCCGCACTGTCGGAGCTGTTCGATGTGAACATCCCCCTGCGCTGGTCGATCGCCCACCTGCACCAGGCCGTCATCGATGCCGAGCCGCACGTTCCGCAGGTGCGCTTTCTGACCACCCTCGCCGGGTACGTTCACTGGAAGCTCACGGGGCGAAAAGTCATCGGCATCGGCGATGCGTCAGGCATGTTCCCCATCGATTCGGCCGCTCACGACTACGACGACGAACTGCTCGCGCGTTATGACGCCCTCGCGTCGCCAGCGGGTTCCTCCGCGGCCGCCGCCACCGCGGCCGCCGCGCCGACGAGCCAGACGAGGCCGGCGGGGCCGGCGAAGCCGACGAAGCCGAGTCACGCCACGAGCCTGCGCGCTCTGCTGCCCCAGGTGCTCGTCGCCGGTGACGAGGCCGGCGAACTCACGGCAGAGGGCGCCGCGCTGCTCGATCCGTCGGGCACACTCCGCCCCGGCCTGACGCTCTGCCCGCCAGAGGGCGACGCCGGCACCGGCATGGTCGCCACAGGGGCGGTGGCTCCGCGAACAGGCAACGTCAGCGCCGGAACCAGCATCTTCGCGATGATCGTGCTCGAGCATCCGCTCACCCGTCTGCACCACGAACTCGATCTGGTGACGACGCCGGCGGGCGACCCCGTTGCGATGGTGCACTGCAACAACGGCGCGAGCGAGCTGGCCGCCTGGGCGGGGCTGTTCGGCGCATTCGCCGCGGCCGCCGGCACGCCCCTCGACGACGATGCCGTTTACGACGCGCTGTTCAGCGCGGCCCTGCAGGGCGAGGCCGATGCCGGCGGACTACTGGCCTACAACTACCTCGCCGGCGAGCCGATCACCGGGCTGGCCGAAGGTCGCCCGCTCGTCGTGCGCACGCCCGATAGCCGATTCACGCTGGGCAACTTCATGCGGGCTCAGCTCTACGGCGTCTTCGGCACCCTCGCCCTCGGTATGCGCGTACTCGAAGACGAGGGCGTCGGTCTCGACCGGATGCTCGCCCACGGCGGCCTTTTTCGAACCGCGGGTGTGGCGCAGCGCTTTCTCGCCGCGGCGCTCGATACGCCGGTCTCCGTCGGCGAAACCGCCTCAGAGGGCGGAGCGTGGGGCATGGCGGTGCTCGCTTCGTTCACCGCGGCTCGTTCGAAGCTCGAGCTCGACCTCGAGCTCGACCTCGACACGTATCTGCGCGAGCGGGTCTTCGACCGGTCGAGTGTCGAAACGGCTGCGCCCGACGAGCCAGACGTCGCCGGGTTCGCCGCGTTTCTCGAGTCGTACAGCGCGGGGCTCGACATCGAGCGAACTGCCGTCAGCATCCTGCTCCCGAAGGAACCCACCACATGAATGACATCACCCCGGCCGCCGCTGCCCGCCCGAATTTCGGTGCGCAGACCGAGGCCGCCATCACGAGCATCCGCGCCGACGTCGCCGCCCTGCACGCCGAGTTGGTGAAGTACGGCCTGGTCATCTGGACCGGCGGCAACATCTCGGGCCGCGTGCCCGGCGCCGACCTGTTCGTCATCAAGCCCAGCGGCGTGAGTTACGACGAACTGACTCCCGACAACATGATTCTCTGCGACCTGAACGGCGACGTCGTCGCGGGCACGCCTGGCAGCGACCGATCGCCGTCGAGTGACACTGCCGCGCACGCATACGTCTATCGGCATATGTCTCACGTCGGCGGCGTCGTGCACACACACTCGACCTACGCCACCGCCTGGGCGGCGCGCGGCGAGGCGATTCCGTGCGTCATCACTGCCATGGCGGACGAGTTCGGCGGCCCGATTCCGGTCGGACCGTTCGCCATCATCGGCGACGACTCCATCGGCGTGGGCATCGTCGACACCCTCAGTGGTCATCGCTCGCGCGCCGTGCTGATGCAGAACCACGGTGTCTTCACCATCGGCAAAGACGCCCGCGATGCGGTCAAGGCCGCGGTGATGACCGAAGATGTCGCCCGCACCGTGCATATTGCCCGCCAGCTGGGCGACGTGCTGCCCATTCCCGAAGCCGCCATCGATTCCCTGTTCGACCGATACCAGAACGTTTACGGCCAAGCGCCAAAAGGAGCCCTGCAGTGAGCCACAGCATCATTCCCGACCTCGCCTCGTACGAGGTCTGGTTCTTCACCGGCAGCCAGAGCCTCTACGGTGAAGACACTCTGCGCCAGGTGGCCGAGCAGTCGCAGCAGATCGCCGAAGCCCTGCAGGCCTCGACCGACATCCCCGTGACCGTGGTGTGGAAGCCGGTGCTGAAAGACTCCGAGTCGATTCGCCGCGCCGCCCTCGACGCGAACGCGAACGACAAAGTCGTCGGCCTCATCGCGTGGATGCATACCTTCAGCCCCGCGAAGATGTGGATCGCCGGCCTCGACGCGCTGCAGAAACCTCTGCTGCACCTGCATACTCAAGCGAACGTCGAACTGCCCTGGGCCGACATCGACTTCGACTTCATGAACCTCAACCAGGCCGCTCACGGCGACCGGGAGTTCGGATACATCCAGACGCGTCTCGGAGTCGCCCGAAAGACCGTGGTCGGCCACGTGTCGAACCCGGCCGTCACCGCGTCGATCGGCACCTGGAGTCGTGCGGCGTCGGGGTGGGCATCCACTCGTTCACTCAAGCTGGCTCGCTTCGGCGACAACATGCGTTACGTCGCGGTGACCGAGGGCGACAAGACCGAGGCCGAACTGGTGTTCGGCGTGCAGGTCAACACCTGGGGCGTCAACGAACTCGCTGAGGCTGTCGCCGCGGCGACGGATGCCCAGATCGACGCTCTCGTCGCCGAATACCTCGAGGCCTACGACGTTGTTCCCGAACTCCTGCCCGGCGCCGCACGCCACGAGTCCCTGCGCTACGGCGCAGCCATCGAGATCGGGCTGCGCTCGTTCCTCGAAGAGGGCGGGTTCGGGGCGTTCACCACGAGCTTCGAAGACCTAGGTGCGCTTCGCCAGCTGCCCGGCCTCGCCGTGCAGCGCCTGATGGCGGACGGCTACGGCTTCGGCGCCGAGGGCGACTGGAAGACGGCCATTCTCGTGCACGCTGCTAACGTGATGGGCTCTGGTCTGCCCGGCGGAGCCTCGCTGATGGAGGACTACACCTACGACCTGACGCCCGGCAGCGAGCTCATTCTGGGCGCGCACATGCTCGAAGTGTCGCCGTCGCTGACCACCACGAAGCCGACTCTCGAGATTCACCCGCTCGGAATCGGCGACCGCGAAGACCCCGTGCGGCTCGTCTTCACGGCCGACTCGGGCCCGGGCATCGTGGTCGCGATGAGCGACATGCGCGACCGATTCCGTCTGGTGGCCAACGTGGTGGAGGTGGTGCAGCCCAGCGCTCCGCTGCCGAAGCTGCCCGTCGGCCGCGCCGTCTGGAAGCCGGAACCCTCGTTCGAGGTATCGGCAGCTGCCTGGCTCACGGCTGGTGCGGCGCACCACACCGTGATGTCGACCGCCGTCGGCCTCGAGACGTTCACCGACTTCGCCGACATCGCCAAGACCGAGCTGCTCGTCATCGACTCCTCCACTGAACTGCGTTCGTTCGCCGACCAGGTGCGCTGGAACCAGGCCTACTACCGCCTGGCGCGCGGCCTGTAGGGCCGCGTTCGCCTCGCGCCCTCGTTCCACGGCCGACGACTGAGGTCCGCCGGCTCGCGCAGTTCGGAGCATCTGCGCCCGCTCGAGCAGGCGCGGATGCTCCGAAGTGCGCGCTGCTAGCCAAGTGCACTCCGCACGCGGACGGTCGCTGCTTCGCGACCATCTGGCGGGTGGCGTCGGGTACCGGCGGTCAGGCGGCGGGCGAGTTCGCCACCTGCACGAAGCGGGCCGGCTTGGGGGTGTCGTTGAACCACTCGTGGGCGAGGGTGGCGGCGTAGTAGAGCGAGTCGCCGACGCCGAGTACGTAGGCGTCTTCGGCACCGACGACGACGCGGATGCGGCCCTCGAGCACGTGGATGAACTCTCCCCCCGCGTGCGCCGCGTGCCCGCCCGCGCGTTTCAGCGGCGGCGCCACGATGTCATGCTGCTCGATGTGCCGCTCGGCAGGGCCCCGAAACCACACCTGTACCTTGGTATCGAGGTCGTAGCTGTCTTCTTCGAGCCGCACGACGGGCGCGATCGGTGGCTCGGTGAGCGCGAGCAGCGCCGAACTCGTGGTGCCGAGGGCGGTCGCGATGCGATGCAGGGTCATGACGCTGGGCATCGAACGGCCCGTCTCGGTCTGGCTCAGGTACGGCTGCGAGAGACCGGATGCATCGGCGAGCTGCTGCAGCGTCTTGCCGGCGTCACGGCGCATCGAGCGGATGACCTTTCCGAGCGCCAGCGAAAGCTCGCGCTGCTCGGCGGCATCCGCCGTGGATTCTGCCACGATCTTTACAATAGCGTTGGCCTATGCCCGCTTCTGCTCGACCCGCGTTCGAGATCGTCACGATCGATGTGTCTCCGTACGTCGCCGACGCGCTACCGCACCCCGACAACGCACGCCGAGCCGTCGCCCGCGCCTTCGACGCCGCGGCCCGCACCGGCGGCATCATGCAGATCGTCGGCCACGGGGTTCCCGACGCTGACATCGCGGGTCTCGAAGACGCGATCGACGGCTTCTTCGCCCTGCCCGAGACCGACAAGCTCGCCCTGCGCCTCGCGCCCGAAATCAACCGCGGCTACAGCCCGCCGCACAGCGAGGCGCTCAGCAAGAGCATCGGCATCGACCCCGCCGAGCGCACGAACGACAACTTCGAGAGCTTCAACGTCGGCACGGCCGCCTCCGAGTTCCCGCACCTGGTTCTGCCGCCGGAGCACTACCCCGAGAACGTCTGGCCCGGGCATCCGCTCGCCTTTCGCGGCCAGGTCGCCGACTACTATCACGAGGTGCAACGGGTGTCGGGTGTGCTGATGCGCGTGATCGCCGACGCGCTCGGCGTCGCGCCAACGTTCTTCGACGGCTTCGACACGGCCTCTGTCGACATGCTGCGGCTGAACGTCTACCCCGAAGCTGCCGGAGGCATGGGCGCCCATACCGACTTCGGTTTCGTCACCGTACTGTGGGCCGACCGGATGCCCGGGCTGCAGTTTCTGGGCCTAGACAACTCGTGGCACGACGTCGTGGTCGCGCCAGGAGCCCTGCTCGTGAACCTCGGCGATCTCGCCGCTCGCCTCACGAACTACGTCTGGCCTGCGGCGCTGCACCGCGTGCGCGTGCCCGGGCTCGAGCGGCGACGCTCGGCCGCCTTCTTTCACGACGGCTTCATCGACGGGACCATCGAGCCTCTCCCGGCTTTCGTCGAACCAGGCGAGCGCCCCCTGTACGAGCCGATCACCGTGCGCGAGAACCTCGTCGCGAAGCTCCGCGGCAGCCGCAGCGGCCAGCGCAACTACGCCGCCGCCCGCGACGCGACCCGCGCCCGTTCCGCGCGCGACTGACGCCCGGCCCGGCACACGCCCGCGCCTCATTCCTCGCGCCGCACGCCCTCGCCTCATTCCCCGCCCGGCACCCCCACGCCTCCATTGCCCAGCCCGGCGCGCCCTCGCCTCACGCCTTACCGCGCGCCCCACACTGCAGCGCAAGGTGTCAGTCTCGTGTCGCGGCGAGCGCCGCGGCGATGACATCGGCGTTCGGAAGAGCAGTCTGTTCGTTGGAGGGGAGGGACTCGTAGGTGTACGTCGAGACCGCCATCGGTGACGGCGATCGGCCGAGTGAGTAACGAACGGTGTGATCGTTGCGGCTGCCGCAGACGAGGATTCCGACGGTAGGAGCGTGAGCTTCGCGGCGCAGACGATCGTCGACGAGCGCAACATAGAAGGCGAGCTGACCGGCGAAGCCGGGCTCGAATTTGCCGGTCTTCAGTTCGATCACTACGTAGCGCGACTGCTCGATGTGAAAGAACAGCAGGTCGAGGTAGAAGTCGTCTCCGCCGACGTCGAAGTGCACTTGGCGCCCCACAAACGCAAAACCCTCCCCGAGTTCGCGCAGAGTGTCGACCATTCGGTCGGTCAGGGCGCCTTCAAGCTCTCGTTCGGCTACCTCGCCTCTGAGGTCGAGAAAGTCGAAAACATACGGGTCTTTCGCGATCTGCTGGGCGAGCTCGGAGTCGGAGCCAGCCAACTGCTGCGTGAAATTGCTCGGCGAGGCGCCCGAACGCTCGAGAGTACGGTTCTTGATCTGGTTGAGCAGCACGTTGCGGGACCATCCGCGGTTTACCGCCTCGGCGGCGTACCAATCGCGTGCCGACTGTTCAGACACCTTGTCGATCAAGACCGTGATGTAACCCCACGGCAATTTACCAACAGGTTGTTGGTAAATTGCATCACGATCAGGCCACGCAGCGGCGAGACTTCGCATGTACCGCAGGTTGCTGCGCGAGATGCCTGTCATCGCCGGAAACTCGAACCGTAAGTCTGCTGCCAGCTGGGCCACGACTCCCGTTCCCCACCCGGCGCGCTTTTGCTCGATGAGGATGGTATGACCGATCGACCAATACAGGTCGATCAACGCCGTGTTGATCACAATGTGAGTGGTGCGGCGCGCAGACCGAATCTGAACTCTGAGCGACTCGAGCAATTGAGGATAGTTGTCAGGAAGCGAGAGATCGGGTAGGGCCAACTGCATTTCACTTTCGCACGTCAGGTCGGACAAGATTGCCGACCATCTGATCTTACTCGAGTATTACTCACTGTCGAGTCGTTACGCACACGAAACATTATTGATATGTGCCAGCAAATATTGATATATACAATAATTACGAGAAACCGCAACCGAACGGAGCCACCGTGCCCAGCACCTTTTTCGTACCGACCGTCGACATCACGCCGTACGTCACGAACGGCACGGCTGCCGAACGGGCATCCGTCGCCGAAGCCCTCGATCAGGCCTGCCGACAGGTCGGGTTCATCCAGATCGTCGGCCACGGTGTCGACCCCGCAGCAGTCTCCGGCTTGGCGAGCGCCATGGACGACTTCTTCGCCCTCCCGCTCGACGACAAGAAGCGGTACGTGCTTGCGCCCTCGAAGAACCGCGGCTACAGCCCGCCGAAGAGCGAATCGCTGAGCTACAGCCTCGGCGTCGACCCGGTGACGCGCATGAACGACTTCTTCGAGGCGTTCAACGTGGGCGCCTCTGCGGCCGACTACCCCGAGGCTGATCTCTCGACCGACGACTACGCCGAGAACGTCTGGCCCGAGGTCGCCGACTACGAGGCCAGGGTGAGCACGTACTTCGACGCGGCTTCGCGTGTAGCGCAGACGCTCATCCGCATCTTCGAAGACGCGCTCAAGGTCGAACCGGGCTACCTCGAAGGCCTCACCGACCACTCGATCGACGTGCTGCGGATGAACAACTACGCCCTGCCCGAAGGCAACATCGAACTCGGCGCCGAGCTCACCGGCATGGGCGAGCACACCGACTTCGGCATCGTGACCGTGCTCTGGGCCGACCAGGTGGAGGGGCTGCAGGTGCTCGACAGTGACGGAATCTGGCACGACGTCAGCCCGTCTGACGACGCCTTTCTCATCAATCTCGGCGACGTCTCGGCCCGCCTCACCAACGACCAGTGGTCGTCGACGCTGCACCGTGTGAAGCCGCCGATCGTGAACGGAACCATCAAGCGCCGCCGCTCGGCCGCCTTCTTCCACGACGGAAACGCCGACGCGATCGTCGGCCCCCTGCCGCACTTCATCGCCGAGGGCGACGAACCGCACTACGATCCGGTCACCGTCAAAGAGCACATCGTCGCCAAGCTCAGCGGATCGCGCGCCGGCAAGAAGAACGTGAGCGCGGTTCGTGAGGCCGCGCGCGTGAACGCTGCAATCCAGTGACGGCCGCGGGCGCCGGGGACGGCCCTCCCGGTAGCGACGCCGGGGGCAGCCTTCGCCGCAAAGGAGCCGGGGGCGGCCTTCCCGGCAAGCGCGCCGCGGGCGGCCCTCCCGGCAGCGACGCACCCCGCGGCGGGGAAGCGGATGCCCGGGCACAGGCCGACGCTGAGCGAGCGGATGCCCGGGCACAGCCCGACGCCGAGCGAGCGGATGCCCTCGTCGAGGCCACGGCCACGAAACCGCTGATCGTGCTGATCCACGGCGCGTGGGCCGGCTCCTGGGTCTGGCAGCGCCTCGCGACCGAACTCACCATCGCCGGATACCGCACGCACGCCGTCGACCTGCCCGGAGTCGGCTCGCACCCGAGCGAGCCTGCCTTGGCGACGCTCGAGTCGCACGTCGACGCCGTGGTCGCAGCTATCGGCGTGGCGCCGCGGGCGGTGCTCGTAGCCCACTCGGGCGGCGGCGTCATCGCCACCGCTGTGGCCGAGCGCATGCCGCAGCGCCTCGCCGGGGTGGTCTACGTGGCGGGCATCATGCTTCCGTCGGGGCTCACGTTCGCCCAGCTCTGCGATGAGATCAGCGTTTCGTCGCCGGATGCGAACGGCATCATTCCGTACCTCAACCCCGTGCACATCGGCCCTGTGCGAACCGGCGCCTTGCGAACCGGCGACACGCGAACCGCCGTCGAACGAACCGGCCTTGAGCGAACCGACCTCGACCGAACCGCCGATGCGCCTGGCGCTCGAAGCGCCGTCGGAGTCGACGGGGCCAGCATCGATGCGATCAGCGACGGCGCCTCGACCATTCCGGGTACCGTCGTGCCGCCCGAGGCCGGAGTGGCGGTGTTCTTCAATCGGGCACCGGCGGCCGACGCCGTCGCGGCTTCTCGCCGGCTCGGCGCATGGCCCGACGCGGTGCTCTCCCCCGTGGTCACGCACACGGTCCAGCGGTTCGGAATCGTGCCGCGCCTGTATGTGGAGGCCGAGTTCGATCGATCCATAACGCTAGCGGTGCAGCGCCATATGCAGACGCGAACCCCGGGGGCGGCCCGCCTCACGCTGCCGAGTGATCACGCGCCGCAACTCTCTTCACCCGAGCAACTGCGGGCGGGCATCCTGAGCTTTCTGACGGCACTGCAGACGTGACCGAACGTCGGTCTCCGGCAGCATCGAAGATGCGTTTCTGGGCGCGTCGGGGGCGGCCTCTAGACTCGAGAGCGTGACGACAGACGCGGCACCGAACAAGCGCACGAGCACGTTCACGCTGCGCGCCGTGGCGGCGATCGTGCTGTTCTTCGTTCCGGCGGTGGTGCTCGCGTTCACTCCGCTGGCGGCGACCACGGTGCTGGCGTTCGTCGCGCTGATTCCCGCACTGCTCGGGCTGCTGTACGGTCGGCGGTTCGCGTTCGCCACCTGCGTCGCCACGGCGGCGCTCGTCGGGCTGGTCGAGCTGGCGAATCCGTCTGCGGTGGCGGCGGTGGCCCTCATGGTGCTGGTGGGGCTCGGCGTCGGGGCCGCGGCGTTGCGCGGCTGGCAGGGCATCGCGACGGTTGTTGCCACGTGGCCGGCCGTGCTGCTCGTGAGTGCGCCACTGGCGGTGCCGGCACCGTCGACGGGGGCGAATGGATGGTCGGCCTCCGCCGGGTCGAACCTCGACTGGCTCTTCGCCTACCCCGGTCTCGCTCTGCTCGCGACGCTCGTGACTCTGGTCGGCGGCCTTTTCACGATCGGCGTTGCGAGGGTGCTGATTACCGACTTGCCGCGCTCGGTGCCGGCACCGATAGACCGTCAGACGGCGCTCGTGTACGGGGTCGCTTTGGCCGTCGTGCTCGGGCTGGCGACGGTAGCGGCGACCATCTGGGCGCACGGGTCGACGGCCGGCTGGGCGCTGCTGACCATCTTGGTCGTCGCGCGCCCGGGGCTCACCGAGACGCGGCACCGCGTGCTGCTGCGCTCGGCGGGCACGCTCGCGGGGGGCGCGGGCGCCGCTCTGCTGGCGCTGGTCGTTCCCGTGTCGGTCGTGCTCACGATCGTCGGCATTGTCGCGCTGGGCGCCGCCATTCTGCTGCAGCTCAAGAAGGCGAACTACGCCGTGTACTCTGTCGCGCTGACGGCCGCCATCGTGCTGCTCAACTCCGGCGGCGGCAACGTGTTCGCGGTCGACGTGCAGCGGGTGCTGTTCACCATCGCCGGCGCCGTTCTGGCGGCGGCCGCTGTCGCGATTCTGCAGCTCGCGCTCGGGCGGCGTCTCGCGAGCCGCTCGGCCGCCACCGCTGCCGCTGCCGCCGCCGCCGCTCCGCCGGCCGGCTCCCCGCCGGCCGCATCCCCTCGTGAGACACCTGCGCCGAGTTGAGGGTGGTGTGCCCGCCTCAACTCGGCGCGCGAGTCTCACGAGACGGGTGCGGGCTGGGCGCGGCGGGCGCGGGTAGGCGGGGAGGCGGAGCGGGCGCGGGTAGGCGGGATCGGGTCGTGGCGGGCGAGGCGGGGAGCGGGCGCGGGCGCGGGTAGTCGGGCGCGGGTGGGCGGGCGCGGGTAGTCGGCGGGGAGACGCGGGTGGGAGGCGGAGCGGGTGTGGAGCAGGTGCGGAGCGGGGCCGAGCGTCAGCCGGAGCGAGGGGTGGCGGGGCTGCCCCAGCGGAACCAGGCCGCCACGTAGATGGCGAGACCGGTGACCAGGCCGACGATTACCCAGAGCACGATGACAAAGTCGATCCACGAGCCGATGGGCGGCGACCCGGGCAGAAAAGTACGCAGCGGGATGGTCGCGAAGAGCATTGCGCCCATCCAGCTGTTGAACGACGCCTCGACCTTACGTTTGCCGCGATACGCCGTGATTGCGACGAACAACACCAACATCGGCATCACGACCAGCAGGCTCAACAGCACCAGAGCGAACACCAGCGTGCTCGCTGAACGATGCGCCGTCAGGTCGACGAGCGGAACGGGCTGCACACCGTCGGCGGTAGTCACCGTCGTATTCGACGAGGTCACGAGACTCGCGCCGAGCGTCCAGCCCGGAAGCGACCCCGTCATGAAGATGGTGGTCGGCACCGACTCCTTCACGCCGTCGACCGTGGTGTAAGCGATGACCGCGACTCCGGGATCGTCGGCGCCGGGGTTCACGGAGTAGTGGTCGAACGGCCACGTTTCGACCTCACCCGACGTGAGCACCTTGACGTTCTGCGTTCCGGGAATCGCGTCGGCGGCGAAATCGACGACCTGATTGCCCGCCACCGGCGAGATGATGATGCTGACGGGGTTTCTCAGTCCGATCGATTCGGGGTCGTCGAGTTCTGCGGAGGGCTTGATGGTGACCTCCATCGTGATGGTCTGGCCCACGGCATCCACTGCCTGAGGAGACATGATCACCGTCACGCCGCCCGGCCTCGGAGTTTCGGGCTCACCGGTCGAGCCGACGCGACCGCTCGCGGCGTAGAGGGTCACCGATGCTGCGTACACAAGAACGGCCAGCACAATGAACGCGATCACCTGCACGCGTCGCCTACGGCGCCGATCGGACGGGCTCGGGGCCAGGTTCGGAGCCGGGGCCGGGCTTGGGGTGGGGGCCGGGGCACCGACGATATCGACGGCGTCGACCGCCGGTGCGGGCAGGGTCGGCTCGCTTTCGGCAGCTGTCGTCGGGGCCTGCGGTGCGGGCGGACGCTGCGGCGTCGGCCCGTCAGCGGCAGCGGCAGCGTCCGATTCGGTCGCCGCTGTCACCGCCCCTGGTTCTGCCCCTGGTTCTGCCCCTGGTTCCGCCCCGTCCGCGCTCACATGCCGAGCCTACCGATCTGCGGCCATCCGTATTGCCCGTGAGCGCGCACGTTCGGTGCAAGCGCACCCTTTCGAACAGGCGCAATTGCGGCAAAGGTGTGCGCGATCGAAGCCACCCGTGACAGCGGCCACGAGGATGCGTACCCTTGACGCATGTGCCGGAACATCCATACTCTGCATAACTTCGAGCCCGCCGCCACCGACGACGAGGTGCACGCTGCTGCGCTGCAATACGTGCGCAAGATCAGCGGAACGACCAAGCCGTCCAAGGCGAATCACGAGGCCTTCGAGCACGCCGTCGCCGAGATCGCCCACCTTTCGCGCCATCTGCTTGAAGACCTGGTGTCGACCGCCCCGCCGAAGAATCGTGAAGTCGAGGCCGCGAAGGCGAAGGAGCGCTCGGCGAAGCGGTTCGCAACGGCCTGAGTCCTTCCGCGAGCCGAGGTCGCCTGCGCCCGCGTTGAGCAGCGGGCCGAGGTCGTCTGCCGCCCGAGTTGAGCAGCGGCCGAGGTCGTCTTCGTCTCGAACCCCGCTGCAGCACGAGGTCTTCTGCGGCACGAGCCGCTTCGGCGCGGCTCAGGCTCGGCAGCAGGGCTTAGGCTCGCAGGCTGGGCGGCACGGTTCAGGCTCGGCGGCGCACGACCACGACGCTGTCGACAAGCGTGCCCATGCCGGCGTGCACCCCTGACGCCTCGCGCGACTCTTCGGCCACGATCTCGGTGATCCATTCGCCCTCGGGCAGTCGCAACGACGCGAGCACCTCTGCGGCCGAGGGCAGCTCGACCTCGGGGTGTGCCTCGGCCAGCGCAGCGGGAAACTCCGCGTGACCGACCACAACGAGGCATCCATTCGGCGCCACCGCAGCTACGGCGTTCTGCAGAATGCGCTCTCGGTCCAGCGCCACGGGCGACTGCAAGAACTGCGCCGAAACCAGCCCGAACGAGCCGCTCGCAAACGTCTCGCTGAGGTCGTGCTGCTGCCAATCGATGCGGTCTGCGACGCCCACCGCATCGGCCTGGGCGCGGCCGCGATCGAGCGCTGTCGTCGAGATATCGACCGCGGTCACCTGCCAGCCCTGCCCGGCCAGCCAGATGGCGTCTGCGCCCTCGCCGCACCCCAGATCGAGCGCGGTAGTGGGGGTCAGTCTGGCGGCCTCACGCACGAGTACGGGGTTGGGCTGCCCGCTCCAGATCTGGTCGCTCTCACCGTAGCGAGCGTTCCAGAACTGCTCGGGCGGCATCGTGGTGGGGTCGGCGGCGGTCTGGGCAGCGGCGTGCCCGTGAGAGGTGAGCGCAGCGGCGACGTCGTGCTCGTGAGCAGTGGCCGCAGCGGCGGAGCCGTCAGCGAGGTCGGCGGAGGCGATGTCGTGCGTCGCAGTGTGGAGAGTGTGGTCGGGCATGTAGCTATCCTCGGCGCATAACGCACAGCGCGCCAAACTCCCTTGCCGAAACGGCAACGGCCCACTAGTTCTTCCTGAGCGTGCCCCAGCCGGGTTGACGCAGAGCCACTCAGCAACCTACGTTGCTTACATGCCCTCGCCCTCCCGTGCACCGATCGGCGGCGTGGCCGACGAACTCGCGGCCGTCGTCGCACTTCGCGAGCTCGCCGACCGCCTCGAAGACGCGAGCGTGGAACGCGCGCTGCGCTCCGGATGGTCGTGGGGCGACATCGCCGCAGCTCTCGGTGTGACGCGTCAGGCCGTGCACAAGAAACACCTCGCGCGACTGGCCGACGCCGGCATCGCGTTGCGGAGGCGCCATGGCTGACCACGGCACTGACGACGAAGCTCGCGGCCCGGCGAACGACAGCTCTGCGACCAAAGACGACCGCTCGGCCCACCGCAGCATCCACGCCGACGGCGCCACTGCTTCTGCTGCCACTGCCACTGCTGCTACTGCCACCGCTGCTGCCGCGGCTGCTGAAGACGACACGACCAGCGGCAAGGCCGTCGACTGGCTGAGCCGCGGCATGCGTGGTCTGGTGGGCGCCGCGGTATTAGAAGCAGCGATACGCGGAACCTCGACCGTCGAAGCCGAACACGTTCTGCTGGCCATTGTCTCTGCTACGAGCAGCCCTGCCGCGGGCATCCTCGCGGCCGGCGGCCTCGACCACGCCGGCCTGGGCGAGGCGCTCGACATCGAACGGCGGCTCAGCCTCGCGGCCATCGGCGCCGCAGTACCCGATCGTG
This sequence comes from Subtercola sp., assembly GCA_025463765.1. Taxonomy (GTDB): domain Bacteria; phylum Actinomycetota; class Actinomycetes; order Actinomycetales; family Microbacteriaceae; genus Subtercola. Next base: position 1,634 of record JAODBC010000055.1, on the reverse strand, counting down.
ACCTCCTGCGCTCGACGCCGCGGGCCGCCAAACCGAGCTGGGGAGCATCCGTCGCCGCAGCGCGCGCCCGCGCGGGCGCGTTGCCCCGCACCCGTCGAGCCGCCGAACCGGTGTTGGCCGCTGGCATCCTCGCCGCCTCTCTCGGCACGGTGCCGCGAGCACTCGCCTACGCCGGCATCGACCGCGAGCGCCTTCTCGAACTACTGGATGCCCGGCCGAACGACTGACGCAGGCGCGCCCGCCCTCTCGCCTTCCGCGGCTCCGCGGCTGCCGCCCGCTCGCCTTCCGCGGCTGCTCGCCTGCTCGCCTACCGCGGCGCCCCGCCTGCTCGCCTTCCGCGCTTCCGCGCCTCCGCGACTCCCGCCCGCCTGCGTGACTGCGCACCTCAGTTGAGGCCATAAGCAACTTACGTTGACAAATCGTTGGGAGCAACCTAAGTTGCTTACATGCCCTTCCGCCCTGCTCATCCCTCTCGCCTCCCTCATCCCTCTCGCCCCTATCGCCCCACCCACCCACGGCATGCATGCTGACCCTCACCGCGCTCATCGCCATCCCCCTCTGCGCCCTGCTCTTCGGAGTGTTCTGGGGCCCCTGGCTCGCCCTCAGTCGCTCGATGGCGACCTTCAGCGCGCCGGTCTTTCTCGCCATCGTCGCCCGCATGGATCACAACCTCGGCCGCATCATGGGGGTGATGATGCCGGTGGCGATTCTGTCGATCATCCCTGTCGCCGTAGCCGCAGCCGGCGTGAGCCCGCTGAACCTCACCCTCGCCATCGCCGCTTTCATCGCGTTCGTCGTCACACTCCTGGTCACGATGCTCGTCGAGGTTCCCATCGTCACCCGCGTCCGCGACTGGACTGCGGGTGCTCTGCCGACCGATTGGCAGTCGCAGCGCGATCGCTGGGTCTCCTTTCACCTCATCCGCGTCATCGGCGGCTTCGTCGGCCTCGTCTTTCTGGTCGCTGCCGCCCTGCTCTGACGAGCAGCCTGCTACGCTGGGTGAACACCCCCGGATACTTCGGTTACCGGTTAGAAGGCCTCGTTCACGCGGGGCCTTCGGAATTTAACTTGGACGCTACCCATTTGTCGGGGCAATGAAAACGACCCGTTTCGTCGCTCATATGTACCGAAAATTGGCTTGCGGCCAGCGCCTCTCGCGTTACATGGGCGATGAAGTCGGGATTCGCCTTCACCAACTCCTTAGAGCTGCGCGAAGACTGCATCGGAAATATGATGCCTGTCGCGAACTGATACTCGTGCTTGAGCATGCGCATCGTTCCGGCGAGGTCGGAATCGTTGGAAAGCATCACGAATATATCTGCTTGCGTGGTGAACGCGTCTGCGGTCATGCGAGTAGCGAGGTTCACGCCAGATCCCTTCTCCTCAAGCTTGCGCACCCACGTGGTGACCCATTTGCCCGTGTCTGCATCGATTGACTGAGGGTGAACCGGCATCTCTCGTTTGTCGTTTCGGAAGGTTCCGAGATGAATATCGACGTTCGGGTCGGGGTCACGTCCCGCTGTGTGGTGGAGTTTCTCGACACCGTGCGGGGGATCAATTCATTGATTATGCGGCAGCGAGTTCTGGGATAACAACCACCTCCTCGACCTTGTTCGTGATGGCGTCGAGTTCCT
>JAODBC010000052.1 GCA_025463765.1 Subtercola sp. | reverse complement strand
TTGACATGAGAACCCCTTTCAAAAGTTTCTAATGAAAGAGAGTCAGCTCACGTCAAACCATTACGCGGCTTTGCAAAACTGCCTGGAGTCAGGCCTCGATGACGACCGGAACGATCATGGGGCGACGACGGTAGGAGGTGTTGACCCAGCGACCGACGGTGCGGCGAACGACCTGCTGCAGGGCATGGGTGTCACGGGTGCCGTTGCCGGCGGCCTCGGCGAGAGCCGCAGCGATCTTGGGCTTGACCTTGTCGAAGACGGACTCGTCTTCGGCGAAACCCTTGGCGTGGATCTCCGGGCCGACGATGATGCGGCCCGTGCCGGCCTCGACGACCACGATGATCGAGATGAAGCCCTCTTCGCCGAGGACACGGCGGTCTTTGAGGTCGTCGTCGGTGATCTCGCCGACGCTGTTGCCGTCGACGTAGACGAAACCGAGATCGTACTGACCGACAACGCGAGCGACACCATCGCGCAGATCGACCACGGTACCGTCGTCAGCAAGGATCGTGTTCTCACGCGGCACACCGGTTTCGATGGCGAGCTGAGCGTTGGCGACGAGGTGACGGTACTCACCATGAACGGGCATGACGTTCTTCGGTTTGAGGATGTTGTAGCAGTACAGCAACTCCCCCGCGGCCGCGTGGCCCGAGACGTGCACCTTGGCGTTGCCCTTGTGCACGACCGTCGCACCGAGCTTCGTGAGGCCGTTGATGACGCGGTAGACCGCGTTCTCGTTGCCCGGGATGAGCGAGGAGGCGAGGATGACCGTGTCACCGGGCCCGACCTCGATCTGGTGCTCGAGGTTGGCCATGCGCGAGAGCACGGCCATCGGCTCGCCCTGCGAACCGGTCGACATGTAGACGATCTTGTTGTCGGGGATGTCGCCGGCCTTCTTGAAGTCCACCAGCACACCGTCGGGCACCTTGAGGTAGCCCAATTCGGCGGCAATACCCATGTTGCGCACCATAGAACGACCGAGCAACGCCACGCGACGCCCGTTGGCGTGTGCGGCATCCAGTACCTGCTGCACGCGGTGCACGTGCGACGAGAAGCTCGCCACGATGACGCGGCGCGGCGCATGGGCGATGACACTGTCGAGCACGGGGCCGATGGTGCGCTCCGACGGCGTGAAGCCGGGAACGTCGGCGTTGGTCGAGTCCACGAGGAACAAATCCACCCCGGCCTCGCCAAGACGCGCGAAAGCACGGAGGTCGGTGATGCGGTTGTCGAGGGGAAGCTGGTCCATCTTGAAGTCGCCGGTGTTCAGCACGACACCGGCCACCGTCTTGATGGCGACAGCCAGGGCATCCGGAATCGAGTGGTTCACTGCGACGAACTCGAGCTCGAACGGGCCCATCTGCTCGACCTGGCCCTCTTCGACCTGAAAGGTGTAGGGCTTGATGCGGTGCTCTTTGAGCTTCGCCTCGACGAGTGCGAGCGTGAGACCCGAACCGATGAGCGGAATGTCGTTCTTGAGGCGCAGCAGGTACGGCACCGCGCCGATGTGGTCTTCGTGACCGTGCGTCAGCACGATTCCGACGACGTCGTTCAGGCGCCCGCGCACGAGCGAGAAGTCGGGCAGAATCAGGTCGACTCCGGGCTGGGTCTCTTCGGGAAAGAGCACGCCGCAGTCGACGATCAGCAGCTTGCCGTTGATCTCGAAGACGGTCATGTTGCGGCCGATCTCGCCGAGACCGCCGATGGGGGTGATGCGCAGGGTATCGCGCTGGAGTTTTTGGGGTTCGTATACGGCGTTGGGCATATGCCCTCCTAGAGCTGTGTGTTCGGTGTTTCAGCCACGGCGCGTTATTCGCGCGTGGTGCCCGGAATTTTCGGCAACGCGCCACCGGCAGCGGCGTTGCGATCAGGGCGGAAGTTCGTGAAAGAGACCCCGGGAATGCTGCGCACGAGATCGATTTCGTCTTCGATCTTCGCCGCCTCCCACTCTTCGGGGCCGACGAGCGGAAGCCGCACGCGAGGGCTCGAGATACGCCCGAGCCCGTGCAGAATGTACTTCGCCGCGACAGTGCCGGGCACGTGGGTCATCGTGGCCCGCACCAGCGGTTCGAGAGCCTGGTGCATCGACGTGGCCGTTGCGAGGTCGCCCGCATTCACCGCGTCGATCATGATGCGGTAGGGCCTCGCCGCGATGTTGTTGGTGACTCCGATGAGCCCGGTAGCGCCGACGGCGAGGTGCGGCAACACGTTCGAGTCGTCGCCCGAGAAGTACATCAGGTCGGTCTGGTTGAGCACCCGGCTGACCTCGCTGAAGTCGCCCTTGGCGTCTTTGATAGCGAGGATGTTCGGGTGCTTCGCAGCACGCAGAATGGTGTCGTAACTGATAGGAATGCCCGTGCGACCGGGAATGTCGTACAGGATGACCGGCAGATCGGTCGCGTCGGCGATCATGCGAAAGTGCGTGAGTACACCCGCCTGAGTCGGCTTGTTGTAATACGGCGTGACGACGAGGTTGCCGTCGGCACCGGCCTTCGCGCTCTGCTTGGCCAGCTGCATCGCGTGCGCGGTCTCGTTCGAGCCGCCGCCCGTGATGATTTTGGCGCGCCCGTCGGCGACCGACTTGCCCACCTCGACCAGCCGAATCTTCTCGGCGTCGGTCAGCGTGGAGGTCTCACCGGTGGTACCGGAGACGACGATTCCGTCGGCCCCGTCGGAGATGACCGTGTCGATGTGCTTCTCTACGCTCGCCCAGTCGACTTCACCGTCGGCGGTGAAGGGCGTCACGAGAGCGACGAGCACCTGCCCGAAGGGGTTGGTTGACGAGTTGCGCAGAGAATCGGTCGATGAAGCCACGTCTACAGGGTAGCGGTGAATGCCGGGAGCTGCGGATGCCCGGCGATCGCCGCGGCCAGGCTCGTCAGTGCCTAGAACCCGAGCCTGCCCAACTGCTTCGCGTCGCGCTGCCAGTCTTTGGCGACTTTGACCCGGATGCTCAGAAAAACCTGCTTGCCGAGCAACGGCTCGATCGAAGCCCGCGCCCGTGCCCCGACCTCGCCGAGACGCGCGCCGGACTTGCCGATGATGATGCCCTTCTGGCTGTCGCGCTCGACGAACAGATTCGCGTAGATCTCGATGAGGTCGCGGTCGTCGCGCTCGATCATGTCGTCGATGGTCACGGCGATCGAGTGCGGGAGTTCGTCTTGCACGCCCTCGAGGGCGGCTTCGCGGATGAGCTCGGAGACGCGGGTTTCGAGCCCTTCGTCGGTGACCTGGTCGTCGGGGTAGAGCTTGGGCGACACCGGCAACAGCTTGATGAGCTCTGAGGTGAGCACGTCGAGTTGCAGATTGCTGGTCGAGGAGATGGGGATGATCGTCTCCCAGTCGCGCAGCTGCGACACCGCAAGCAGTGCCTCAGCCACAGCCGGCCTCGAAGCGGCATCGATCTTCGTGACGATGGCGACCTTCTTGGCGCGCGGAAAGGAGTCGAGCTGCTCATTGATGAACTTGTCACCCGGGCCGAGCTTCTCGTCGGCGGGGATGCAGAAGCCGATCACGTCGACGTCGCCGAGCGTATCTTGCACGACGGCGTTGAGCCGCTCGCCAAGGAGGGTGCGCGGACGATGCATGCCGGGGGTGTCGACCAAGATGAGCTGGCCCAGGGGCCGATGAACGATTCCGCGGATGGCGCGTCGCGTCGTCTGCGGCTTCGAGCTGGTGATGGCGATCTTCTCGCCGACGAGGGCATTGGTGAGCGTTGACTTGCCGACGTTCGGGCGGCCGACGAAGGAGACGAACCCCGCACGAAAGCCGGAACCCTCGATGAGAGCTGGGCCGTCGTTCAGAGCTTGGCCGTCGCTGAGAGCTGGGCCGTCATTGAGAGCTGGGCCGTCGTTAAGATCTGAGCCGGTCATACTGACCCCTTTTCGGGTATTTTTTCGGATGAGTGAACGAGCTCGACGATGACCGTGCTGATGCGTTTGCGTCGCCCATCGGTGCGTTCTGCCGTGAGTTTGACCCCGGCGACCTCGGCGGTCGAGCCTTGCACGGGCAATCGACCGAGCGCCTTGCCCAGCAGGCCGCCGACCGAGTCGACATCGTCGTCGTCGAGCTCGAGGCCGAATAGCTCGCCGAGTTCGTCGACCGGCAGCCGCGCGCTCACGCGATATACGCCGAACGACAGCTCTTCGACCTCGACGACCTCGTGGTCGTACTCATCGGAGATGTCACCCACGAGCTCCTCGATGAGGTCTTCGAGCGTCACGAGCCCAGCGATTCCGCCGTATTCGTCGACCACCATGGCCAGGTGATTCGACTCGAGCTGCATCTGCCGTAACGTGTCGTCGACTTTCTTCGACTCCGGGATGAACAGAGCGGGTTTTGCCAGCTCTGAGACCTTCACGACATCGACCTTCTTCGGCTTCTCGTGACTGAGACGCGCGGCGTCGCGCAAGTACAGGATGCCCGTGACATCGTCGACGTCATCGGTCACCACGGGCATGCGGCTGACCCCTCGACTCAAGAAGAGCCCCATGCTCTGACCGACCGTGGCATCGTGCTCGACGGTCACCATGTCGGTGCGCGGAATCATCACCTCTCGCACCACCGTGTCGTTGAATTCGATGATGGAGTGGATGAGCTCTCGATCGTCTTCTTCGAGCACGTCGAGCTCGGTGGCCTCGTCGACCATGCTGAGCAGCTGCTCTTCAGATGAGAACGTGGCCGAGCGCGGCCGGCCCGGGGTGACGCGATTGCCGAGCGCGACGAGAGCATTGGCGATAGGACCCAGCAGCACCCGCAGCAGATGGATCAGCACCGCGGTCAACCGCAGCACGACACGGGAATGCACACGCCCGACGCTGCGCGGGCTGGAACCCACGAGAACGAACGAAACACCGGTCATGATGAGAATCGAGAGCACCAGCGCGAGCCAGATCTCGTCGAGGCTGAAGGCCAGGGCGATGGTCACCAGCACCGCCGCAGAGGTCTCGACGACGACGCGCACGAAGCTGACCACGTTGATGTGCGCGCCCGTGTCTTCGGCGATGGCGGTCAGCGATCGCTTCGCTCGGGAGGTCGCAGCGAGCTCGAGCATATCCGCGCGCGACAGCGACGCCATCGCTGCATCGGCGGCCGCGAAAAGCCCTCCGAAGGCGACGAGAACGAACGCGATCGCGATGAAGGGGCCGACGAGCGGAAGGGAGTTCATAGCCGGTAGCGGCGCTCCTTCACGGCGAAACCGACGAGAATATCGCCTTGGATGCCGAACATCTCTTTCTCTTCTGCAGGTTCGGCGTGGTCGAAGCCGAGCAGGTGAAGTATTCCGTGCGTGAGCAGCAGCAACAGCTCTTCGAGCGTGGAGTGGCCGGCCGCCTGAGCCTGGCCCTCGGCGACCTGCGGGCAGAGCACGACGTCGCCGAGCAGGCCGGGAGGAGTGGGGGCCTCTTCGGTGCCGGGGCGCAGTTCGTCCATGGGAAAGCTCAGCACGTCGGTGGGGCCCGGTTCGTCCATCCACTGCACGTGCAACTGCTCCATAGCGGCCTCGTCGACGAGCACGATCGCCAGCTCGGCATCAGGATGCACGTGCATCTGGTCGAGCGCATAGGTCGCGAGGCGCAATAACGCCTTCTCGTCGACGGGAATCGACGACTCGTTGTTGACTTCGATGCTCATGCGGCGTCTCCCTGAGTGTTTGGCTCAGCCTGAGTAGATGGCCGAGCCTGAGTAGATGACTGAGCCGCCGCGCGCCGCGCAGCGGCCTGCGCCTTGTTGGCGAGTTGCGTCTGCTCGTACCCGGTGTAGGCGTCGACGATCTGGCCGACAAGCGAATGCCGAACGACATCGGCACTGGTCAGCGTAGCGAAGTGGATGTCGTCGATGCCGTCGAGCACGCCGCGCACCACCTGCAGGCCGCTGGTGCCGACCGGCAGGTCGACCTGGGTGATGTCGCCCGTGACGACCATGTGCGAGCCGAACCCGAGCCGGGTGAGAAACATCTTCATCTGCTCGGGCGTAGTGTTCTGCGCCTCGTCGAGCACGATGAACGAGTCGTTGAGCGTGCGACCGCGCATGTAGGCCAGCGGGGCGACCTCGATGGTTCCGGTGGCGAGCAGCTTGGGCACGACCTCGGGGTCGAGCATTTCGTTCAGGGCGTCGAAGAGCGGCCGGAGGTAGGGGTCGATCTTGTCGGTGAGCGAGCCGGGCAGGTAGCCGAGCCGCTCGCCGGCTTCAACGGCGGGACGGGTCAAGATGATGCGATTGACCTCTTTGCGCTGTAGCGCCTGCACGGCCTTGGCCATGGCGAGATAGGTCTTGCCGGTGCCGGCCGGGCCGATTCCGAACACGATGGTGTTCTCGTCGATGGCGTCGACGTACTGCTTCTGCCCGAGCGTCTTGGCGCGCACCGTGCGGCCGCGGGCGCTCAAGATGGGCTGGCCGAGAGCGTCAGAGGGACTGGTCGTGGTACCCGAGTCGAGCATGCGTGCCGACGCCGTCACCTCGATCTCGGTGAGCTCGTCGTTGCCGTTACGCACCATCTCGACGAGTTCTTCGATGAGCCGACGGGCCGACTCGACGTCGGCCGACGGGCCCTGCAGCGTGATCTCATTGCCGCGCACGTGCAGACCGACCGTCGGGTACTGCTTCTCGACGAGGGTGACGAGTCGGTCTTGAGGGCCGAGCAGGCGCACCATGGCGAGCCCGTCGACGTGAATGACCGCGTCGGAGAGCGGGCCTGATCGCAGGCCGGCGCCTGTCGCGGTGCCGCGAGTGAGCGAGCCCGCCGAGGAATCAGAACGTGGCAAGTGAACCCTCTTCGCTACCAGTCGCACCGGTGCCCTCTGGCCAGGCGAGCACGTGTGCGTGCACGTGGAAGACGGTCTGGCCGGCGCCCTGGCCGGTGTTGAAGATCAGCCGGAAGTCGTTGTCGGCGTGTTCTGCCGCGACGTCGTTCGCGACCGCGATGACCTCGGCCAACAGTGCGGGATCGCCCGCGGCGAGCTCGACCACATTGGCGTATTCTTGCGTCTTCGGCACGACGAGAATGTGCACCGGAGCCTTGGGAGCGACATCGGTGAAGGCGATCACCCGATCGGTTTCGGCGACGATGGTGGCCGGAATCTCGCGCGTGACGATGCGGCTGAAGATCGACGGTTCGGTTGAAGCTGACATGTCTTCCATCTTAAGCGGAGCGCCTGACAGGCGGCCCGGCGAGCGGCTCGCGCGCAGCACCCTGAGCGACGCTGTGCGCGAACGTCACCAGCGCTTCAGCAGAATGTTGACCGCCGCAAGCCCGGCAGGCCCGGCCGATGAGGTGCGCAGGATGCCCGGGCCGAGCTTCACCGTCTGGGCGCCTGCTTTCGTCAGATCTTCGAGTTCGCGCTCGGCAATGCCCCCCTCGGGGCCGACCACGAGCACGAGGTCGGGCACCGTCTGGTCGGGATTGCGTACGACACCCTCGCGGGCGAGGTCGCTCTGCACGATTCCGCTCAGATCCGCGCCGCTGAGCGAGAGCTCGGCCGTCGGTTCGAGCACGAGCACCTTCGTGGACGCGGCCAGTGCGAGCAGGTCTTTCGTGGTGTGCAGATCGGCGACCTCAGGCACCCAGGCACGGATCGACTGCTTCGTGGCCTCACGCACGATGGCGCGCCAGCGTTCGACACCCTTGGCCACTTTGTCGCCCGTCCAGCGCGAAACCGACCGTTCTGCCGCCCACGGAACGACGCCGTCGACACCGAGTTCGGTAGCAGCCTGGATCGCAAGCTCGTCACGATCGCCCTTGGCGAGCGCCTGTACCAGCCAGATCGAGAGTTCGGGCACAGCGACGTCGAGAACGTTGGTGACGGCGATGCTCAGCACCGTCGACGAAACAGCGATCACCGGCCCGCGCACCAGAAGGCCGCGCCCGTCGCCGATCGAGGTCTCTTCGCCGACACGGATGCGGTTCACTTTGACCGCGTGCTTCTGCTCTTCGCCGTGCAGGGAGACGACGCACGACACGTCGTGGGGAATGTCTCGCAGATCTTCGCGCAGGTAGAGAGAGCTCACGCCCACGAGCCTATTGGTTCGAGGCCGGCTCGCCGGGCATCCGCTCGCCTGCTCAGTTCAGGAACCGATCGCGAAGTTTCGAGAACAGGCCCTGCTGGAACTGCCCGAGGGCCGGCGACGGGTACTTGTGCGCCGCGGCCAGCTGCTTCACCAGCTCTTTCTGCTTGTGGTCGAGCTTCGTGGGCGTCACCACCTGCACACCGATCTTGAGGTCGCCCCGGCCGCCACCGCGCAGCTTCGTCACGCCGCGCGACTTGATCGTCAGCACCTCTGAGCTCTGGATGCCCGGCCGCAGTTCGACCTCGACGTCGCCGTCGAGCGCGTTGACGGTTGCGGTCGTGCCCAGCACCGCATCCCACATCTGAACTTCCAACGTGCAGAGAATGTCGTCGCCGTTGCGGCTGAACACGTCGTGGTGACGCACCTTGACCTCGAGGTACAGGTCGCCCTGCGGGCCGCCGGCGGGGCCGACTTCGCCCTGGCCCGGCATCTGCAGGCGCAGGCCGGTGTCGACTCCGGCGGGGATGTCGACGGGGATGACCCGGCGCGCGCGCACGCGACCCTGGCCCTGGCAGGTGACACAGGGCGCGGGGATGATCGTGCCGTAGCCGCGGCAGGTGCCGCACGGCGAGCTGGTCATGACGTTGCCGAGCAGCGAGCGCACCGTGCGCGAGATCTGGCCGGTGCCGTGGCAGATGTCGCACGTCACCTCGGAGGTTCCGGGCTGTGCGCACGAGCCGTTACAGGTCTCGCAGAGAACGGCCGTGTCGACCTCGAGGTCGCGGTGGGTGCCGAAGATGACCTCGCCGAGATCGACCTCCACGCGCAAGAGGGCGTCTTGACCGCGCTCGGCGCGGGAGCGGGGGCCACGCTGGCCACCCTGCTGGCCACCGAAGAAGGTCTCGAAGATGTCGCCGAAGCCGCCGAACCCCTGGGCGCCGCCGCCACCGCCACCGAAGCCGGCCTGCGGTCCGCGATCGTAGCTCTGCCGCTGACCGGGGTCGCTCAGAACGTCATAGGCGTGGGTCACAGCCTTGAAGCGTTCTTCGGCATCGGGGCTGGAGTTCACATCGGGGTGCAGCTCGCGAGCGAGCCTGCGGTAGGCCTTCTTGATCTCGTCAGGGGTCGCGGTTCGTTCGACACCGAGAACGTCGTAGTGGTCAGCCACGAAGGGCTTCTCCTTTGTTAGTGGTCATGTGTTAGTGGTCTTGCCGAACGCGGACTCGTGAGAGCGCGCGGTCTGGGTGGGAGGCGAGCGACGGCGTCAGGATTCGCCGAGACTCTTCGAGAGGTAACGGGCGACCGCGCGAACGGCCGCGATGTTGCTGGAGTAGTCCATGCGGGTCGGACCGAGCACGCCCAGCCGCGCCAGCGCACCGCCGGCCGAGCTGTAGCCGCTGGCGAGAACAGAGGTCTCTGCGAGACCGAACGGCGCGTTCTCGCGGCCGATCGAGATGGAGATGCCGTGCTCGTCGGCCTGCATCTCGCTGAACAGGCGCAACAGCACCACCTGTTCTTCGACCGCCTCGAGAACGGGCAGAATGCTGCCGGCGAAATCGCCCTCGGTACGAACCAGGTTCGCGGCGCCGGCGATGATCAGCTTCTCTTGACGATTGGCGGTGATCTGCTCGGTCAGCGTCGAGGCTATGAGCTCGATCGTTGCGCGCCGCTGCGGCACGAACTGGTCGGCGAACCGGGCGAGTTTGGCGGCCGCGTCGTCGAGCCCGAGGCCGGAGACGCTCGCGTTGACCCGAGCACGGGCGTCTGCCAAGAACTCGTCGTCGGCCGGGGCGGGCAGTTCGACAATGCGCTGCTCGACGTGGCCGGTGTCGGTGATGACGACGGTGAGCAGACGGGTGGCCGAGAGCGCCACGAGCTCGATGTGCCGTACTTTCGCCTGCGACAGCGAGGGGTACTGCACGAGGGCGACCTGCTGGGTCAGCTGCGAGAGCAGCCGCACGGTGCGCGCCAGCACGTCGTCGAGGTCGACCGATGACCCCAGGAACGTCTCGATGGCCTGACGCTGCGCGCTGGAGAGCGGCTTGAGGTCGGCGAGGTGGTCGACGAAGAGCCGATACCCCTTGTCGGTGGGGATGCGGCCCGACGAGGTGTGCGGAGCGACGATGAGCTCTTCTTCTTCGAGCAGGGCCATGTCGTTGCGGATGGTCGCGGCCGAGACACCGAACGAGTGACGGTCGACGATGGACTTCGAACCCACCGGCTCGCGAGAGGCGACGTAATCGCGCACGATGACACGGAGAACCTCGAGGCTGCGTTCAGAGACCACGGTTGCCGCCTTTCTCGTGCCGGATTCTCGCGCGGGAGATTCTCCCGAATGCTTAGCACTCATGTCTTCAGAGTGCCAATTATATCCCGGCTCGATGAGCGTGGGCCGCGCAGGTAATCGACACGCTGAGCAAAAATCATTGCATGTGCCCCGCGGTGGCATTATCTTGTGCATGAGCATGTTCAGCGTGCCTCGCAGGGCTTGGGGAACGATGCGCACGCGAACATGACGCGCCGGCAAAGCGCCGAACCACTATCCGTTCAACTACCGGTGGATCAAGTAATCGAAAGGCAACGATATGTCGAACGTTCCCCCTCCCCCCGCCCAGCCTCCCATCGGAGGGCCTCCTCTGCCACCACCGCCGGGCCCGCCGGTTCCGCCTCCCGGGCCACCCGTTCCCCCGCCCGGCGGATACGCGCCACAGGCGCCGCTGAGCCCCAGCGACCAGCGACTGTGGGCCACGCTGATCCACATCGGCGGCATCATCTTCGGCTTCCTGCCGCCGCTGATCGGGTACCTCGTTCTGAAGGATCGCGGTGAGTTCATTCAAGAGCACACCAAGACCGCTCTGAACTTTCAGCTGACCATTCTCATCGCGTACATCGTGGGCAGCATCCTCAGCATCGTGCTGATCGGCGTGTTCATCTTGATCGCGGCCTGGGTCATTGACATCATCTTCAGCATCATCGCGGCCCTCGCCGCGAACAAGGGCGAGCTGTACACGTACCCGAAGTGGTGTGCGATTCAGTTCGTCAAATAAGGCAGTCGGCTGTCTTGCCTAAGTAAGGCGGCGAACGACGGCGTCGGCTAAGAGCCGCCCGCGCAGGGTCAGCACGATCGACCCGGCGAGGGCGGCTCTTCCGTCGATGAGACCATCGGCGATGAGCCCCGCCACTTCGTGGCGAGCGTCGGCAGAAAGCGTCGCGATTTCGAGTCCCGAGCGGATGCGCGCGAGCAGCAAGACGCGTTCGAGTTCGCGCGACTCTCCGTCGGGCGTCTCGCGCCCCGCTGCCGGAGAGACTCCGGCGAGAATGCGGTCGGCATAAGCGGCCGGGTGCTTGACGTTCCACCAGCGGGTTCCGCCGACATGGCTGTGCGCGCCCGGGCCGATTCCCCACCAGTCGTGCCCTTGCCAGTACGCCAGGTTGTGGCGTGAACGGAATTCCGAGGCGGGAGTGGTGGGGCCCGTGAGTGCATCGGCGGAGGCAAGCGTGTCCGCGAGCGTGCCAGTGGGACGAGCGGCGTCATCCTCAGCCGGCGCGGCCACTGCGCCAGAACCTGCCGGGGGCAGCGTGCGGGTGCTCGTGCGCGACCAGTTGCTCACCTCGTACCACTCGTAACCAGAGGCGGCGAGGCGGGCATCCACCAGCTCGTACATGTCGGCCTCGAGGTCGTCGTCGGGCTGCGGGTACACCCCGGTGCGAATCTGCCGGGCGAGCTTCGTGCCCTCTTCGACGATGAGCGCGTACGCCGAGAGGTGATCGGGCTGCATCGCGAGCGCCGCCTCGACCGACGTACTCCAGTCGGCGAGGGTCTCACCCGGGGTGCCGTAGATGAGGTCGAGGCTGACCTGCAGCCCGGCGTCTCGGGCCCAGCCGACCACCTGGGGCACACGTTCGGGGTCGTGCGTTCGGTCGAGGGTGCGCAGAACGTGCGGCACGGCCGACTGCATGCCGAAACTCACCCGCGTGAAGCCTGCGGCCGCGAGGTCGGCGAGGTACCGGGCATCTACCGAGTCGGGGTTCGCCTCGGTCGTGACCTCGGCGCCGGGCGCCAGACCCCAGGCATTCTCGACTGAGCGCAGCATGCCGATGAGCTGGTGGCTCGGCAGCAGGGTGGGGGTTCCGCCGCCGAAGAAGACGGTCGACCCGGGCCGCGCGGCGATGCCCGAGTTCGTGAGCACGTTCTCCGCGAAGGCGACCTCACGCTGAGCCTGGCCGGCGTAGTCGACCTGTTTCGCGCCGCGCAGCTCGGTCGAGGTGTAGGTGTTGAAGTCGCAGTATCCGCAGCGCACGCGGCAGAACGGTACGTGCAGGTACACGCCGAACGGATGCCCGGCGGCACGTTCGGCCGTGCCCACCGGCAGCATCCCGTCGCTGGGTGCAGGGTCGCCCAGAGGCAGCGCGCTACCCACGGGTCATGCCCCGGGCATCCGGCCGCCGCGACACCTCAGGCACGCGCCGGAAGGAGCGCGCGCAGGTACTGCTTGGTGGCCTTGCGCTGCTGCCAGCGCCCGAGAGGACTGCCGATGCGGTAGTACCACGTGCTCGGCTTGGAGAAGCTGCGGATGGTCACCCACACCGAGTCGTCGGCTCGGCGTTCGATCATGAAACTCTCTTCACCGATCTCAGGATGCCCCGGCAAGGTGCCATAGGCGAACCCGACTCGGTTCTCGTCGCTGGTCACCGAGACCACACGAACCGGGGCGACGAACTTGACACCGAAGATATGCACGACGAGTTCGGCCGTGACTCCCGGAGCGACGTGTGGGGTACCGTCTTCGGTGTACACATGGCTGTCGTCGAGTTCGCGCGGGCCTATCGGGTTGCCCTCGGCGTCGTACACTAGACCCGCATAGTCGGATTCGCTCGACGGCGGCAGCTCGATGTTCTGCACCGAAATGCCGCTGCCGCGCTGAATTCCCCAGGTGAGCACGGCCTCGGCCGCAGACTCGAAGCGCTCGTCGCCCGAGCCGAGCCGCACGGTCGACTCGAACGGCTTGAACCCCTTCGGCGGGTAATACAGCAGGTCGGGAGCCTGGCTCGCGCCGATGGCGGCATAGGTCAGCGCCTGGCCGCTGTGCGTGGCCCGGGTTCTGATCTGTTCGCTTGCCATCGTTGTGCTGCCTACTTCTTGTCTTTGGTTTCGGTGTCGCCGCTCAGGGCGGCGATGAACGCCTCCTGCGGAACCTCGACACGGCCCACCATCTTCATGCGCTTCTTGCCCTCTTTCTGCTTCTCGAGCAGTTTGCGCTTTCGGGTGATGTCACCGCCGTAACACTTGGCCAGAACGTCTTTGCGCATCGCGCTGATCGACTCACGGGCGATGATACGCGCACCGATAGCGGCCTGGATAGGCACCTCGAACTGCTGGCGCGGAATGAGCTTCTTCAGGCGTTCGGTCATCAGCACACCGTAGGCGTAGGCCTTGTCTTTGTGAACGATGGCACTGAACGCGTCGACGGCCTCGCCCTGCAGCAGAATGTCGACCTTCACCAGGTCGGCCACCTGCTCGCCGATCGGCTCGTAGTCGAGGCTCGCGTAGCCCTGCGTGCGGCTCTTGAGGTGGTCGAAGAAGTCGAAGACGATCTCGCCGAGCGGCATCTTGTAGTGCAGTTCGACGCGGTCGGTGCCCACGTATTCCATGCCGTCGAGGGTGCCGCGGCGGCCCTGGCAGAGCTCCATGATGGTGCCGACGTAGTCTTTGGGTGCCAAAATGCTCGCCTTGACCATCGGTTCGCTGACGCTCGCGATCTTTCCGCCGGGAAACTCGCTCGGATTGGTGACGGTGACCGTCTTCTTGTCATCGGTGGTCACCTCGTAGATCACGCTCGGCGCCGTAGCGATGAGGTCGAGACCGAACTCGCGTTCGAGACGCTCGGTGATGATCTCGAGGTGCAGCAGGCCGAGAAAGCCGCAGCGGAAGCCGAACCCGAGCGCCACAGACGTCTCGGGCTCGTAGACCAGCGCCGCGTCCGACAGCTTCAGTTTGTCGAGGGCCTCACGCAGATTGGGGTAGTCCGAACCGTCGATGGGATACAGGCCCGAGAACACCATCGGCTTGGGCTCGCTGTAGCCCTTGAGCGCGACCGTGGCGGGCTTCTGGAACGTGGTGACGGTGTCACCGACCTTGCTGAGCCGAACATCCTTCACGCCCGTGATGAGGTAACCGACCTCGCCGACCGCCAGGCCCTGGCTCGGGGTGGGCTCGGGGGTCGAGACGCCGATCTCGAGCACCTCGTGGGTCGACTTGGTGCTCATCATCATGATCTTCTCGCGCGGCGTGAGCTTGCCGTCGATCATGCGCACGTAGGTGATGACACCGCGGTAGGCGTCGTACACCGAGTCGAAGATCATGGCGCGCGGTGAGGCGTTGATGTCGCCCTGCGGGGCAGGGATGCTCGCCACCACCAGGTCGAGCAGTTCTTCGACGCCCATACCGGTCTTGCCGCTGACGCGCAGCACGTCTTCGGGTTTGCCGCCGATGAGACCGGCGAGTTCGGCGGCGTACTTGTCGGGGTCGGCTGCCGGAAGGTCGATCTTGTTGAGCACGGGGATGATCGTGAGGTCGTTGTCGAGCGCGAGGTAGAGGTTGGCGAGGGTCTGGGCCTCGATTCCCTGGGCGGCGTCGACGAGCAGAATGGCTCCCTCGCAGGCGGCGAGCGAACGGCTGACCTCGTAGGTGAAGTCGACGTGCCCGGGGGTGTCGATCATGTTCAGGGCGTACGTCTGGCCGTCGAGGGCCCACGGCATGCGCACAGCCTGGCTCTTGATGGTGATGCCACGCTCGCGCTCGATGTCCATGCGGTCGAGGTACTGAGCGCGCATATCGCGATCGCTCACGACGCCGGTGATCTGCAGCATACGGTCGGCCAGCGTCGACTTGCCGTGGTCGATGTGCGCGATGATGCAGAAGTTGCGGATGAACGCGGGGTCGGTCGACGCCGGCTGGAGTTCCTGTACTGCTCTGGGGCTCACGCGTTCCTCGTAGTTTTCGGCAATGGTGCCCTCAAGTTTACGAGACTCTGGGCTCCATCTGGCTCGCGAGGGGAATCGTGGGCGCGCGGCAGGGGTTTACTGGGGTCATGAGCATCTTTCTGACCGGCGCGACCGGATTTGTCGGATCATCCATTCTTCGTACGCTGCGCGGGCAAGGCCGAGAGGTCACCGCGCTAGTACGCAACGCAGCCAAGGCCGCAGAGGTCGAGGCGCTCGGTGCCACTGCTGTGATCGGCGAGCTCGGCGACAGCGAGCTCATCACGACGCTCGCCATCGCGAGCGACGGCGTGATTCACGTCGCCTCGCCCGGCGACGCCTCCAGTGCCGACCTCGACGACGCGTTCGTGACCGCGGTGTTCGCGGGACTCGAGGGCAGCGACAAGCCGTTCGTGCACACGGGCGGAATCTGGGTTTTCGGCGATGGGGCGGCGATCACAGAAGACTCGCCGCAGAACCCACCGGCTCTGACTGCGTGGCGTGCGGCCATCGAGAAGCGTGTTCTGTCGGCTGACGGAGTGAAGACCACGGTGATCATGCCCGGCATCGTGTACGGGTACGGCAGCGGGATTCCGAACAGCGTCGTCGATGCACCGCGTGTGCAGGTCGATGTGAACGGCGTCACTGGTTCGGCGCTGAAACTCATTGGGTCGGGCGACGAGCACTGGACCACGGTGTACGTCGACGACCTGGCCGAGTTGTACGTGCTGGCGTTCGACCGCGCGGCCGCCGGATCGGTATACCTCGGCGTGAACGGGCAGAACCCGACGACCCGCGAACTCGGGTCGGCCGCGTCGCTGGCTGCCGGGCTCGAGGGGCGCGTGGCACCGTCGACCGTCGAGGAGGTGCACGCCGTTCTCGGCGTGCCATTCGGTGACGCTCTGTTGCTCGATCAGCAGGCCACGGGCGCGGCGGCGCGGGCCGACCTCGGCTGGGCGCCCGCGGGGCCGTCGCTCGTCGACGAGCTGCGCTCGGGGTCGTACGCGCCTGGGCACTACCGTTCGGGCGGGTGGCTCGCGGGCAGTGGTTCACGGGCATCCGCTCGCCACCTGCAGCGCTTCGGGCGGAGCTGACGCGGTATGCGGGCGTATTGTCGGGATGTTCGCTCAGCTCCGCCCGATGTACTGACTGGCTAGGCCCGGGCGGGCGGTCGGGGCAGGCGACGGATGCCCGTTTCGATGTCGCGCGGGTCGGCGGCCACGCACAGGCGAATGTAGCCCTCGCCGTGGCGGCCGAACGCGCTGCCGGGTGCCACGGCGACGTGCTGTTCGAGCAAGAACCGCTCGGCCCACTCCCCCACGTCGCCGTTGGTGGCGTACGACACGTCGACCCACAAATAGAAGGCCCCTGACGGTTCGAGATAATCGATGCCACGTTCTCTCAGGAGCTCTGTCGCGAACGAGAGGTTGTCGCGGTAGTGAGCAGCGGCCGCAGCTACGTGCTCTTGCGGGCCCGTGATCGCCGCGACGGCAGCGAGCTGGGTAGGCGTGTTGATGCAGCTCACGATCGCCTCCTGCACGGTGCGCATGAGCGGCGCCATTCCGGGCGGGGTGACGAGGTAGCCGATGCGGGCTCCCGTGAGGGCGTAGGTCTTCGACAGCGAGAACACCGAGAACACGCGGTCGTCGGTGTCGAGCGAGGCGACGCTGGTGTGCAGCGCGCCGTAGGTGAAGCGTTCGTAGACTTCGTCGCTGAGCATCCACAGATCGTGTCGTTTGGCGAAGGCGAGCAGGCTCTCGATGACCGGCTTCGGAAAGATGGCGCCGAGCGGGTTCGACGGCGAATTGATGATGATGAGGCGGGTTCGGCTGGTGACGAGCCGCTCGAGTTCGTCGAGGTCGGGCAAGAAGTCGGCGGATGCTCGCAAGATGTACGGCACCGGAACGGCGTTGATCATGCGTGCGTTCATGGCGAAGGTTGAATACCCGGGATCGGGGATGAGCACTTCATCACCGGGGCTGAGCGTGAGAGTCATGGCGAGAAAGAGCGCATGCATTCCGCCGCTGGTGACCCAGACCTGTTCGGTGTCGACCACGATGCCATTCTCGGCGGCGAGTTTGTCGACGATGGCGGAACGGAGTTCGGGAATGCCACCGTTCGGTGTGTAGTTCGTCTGGTCGGCCTGCCAGGCAGCGGCCGCGACCTCGAGGATGTGCGGAGCGACTGGCACGTCGGGTTCGCCGACGGCCAGGAACACCACATCGTCGAGCGACTGCGCCAACTCGAAAATGCGCCGGATGCCCGACGGGGGAACGGAATCCATGTGTGCTGCGAGGTGAGGCATAGAATAAACGGTAGTTGGTGCCGCCTGAGATTGTCGTTCTGCCCGGCAACTGGTAATGTTGCCTGTTGGCTTGCGTGCTCTGCACAGCTGCCTGGCTCATCGGTCGGCACGGCAGACCACGACTCAGTACACACTCCAACTATGGCTCCCTTGCGGGTGCCCACTCCAAGACCAGATACAGAGGGTATTCACCAGTGGCAAACATCAAGTCCCAGATCAAGCGCATCGGCACCAACAAGAAGGCGCAAGAGCGCAACAAGGCCGTGAAGAGCGAACTCAAGACCGCCATCCGTGCCGTGCGCGCGAGCGTTCTCTCGGGTGACAAAGAGAAGGCCACCGCCGCCCTCGCGCTCGCCGGCAAGAAGCTCGACAAGGCTGCCAGCAAGGGTGTTATTCACAAGAACCAGGCCGCGAACCGCAAGTCGGCTATCGCGAAGAGCGTCGCCGCACTGTAATTCTTGGTCTTGTGGGCCCGTGGCCCACAAGACGTATGAAGCTCGGAACTGGTGACTCGCAAAGCCTGACGGCTTTGCTCGCCGTATGAAGCTCTGCAGAAGAGCCCCGCGCGAGGGGTTTTTCTGCGTTAACGTGCCGCCGCGAATCCGGCGCAGGGGTCGCTCTTCGGCTTTGCTCGCCGTATGAAGCTCTGCAGAGGAGCCCCGCTCGCGGGGTTTTTCAGCGTTAAGGTGCCGCCGCGAATCCGGCGCAGGGGTCGCTCTTCGGCTTTGCTCGCCGTATGAAGCTCTGCAGAAGAGCCCCGCTCGCGGGGTTTTTCTGCGTTAACGTGCCGCCGCGAATCCGGCGCAGGGGTCGCTCTTCGGCTTTGGCGGGCAGAGGCGTCGATCAGCGACGAGAGCGAGAGTCTCGGACGAGAGATGGCGTTTGAACGGCATCTCTCGTCCGAAGTAGTCGCTCTCGTCGTCGGGCGGGCGCTAGAGCTCGCCGCGGGTGCGGGTGCGGGTGCGGGTGCGGGTGCGGGTGCGGGTGCGGGTGCGGGTGCGGGTGCGGGTGCGGGTGCGGGTGCAGGAGCTTGTCAACGCTCGCCGCGGGGCGTCAGCGTTCGCCGCGGGAGGCGACGGTGGCGATCATGCGCTCGAGGGAGTAGACCGGGTCGCGCGTGGCTCCCTTGATGTTCTCGTCGGTCTCGGCGAGCATCTGGATGCTGCGGCCGAGGCCCTCACCCGTCCAGCCTTGTAGATCGCGACGGGCACGGTCGATCTGCCAGGGCGCCAGACCGAGCTGGCCGGCCAACTGGCCTGAACCTCCCCGCGTTCCGAGCACTTTAGCCATCGTTCGCAGCTTCATCGCGAACGCGGCGACCATGGGCACGGGGTCTGCACCTGTCGCCAGCGCGTGCCGTAAGAGGGCGAGCGATTCGCCGTACCGCCCCGCAATCGCGCTGTCGGCCACGGCGAACGCGTTCGTCTCAACCCTGCCCGAATAGTACTTCGCGACCGTCGCTTCAGTGATCTCGTCGCTCGTGTCGGCGATCAGCTGCGTGCAGGCGCTCGACAGCTCGGCGAGGTCGTCGGCGAACGCGGAGACGAGTGCCCGAATCGCACTCGGCGACACCCGGCGACCAGCGGCCTTGAACTCGGCGACAGCGAAGTCGTAACGATCGGAATCTTTCTTGAGCTCGGCGCAGACGACCTCGATGACATCGCCCGAACTCGCGCGCACAGCGTCGAGCAGACGCTTGCCCCGCACTCCCCCGGCGTGGCGCAACACGACATAGGTGTCGTCGGCGGGGTAGGCGAGGTAATCGATGGCTTCGAGAATGAAGTCGTCTGTACTCTTCTCGACCGACGAAACGCGAATAAGACGCGGCTCGCCGAAAAGCGACGGGCTGGCCATGGTGAGCAATTCGCCCGGAGCATAACTCGAAGCGTCGATGTCGCTGATCTCGAGGCTCGGGTCTTCTACCTTGAGCAGGTCACGCAACTGCCTGATGGAACGCTCAGCGAGAAACGACTCGGTACCCGACACCAGTACGATCGCGGCCGGCCTGATCTGGTGCCATTCGAGTTGTGGAATGACCGGCGGTGGCGACTTCGATGACGCCTTGGCGGCACCGCGACCCCCTGCCTGGCGCGACCCTCGTGCTGCTGCCATCACCACCTCATTTCTTCTTCTCAACCCTAGCCGCACCGTCTGACCACACATCGATTCCCGCAGCCGTGGGCGTGAGCACGATCATTCCGAGCAGGTCGGTTCGATAGGCGATGGTCTGTGCTCGTGCGAGTATTCCGAGCAGCCGGCCGGTCGGATGCCCGTACCGATTGTTCATTCCGACGGAGATGATTCCGACCGTCGCCGAGATCGCCTGATAGAGCGCCTCACTCTGGTCGGCGCTGCCGTGGTGGGCCACCTTGACGACGTCGACGTGGTGCAGAGCGTTCGCGGCCATGACCATGCCCTGCGAGTCTTCGCCGAGATCACCGAGGAACAGCGAGGTGATGGGCCCCGTGAACTCCACGGTGACGCAGGCGTCGTTTCCGCGTAACTCTGTTCCGGCTTCGGGCCAGAGGATGTGCCAGGCCACCGTGCCGAGGGCGCCGGAATCGCCACGGGTCGGGTGCTGAACATGCGCCCCCCGCGTCGCAAGCGAGGTGGCCATGGCGGCGTCTTTACCGTCTTCGGGAGGGCCGAGCATGGCCGTTGAGACGTGACCGAGCACGGCGCTGAGGCCGCCGACGTGGTCGAGGTCGTAATGGGTGAGGATGAGCAGGTCGATGGTCGTGATGGCGAGCCGGTGCAGGCAGGTCGTGAGCAGGGCGGGGTCGGGGCCGACGTCGATCAAGGCGATCTTGCCGGTTACCGGGTCACGCAGCACGACGGCGTCACCCTGACCGATGTCGCACGCAGCGATGTGCCAGTCGGCCGGCCACGCGGGGGCGCCCCCGAGCACAGCACCGAGGCCCGCTCCGGCGTAAATCGTGATGGTCAGCGCGACCACCCCGCCCGAGGCGAGCCGAATCCACTGCACGGGGCCCAAACGCATTCGCTCGGAAGAGAGGTCGCGAGAACGAGCGTGGAGACGGCGAAGGTGATGGTGACGGCCACGGATTAGAAGGCGGAGACGAAGCCAACGTCGGAGCCGATCTGCAACGGCTCGCGCTCTGCCGCGTCGTCGCTGCACACGCGAGGCTTGCAACCGCCGCAGGCGACGCGCTCGGCTCGCCGAACTTTCACGCAAGAACACAGCAAGCAGTGCCGCCACGGTCAGAACGACGACTAGCGAGACGCCGAAGGCGCCGCCCGGCCACGGGATGCTCGCTGCCGGTGCGGTTGCGAAGAAGGTCGCCACCCCGGCGATCCACGATGCGGGCGCCCAGGTCAGCCACGCCCCGATCGGCGCCAACGGCGGTGCCACGGCGCCCGCAAGGCAGCTGACGAGCCCGATGACGGTGGCGACGGGAGCCGCCGGCTCGGCCAGCAGGTTCGCCGGCACGCTGTAGGTCGAAATCGACGGAGTCAGAAGCACGAGAACGGGCTGACACGCGAGTTGCGCGGCCAAGGGCACTGCGACGACCAGCGCCAGCCGTGCGGGCATCCACCGCGCGAGACCACGCTGGAGCGGGCGGGTGAGTAGAAGCAAGCCGCCCGTGGCGAGCACCGAGAGGGCAAGACCGTAGCTGCGCGACAACCAGGGGTCGGCAACGAGCATCACCATTGTGGCGAATGCGAGCGCAGGAAGACCGCGCGGGGCGCGACCGGAACCGAGGGTGATGAGCACGATCGCCGCCATGATGGCCGCCCGCAACACACTCGGCGTGGGCGTGACGAGCACGACGAACGCCGTCATGACGGCAATCGAAACCACGATTCGCCAACGCCGAGAGAGCCCGATCGCGCCGCCGCAGAGCATGATCGCAGCGACCACGACAGCGCAGTTCGCGCCGGAAACCGCCGTCAGATGACTCAGCCCGCTGCTGATCATTGCCGCGTTCAGATCGTCGCTCACCAGGCTCACGTCGCCGATGGCGAGACCCGGAGCAAGTTCCGCCCCATCGCCCGGCAAGCCGACGAGACTTTCACTGAAGTGCGCGCGCAGCCGGTTGGCCCACCCGAGATACCACGGCGCAGGTTCGATGATCTGCGGGGTGCCCGACGCGAAGAGCAGGTAGACGACGCTCTCGCCGGGATCGGTGGCCTTCAGGGTTCCCGTCAACCGCACCTGACTGCCGATCTGGAGCGGCTCGGCGCGTTGACTCACGTCGTTGCCGCTGGCGTGCGTGCCTGCACCGGTGGCGCTGGCTGCGCCCGTGTCGGTGGAAGTGGCAGCGCCGGAGACGGCTGTGGCGGTGACAGTGCCGGTAGCGGTGGCAGTGGCAGCGCCGGAAACGGTACTGGTCGTGGCGGTGGCGGTGGCAGCGCCGGTCACGGTAGTGGTCGTGGCGGATGCGGATGGCGGTCGGGCGAGAAAGACGAGCACGGGCATCCTCAGCTCGGTTTCGTGGCCGGCCGCCGTGACGCGGGTGACAGTGGCTGTGAAGCGCACAGACGATTCGGGGCCGGAGAATCCTTCGGTATCGACCTCGACCGGGGCAGATCCGACGGTGAGGAGGGTCGTGACCGAGTGACCGTCGAGCGAGCGCAGGGCCGGAGGTTCTCGACCGGGCACTTGGCTGACGATCGACGCCAAGACGACCGCAGCCGCAGCGGTCGACACCGCGATTGACCCCGCAATCGCCGCCGCCAGGGCAGGAGCGGAGTCGCGACGGAGCGCCCGATGCCGGTGCCGTGGCCGTGGTCGTCGGCGGTGCAATTCCAGGTCGTCCCGGGACTGCCCATCGTGGCGATGCTGACCCGGACGCCGACATCGATGCCGACATCCGTCCAGACGCAGACGCCGACATCGATGCGGACGCCGACGCCGAACGACGATCACGCAAGCGACCGCTGCCACGAGCGCGAAGATCACCGCCGTGGCGACCGCAACCACCGTGCCCCACTGCAGCAGCCAGTCGGCTGGTTGCCCGACGAGCAGCGCTGCGGCGCACCAGCAGCTGGCAGCCGGTATGACGAGTCTGAGATCTGGATTCATGTCGACGACATCGTGTCTGCGCGTATTCCCGTGCCTGCGCCTGCGCCTTACACCGTCACCAGGGACTCGAGTTCGGCGAACGTCTTGTCACCGATGCCAGACACGTTCTTCAGGTCGTCGACCTGGGTGAAGGGCCCGTTCGCGGTGCGCCACACGATGATCTTCGCAGCCATGGCTGGTCCGACGTGGGGAAGCGTCTCGAGCGTCGGCTCGTCTGCCGTGTTCAGATCGACCGGCGTGCTTGCCGACGCCGACCCTGCGCTCGAGCCAGTGGCTGCCGTTGCTCCGGATGCTGCACCCGTCCCGCTCGCAGACGACGCCGCCGCCGCGACAGACCCCGGCGGCGGCGCAGCTCCTACCTCGGGGATCACAACCTGTTCGCCGTCTTTGAGGGCCCGCGCCAGATTCAGCTGGGATTGGTCAGCCGTCGGCGCGAACCCGCCCGCAGCAGTCACCGCGTCGATCACCCGGTCGCCCTGATGCAATTCGTACACTCCGGGCCGCTGCACGAAGCCCGTCACGTGCACCATGATGACGGCGCCCGTCGCGCCTTGAGACTGCGCGCTCGAAGCGCCGGAGGCAGCGGGGCTGGAACCAGGATCGACCGCCGCTCTGCCTGCGGAGCCAGACGGTGAGTTCGGTGATGGCGAGGCAGACCCAGACACCGAGGCAGACCCAGAGGGCGAAGCCGGCCCAGAGGCCGAGCCGGACGCCGAAGCGTCACCCTCGGTCGCCGACGGCGACGCAGCAGATGTCGACCCCGGCCCCGCCGCGCTCGTTCGGGTTCCTGCCGCAGCCAACGCGATGGTGTCGCTGCGACCTCGCGGAGCCATCAGCGAGATGAGCACCGCGCAGACGAGCGCTACGAGCACCACCACGACCGCGGCTCCCACCCCGATTCGCACGCGCGATCGTCGCGCGGGTGCCTCTTCAGCTGCGGGCCCTGCCGCATCGTCGATCGAGAGACGCGTTCGGGACTCGTCGGGTGTGTGGGGATTCGGGTGGGGAGTGTCGCGTGAACGCGAAGAGATTTGAGCCATGCCCCGACGCTACGAAACAGATGAGGGCCGAGCATCTGCCCGGCCCTCATCTGTGGAGAACCCTCTTCGCTCGAGGGTGTGGAGAATTCAGTGGAGTTCTTTGCGAGTCAACAGTTGATGCGCCCGCTGGTGAGAGATGCCGAGCACAACACCGATATCACGCACGGTGAACCCGCGACGGTCGAGTGCCTGCGCGACACCTGACCTTAACGCCGTCGCCCTGGCCTGCTTCTCAGCTGCCTCTGACCTCAACTGCTCGGCCTCCGCCAGTTGAGCATCGATGTGGTCATCGATGCTCACCCGCACCGAAACATCGACAGAATCGATCGGAACCCCCGCAACGAAAGCTATCGCTTCTCGCTGGTGCTCTACAGCTTGATCGAGTCGATGCGGCTGTGAGATCGCACCCGGAAACTGCTCGTTCTGAACGAACCATAATCGTCCGTCTCGCCGAGCTATGGATGTGTAGTTCATCGCCACCAGTTCTTTCCCAGCACAATATCGAACTGCCTGAAGAACGCGCGGGCTGTCGGGTCGGAGATCTCCGAATGCCGCCCGATCGTTCGCGTGATCGGCCCGACGCCCACTCCCGTGTGATTAGTCAGTTCGATGATGCTGAATTCTAGGCCGTTCTTTCGAGCGGCCGATTTGATTTTCTTGAGCACCGCTCGTCGTTTCACGATGCTAGTCCAATACTATAGACAATTAATGTCTAGAGGTATTGACAATTTGTCTGCGTGGAATGGAAAAGTGAGTCATGCCCCCGACGCTACGAAACAGAAAAGGGCCGAGCATCCGCCCGGCCCCGATCTGTGGAAAAGTGCGCACACGCGGCTCGGTGGAGAACGCGCAACGCGGATGAAGAACCCTTACGAGGCGGGCCTCGTAGCAATGTTGACGATCTTGGGGGCACGCACGATGACGTTCACGATCTCGCGGTCGCCGAGAAAGCGCACGACGGCGGCCGAGGAACGCGCGAGTGCTTCGAGGTCGGTCGACGAGATCTTCGGCGAGACTTCGAGGCGGTCGCGCACCTTGCCGTCGACCTGAACGACGGCCGTGACCGATTCTTCGGTGAGCAGCGCCGGGTCGGCCCCGCGCCATCCGTAGCTCGAGATCGAGGGCGGGTAGCCGAGGCGTTCCCACATGTCTTCGGCCGTGTACGGCGCGAACAGCGAGAGCCCGAGCGCAATGGTCTCGACGGCCTCGCGCACAGCGGCGTCGCCGCCGCCGGGGCCGCTATCGATGGCCTTGCGGGCCGCGTTGACGAGCTCCATTATGCGCGCGACGACCACGTTGAACTTGAACGCCTCGATGAGACCGGGGGCCTCGGCGAGAAAACGGTGCGTCACGCGGCGCAAAGCGACGTCGCCGTCGCGCCAATTGACTTCGGGCGCCGACGTCACATCACCGGCCAGTCGCCAGGCTCGAGCCAAGAACTTGGCGGATGCGGCGGGTGAGACGTCGGCCCAATCGATGTCGTCTTCGGGCGGACCAGCGAACGCCATGGTGAGACGCACCGCATCGACCCCATGCTCGTCGAGCTGGTCGCTGAGACGAACCAGGTTGCCCTTGGACTTCGACATGGCCGAGCCGTCCATCAGCACCATGCCCTGGTTCAGCAGCGCGCTGAACGGCTCGGTGAACGAGACGTAGCCGAGGTCGAACAGCACTTTCGTGATGAAACGGGCGTACAAGAGGTGCAGAATCGCGTGCGTCACACCGCCGACGTACTGGTCGACGGGAGCCCATTTGTCGACCTCGCGCGGATCGAACGCCTTCGTCTCGTCGTTGGGCGAGAGAAAGCGCAAGAAGTACCACGAGCTGTCGACGAAGGTATCCATGGTGTCGGCGTCGCGCAGGGCTGGTGATCCGTCGCGCGGGTCGGGAACGTTGACCCAGTCGGTGGCCGCACCCAGCGGCGACGTACCCTTCGGCTGCAGGTTGAGGCCCTCTGTGGGCGGCAGCAGTACGGGCAGCTGGTCTTCGGGCACCGGAATCTCGGCCCCATCTGACCCGTGAATGATCGGAATAGGCGTACCCCAATAACGCTGGCGTGAGATCAGCCAATCCCGCAGCCGATAGTTCTTCGCAGCACGCCCTGTGCCCGCCGCAGAGAGCATCTCGATGACCCGTGCGATGGCTTTATTCTTCGAGAGCCCGTCGAGCGAACCCGAGTTGATGAGGCGACCGTCGCCGGTCAGCGCCTTACCGGTCGACGCCGGATCGAGCGGCGGCAGATCATCCGGCAGCTCGCCGTTGACGAGCACGGGGATGACGCCGGTGACCGGCTGGTTCGTGTCGAGTACGACGCGCACCGGCAGGCCGAAGGCGCGTGCGAAGTCGAGGTCGCGCTGGTCGTGTGCGGGTACGGCCATGACCGCTCCGGTGCCGTAATCGGCCAGCACGTAGTCGGCCGCCCAGATGGGCAGGCGCTCACCGCTGAGCGGATTGACCGCGTAGCGCTCCATGAAGACGCCGGTCTTCGGCCGATCGGTCGACTGCCGCTCGAGCTCGGTGCTCTTCTGCACCTCGGTGAGGTAGTCGGTGAACCGCGTGCGCGCCTCATCAGAAACAGACGGGTCGGCAATCAACTCGGCCGCCAGCTCGCTCTCGGGTGCGATCACCATGAAGGTGGCACCGTAGAGCGTGTCGGGGCGGGTCGTGAAGACCGTGACAGGCAGCGACCGACCTTCGATGACGAAGTCGACATCGGCACCGATGGAGCGGCCGATCCAGTTGCGTTGCATTGCAATGACCTTGGCCGGCCAGGTGCCCTCGAGCTGCTTGAGGTCGTCGAGCAGCCGGTCGGCGTAGTCGGTGATCTTGAAGTACCACTGTGTGAGCTTCTTCTTGACGACGATGGCGCCGCTGCGCTCAGACGTGCCGTCAGGCAGCACTTGCTCGTTGGCGAGCACGGTCTGGTCTACCGGATCCCAGTTGACCCAGCTCGACTTGCGGTAGGCCAGGCCCTTTTCGTAGAGCTTCAGGAACAGCCACTGGTTCCACTTGTAGTACTCGGGGTCGCTCGTGTGCAGCTCGCGCGACCAGTCGAACGAGCCGGCGTAGCGCCGGAAGCTCGCCTTCTGCTGATCGATGTTGCCGTAGGTCCATTCGCGCGGGTCGATCTGGCGCTTGATGGCGGCGTTCTCGGCGGGCAGGCCGAACGAATCCCAGCCGATCGGGTGCAAGACGTTGAAGCCCTGGTGGCGCCAGTAGCGCGAGATGACGTCGCCGAGCGCGTACGCCTCGGCGTGCCCCATGTGCAGGTCGCCAGAGGGGTACGGAAACATGTCGAGCACGTATTTGCGCGGGCGTTTGTCGCCCTCGAGGTCGGTCTTGAACGGCTCGAGTTCATCCCAGCGGGGCAGCCATTTGTTCTGAATGGCGGTGAAGTCATACCGCTGGGCCGCGCCGTCGTCGTCGGCGGCGGCGGGCACGGCAAAATCGCGTTCGATAGTCACGTAAGTCTCAATTCGTCAGAAAGGAGTCGCTGCGTGCGGGCAGAGTGTGAACCACGCAAAGCTCCAACAGTCAAGAGTACTAAACGATGCTCGCGCTCGCGCCAGGCAGGAGTTCGCCCTCAGCAGACAGCACCCCGAGCGCCTCAAGCAGCGGCGCCGCCTTCACCCACGTTTCTGCCACCTCTTCGGCGGGAACAGAGAGCGCCGTGATGCCGCCGCCGGCGCCGATGCTCGCACCGGCGGGCGTCAGAACGATGCTGCGGATGACCATGGCCAAGTCGACGCGGCCGTCGAGCCCGAGGTATCCGAACCCCCCGGCGTAGACGCCGCGCGGGCCTGCCTCGAGCGTGCTGAGGATCGACATCGCGCTGATCTTGGGGGCGCCCGTCATCGAACCCGCCGGAAAACAGACCTCGATGACGTCGATCGCCGTCGCATCGGCGGCCAGCTGAGCCGTCACCGTGCTGACGAGCTGGTGCACGCTGGCGTAGCTCTCGACGTCGAACAGCTTTTCGACACGAACGCTGCCAGTGGTGGCGACGCGGGCGAGATCGTTGCGCATGAGGTCGACGATCATCACGTTCTCAGCGCGCTCTTTCACGCTGCTGAGAAGCTCTGCCGCCAGTTCGGCATCGTGCTGCGGGGTTTCACCGCGAGGTCGTGTGCCCTTGATCGGGCGCGTCGTCACGGTTCCCTCGGGCGTGACGTCGAGAAATCGCTCGGGTGACGCGCTCAGCAGGGCCACATCGCCGAAGCGGATGAACGCGCCATGGTGACTCGGGTTCAGCTCGCGCAACCGCAGGTACGTCTCGAACGGATCGGGATGCACGTCGACATCGATGCGATTCGTCAGGCACAGCTGGTATGCCTCGCCGGCGGCGATGAGCTGCTGGCACCGCCCGATGAGCTCGAGGTATTCGCTCTCGCTGTGCCGCCAGGTCACCCTCCCCGTGCCGGCGCGCCTGCCGTCTTCATCGCGCCTCCCGCCTTCATCGCCCCTCCCGCCTGCAGCGGAATCGAGAGGGCGACTTCTCTTCGAAACCGCCGGATAAGGGAGAGTTTTCGCCCAATCGAATTCGGGGAGGGCCGTCAGCGCCGCCGCGGTCGAAGAGAGCCAGAGCGACGAAGTGGGCGAGTCGAGGGCGAGCAGAGTCACGGTGCGGGCGGTGTGGTCGAAGGAGATCATCCGGTCGACGAACATGAACCGTGAGTCGGCCCCGTCGTAGGCCAGCCAGCCCACCCAGCCGAGCCGGAACGCGGGCAGCGCATCATCGCCGAGCACGCCCGGCGCGGCGAGCCGCTGCTGGGCCGCCCGCAAGGCTTCGAGCACGCCGGCACCCTGCAACACCGAAGCGCCCGCCGGGCCCGATGCAGACCGCGATGCCGAAGCAGCCCCGACGTAACTCGTGCCGAGGCCATCGCCCGAGTCGAGCCAGAATGCCGTCTCGGCCTCGGCGTAGAGCGCGTCGAACACCACGGCCGGATCGATCCACCGGCCGAGCGTCTGACTGATCACGCTGCGCCGCACTGTATTAGCGTAGGGGTGCCATGACTGACGATGCCCCTGCGATTCCCACTGAGCGGCGATTTGTGTTCCGCGACGGGGCGTTTCAGCAGCTCGCCGCGGTTCCGGATGCCCGGCAGCGCCTGCTCGTCGCGGATTCGTGGCTCGTCGACGAGGGCCGTGTGCGTGCGATCGACCTGCACCGCGACCGGTTCGTCGGTTCGGCTCTCGTCAGCGGATTCACTGACCGCACCCAGCTCGACCTCTTCTGGCAGGCGGCCCTCGACGCCATTCCGCCGATTCACCGCTGGTTTCCCCGGGTCGAGCTGAGTTCCCGCCATGAACTGTCGCTGCTGATGCGGCTCGCTCCGGCCGCTTCGGCGACCGCCGCGCTGGCCACTCATCTCGGCGAAGAACCGCGCCGCATCCCGAGCGTGAAGGGGCCCGACCTCGAGCGGCTGACCGCGCTGCGTAACGCTGCACGAGCATCCGGAGTCGACGACCTGGTGCTGCTCACCAACGACGGCTCGATCGTCGACGGAACCACGACCGCCATCGTCTGGTGGCGCGACGGGGCGCTGCGGATGCCGCCGGCCGACCTCGCGCGCGTCGACAGTGTGACGGCCCGCACGATTCGGGTGCTGGCGCTGGCGTCGGGGGTCGAGGTCGCCGAAGAGCGCGCGACGCCCACCGATCTGCGCGGTTCTGAGGTGTGGGCGGTGAATGCGCTGTACGGCATCCGTCTGGTCACCGAGTGGCGGGGTGGCCCGCCGCTGTCGACGAATGCGGCGCGGTCGCGAGCGTGGCAGCGGCGGCTCGACGCGCTGGCCAGGCCGCTCGGCGACGTCTGAGCCTTGCGCTCTGGCGACTGCGTGATCTCTGGCCACTGCGAGATCTCTGGCCACCGCGCGATCTCTGGCCACTGCGCGATCTCTGGCCACTGCGCGACCTCAGGGCAGGCGCAGCTGCTGGGTGACCAGGCCCGGCGGAACTTCGGCGTGCGAAATGAGCAGCACCGACCGCTCGGGCCCCGCCGCCTCAAGCAGCTCGATGAGCAGCCGGTCGGCCCGATCCGCGTCGACGTTGGCGGTGGGTTCGTCGAAGATCACCACCGCGAAATCGGCCAGCAGCACTCGGGCCAGTGCGATGCGCTGCGCCTGGCCTCCAGAAACGAGGGCTCCGCGCTCACCCAGCGTCGCACCGAGGCCGCCGCGCTGCTCGGCCCAGTCGAGCAGGCCGACCCGATCGAGCACCGCGAGCAGGTCGTCGTCGGTGGCGGTGTCACGAGCGAACAGCAGGTTCTGGCGCAGGTTCGCATCGAAAAGGTACGGCTGTTGTTCGCACAATCCGATCGTTCGACGAACCTCGGCCTGGGGCAGCGAACGAGCCTCGACACCGTCGATCGTGTAGCTGCCGCCGTATTCGAGAAACCGCACGAGAGCGTGCCCGAGGGTGGTCTTGCCCGCTCCGCTTGCTCCGGTCACGAGAACTCGCTCCCCCGGGTGGATGCTCAGCGACACCCGCTCGACCGCCGCCGCTCTGGCGCCCGGCCACCGCGCCGACACGTCACGCAGCTCGATGGTAGGCGCAGGCCGGGTCGAGCCGCGGGGCGCAGGTGGCACGGTCGGAAGAGTCGGCAGAAGGGGCGCTGTCGACGCGGTGCCCGGTGGCGACGCAACCGTCGACCGGCCATCGACGGGAATCTCGAGCGGAACGTCGGCGGGCACGGCGTCGGCGACGCGAGCCGCACTCACTCGCACCTGCCGCCACGCGCCCACCGCGAGCGGCACCATTCCGAAGACCTCGAACACGGCGATCGGCACCAGGGCGAGCATCGCCAGCATCGGGCCGTCGATGGTGCCGAAGGCACCGGCAGAGGCAACCGAAGTCGCAGCCAAGCCCGCAGCACCTGACGCAGCAGCCGCCGCCAACCCGAGCGCCGGAATGCCCACCAGAAGGGCGGCCAGGGTCGCGAGCCCGGCGAGCAGCGACACCACGGCGGCCACCGCGCCCGATCCTGACGCCTTGCCGAGCGCGGCGGCGGTGAGTCGAGCCTCGGTCTCACGCAAGGCCTCGAGCCGGGCATCCACTGCGTCGAAGGCGACGAGCACGTCGAGATTGCCCACCACGTCGAGCGTGCGTTCGGCGAAATCGGCCCGCAGCGGGGCGAGATCTCGCTCGGCACGCCCGGCGAGTCGCGAGTTGACGAGGGTTCCGAGCACGAAGGCGACGAGCAGAGCCACCGCGAGCGCAATGCCGGCGGCGGGCAGCAGGATGAACGTTCCGACCACCGCCGCGACCGCCACGATCACCGACGTGAGCACAGGCTGCACGACGCGCAACGGAACATTTTGCAGCTCATCGACATCGCCCACGAGCCGGGCGAGCAGGTCACCGCGCTTCGTGCCGCGCACTCCGTCGGGGGCGAGCGGAACCAGCCGCTCGTAGATGCCTACCCGCAGCCCGGCGAGACCACGGAAGGCGGCATCGTGACTGCTCAGCCGTTCGAGGTACCGAAAGGATGCCCGGCCGAGCGCTGCAGCCCGAACGCCCACGATCGCGGCAGACAAGAACAAGATGGGCGGCTCGTCGGCCGCGCGCGTGATCAGCCAGGCCGACGTCGCGAGCAGTGCCACCGCGGCGGCGGCACTGAAGACGCCGAAGAGCACTCCGGGTGCGAAGGTGCGCCAGCGGGGCTGGGCGAGCCGCAGCACGTCTGAGGTGAGCATCAGCGCACCTCAGCTGCCGCGCGGGCCGGCGCGTTCGCGACGGCGGATGCACTGGCCACGGTGGCGGCGAAGACGTCGGTTTTGCAGTCGCCGAGCAGTGGGGTGGATGCGCGCGGGGCCACCGGCGACATCACGACGAGCTGGTCGGCCGCTTGCTGGAGTGCCCGGCGGTGCGACACCACGATCACGATGACACCGCCCGCCGCAACCTCGCGCAGTCCGCAGATGAGAGCGGCCTCCGAACCGGCGTCGAGCGCAGAACTCGGTTCGTCGAGCAGCAGTACCGGAGTGCTGCGCTCCCCCGCCCGGTACAGTGCCCGTGCCACCGCGACGCGCTGCGCCTGGCCGCCCGAGAGCCCCGCGCCGTTCACCCCGAGAACGGTCGCAGCATCGAGTTCAGCTGCTCCCGCCCGCCGAAGCGCCTCGGCGACGTGCGGTGCGACGTACGCGGCGGCGTTCGCTGCGTCGGGCGCAGGTGAGCCCAGCGTCACGTTGGCCGCGATCGTTCCGGCCAGCAGGCCAGGTCGCTGCCCGGCCCACGCGACGTCATCGCGTGACAGCGCCACCGGATGCCCGGAGCCGACCAACTCGATGCGTCCGCTGAACTCCACGAACCCCAGCATCGCCGCAAGCACGCTCGACTTTCCCGCACCGCTCGGCCCGGCGATGACCGAGAGTGTGCCGCGCGCGAATTCTGCCGAGAACTCCCGCACCACACGATCGTCGCCATACTGCACACTCAGTCGGTCGACGAGCAAGCCGCGGATGCAGCCGTCGCGGACGGCCTCATCACGAGCATCCACACCGACCGCGGAGGCACCCCCACGGGCATCCATCCTGACCGGGGCATCACCACCCCGGGCATCCGCCGCCGCGCCCGCCGCGCCCACCACCGCCGGCACCCCCGCCGCCGCATCGAGAATCTCGAACACGTCGCCGGTCGCCGCCACGCCATCGGCCGCCGCGTGAAACTGCGCCCCCACCTGCCGCAGCGGCAGAAACACCTCGGGCGCCAGCATGAGCACGAAGAGCCCGACACCGAGCCCGAGCGAGCCGTCGGCCAGCCGCAGACCGATCGATACCGCCACCAGCGCCACGGCGAGGCTCGCCGCCAATTCGAGCGCGAACCCGCTCACGAACGACATGCGCAGCACCTTCATCGTGGTGACCCGGTACTCCTCGGTCACCGAACGGATGCGCTCGGCCTGCCTCTTTTCGCGCCCGAACACCTTCAGCGTCGACAGGCCCTCGACCACGTCGAGAAATCCGCTCGACAGCCGGCCGAGCTGCTTCCACTGCTGCGCCTGCGCCTTCTGCGTCGCCCAGCCGATGAGCACCATGAAGACGGGAATCACGGGCAGAGTGAGCAGTACGGTCAGCCCGCTGGGCCAATCCGAGGCGAACAGCACCGCGACGAGAATCGGCGTGACCAACGCCGTCAGGATGAGCTGGGGAAGGTACTTCGAGAAATAGGTGTCGAGGGCATCCAGCCCGCTGGTCGCCACGGTCGACACCGCGACGCTGTTGCGCGTCGACAGCCACGACGGCCCGAGCCGGGGCAAAGCCGTCAGCACCTCGCGCCGCAGCTGACTCTTCACCACGGTGGCTCCGCGCGCCGAGTTGTACTCCATCAGCCAGACGAGCCCTGAGCGCACCAGCACCACGAGAGCCAGCCCCGCGAGCCGTAGACCCAGCGCCGAAAGCGGCGCGCCCCCGATCGCATCGACCACGATCGAGCTCACCAGCCACGCAAAAGCGACGATGCAGGCCACCTGCGCGAGCCCGAGTACCGCACCCAGCCCGAAGAACGAACGGGCGGCAGAGGCATAGTGAAGCAGGCGCTTGTCGACGGGTTTCATCAGGCGCCCGCCACCACTTTGCCCGCCCCGGCGCCGGCATCGTCGGTGCCTTCGCCCGTGATCGTCGACCGGCTCAACCGCTTGCGGAACACCCAGTACGTGAACCCTTGATAGAGCAGAATCAGCGGCACGAAGATCAACGCCACCCAGCTCATGATGGTGAGCGTGTACGACGATGACGAGGCGTTGGCAATGGTCAGGCTGTTCGCCGGGTCGTTCGTGGCGGGCATCACGTCGGGCATAAGCGATACGAACAGGCTCAGCACGGCCACCGCGATGGTCACCGCCATCAGGGCGAACGACCAGCGTTCTGCGCCGCGGAGGTTCGCGAGGTAGGCCCCGATCAGTGCCACGGCGGCCACGGCCGACAGGATGCCCGACCACACAGTGCCGTACGACACGGTGGTCCACACCAAGAAGCCGGCGGCTACCACGATCGTCACCAGCCCCGACTTCACGGCGAGCGCTCGTGCATGCTCACGGATGTCGCCCTCGGTCTTCAGCGACACGAAGATCACGCCGTGGGTGAAGAAGAGCAGCAGCAGCGTGAGGCCGCCGACGACCGCGTAGAGGTTGAAGAGGTCGAACACGCTGCCCGTGAAGTTGTAACCCGCGTCGAGCGGAACCCCCCGCACGACGTTGGCGAACACGACACCCCACAAGAAGGCGGGCACGGCCGAGCCGATCACGATCATCCGGTCGAAGCGGCGCTTCCAGGCCGCCTCGGGGCGTTGGTGCCGGTATTCGAACGACACCCCGCGCAGAATGAGCGCCAGCAGAATCGCCAGCATCACCAGGTAGAAGCCGCTGAACAAGGTGGCGTACCACTCGGGGAAGGCGGCGAACATCGCTGCCCCGGCAACGATGACCCAGGTCTCGTTGAGGTCCCAGATCGGGCCGATGGTATTGATCAGCACGCGGCGATCGGTGTCGTCTCTGCCCAAGAAGGGCAACGTCATGCCGACGCCGAAGTCGAACCCGTCGAGCACGAAATAGCCGACGAAGAAGAAGCCGAGAACGAAGAACCAGATGGTAGGCAGATCCATGATCAGTACACCGTCGCTTCATGCTTGATCTCGCCGGTCAGTTCGTCGGGTTTCTCCGGTTCTTCCGGGCCCATCTGAATGGCCTTCTTGATGAGTTTGAACTCGACCACCGCCAGAGCGCCGTAGATCAGCGTGAAAGCGACGAGCGAGATCAGTACGTCGAGCCCGGTGGTGTTCGGCGAGACGGCGTCGCTGGTCTTCAGCAGGCTGAACACGATCCAGGGCTGCCGGCCCATTTCGGTGAAGATCCAGCCCACGATCATGGCGGCGAGCGGAAGCGACACGGCCCAGATGGCCACGGTCCACATCCAGCGCTTGGGCTCACGGCCCTTGCGGGTGAAGAACAGACCGGCCACTGAGATGGCGATCGACACGACACCGAACAGAATCATGTAGCGGAACGCCCAATACGTCACCCAGATGATCGGTGTGTAGTCACCCGCGCCGTACAACTGCGTGTACTGGGCCTGCAGGTCGTTGATGCCTTCGACCGTTCCGTCGAGCGTATGCGTCGATAAGAACGACAGCAGATAGGGAATGCGAATCGAGAACAGTTCGCTCACCCCGTCGGGCGTACCGAGGGTGAAGAGCGAGAACGACGCATTCGCCCCGGTTGCGGTGTTGTAAAGGGCTTCAGCCGCCGCCATTTTCATGGGCTGGGTCTGCACCATGGCAAGACCGAGCTGGTCGCCCGACACGATGGTCAGGATGCCCGCAATGATCATCATCCAGAACCCGAACTTCAGCGCCGGGCGCATGGTGTCGACATGCTGCTCTCTCTTCAGATGCCAGGCCGCGGCGCAGATGATGAGCGCAGCGGACACCATGAAGCACGCGAAGATGGTGTGCGGAAAAGCAGCCAGTGCGACCTTGTTCGTCAGCAACGCCCAGATGTCGGTGAGCTCGGCACGGCCCTTGGCCTGGTTGATCTCGTAGCCGACGGGGTTCTGCATGAACGCGTTCGCGGCGATGATGAAGTACGCCGAGAGGATGCTCGCGACCGCGGTCACCCAGATCGTGGCGAGATGCAGCTTTTTCGGCAGGCGATCCCAGCCGAAGATCCACAGGCCGATGAACGTGGCCTCCAAGAAGAAGGCCAGCAGGCCCTCGAGCGCGAGCGGTGCGCCGAACACGTCTCCGACGAAGCGCGAGTAGTCCGACCAGTTCATGCCGAACTGAAACTCCTGCACGATTCCGGTGACGACGCCCATGGCGAAGTTGATCAGAAAAATCTTGCCGAAGAACTTCGTGAGTTGCAGATACTTTGCTTTATTCGTGCGCACCCAGGCCGTCTGAAAGATGGCGACCGTGACGGCCAGACCGATCGTGAGGGGCACGAAGAGAAAGTGATAGATGGTTGTCAGGCCGAATTGCCAGCGAGACAACAGCAGGGGGTCTAGCCAGTCGTTCACAGCGCCTCCGCGTGTCAACTGCTCAGGAGATTCTGAGCTACTATTGTGCGATTTCCCGGGTGCATCCGGTAGTTCTACATTGTGTAGAAGTTCGTTCTTCTACCGAGTGTAGAACACTTTTCTACGGCATGTAGAACTATCTCGAAAAAGGCGGTAATCTAAAGCAATGGCAACCCTGGGTGAACTCGAACGCTCCATCATGGAGCGGCTCTGGTCGAACGACGAGCCGGTCTCTGCGGCCGAGCTTCGCGACGAACTTGCTCACAAGACCAGCGCGGGCAATGAACTCGCTCTCACAACCATGCTGACGGTACTGTCTCGGCTCGAACGCAAGGGCTTCGTCGACCGCGACCGCAAGGTTCGGCCGCACGTCTACTACGCCGTGACGACCCGCGCCGACCATACCTCCGAGCTGCTGCAGCAGGCGCTCGGCGCCGAGCCCGACCGCGCCGCGGCCCTGGCCCACTTCGTCGGCACGGTCACCCCGCAAGAGGCTGAGACGCTGCGCCAGCTGCTCGACCAGCGCGCCCGCCAAACCCCGGCCGAGCAGAGCGACTGATCCCACCGCGTTACCAGCCGACCACGGGTACGCTGGGCGCGTGCTTTCCACGATGACGGCCCCGCCACCGATGAACTCGATGCTGGTCGCATCGGTGTGCCTCGCGGTGCTCGCGGTGCTGCTGGCGTGGCCTATTCCGGTGGCGCTAGCGAAGGCTCACTGGCCCAGCCGCTCCCCGGGTGTGGCACTTGTGGTGTGGTCGGCCATTGCGCTCGCCGGTGGCTTGTCGATGATCGGCTCCCTCGTGACGTTCGGCCTCGCACCGTTCAGCTCGAGCCTCATTCGCGGGCTACTCGAGTTGCCGCCGCTGGTGTTCGGCGGCCCGCTGCCTCCCGATGCCGGGCTGATACAGATCTTCGCCCTGAGCAGTGCGCTGCTGCTGGCGGCCCACCTCGTGCTCAACCTCATCGTGACGACCACCCGCACGGAGCGTCAGCGCCGCCGCCACCGCGCGCTCGTCGAGCTGCTGAGCACCCCGCTGCTCGGCCGGCCGGGAACGCACATCATCGACTCCCCCGCGCCCGTCGCCTACTGCCTGCCCGGCGCACGCACCGTCACCGTGCTCTCTGAGGGCCTCGTCAGCCTGCTGAGCACCCAACAGCTCGAAGCCGTCATCGCCCATGAACGAGGGCACCTGCACCAACAGCACCACATCGTGCTTGTGGCCTTCGAGTCCTGGCGCAGTGCCCTGCCCTGGTTTCCCATCGCGACCCGCGCGCAGGTCGCCGTCTCACTGCTGGTCGAGATTCTGGCCGACGACCAAAGCCGCCGCAGCACCGACGACCTCACCCTGGCCGAAGCCATCTCGCTGGTCGGCTCGGCCGAGACCGAGGCCATCGTTCGGCGCAGCAACGGCTCCGTCGCCGCCGTGGCGCTGGCCGAGCGGGGGCGCGGCACGGGCGGTTCGGGCGGTGGGATGCCCGGCTCGGCACGCGACGACGCACAGCTCGACCCGGTCTCGACCCGGGTGCGCCGACTGCTGAACCCCGAGCCCCAGCTGCCGCTGGCGACCCGCACGATCATCCTCAGCGCCGCAGTTGTTCTGCTCGCCATTCCCACGGTTCTGCTGCTCTCCTCCTGAGACCGAATCGCTCACAACACGAAAATCGGGCCGCCCCCGAAGGAGACGACCCGACAATTCCGGCGCAATCAGCTCTGCGCCATCAGTTCTGCCAGCATGCGCCGCAGAGGCGGCGGCGCAGAGGCGGCGGCGCAGATGCGGCGCCGCCTCAATCAACTCAGAACAGCTTCTCTTTGGCCAGCCATGCCTTCGCGATGTCGGCCGAGGACTTCTGGTCGACGGTGCTCTGATCGTTCAGGGCTGCGAGCTCGGATGAGGTGAGCGCGGCATCCACCTTGTTGATCACCGAGGTGACTTCGGGCGTCGCAGCCGACTTGTTGATGATCGGCACCACGTTCGAGGCGAGAATGAGCCCCTTCGGGTCACCCAGCACCACGAGGTTGTCGGTCGTGATGGCCGACGACGAGGTGTAGATGTCGGCGACCTGCACCGTGTTATCGGTCAGCGCCTTCACGGTCAACGGGCCGCCAGAGTCGCCGATGGGCGTGAAGGCGAGCGTCACGCCATAGGTGCTCAGCGCTCCGGGAGGGCCGTAGGGCCTGGTCGCGAACTCCTGGTTCGCGCCCATGGTCGCGTTCGGAACCTTCGACAGATCGGCGATGGTCTTCAAACCGTACTGGTCGGCCAGAGCCTTCGTGACGACGTAAGCGTCTTGGTCGGCGGCTGGAGCCTGGTCGAGCACCTCGAGATCGGCCGGAACAGCCTTCTGCAGCGCGGCGTAGACATCGGTCGAGGTGGTCGCCGTCGCCTTCGGGTCGAGGTACTGCAGCAGGTTGCCCGTGTACTCGGGGAAAAGCGTGATAGTGCCGTCTTCGACGGAGGGCATGTACGCGTCGCGCTGTCCGATGTTGAACTGGCGCGTCACGGTCTGGCCGTTTGCCTCGAGAGCCTGAGCGTAGATCTCGGCGATGATCTCGTTGGAGTAGTACGCCTGCGAACCGATGACGATGGTGCCTGCGGCCGCGCTGCCCGAGGCGCTCGAGCCGCCACCCAGGGGCGTGCTGCTACTCGACGAACACCCTGCCAGTGCCATGGCGGCACTGACCGCGAGAGCGCCGATGACGGCGATCCGGCCTTTCTTCCCTGCTGTGAACATTGTTATTCTCCTTCTTGGATGGGGGATCCCACCGCCGACCGCGACCTGACTGGCCTCGATCGAACGTCTGTAACCTGCCCCGCGGTGACACCGCGTGGCACGATCAACCTCTGGAGGAGAGCGAATATGCCCTCCAGAATGAGCGCGAGCGCGGTGACCACGATCGACGCGCCGAGCAGCTCGATGTAATCGCGGGTGACGAGCCCGTCGTTGATGAACACCCCGAGGGCACCACCGCTGGCGAAATATGCCAGCGTCGCCGTCGCCACCACCTGCAGAATGCCCGAACGGATGCCCGCGACGATGAGCGGCGCCCCGAGTGGCACCTCGACCTTCGTCAGCACCTGCCATTCGGTCATGCCCATGGCGCGGGCCGCGTCGATCGTTCGCCGGTCGACCGCTTCGATGCCCGCGTATGCGCCCGAGAGAACGGGCGGAATAGCGAGGATCACGAACGCCAGCAGCGGCGCTTTGAAGCCGATGCCGATGAACAGCGCGAAGATGATGAGCAGGCCGAGGCTCGGCAGCGCTCGAAGACCCCCCGAAAGTGACACGGCGACATCTCGCCCCTTGCCGGTGTGCCCGATGAGCAGACCGAGCGGAATCGCGATGACCGAGGCGATGGCAACCGCCCCGAACGTGTACGCCAACTGCTCGAGAATGCGGCTCTGCATGTCGCCCGGGCCGCTCCATCGCACCGGATCGAAGATCCACGCGATGCCCTGAAGAATGAAGTTCATTTCGCCATCACCTCGACGGGATTCTCTGCCGCGCGCACGCCGGGTGCCTTGATGCCTTTCGCCCGCCGAGACGATCGTGTCGTTCTGTCGGCCCTCGTCCAGGGCATCAGCAAGCGACCGATGCCGACGAGAATGAAGTCGAACACGATGGCGATCACCAGGGTGGCGACGATTCCGCTGATCACCTCACCCGGAATGTCTCGCTGCAGCCCGTTGAGAAAGAGATAGCCGAGGCTCGTGACGCCGATCACCGACCCGATGCTCACCAGACTCACGGTGCTGACCGAGACGACACGTAATCCTGCCAGCAGCACGGGCCCCGCAAGCGGGAACTCGACCTTCCAGAACCGGCTCCAGCCCGAAAAGCCCATGGCCGTGGCGGCCTGCTTGGTACCGGGGTCGACGGAGGCCAGGGCATCTGCTGTCTGCCGCACCATGAGGGCGACGGCGTAGATCGTGAGGCCGACGACCACGTTGATGGGGTCGAGGATGCCCGTTCCGAGTATCGCGGGAAGCGCGATGAACAGCGGCAGCGACGGAATCGTGTACAGCAGGCCGCTGATGGTGAGCAGGGCCCCGCGCGTGAGGCGGAACCGGTTGGCGAGCCAGCCGAGAGGCAGCGAAATGATGAAGCCCAGAATGATCGGCGGGATGGCCAGGGTGACCTGAACGAGAGTCAGGCTCCAGATGAGACCGATGTTGTTGACGACCCAGTTCACGACAGAGCTCGTTTCAGCGCGGCCCAGCAATTGACGAGGCCGACCGAACGCCGACGACTGAGCCGGTCGGCAGCGACGCGGCCGCAACTCATGATGTGGTCGCGCAAGAGCCCGGGCACACGGGTATCGCTCGAGGAGGCGGTCGTCATGCCTGCAACACTCCTGTGGGCCGGCCGTCGGCGTCGACGACCACGTTTCGCCCGTTGACCACCTCGACACGCAGTGCTCGCCGACCGCGGTCGGCGCCGATGAACGTGGCGACGAAGTCGTTGGCCGGCCTCGACAAGATTTCGGCGGGAGTGCCCTTCTGCGCGATGCGACCGCCCTTTTCGAGCAGCACCACCTGGTCGCCGAGCAGAAACGCCTCGTCGATGTCGTGCGTGACGAACACGATGGTCTTGCCGAGTTCACGCTGCAGACGCACGAGCTCTTGCTGCAGTTCGGCGCGCACGATGGGGTCGACGGCGCCGAAGGGTTCGTCCATCAGCAGGATGTTCGGGTTTGCGGCCAGCCCGCGCGCCACACCGACACGCTGCTGCTGCCCGCCCGAGAGCTGGCTGGGGTAGCGGTCGGCGAGTGCACGATCGAGCCCGACGGTGTCGAGCAGATCGAGAGCGGCCCGCCGGGCATCCGCCTTTTTC
The DNA here is from genome assembly GCA_025463765.1 of Subtercola sp. Taxonomy (GTDB): domain Bacteria; phylum Actinomycetota; class Actinomycetes; order Actinomycetales; family Microbacteriaceae; genus Subtercola. The sequence goes on along the minus strand of JAODBC010000052.1, from coordinate 22,434 downwards.
ACGCCGTTCAGCAACGGTACGGTCGCGACGTTATCGATCACCTTGCGGTGCGGCAGCAGACCGGAGTTCTGCATGACGTAGCCGATGCTGCGCCGTAGCGCGACAGGGTTGAGCTTGTAGATGCTCTCACCGTCGATCTCGATTTCGCCGCTGGTCTTCTCGACCATGCGGTTGATCATGCGCAGAAGGGTCGTCTTGCCCGACCCCGATGACCCGACCAGAACCGTGGTCTGGCGCGCAGGAATGACCAGGCTGAACTCGTCGACGGCCACCGTTCCGTCAGGGAACTGTTTGGTGACCGTGCGGAATTCGATCATGTCGCCATCCATTCGTCGCGTGCGGGCGTGCGCCAAGCAAAACATCTCTGGTCGGGATTGGCAAAGCCAAAACCGGCCCTTGACGAATTGTTGCGTACCCCACCGACATTCGGAGGGTGACTCGACTAATCGGTGGAGGTCAGGTACCCGTGCACGATCTTGCGGGCTTCGGCGATGATCGCCTCGTCGCCCTTCTTGTCGGTGACGAATGCACGAGTGAGCAGCGCGTCGGTCATGTTGACACTCATCTCGATGCGCAGTGTCAGTTCGTCGGTCTCGGCCAGACCGAAGTCTTCGCTGATGATGGCGGCGAAAGCTTTGGCGATGCGGGCCGAGCGGATGCCCGAGGGCTCCACCTCGGGATACGAGACGAGATCGCCCAGACGAATCGACGTGAAGCCCACCTCGGTGCGGTGCATCTCGACGCCGGTGTCGAACGAGATCATCAGCAGATCGATCCAGGACTCGGGCTTCTCGCGCAGAATGTTCTCGCGAGTCTGGCGCAGAAAGCGATCCATGCTGCGAAGGCTCAGCGCCGAGAGCACCGCGATGCGATCGGGAAAGTAGCGGTAGACCGTGCCGATGGAGGCACCGGCACGCTCAGCGACCATCGCCGTTGTCATGCGCTCGACACCGACCTCTTCGACGACCTCGGCCGCCGCGTCGACGAGCGCTGAGATGCGGGTCGAGCTGCGAACCTGCACGGGCTCGTTGCGAACGTTGACCATCTCGAGCAGGGTTTCGTCGATGAGCTTACTGAGCGACACTTTCGCCATCCCCTTCGTTGTTACAAGTAATCTTCATGTTACTCCGAGTAGGCGAAGAGCAGACAAAACAGGCGCGGTGTCTGGGAAAATTCCCTATCGTTTGACAGGAAATCGCACCCAATATTTTCTCGTACTCAGAAATGACCGGTCTGCACGGCCGCCGCCGAGTACCGTACTCAGACTGATCTGACAGACTGAGTGGGTGCTAAACGACCCGCAACACTCCTTCACCGGGTCGAAAGTGACCCCCGAACTGATCTTGCACCGGGCCGCTCGCATCGAAGACGCGTTTCACGAACTGCGCGAGAACCGGGCGCGCAAACGCGGTTACCACACCACGGTCATCCCTTATACGGGGTACGGCTCGACCACGTGGATCCGGGTGCTGAGCAGGGTGCTGCTGACCCGCGACAAGAAGCGCCGCCGCCGGCTGCCCATCATCGGCCGGCGTGACGAGACGGTGCGCGGCTGGCGCAGTTTCACCAGTGTGCCGGTGAACGAAGTCGAGGTCACCGTCACGGTCGACGGCGTCGTGCACCAGGTCAAAGCTGACCGCGGTGGCGTCGTCGACGCCGAACTCGCCGTAAGCCTCGAACCGGGCTGGCACACCATCACGTTGCAGGCCGAAGACTCGCAGGTGGTCGAGGCCCCGGTGCACGTCATCGACCCGAGCGCGACCTTCGGCGTGGTCAGCGACATCGACGACACCGTCATGGTCACGGCCCTGCCGCGCCCGCTGCTCGCGGCGTGGAACACGTTCGTGCTCGACGAGCACGCACGCCGGCCCACCCCCGGCATGGCAGTGCTGCTCGACCGGCTGGCCGCCGGGCATCCGGGTTCGCCCACCATCTATCTCTCGACCGGGGCCTGGAACGTGGCTCCGACCCTCACCCGATTCTTGTCGCGCAACCTCTACCCGGCTGGGGCCCTGCTGCTCACCGACTGGGGGCCCACGCACGACCGGCTGTTCCGCAGCGGCCGCGAGCACAAGCGCGACAACCTGCACCGCCTCGCCGAAGAGTTTCCGCAGATCAAGTGGATGCTGGTCGGCGACGACGGCCAGCACGACGAAGAGATCTACGGCGAGTTCGAAGAGCAGCACCCCGAGAACGTCTCGGCCATCGCCATTCGGCAGCTTTCTCCCAGCGAGGCGGTTCTGGCCGGCGGTCGCTCGAAGTCAGAAGACATGTCAGAGAAGTCGCAGGCGCTGTGGATGTATGCGCCCGATGGTTCCGGACTCGCCAAGCAGATGCGGGCCGCCGGCCTGCTGTAGCGTTCTGCCATGAAAGCCGCCGAACGCAGCCGGCTCGCCCGCATTCGGCTGGCGAGCCAGCTCATCAGCTCGGCCCAGATACAGTCGGCCCAGCTACAGTCGGCCCAGACGCATTCGACCCAGACGAATTCGATCCAGACGAATTCGGCCCAGACACGGTTGGCCCAGACGCGCTCGGCGGCCGACGTCGTGCGCTGGATGACGGCCATGCAGGCGCAAGACCTCCCGGGCGCTCTCTGGGCGGTGGCCTTGCGGATGCCCGGCGGCACTCGCGACGAGGTGGCGGCCGCTTTCGACCACGGCGAGGTAGTGCGCTCCTGGCCGTTCCGCGGCACCCTGCACCTCGTGCCGGGTGAAGACCTCGGGTGGATGCTCGATCTGACCGCCGCGCGCACCCTCACCGGCGCGGCGACCCGCCATCGCGCGCTCGGGCTCGACAGAGAGGCGTTCATCCGCGCCCGCGATCTGGCCGAGGCGAGCCTTGCCGGTGGTGCAGCCCTCACCCGCGACGAACTCTTCGCCGCCTTCGACGCCGGCGGTGTCTCGACACGGGGTCAGCGCGGAGTGCACCTGCTCTGGTACCTCGCTCACACGAAAACGATCTGCTTCGGGCCGATGGTGGGCCCGAATGGCACGAATCAGGCCCTGGTGCTGCTCGACGAGTGGATCGGGCATCCACGCGCCCTCGAGCGTGACGAGAGCCTCGGCGAACTCGTGCTGCGTTACTTCAGGAGCCACGGGCCGGCCACGCTAAAAGACTTTCTGTGGTGGTCGAAGGTGCTCGTGAAAGAGGCGAAGATCGGGCTGGAGCTGGCGGGCCCAGACCTGGAGTCGGTCGATATCGACGGGGCCGAGTACTGGATGGCGGCCGGCACGCTCGACGCAGACAGTGCGGCACGGGCGGGCGGCAGCGCCGTCTACCTGTTGCCGGGCTTCGACGAGTACATTCTCGGCTACACCGACCGCAGCGTGCCGCTGGATTCGGGCCACTTCGAACGAATCGTGCCGGGTGGCAACGGCATGTTCTTGCCCACCCTCGTCTCGAGCGGCCGTGTTGTGGGCACCTGGGCGCGCAGAGTCACGACGAAGCAGGTGGCGGTCACCGCTGACCCTTTCGTCACGGTCACGCCCGCCGTGGAGCGCGGCATCCGGCGCACGGCCGAAGCGTATGCCCGGTACTCTGGCTTGCCGCTCGCCCCGCAGACGAAAAAAGCCGCCGACCCCACGTAAGGAGGTCGGCGGCTTCCGCGCAAAACGGAATCGGAAGAAAGCGGCGGCGTGTAGGTCGCTTTCTTCGTTTTCCGGCGCCTCTACCGCTGCGCGCAGGCAAATGCCGGCGTGCGCCGCAGAGGCGGCGGCGCACAATTAGGCTTGCAGTGCAGCCTGCAGGTCGATGTTGATCGTGACGTCGTCGCCGACCAGCACGCCGCCGGCCTCGAGCGGAGCGTTCCAGTTCACACCGAAGTCATTGCGGTTGATGACGGCCTTTGCGGTCAGACCGAGCTTGTAGTTGCCGTACAGGTCGCTGCCGAAGCCACCGAATTCGACGGTGAAGGTGACCTCTTTGCTGACGCCCTTGATGGTCAGCGTGCCGGTGACGAGCAGGTCGTCTTTCTCGGCCACGACGCCGTCGGAGACGAACGTGATGGTCGGGAACTCGGGAGCGTTGAAGAAGTCGTTGGTGCGCAGGTGGCCGTCGCGGTTGGCGTCACCGGTGTTGATCGACTCGACCTCTGCGGTCGCGGTGAGCTTGGTGTCGAGGGGGCTCTCGCCGGTCACGAAGGTGGCGTCGAACTTCTCGAACTTGCCCTTGACCTTGCTGATGAGCAGGTGGCGAACGCTGAAGGAGACCTCGCTGTGCGAGGGGTCGATGGTCCACGTTCCCGCTTTGTGGCCCGGAATCTGGTAGGTGTCAGTCATGATTTCTCTTCTCTTCAATTGCTTCAAAGGGATGAAGGCATAAGGCTGCCCGCGTCTATACAAATGTATCGAATGGAGTTTTTATTCCCACGAGTGAGAGAGTTTGTTACATGACAGATTCAACTCGCGTGCACTTCTGGTTCGATCCCTCGTGCCCCTGGGCATGGATGACCAGCCGATGGGTCGACGAAGTAGCACCCCATCGTGACCTCGATGTGTCGTGGCACATTATGAGCCTCGCGATTCTCAATGAGAACAACGATGTCTCCGAGTCGTACCGCGCGTTCTTCCCCCGCGCCCTGCGCTACGCACAGCTCGTAGCCGCGGCGAAGGAGCTGCACGGCGACGCGGTGGTCAAGCCCCTGTACGACGCACTCGGAACGCGCATCCACCTCGGCCAGCGCACCGATGTGGATGCCGTGATGAGCGAGTCGCTCGAAGAAGTGGGTCTTGCGGCCGACCTCGTTGCGTACGCGCCGGCCGATCCGGCGGACAAGCCGTTCGAGTTCGAGCAGCAGTTGCGCGCGTCGCACAACAGCGGCATCGAGCTGGTGGGCCAAGACGTGGGAACGCCCATCCTGAGCTTGAATGGCGTGGCCTTCTTCGGCCCCGTCATTTCGCCGGCGCCGAAGGGCGAGCAGGCGCTCACGCTGTGGGACGGCGTTGTCGCGGCGGCGAGCTTCGATGGCTTCTTCGAATTGAAGCGCAGCCGCACGCGAGACCCGATCTTCAGCTGATTAGCAGAGTCGTTCCAAAGATTTACAAACGAGTCGCCTAGCGTAGAGGGATGCCTCGATCTGTGCGACTCCTCACGGCAGCGGTGCTCGTCGTGCTGGCCGCCGTCGCGACACCGCTGACGGCGAACGCTGCCGTGACGTCGCCGATCGTGCTCAGCGACTACCCGAGCTGGGACGACGTGAACGCGGCGAAGCAGAACGAGGCGGCCAAGGCCGCCGAGGTCGACAACATCAACAGCCTGCTCACCGGGCTCGAGGCGCAAGCAGCCCAGCTCGGCGATGAGGCGGTCAAGAAGGGCAACGAGTATCTGGCTGCCCAGTCGGCGCTGCAGTCGGCGACGCAGGTCGCCGATACCGCCACCCAGCGGGCGAGCGACGCCGAGACAAAAGCGGTCGCAGCGAAACAGCAGGTCGGCGAGTTGGCGGCGTCGCTGTACCGCTCGGGTGGCAGCAGCAGCGCATCGTTGCTGCTGAACAGCGGCAACGCGGAGTCGCTGCTCTACCAGCTCGGCACCATGAGCAAGCTCACTCAGCAGTCGGCCCAGCTGAACGCGCTCGCGACGTCGGCGCAGAACCTCGCGACAAGCCTGAAAGACCAGGCCGCGGTCGCCGAAACAGCACGGCAGACACTCGCCACCGCCGCGCAGAAGGCGGCCGACGACGCCGCGGCCGCCCAACAGGCAGCGGATGCTCAGGTCGCCGACCAGCAGGCCAAGAGCGCTGTTCTCTACGCTCAGCTGGCCTCGCTGCAGAACTCGACCGCCCAGATCGTGGAACAGTACCGGCAAGGCCAGATCGAAGCCGCGAACATCGCCGCTCAGAAGGCGGCGGCAGCGGCGGCCGCTGCAGCAGCGGCGAGTTCGGGCTCCGACTCCGGTTCTGATTCAGGGTCGGGCTCGAGCGCAGGTCTGCCGCCGGGGTCTGTCGTGGTCGATGTGGGTGCCGCCCAGTCGTATGCGTCGAGCCAGGTGTCGGCGATGGGCTGGGGCAGCGACCAATTCTCGTGCCTCGTGAGCCTCTGGAACCGCGAGTCGGGCTGGCGCGTGAACGCCTACAACGAAGACGGTGGAGCCTACGGCATTCCCCAGTCGCTGCCCGGCGACAAGATGGCCACGGCTGGCTCCGACTGGCGCACCAACTACCAGACGCAGATCAACTGGGGCCTGTCGTACATTCAGCGCTCCTATGGCTCACCGTGCGGCGCGTGGGCCCACTCGCAGAACACCGACCCGCACTGGTACTGACGCACTACTGCTGAGCGTGAAGATCGACTCGTGCTGGCTCGTCGCTCTAGCCTTGCACCGCGAGCCTAGGAACTGAAGACGTCGTTCAGCGTCACGGGCTGCAGCCCGCGACTCTGGATGATCTGCGTGAGTTGGTCGAAGACCTCTGTCACCGGCAGGTAGTTCAAGTGCCCGATGACCACGTGCTGCGGCAAGAACCACTGCGTGGCGAAGTCGACCACCTGTTGGTCGGTGATCAGCCCGGAATCAGAGAGCGACCCGTACCAGAGCACCGGCGTCGTGTAGCCGATGCTCGCCGCCAGCCGGTCGGTGTGGTGGTTGCGATAGCCGTAGGGCGGCCGGTAGTAGGGCCGGGCATCCACTCCGTAGGTGCTCATGATGAAGTCGTGGTTCTTCTGCAGCTCGTCGATTGCGTCGTCATCGCTGATGGAGGTGAGGTCGGCATGGTCGAAGGTGTGGTTGCCGAGCTGGATCTGACCGCTCGCGACGAGCGGACGCAGCAGGTCGGCGTTCTCGGTCCAGCCCGAGTAGGTGCCGTTCACGAAGAACGTCAGCCGCACGCCGGTCGCCTTGGCGAACTCGACATACTTACGAATGACCTCGCTGTTCGACCCGTCGTCGACCGTCCAGGCGAGGAGAGTGCCGTCGCCGGGCAGGTCGGTCATCACGCCGTCGGGAATGGCGACCTTCGTCAGGGCGGGGGCGCTGAACAGCTGGGTCGGTGTGGGAGTCGGTACGGGCGCCGGGGTCGGCGTGAACGTGGGCGCAGGTGTTGCGATGGGCGTGGCCCGGGCCACCGGTGTTCCCGTAACGGTGGGCACGTCTGGCGCTCGCAGCGCGCACGCCGAAAGTGCCGCCGAGACCGCACCCGCGGCGCCCGCCGCGAGAAACAGTCGCCGTTGCACGTGCCACACCCTATCGGCGCAGGCGCCTGCCGTGCAGTAACAGCAGCACCCCCACTTCGGGTCAGCGCGACGCACACAACCGCGTACGTCTCGTAGGAGGATTCGGCACGGTGAGCCCGTATTCGGCGCACACCCTCGAAACCTCCTACGAAATCAGGCTCGGCCGCGGGAGAGGCGACGCACGGCGCGGGCGCGATGCGACGTGGCGGCGGCGGCGGCGGCCGCTGCAGCGGCGGCAGCTGCCGCTCCGCGTCGCGAGGGTGTCGGGGCACTGCCGGCGACGACGTTGGTCGCGAGCAACTGCTGCGCGAACGAGCTGCGCGGATGCTCGAGAACGCGTTTGGTCGGGCCGCTCTCGACGATGCGGCCGCCGTCGATGACGATCACGCGGTCGGCGAGCTCGTACGCGTCGATGACGTCGTGCGTCACGATGAGGGCGCTGCGGTGGGCGAGCACGCGCCGCAGCATGGTGCGAATGGCGGGGGCGACCTCGATGTCCAGCGCCGAAAGGGGCTCGTCGAGCAGCAGCAGTGCGGGTTCAGCGGCGAGGGCTCGGGCGACGGCGATGCGCTGCGCCTGGCCTCCGCTGAGCTGGGCGGGCTTGCGCGCGGCGAGCTCGCGGGCATCCACTTCGTCGAGCCACTCGAGAGCGATGCTGCGTGCATCGCGACGGGAACGCCCCAAGCTGCGCGGCCCGAAGCCGACGTTGTCGAGCACGCTCAGGTGGGGAAAAAGCAGCGGCTCCTGGGCCAGCAGTGACACGCTTCGCGCGTGCGGCGGCAGCAACGTCTCGCGTCGGCGAGCGGATGATCGGGCATTCGCCCGCGCGTCGGCCGCTGATGCTCCACCGAGGCCGGCTCCGGCTCCCCCGCCGGCCGAACCGCCGACGTCGAAGAGCACGGTGTCATCGAGCACGGCTCGGCCTCGATCGGGCGCGAGCATTCCCGCGAGGAGGCCGAGCAGGGTGGATTTACCGGCACCGTTAGGGCCGAGAACCGCTACGGTCTCGCCGTCGGCGACCGACAATTCGAGGTCGAAGTCGCGCGCATCCATCGCCGCCTGCAGCGAAAAGCTCACAGCTCACCCTGCAGACTGAACCTCGAACGGCCGCCGATCTGGTGGGCCAGCGCCACGATCACCACGGCGACGACGACGAGCACGATCGACAACGCTACCGCCGCATCGGGGTCGGTTTCGCGCTGCAGGTAGATCTCGAGCGGCAGGGTGCGCGTCACGCCCTGCAGGCTACCGGCGAACGTGAGCGTGGCCCCGAATTCGCCCAGGGCCCGGGCGAACGAGAGCACCGCGCCTGAAATGACCGCGGGCAGCACGAGCGGCAGCGTGACCCGCCACAGCACTCCGGTGGGCCTCGCGCCGAGGGTCGCCGCGACAGCTTCGTATCGCGAACCGACCGTGCGCAGCGCACCCTCGAGGCTCAACACGAGAAACGGCAGCGCCACGAAGGCCTGCGCGATGATGACGGCGGTGGTCGAGAAGGCGATCTGGATGCCCAGCACCTGCATGCCGCCCGACAAGAGGCCTTTGCGCCCGAACGTGTAGAGCAGCGCGATACCGCCGACCACCGGGGGCAGAACAAGGGGCAGAAGCACGAGCGAGCGCAGAATCTTCTGCCCGGGAAAGGTCGTGCGCGCCAGCACGAGGGCCATCGGCACCCCGAGAACGATGCAGATGAGTGTCGCGGCCGACGAGGTGCGCAGGCTGAGCAGCAGCGCGTCGATCGACGATTGCGAGGTGACGAGCGGCCAGAACTGCTGCCAGTTGACGCGGGTGATGAGTGCGACCAGCGGCAGAAGAACGAAGATTGCGCCGACAATCGCGATGCCGACCACCCAGCGCGGCACGCTCACGAATGCGCGACGGGCGGCCGACGAGGAAGGTCGCACTCCACGTGCGACCGACGAAGAGAACGCCGCAGGCCGCGCCATCAGACGCCGCTCGTTACGGGGCACCGACGAGCGGTGACTGATAGCCCGGAATGCAAGGCCGACGAGGAAGGTCGCACTCCACGTGCGACCGACGAGAAGAACGCCGCAGGCCGGGCCATCAGACGCCGCTCGTTACGGGGCACCGAAGCCCGCGGCCTTGAGCACGGCCTGCCCGTCGGTTCCCGTCACGTAAGCGATGAACGCCTCGGCGAGGGCCGGGTTCTTCGACGAGCTGACCTCGCCGATCGGGTACGTGTTCACGGCGCTCGAGGACTCCGGAAACGTCACCCCCTGCACCGACGTGCCGGCGCCGGTGACGTCGGTCACGTAGACCAGCCCGGCATCGGCTTCACCCGACGAGACCTTGCCCAGAACATCCGTCACCGACGACTCTTCGCTCACCGCGGGAATCGTGACACCGGTCGACGTCTCGATCTTGGCGGTCGCCGCACCACAGGGCACGGCGGGCGCACAAATGACGGTCTTGATGCTGTTCTTTCCGAGATCCTGGAACGACGTGACGTTGGCCGGGTTTCCCGGCGGAACCGCGATCTCGAGCACGTTGGTCGCGAAGTCGACGGGCGTGCCGGTGATCAGGCTGGGTGCCGCGCCGGTGAGCTTGGTCATGTTGGCGGTGTCGGCCGAGGCGAACACGTCGGCCGGCGCGCCCCCGGTGATCTGCGTGACGAGGTCAGACGAGCCGGCGAAGTTCGTCGTGATGGTGGTGCCCGGGTTTGCTGCCTCGAACGAGGTCGCGAGCGACGTGAAGGTAGCCTTCAGCGATGCCGCCGCGAAGACCACGATGGTTCCGGTCGGCGCCGGGGTCGACGAAATGGATGCCGTGGCCGCCGTTGTTGCAGCCGGCGTGCTCGACGAACAGGCCGCCGCACCAGTCAGAACGGCGGCTGCGACCAGCGCGACACCGAGTTTTCGAAAAGACAGTTTCACTTTCACACCTTCCCCAGGGCGGTTTCGACGATCACCGTCGTGGCCTTCACCACGGCGACAGCAACCGAGCCGAGCTCGAGATTCAGTTCGCGCACGGCCTCACTCGACATCAGCGAGACGACACGATGCGGGCCGCACTGCAGCTCGACCTGCGCCATGACCGTGTCTATGGTGATGGCCGTGACCAGCCCCACGAATCGGTTGCGTGCCGACCTGCCCACGCCAGAGGGATCGTCGGGCAGAACGGCGTTCTTCTTAGCCAGCTGCGCGAGCTCGGCGCCGTCGACCACGGTCTTGCCCGAGTCGTCTTTCGACGCGGTCAGCAGGTCGTGGTCGATCCAGCGGCGAACCGTGTCGTCACTCACCCCGAGGTAGTGGGCTGCTTCTCTTATCCGAATCTGCGGCACAAACCCCATACTATGGCCGCAAGTGCGGATCATTTCGCCGATCGTATGCTGCTGAGCCCAGCGTGGTCGGCTGAAAGCGGCGACCGCGCTCATCGCTTTCAGCGTTGGTAGCGGTAACAGCTGGGGCTCGAATGACCATTCGCACTGTGCGCCGCAGAGGCGGCGGCGCACAAACAGGCTCAGAGGCTGTTCACACCAAGCACGCGGATGATCGCGACGCCCTGCTCGGCCGACTCCGCCAGATCGACCTCTGCGTCGATGCCCCAGGCGTGGTCGCCCTCGGGGTCGTCGAAGGTCTGCCGCACGGCCCAGACGGCGGGGCCCTCGGTGATGCCGATCATCGACGCGGCTCGGGCCGCCGCCCCGGTGCCCAGAAAGTCGTATTCGTCGAAGTACGCGTCGAGAGCATCCGCCCACATCTCGCGGGTGAAGCCTGAGCCTGTCGCCGCCTCGAGTTCGCCGAGTTCGTCGACCTTGTCGAGCGCCGCCAGCTGCACTCGGCGAAAGAGCTCGTTGCGCACCAGAATGCGAAACGCGCGAACGTTCGACACGACGCTGCGCGGTGCGGGCGGCAGCACGGCCGTCACCCCGCGGCCGACACCGGTCACGAGGTCGGCCTCGCCCTGCACCTCGGCGGGGTTGGTCAGCTCTTCCCATTCGTCGAGCAGGCTGGAGTCGACCTGGCGCACGAGCTCGCCGAGCCATTCGATGAGGTCTGTGAGGTCATCCGTCTTCGCTTCGTCGGGAATTGTCGCTCGGGCCGCCTTGAACGCATCGGAGAAGTAGCGCAGCACGAGACCCTCCGACCGGTTCAGCTTGTAGAAGCCGATGTAGTCGTTGAAGGTCATCGCCCGTTCGTACATGTCGCGCACGACGGTCTTCGGGCTGAGCTCGAAGTCGCCCACCCACGGCTGCGAGCGCTTGTAGACCTCGAAAGCCTCGCCGAGCAGCCCTTCGAGCGGCTTGGGGTGGGTGATCTGCTCGAGCAGCTCCATGCGCTGGTCGTACTCGATGCCCTCGGCCTTCATGGCTGCGACAGCCTCGCCCTTTGCCTGAAACTGCTGGGCCGAGAGCACCGGCCGCGGGTCGTCGAGCGTGGCTTCGAGCACAGAGATCATGTCGAGCGCGTACGTCGGGCTCTCGGGTTCGAGCAGCTCGAACACGGCGAGCGCGAGCGGCGAAAGTGGCTGGTTGAGGGCGAAGTTCGGCTGCAGGTCGACGGTGAGGCGGATGCTCGCAAAGCCATTCGCGTCGGGCTGACTCTGCTCGACGATGCCCGCGGTACGCAACGTGCGATAGATGGCCAGCGCTTGGCGCTCGAGTTCGAGCTGGCGGATTCGGGCCTCGTGGTTGTCTTCGAGCAGCGAGCGCACGTTGCTGAAGACGTCTCCTCCGCGGCCGATGATGTTCAGCAGCATGGCGTGGTTGATCTGCATGCTGCTCGTGAGCGTTTCGGGCTCGGCCGAGATGAGCCGGTTGAAGCTCGGCTCGCCCCACGACACGAAGCCCTCGGGGGCGCGCTTCTTCACGATGCGCTTGATCTTCTTGAGGTCATCGCCGGCCCGCGCGACGAGGCGCGCGTTCTCGGTCTCGTGCTCGGGGGCCTGGCAGACGACTGTTCCGGCGGTGTCGTAGCCCGCACGGCCGGCACGACCCGCCACCTGGTGGAACTCGCGGGCGGTCAGCTGGCGCATGCGCGTACCGTCGAACTTGGTCAGGGCGGTGAGAAGCACCGTGCGAATCGGCACGTTGATGCCGACGCCGAGCGTGTCGGTGCCGCAGATGACACGCAGCAGGCCGCGCTGGGCGAGCTGCTCGACGAGCCGGCGGTACTTCGGCAGCATGCCGGCGTGATGCACGCCGATGCCGGCACGAATCAACCGCGAGAGGGTGCGGCCGAAGTTCGTGGTGAAGCGAAAATCGCCGATGGCGTCGGCGATCTCGTCGCGCTGCTCGCGGCTCACGATCTTCACGCTCGACAGAGCCTGGGCCCGCTCGAGCGCGGCGAGCTGCGAGAAGTGCACCACGTAGATCGGCGCCTGGCCCGTTTTCAGCAGGTCTTCGACTGTCTCGTGCACGGGAGTGAGCGCGTAGTAGTAGTTGAGCGGCACGGGCCGCTCGACCCCGGTGACAACCGCCGTCTCACGGTTCGTGCGCCGGGTGAGGTCTTTGCTCAGCCAGGTGACGTCGCCGAGCGTCGCCGACATCAGGATGAACTGCACCTTCGGCAGCGTCAGCAACGGCACCTGCCACGCCCAGCCGCGCTCGGGGTCACTGTAGAAGTGGAACTCGTCCATCACGACTTGATCGACCGGAGCATCCGCCCCGTGCCGTAGCGCGATGTTGGCGAGAATCTCGGCGGTGCAGCAGATGATGGGCGCGTCGGCGTTCACGCTCGAGTCACCCGTGACCATGCCGACGTTTGTGGGGCCGAAGATCTCGACCAAGGCGAAGAACTTTTCGCTGACGAGCGCCTTGATCGGCGCGGTGTAAAAGGTGCGGCGGCCGTCGGCGAGGGCGGCGAAGTGCGCGGCGACGGCGACGAGCGACTTTCCGGTGCCGGTGGGCGTGCTCAAGATGACGTTGGCGCCCGAGACGATCTCGATGATCGCCTCTTCTTGCGCCGGGTACAGCGTGAGGCCGCGGCTCGCGGTGTATTCGGTGAACCGCTCGAAGAGCACGTCGGGGTCTGCCGGTTCGCGGGCTGCACCTGCGCCGGATGCCCGGCCTTCGCTCTCGGGCAGATAGTTGACCAGCGAAACCTGCGAGTCGAGTTGCGCGTCGGTCATGGTAGCAACCCTACGCGGAAGGAGGAGAAGCCCCTGAAGTGACGGCGATGACGATGTCGTCGAGGTTGGGAAGGGTGCGGGTGAGCTCGAGGCGCGCCGCGCGAACGATGGTGTCGGCCTCGGCGACCGTGGCGTCGGCGACGGCGATCTCGGCGGCGCCCTGCAGGCGATGGCCGACCCAGCGCAACTGCAGGCGCGAGACGCCGAGCACCCCGGGGGTCGCTTCGAGGGCGTGCTCGGCGCGGTGTACGAGGTCGGGGTCGATACCGTCCATGAGGCGACGGCCGATGCTGCGAACGGTGCCCCAGAGCAGCAGCAGAATCGACACGGCGATCAGCAGGCCCACGAGGGGGTCGGCGAGCGGAAAGCCGAGCAGCACACCGACTGCGCCGATGACGACAGAGAGCGAGGTGAGGCCGTCGATTCGGGCGTGCACTCCGTCGGCGACCAGAGCGGCGGATCCGATCTGGCGGCCGACTCTGATGCGGTAGAGCGCGACAGCCTCGTTGCCCGCGAAACCGATCACTCCGGCGGCCATGACCCAGCCGAGGTTGGTGACGGCGGCAGGGTGAAAGAACCGCGAGACGGCCTCGACGCCGGCGACGACCGCCGACAGAGCGACGACCGCGACGATGAACAGGCCCGCGAGGTCTTCGGCGCGACCGAATCCGTACGTGTAGTGGCGGGTGGCCAGGCGGCGGGCCAGCACGAAGGCGATCCAGAGCGGAATCGCGGTGAGCGCATCAGAGAAGTTGTGGATCGTGTCGGCCAGAAGCGCGACCGACCCGCTGGCGAGAAAAACGCCGAACTGCACAATCGTCGTGCCGAGCAGAATGAACAGGCTGATCTTGAGCGCCCGCACACCCGCGGTGCTCGCCTCGAGGGCGTCGTCGATAGAGTCGGCGGCGTCGTGGCTGTGCGGCACGAAGAGCCCGTGCAGAACCCCGCGGATGCCCGTGGGGTGCGTGTGGGGGTGGGTGTCGTCATGGTCGTGCGGCCCGTGCTCGTGATCGTGCGGGCCGTGGCCGCGTGGGTCAACCTCGTCGTGGTCATGCGCGTGATGCTTGTGTGCGTCATGGTCGTGCGGCCGGTGCTCGTGCTCGTGCGCTACGCCGGTCACTCGTCCGCCGCCGGGTGGTGGTGGCGCGGGGTGCCGCCGAGGGAATGCTCGGCCTGAAAGATCGCGTCGCTGACGAGTTGAGACGCGTGCTCGTTCTCGAGCCGGTAGTACACCTTCTGGCCGTGCTGTCGCGTGGCGACGATGCGGGCGAGCCGCAGCTTGGCCAAGTGCTGCGACACAGCCGCCGGGCTCTTGTCGACGATCTCGGCGAGCGCATTCACCGATTGCTCCCCGTCGCGCAGGGCGAGAATGAGCCGCACTCGGGTGGCATCGGCCAGCATCGCGAAGATCTCCACCGCCAGTTCGACGAATTGGCTGTCAGGCTTGCGCCCGCAGACCTGCTTATCTGCATCCATACGCAGATACTAAGCCATCGGCCTCACCGGCAGGAACCACAGACCGCTCCCGTAAGATAGATCGGCTCATGGAACAGAACAACAGCACGCAAACGCCCGCCGCCGAGAGCGGCATCGACGCGGCCGACCTCGAGGTCGCCCTGCGCGTTCTGGCGAGCCTGCACGAGCTCGACGACGAGCATCCCGATTTCGTCGCCGTACGACAGGCCACAGCGAAGATGTTCAAGGCGGTCAAGAAAAGCCGGCGCGATGAGAAACGCGAGGCCATTCAGGCAGCCGACCGCAGCGTTGTCGCAGCTACCGCCACCGGCGCGCCCGACCGAATCGACGACGAGACGCGCGGCATTCCCCTGGCACTGACGACGAGTGCACCCACGGCCGGCACGCTCATCAAGTCGCGGCCCTGTTACATCTGCAAGCAGCACTACACGCAGGTCGACGCGTTCTATCACCAGCTCTGCCCCGACTGCGCGGCCATGAGCCACCAGAAGCGGGATGCCCGCACCGACCTCACCGGCAAGCGTGCGCTGCTCACCGGCGGCCGCGCCAAGATCGGCATGTACATCGCCCTGCGGCTGCTGCGCGACGGCGCGCACACCACCATCACCACGCGGTTTCCGCGCGACGCGGTGCGCCGCTTCTCGAGCCTGCCCGACGCGGGCGAGTGGATGCACCGGCTGCGCATCGTGGGCATCGACCTGCGTGACCCGGCTCAGGTGATCGGGCTCGCCGAGACGGTGGCCGAGGCCGGGCCGCTCGACATTCTCATCAACAATGCGGCGCAGACCGTGAAGAGGTCGCCGGGGTCGTACGCTCCGCTGGCCGAGGCCGAACTGGCACCGCTGCCCGACGGGCCAGTGCCCGAGATGATCACGTTCGGTCACACGAACGACGCGCATCCGCAGGCTCTCGCGGCGTCGGTGGCCGCGCATCCGCTGTTGGGCCCTCGCCGGCCCGAGGCTCCACGCGCCGCTGCCGGCGTGTGGAGTGGCCGATGGGAACAGCCCGCTGCGGTCAGCGCCGACGCTGCCGCACGGGATGACCGCAACGCCAACTCCGAGCTGGCCAACTCCGAGCTGGCCGGCTCCGCGCTGCTCGGCGCCGCTCTGGTCGACGCCGGCCTTACTCCGGCCGAGCTGAGCGCCGACGAGATCTCGGGGCTCGCCCTGGCGGCCGGGTCGTCGTCGCTCGAGCGCCTCGCGGCCGGAACAGCGATCGACGCCGGCGGGCTCGTGCCCGACCTGCATCACGAGAACAGCTGGACGCAGGCGGTGCAAGACGTCGACCCGCTCGAGATGCTCGAGGTGCAGCTGTGCAACACGACGGCCCCGTTTCTGCTGGTGTCCAGGTTGCGGCCGGCGATGGCCGTTGCGGCTTCGGCGGCACCCTCTGGGCGCAGTTACATCGTGAACGTGTCGGCCATGGAGGGCGTTTTCGCTCGCGGATACAAAGGCCCCGGGCATCCGCACACCAACATGGCGAAGGCGGCGCTGAACATGCTGACCCGCACGAGCGCCAAAGAGATGCTCAGCGACGGCATTCTGATGACGAGCGTCGACACGGGCTGGATCACCGACGAGCGCCCACACCCCACGAAAGTACGCCTGGCCGAAGAAGGATTTCACGCCCCCCTCGACCTCGTCGACGGTGCGGCCCGGGTCTACGACCCGATCGTGCGCGGCGAGTCGGGCGAAGACGTCACGGGTGTGTTTTTGAAGGACTACAAACCCGCTGCGTGGTAACAACCGCCGCAATTCTGTCTCGTGAGACCGGTACGACAAATTGCGGGCGTTACACGTGCCTCATTTCGGCGCGCCCGTCTCACGAGACGGTGCGGATGCCCCGCTACTGCCCGCCCGCAGACGCAACGCCAACTGCACTGCTTTCGACCCGCCGAATGGCCAGATCGGCGTCGGCTTGAGCAAAGTCTGCGGTGAGGAATTCGGGGGTCTGCGGCAGGCGCAGGGTGATGCTCGAGAGAGCCTGCATCGTGAGGGTCGCCGACGAGATGGCGTAGTCGAGGCAGTGCCCGCCCACCTCTCGGGCGTCGTCGAGATAGTGGAAGTGAAAGCCCGCGACCGTCACGCCCTGATAGATCTGCGGGGCCCAGAAACCGATCATCGACCCTGTCGTCGGGCCGAGTTCGCTCTCGTTCTGGGTCTGCATCACCTCGACGAGGGGGCGGAACGGATGGTGCTGGCGAATCGGCTCGCGCACGAGCATCCGGTCGAAGGTGCCGTCGATGCGAATGGCGAAGAAGAGATTGGGGCTCGGAAAGAAGCTGCTCACGAGCGCTTCCAACCCGTCGCGGGCCAGCGGCCCCTCGAGAGCGACAGAGACGGTCGGAGCGAACTCGGCGACCTCGGCGAACGGAATCAGTTCGCCCTCGTCGGCGCGGGTGACAGACCCGTCGGAGGTGCAGCGGTAGATCTCTCCGTCGACGAACACGAGTTCGCCGTTGAGCGCGTGACCGCAGCCGATGCCGAAGTCGCCCTTCTCGAGCACCTGGGGAGCCGGAAACACGCCGTCGTACAGCCCCGCCATCAGCGCGTGGATGACCGAGAACTGGGTGATGTTGACGGCGATCGTCGGCCTCAGGGCGGCTGTTACAGCCCTGAGGTCGGTCGCCGAGACCTCGCTGACGTGCGGCGCGCCGACGCGGCGCTGCCAACCCGGGGTCACTGCCAGCCGTTTCGTGCAGCCTTGTCTGACCCCGAGCTGCGACGAGCGCCGACCCGGCGCGAAACGAACCCGCCGATCAGGCGCCAGCCGAGCAAGAACACCCCGAGCACTATGAGCGCCACGATGACGAAACTCACCTCGACGCCCTGCCCGCTGAGCACGCGCAAGAACATTCCCACCGCCACGGTGAACAGCCAGATCGGGATGCCCGGCAGCACGAGCCGCAGCGGATACCGCCAGGCGCGCGTCGCCACCCACCCCACCACGAGCCCGACCAAGAACGGCCAGAACGTGACGAGCGTGCCGCCGAGGCTGAACCCCTCGCTGTGACTGCTGCGGCCGATCAGCACGAACACGAGCACCAGCACCACGTCGACCACCGCCGCAATGACGATGGTGCGGGTCGGGGCGGGGTGCCGCACGGGTGTCGGCGTGGTCTGCGTCATACTCCGATCCTATTTGCTGATGCTGTAGCGAGCCGCTCGGCAGAACGTGCTGCGTGCGAGTCGCACACTTCGGTGCATGTGCGCCTGCTCGAGCGGTAGCGGATACACCGAAGTGTGCGAGTCCGACGGGAGGCGTCTGCGAAACTCACCGGCCGGGGCGGAGGTCGGGGGCGCGGCGGATGCCGAACGAGGTCGCGAGCGCCCGCCGGGCCGCGTGCCAGCCGCCGAGGCCGTGCACACCGGGGCCGGGCGGAGTCGACGACGAACAGAGGTACACCCCGCGCACCGGAGTCTGCCACGGGTACGGCGACAGGGTCGGCCGCCGCACGAGCTGCCGAAAGGTCGCAGCCCCGGCCGAGATGTCGCCGCCCACGTAGTTCGGGTTGCCCTGCTCCTCTTCGACCGCGGTGCGCCCCGACGTCGCGATGATGGTGTCGCGAAAGCCCGGAGCGAACCGTTCGATCTGGGCGATGATCGTCTCAGACTGATCGACGTCGCTGCCACTCGGCACATGCGTGTAGGCCCACAGAACGTGCGACCCCCCCGGCGCGCGCGACGGGTCGATGATGCTCGGCTGCGCCACCAGCACATACGGCCGCTGCGCGTGGCGACCCGACGCCACCATTGCTTCACTGCGAGCGATCTGGGCGTGCGTGCCGCCCACATGCACGGTTCCCGCCGACCGCAGCGCCTCGTTCGCCCACGGCACCGGGTCGCTGAGCGCGAGGTCGAGCTTCGCCACGGCGTTGCCGTACCGGAACCGGCCGAGGCTGCGGGCGTACCCGCGCGGAATGCGATCGCCGCCGAGGGCGAGCAGTGACTTCGGGGTCACGTCGAGCAGTACTGCGCGCGCGGGTGGCAACTCGTCGAGCGAGGTGATCTCGGTCTGAGTCACTATTTCGCCGCCGTGGGCGAGCAGATCATCCGCCATCGCGTCGACGATCGCCTGGCTGCCACCCACCGGAACCGGCCAGCCTACGGCGTGCGCCAGGCTGCCCAGAAGGAGCCCGGCCGCGGCGGGCGCGAGACCGGGCAGCGGAAGAATCGAGTGCGCCTGCACCCCGCTCAGCAAGGAGGGCGCAATATCGCTCTCGAACCGCAGACTCCAGAGCGGGCTGCCCTGTTCGAACGCCCGAAGCCCGAACTGGGCGGCGAGCCCCGGGTGCCGCGGCACCCGCAGCAGCGACGTTCCGGTGAACTGTGCCAGCTCCTGCCAGTGCGAGACGAGGGGCTCGAACAGGCGCTTCCAGGCGGGGCCGTCGACCCCGAGCATCCGTGCGGTCTCGTCGATACTCTGGTAGGCAAGGCCGGCGCGGCCGCCGTCGAGCGGATGCCCGTAGGCGAGTTCGGGCGTACGCAGCTCGATGCGCGATTCGAGGTGAAAGCGGCGAAAGAACTCCGATGCGAGGGCCATCGGATGCACGGCAGAACACACATCGTGCAGATACCCCGGCAGCGTGAGTTCTGCCGTACGCGCTCCCCCGCCGATGGTGTCGGCGCGCTCGTACACGCGCACCGCGAGACCGGCCCGAGCCATGGTGACGGCGGCCGCCAAACCGTTCGGCCCGGCACCGACCACGACGACATCCACTGAGTCCATGCATTCAGTATGCTCCGCCCGCGACACCCCTCCGAGGGGTTGTCAAGCCCTAGCCGGTGGGTCAAGGAAGTGGTTCTCTGAGGATAAGCACCTAACCGAAGGAGGTTGATGTGACTATCGAACTGACTCCGCGGGCCGCAGCCCCGATCAACGATCTCACCGGGCTCACCTCGAGCTCTCGTTCCGCACGCCGGGGCAACGATGCTCCGCACGCCGCAGACATTCGCATCTCGATTCTCTCTGACCACGAGTGGCGCATCTGCGACCGCCGTATTCCTGAGAACAACGCCGAGTGCGTGCTCGGCTACATCGACAAGACCGCAGGGCTCTACGAGGTCATGAAGCTCTCGTCGACCCGCAACCTGCTGTACTACTCCGACTTGGAGCAGGCGATCAGCAGCTTTACGTCGCAGGTGAAGCCCGCTGCCGTCGGGCGCGTCTTCTGAGCGAGTCGCCGGCACGCGAGGCGCCGACCGCGGTGCTCTTCGACATCGACGGCACCCTCGTCGATTCGAACTATCTGCACGTCGAAGCCTGGAGCACGGGGCTGGCCGGGCTCGGGCATCCGGTCGCCGACTGGCGGGTACATGCCGCAATCGGCATGGACTCGTCGAAGCTGCTCGAGGCGGTGCTCGGTGACCAAGCCGACGACCTCGGCGAAGCGGCGAGCGACGCGCACAGCGAGCAGTATGCCGCTCTCGTCGATCGACTGCGACCTTTCGATGGAGCTCGGGCGTTGTTGCGGGCCGTCTCAGATGCAGGCGTGCGCGTCGTTCTCGCGACAAGTGCACCCGAAGACGAGCTGAAAAAGCTGCGCGACACTCTCGACAGCGAGGATGCCCTCTACGCCGTCACCTCGTCCGAAGACGTCGAGACGGCTAAACCCGAGCCCGACGTGATTGCGGTGGCGCTTGAGAAGGCCGGTGTAGATGCCGCGGCGGCAGTAATGGTAGGCGACACGGTGTGGGATGCCGAGGCCGCTGCTCGCGCCGGCGTGCGCTTCATCGGTGTGAAGAGCGGCGGCATCGGCGAGCTGGAGCTGCGCGACGCCGGAGCCATCGAGGTGTACGACGACGCAGCGGCTCTGCTCGCAGCGTTCACGGCCGGCGCGGGTGCGATCGCTGCCCTGGCGCCCGGCGCCCGATAGCGGGCCTGCGAAAGGTTGATGCACGCTTGATGCTGACGGGTCAGGCAGCCACGCGTGTGCGCTCGCCAACCATGCGACCACGTCGCCCGACGATCTCCACATCCCGAATTCTGACGGCGCGTTTGCGACGGGACTTAGGATCCGCTCGGCAGAAACGGAACCGCTTGGGATCTACGAGGACGCAACCCCGCTGCACCCTCCGCGCCGGCTTTTCCTTTCGCTGACAGGCGAGCGGCAGTACCTCTGGCAGCTTGATCAGCCGCGCTATTTCTGTCTGTCTCTTTCTCTGTCATCCAAAATGACGAGCAACAGTCCCACCGGACCATCATCAATATCCATGGTGGGAGGGCGAGATCGTCGTTGTTCGAATTCCTCCGACGTCATCCAATTTGGTGGACCCGTGTAGACGTCTAATTCGGGATAACTCGTCCTTATCTCAGCGGCCGATTTGGCCCACATCCCGCCCCATAGCCCCCCCATGCCGTAGTCGTAGCCAACGAGAAACTTTTTCTTCACCTGGTCACCCACTCCTCTGCAAACCCCTCAACTGTTAGGCCCCGCACGTCGATTGGGCTCTCGGTCGTTATTTCAGTTCTGCCTCCGGGCTCGCCGTACCTGGGATCAGCGATTCCGCGAGTTGACGGGTCACGGACACGATTTCTGGGTAGGAGAAAATTGCCGATCGTCGAGTTATAGGCGCGGGCGCCCACATTCGGTGGCTCCACAAGCTCAGATCTCTCGGGCATCTCTCGACACCAGGCGAGTTGGAACTCGTCTGGCGGCCGGTACGAGTGCTCGGACATGTAATGCAGTATCAAATTCGGTGAGACATAAATACGTCCAGATCCTTCGACATGTATTTCTGCGTCGCAGAGGACCACCTCTCCGATCGGAGTCTTGATTCTCGTCGGCTCCGAATTTCCGCAGAGATTACACCGGTGGTAACCTCGCGTGCGATCAGCGGGACGACTCAGCTCTTCGATCAACGTTTCGTAAATCGCGTTGTCCGAAACTCCCCTTGGATAGTCGAACGCCTCATCTAGCCAGCCAACGTTGACATGTGGCGCTCGATTCGTGCTGTACAGATACGTGTATGGCGTGAGATCAGGAACGTGGGTCATGGGTTTGTGGCCGAACCGTTCGCTGAGGCTGATGGGGGCTGTTGCACGAGTAGTGGTAAGCAGGCCCTGAACCGAATTCGGCAGGGGTCCACCCACGGGTTCACCAAACCACGACTCGGACTGCCTCCCAAAATTGTGCCGCGGACGGTACTTCAACCCAGCATTTTCAATCGATATTGTTCCGCATAGTCAGCTAGCCGATCATTCAGTTCGATCGGGGGGAAGTCGACTAAGCGGTCAAATTCCGATACTAGAAACTCAACCTCCTCTCGAACATCGAGAACATCCGCGAGCATTGGGTCGCCCTTCAGTGCATGTTCCCAGTCGGCAACCGGGAACAGTTTCGTACCCGGAAATTGCATCGCTATTGTCCAATTTCGAAAGTCCCGCACGAGTTGCAATTGTGCTTCGCCGACGACGAGACTCCATATTGCATGAACGTTCGAACTATCACTGTCAACGAGCGTCAGCCGACCGCCCCGGGATAACGCCCACAGCACCAGTCTTTCCAGATCATCGGTTGCGAACCGATCAAACTTCGTCACTTTGACATGCTCCCGCCATCTTCGGAAATGTCATAACGGTCACGTCCCGCTGTGTGGTGGAGTTTCTCGACACCGTGCGGGGGATCAATTCATTGATTATGCGGCAGCGAGTTCTGGGATAACAACCACCTCCTCGACCTTGTTCGTGATGGCGTCGAGTTCCT
>JAODBC010000049.1 GCA_025463765.1 Subtercola sp. | reverse complement strand
AGGAACTCGACGCCATCACGAACAAGGTCGAGGAGGTGGTTGTTATCCCAGAACTCGCTGCCGCATAATCAATGAATTGATCCCCCGCACGGTGTCGAGAAACTCCACCACACAGCGGGACGTGACCTATACATTCAAGCCTGAACGATTGGGGAATACCTTCAAATCGAATACTTCTCGTCACCAGGAATAGTCCTACAAGCTGCTTGCGCACCCAACCGCGCCCTCCAGACTGCGCTTCCCAACGTCGCTCGCAACCGGGGCACCTCTCGCGCAGCTCTAATGTCGGCCGTCACAGACGGGCTTCGGCGAGGATTCGCGCGCTGGTGGCTGCGCGCTGAACCGTCTCGCCGAACGCGTCGAGCCCGTCGGCAAATACGCCTTCCAGCAGGAACATTGCATAGCCGTGGGCGGATGCCGCGACGGCATAGATCAGTTCTACGGCAGATGCGTCGTTTGTGGTTAGCGCCTGCGCTGGAGGGCGCAGCACCGAGAGCACGCGCTCCCCTGCGATAGCAAGGGACGGATACAGGGCCTTGTCGAGCCCGGATCGAAACGTGACTTCGAACAGGGCGCGTTCGTCGGCGGCGAACCTCGCGTACTCCGCCGAGAAAGCCGCGAGTTGTTCGGTCGGATCGACGGCCGATGCAACGGCGGCACCGAAACGGTGGAACTGGGCCGTGTATCCGCGTTCTGCGAGAGCGGCGAGCACAGCGTCGCTGTCGGCAAAATGTTTGTAAGGCGCAGCCACGCTGACGCCGGCGCGACGGGTGATTTCTGCGAGCGAAAACCCGCGCGGCCCGCGTTCGGCAATGAGCTCAAGGGCTGCATCTTCGAGGACACGGCGGAGGTCGCCGTGGTGCTGGCCCGAGGTCCGCTTGAATGGAATGCTCATGCGGCGGGCTGGATCAGTTCGAGCAGGTTGCCCTCTGGATCCTTCACGTATGCGAACCGAGCACCTGGTCGAACCGCCTCCGCTGGCGGCGAAACTTCCTTAGCACCGGCCGCAATAAGGGAGGCAAATGCGTCGGCGAGGCTGTCGACCTGCAGGGCCCAATGGAAATAGCCCTGCACGGCCGCCCCGTCGAACGCGTCTGCGAAGCTTTGCGTCTGTGAGCCGCCGCGCTCGATTAGCTCGATTTTGAGGCCGGATGCGGATCGAAGGATCGCGCTGCGGATGTGAGCTTCGGGCATCTCGAAGTGCTCCTCAACCTCGTTCAGGCCAAGCGCAGCGCTGTAGAAACGGCTTTGGGCTTCCAAGTCTCCAACGGAGAGCCCAACGTGGTCAAAAACTAAGGACGTCAATGCATCTTCCTCACTCTGGTTAGTGTTGTTTACCTGTGGTAAATAACACTAACCATTGCTTTTCTTCCGGTCAACTTGCCCCGCCGCGCTCCAGCCTGGCAACGGCACCCGGTTTGTGCTGCCGTAGCGCGGTCATGCGGGCAGCGGTGCCGGATACGGCTCTGCGAAGTCCGCAGACCGGCTGACCGCGCTCCAGGCGGACGCTTCGTCGAACTGGGCGCCGGAATATGCCAGCGACATCTCGACGGCGTTCACACCGAGCAGAAGATGCGTGGGAACACGCTCGGAGTGAACAACATTGACGATGACCTCTGCGCCGCGAACTGGGTCGCCAGCCGGACCTGTCGAGCTCTGCCGCATCCGTGAGTTCATCGCCCCGACGGTTTGCTCGTATCCGGCGGGCACGTCGTGAACGGTCATCGATGAGCCGGCCCAATCGGTTGCAAACCCGCTGGGCTCGACCACCATCACCGAGATGCCGAACGGCGCCGTCTCGACGGCCAGCACGCGACTGAAGCCGTCGACCGCGAATTTCGCAGCCTGGTACGAAGCGATCCCCGGAGACCCTCCGACCCGGCCGCCGACGGATGAGAACTGCACAATCAGCCCCTCGCCCTGCTGGCGAAGGATCGGAACCGCCGCTTTCGACACGTTGTACACGCCCCAGAAATTGGTCTCGAATTGGGCACGGAAGTCGTCTTCTGCCGCAGTCTCGATCGGCGCGACATTCGCATATCCGGCACTGTTCACCACGACATCGATCCTGCCGAACGCCTCGCTGGTGTCCCGCAACGCGCCCCAGGCAGCCGCGGCGTTCGTCACGTCGAGCTGTAGAGCCAGCACCCGATCACCGAATCGTCCGGTGAGGTCCGCAAGCGTTTCCGGGTTGCGCGCTGTGGCGGCAACCCGGTCACCTGCGGCCAACGCCGCGACGGCGAGTTCTCTCCCGAAGCCTCTCGATGCGCCGGTGATCATCCATGTTTTCTCTGTCATAGGTTTAGTACAACACCATTGTGTTATTAACGCAACCGCGTTGCGCTAGTATGGATTCATGTCAGCAACCGACTTCGCCCGGGCACGATCGACCGATGCGAAACTGCAGCGGGAGCAGTCCATCCTGACCGCCGCCCGCTCGCTCGGCATCGAGCGTGGCATCCGCGAGGTCACGCTGACTGACATCGCCGCCGCAATCGGGATGCACAAATCCGCCCTGCTCCGATACTTCGAAACCCGGGAACAGATCTACCTGACACTGACTGCGCTCGAATGGCAGGACTGGGGGCCAGCACTGTGCAACGCGCTCAACGCTCTTGCCCCGGTCACGACCCAGAAGGCCGCGGACACACTCGCGCAAACACTTGTTGCGCGTCCATTCTTCTGCGACCTGCTTGCGCACGTGCCACTCAACCTCGAACGTCATGTGTCGCTCGACGCTGTCCGTGAATTCAAGCTCGTCACCCACAGCGAGGTAGACAAGATCATCGGCACGCTCCGAACGCTTTTTCCAGGACTCAGCCGACCACAGGCACTTGACGTGGTCGCCACAGCCACGAGCATGGCTGGCGCCCAGTGGCAGATGGCCAACCCGGGCGAAGAAACCGCCGCGCTGTACCGCAGCGACCCACGGCTCGCCCACGCAATTGTCGAGGTCGGACCGCGCCTGTCACGCGTGCTGGGCGCGCTGCTGACCGGCTTTCTACAAACCGCTAACTGACCGCATCATTGATGAGAGCAACCCATCCAGAGCGGGCTAAGGGATTCTTTGAGTTCAGCGCGCGGGCCCATTAACTTTGCGAACCGACGTCTATTTGGAAGGTTCAATCTGCGAATACGATTGCCCCCGGACCCCATCTTCATGACTTTCCGCGTGGCGGAAGGACGAATCGGTCATCAGGCGAACGACCGGTAAAAAGCGGTCCGCGTCAGATGTGCGTGCGTGCGGCCTGAACAACAGATATCGACAGCCTCGGCTTCAGGTTGTTGGAAATCGGAGACTCAGCATCACCAGCAAAGTCTCTGGTATTCCCATTAGGTGCGAATAGATGCCATCGTCGCCGACACCTTCGGCTACAGCTACCGAACCACCGACCGCCACGGCGGCGACGCCGGCGCGACCTTCAAGCCAGCGATCCTAACGCCAACCCGGTTTCTGAACTGGAGCCGTGAGCAATAGATCCCACTCGATCGCCTCAGCGATGTCCTGAGGGACACGCCAGCTCAGAGCTAGCCAGGCGTAGAGACGGTCGTTCTCCAAGCAGGGCGCCGCAAAAGGTCTATTCGTCAATGACCCCGCCCAGCACAGCACGACACACCGTAGGCGTGCGACGAAAATACCGTAGTCAGCACGGTGCCGAGCCGCACGGTGGTCTTTGTACTGTCTCGATGTAGCCTCACCACCCCGGTGAGCCAAACATCGAAAGTGGGAATCGACAATGTCGTACTCCAACGGCATCCAGCCGAAAGACAAACCGTCTGAACCATCGGCGTTCCGGGCGGGTCGACTTCGGCGCACTACCGCGCGCCTGCTCGCCACCGGCGTCGTAACAGCGCTCTGCATCAGCGTGCCAGTCGCAGCGTTCGCGGCCCCGGCCCCCACTCCGGCCCCCACCTCGGCCCCGGCAGCGTCGCCGACCGCGGCCCAGATCACGCAGACCCCGACGAACGACCCTCCCCTGGCCTACCCAGACAATTTCAACATCGTCGCCAACCACACGGTGAAGCTCCCGTGGTCGACGGTGATGGCCAACGACGTCGACGCTGACGGCGACACCTTTTCTCTCGCCTCTGCGCTGTACCCCGCACACGGTGTGGCGACGTTCGGTGACCTCGGCGCATCGGCGATCATCACCTACACGCCCGCGAAGAACTACACCGGCGCTGACAGCATCAGGTATTTTCTGAAAGATTCACAAGGCGCCTGGAGTTACGACGCCGGCGTCATCTCGATCAACGTCACTCCCAACCACAACCCGGCCGGCGTAGCCGACCAGTACGCCGCCAACGGCGCCACTCCGCTCACCGTCGCGGCGAAGGGCGTGCTCAGCAACGATTCCGATGTCGACGGCGACCTGCCCACGGCAACCGTGGCCGTCACGGCCAACCCGCTGCACGGAACCGTGAAACTGAACGCTTCGGGCGGGTTCACCTACACCGCCACGGCCGGATTCACCGGCCTCGACGCCTTCTACTATCAGGTCTCTGACGGCTTCGGCGGCATGAGCGCCACGACTCCCGTCTCGATTTTCGTGCAGACCCCGTCTTTCACTTCGGCGGCGACCCCGACCATCAGCGGCACGGCCGTTCTCGGCGCCACCCTGTCGACCTCGGTGAATGCCTGGCTGCCCACACCGACATCGTGGAAGTACCAATGGATGCGCGGAATCGTGCCCATCCCGAATGCAACCCAGCCGACCTACGTTCTCACGGTGGCAGATGTGGGTCAGAAGATCAGTGTTGCCGGCACTGGCAGCAAGTCGGGACTCTCAACCCTCACCAAGACGAGCCTGCCGACCGCGCCGGTCGTTCAGAACCTCACCGTAACGCCTACGCCGCTCGTGCTGCCGAACATCAAGTACCCGCAGGTGAATACCACCCTGACCGTCAAGACCGGAGTGTGGGGCCCCGGATCTGTCTCGTTCGGCTATCAGTGGAAGAAGAACGGAGTCGCTATCGGCGGGGCGACGGGCGCGAGCTACCTTCTCGCTGCGGGTGACCTCAAGTCGACGATCACGGTCACCGTCACCGGTTCCCGCCCCGGCTTCCTCTCGGTGGCGAAGACCAGCAGCCCGACGCCGAAGATCGTCGCCGGCACACTGACCAACCCACCCGTCAGCGTGCTGGGCGGCCAGACCGTCGGCTCGACGCTCTCGGCGACCGTGGGCACCTGGGCAGTCGCACCGGTGTCGGTGAAGTACGCCTGGTTGCGTAACGGGGTCGCCATTCCCGGCGCCGTCGCCGCCACGTACAAGGCGACCGAAGCCGATTGGAACAAGGTCGTCACCGTGCGCATCACCGCCTCCAAGGCGGGCTACAACACTCTGACCTTCGTCAGCGACGCCACAGCGCCGGTACTCAAGAAGTTCACCACCGTTCCGAAAGCCACCATTTCGGGCAACGTTGCTCTGGGCAAAACACTGACCGCGGTCGCGGGAACCTACGTGCCCGGCGGAGGAACCGTCACGTACTACTGGTTTCGCGGCATGTACCCGATCGTCGGCTCAACAGGTAAGACCTATGTACTGACGGCAGCCGACAAGGGCAAGCAGATTCACGTGAACGTGGGTAACAGCAAGCAGGGTTACGCGGGCATCGTCGTCACGTCGAACAGCGTCAGCTTCAACTGAGGCAGCAGAGCCGGGCGCACCGTTTCGGCTCACAGCGCGTCGGCAAGCTCGGTTCGGCCTCCGATACCGAGCTTGCCGAACGCGGCCTGCAGATAACTTTCGACCGTGCGCACCGAAAGGTGCAGCGACTCTGCGATCTCTCGGTTCGTGAGCCCTTTCGCCGCAAGCGCGGTCACGTCGCGTTCGCGTTTGGTGAGCGAGTGGATGCCCCGCAGATGCACTGCGCTGGTCGGTCCGTCTTTCAGTGCGAGGTTGATTTCGCCGAGCATCCGGAGCGCACTGTCGGCGACCTCGCCCCGGGCGCTCTCGGCTACGCGAGTCGCGGCCTCCCTGGCGAACAGATGGTTGCCGAGGTCGTGCAGCAGGCCCGCAGCGTGCAGCATCAACAGGCTGTCACCGGTCTTCACGGCTCGCGCCCACTCGTAGATCGCATCGGCCAGCGGCCCGGGCTGACTCATCAGCGGGTGTTGCAACCGTTCGAGCGCCTCCGGCGAGCCGAGCCTCGCCGCTGACGAGAGTAACAGCACCTCGTCGATCAGCTGTCCGGACTCGAGATACCCCGTCGCCAGCGTCAGCATTCGGCTTCGCGCCTCTTCGCCGTTGCCGATGACGGCGAGCGCATTGAGCGCGAGATAGTTCGCGATCGACAAGGTCTGCCCATTCGATGGGATGCCGTCGCCCAGCTCGTTCAGGTATTTCTCCGCGATCGCTACGTCATCGGCCAATGCCGCCGAATATGCGAGGGCGGAGAGAATCTGACCCCGGCTGTTGTACGAGTCGCGCACTCGAACCTGGCCCAAGGCACCGAGCAGCACTCCGTGACCGTCATTGACCCGGCCGGCGAACAAATAGTTGACACCCAGGGCGCTCGCATTTGCGCTGCCGCGGTACAGCTCCTGGCCGAAGCGCAGATCGCTGCCGTCGGTGAGGCTGGTGATGTTGCGGCTCCAGAGACCCAGCTTGAGCAGAGTGATGAAGACGGCACTGTAGGCCCGATCGCGCACATCGTCGCTGAGACCTGAGCTTTGAAGCGGTACCTCCAACTCGGCCAGTATCTCGAGGGCGTCGGTTTGCCGCCCCACCGTGCAGAGCGTCTCTGTCAGCAGGCTTGCAACGGCTACCCAGGTGTCTGTGTTCGCCGTTCTGAGCCGTGCGTAGGCGAGTTCAAGCGGCTCGACGACCTCGCGGTAGCGCCCGTCGGCAATGAGCAGACTCCACTCGACGATGTCGAGCCGCTCAGATTGGTCGGCCCTGTCGCTGTCACCACGTTCAGACGACTGCGACAACGCGTCTCGGGCCGCGGCAAGCGCATCACGGGCCGACTGGGCCTCCCCCGGCACGAGTACGGTGACCCTGCTCGTCTCGACAGCCAGGTCGATGCGCTGCGCGGTTGTCAGTGCTGCTCGCTGCTCGGCGCTGATGCGGTTGAGGGTCTGGGCAGCATTCTTGTGCATGCCCAGCGTGCGCCAAGCCCTCGACTTCTGCAATGAGGCGGCGAAGGCCAAAGGCCCCGCTTTGACACCAGCAGCCGCCCTGAGCGCGAACTCCGGGTCGTACAACAGGTTCGCGAGCGTCGCGGCTTGCAGGGCGATCTCTGGTTCGAGCGGCACTCCGCACTCCAGAGTCCAGGCGG
Source organism: Subtercola sp. (assembly GCA_025463765.1). Classification (GTDB taxonomy): domain Bacteria; phylum Actinomycetota; class Actinomycetes; order Actinomycetales; family Microbacteriaceae; genus Subtercola. The sequence goes on along the minus strand of JAODBC010000049.1, from coordinate 50,047 downwards.
CATACGCTAACAGGCTCTCGGCGCTGCCGTTCAGCAGGTCTTCGTAAAACGGAATGACCTTGGTGCGAAGAAGCCGCCGCCGAACGAACGGAACGCTCGCCCTGACGACGTCAGCGACCAACCGGTGCGTGATGCGCACCGACGGCTCAGAAGTACCGACGCCACCGAAGGCTAAGCCGCCGAGCCCTCCCCCACTGAGCCCTCCCCCAGCGAGACCTCCCCCACCGCCACCTCTCTCGTCACCGCTCCCCCAGACGCCGCCGCCCACGATCTCGATAATCCCGTCTGTCAGAAGGTCTTCGAGCGCAGCGCTGTCGGTGATCTCGTCGAGCTGCGCAAAGGGAATGCCTTCGGTGAGCGCGACGAATTCGAGCACCTCACGCTGCTGCACAGTCCACCGGTCGAGCCTGGTGCGCAGCAGCCCGAGCAGCCGTTCGTCTGTCAGCCCGACACGATTGGCAAGCACCCAGACCCCTTCGTGCTCAGAAAGCGATCGCGAGCCCAACTGCTCCAGCACGAGGTAATACAGATGAAGCGGATTACCGCCTGACAGCTCGAGGAGTATGGTCAGCGCCGAGGCAACCAGCGGCCCGCCGAGATGCGCCGTGAGAAGCTCTGAGACCTCAACGCTCGAGAGCGGCGGCACGACGTGCGAAATAAGCAGGCCATCTCGCCAGAGGTCGAGAAAACCCTCCGGTAGCTCGGCGAAGTCGGAATCGGCGACAATCAGGCGAATCCGACCGACCGAGGCGAGTTGCACCAGGGCGTGGGCGCTGAGCTCATCGACGAGGTGCGCACTGTCGACGATCACCGTTGTTTGTCGCCCAGCGGAGCGTTCCGTGATGACTTTACTGACCGCACGAAAAACCGAGCCGGGATTGCTGAACGTGTCGTCAGACGCGGTTTCGAGAAGGCTGTAGAGCGTGCCGTACGGTATCGCGCTCGACAGTTCGCTGCCTCGCAACCGAATCGGCTCGTGCGAATCGAGACTGTGCGCAATCGCCTGGGTCAGCGTCGTCTTGCCCGAGCCAGACTCTCCCGACACGATGACACCGAGCACATGTTCCCCGCGAAAGCTGCGCGCCATCGACTCGACAAGAGCGGTGCGCGGAAGAATCGGCCACGGGCGATCGACAACGAGCGCCATCAGCTGCTCTGCACGATCTGGTCGCGCTGGCCTTCGAGGCGTGCGGCGATCACCTCGATACCGTCGTCGGCGACTCCCAGGTCTTCGAGCACGGCTGCCAGGTGGGCGACGATCGCATCGAATGCCGCATTCGTGACAGCCAGGCCGGCATGGGCCTCATGGATGCTTCGCCCACCGAATTCGTCTGGGCCGCCGAGCGCCACCGTCAGAAAGTCGAGTTGATGCGCTTTCAGGCGCCGGAGGTCGATGCCGTCGAACCATTCCGAGAGAAGAGGATCGGCCGTGACGCGGTCGTACAGAATCGTTACGGCGGTGCTCACCACGAGAGTGCCACCGATTTCGTCGAACACTGACGACTTCGACATGCGCTGCTCCCCCAGTTCGACGCCCAGTTCGACGGCCAGATCGCGCCGATCGCCCAGATCGCCCCGTTCACCGGCTCTGTCGGCCGGCTTCGCGACAGGCTTCGGCCCACCATAGCAGTGAGGCTCCCTCGAAATTGCGGCAAAGCCGGTATCGGTACCGTACCGCGCTGCGCAATTACCGTAGCCGCCACGGTGACCCTGGATGCGCCAGGAAAATAACCTCATCATCGTGGTCATCATCGTGGTGACAACGACCGAGAAAGGGTCACCCACCGTGTTCACGAACGCCGCCTTCAGAAAGAACTGGCAGCCTGCATCTGCCGTCATCGTGCTCGTTACTATCAAACGGGTGAGCAGCGACGGCCTCACGCCGACCCGCGAATGGGCCGCCGACGTTACCGCCGCTGACGGCACGGTGACCCGCGCAAAGATCGGTGAACCCCGCTGGGTCACCGACTTCTGGCCCCCCAGCGTCGGAGCCGTCATTGCCGTCGAGATCGACACGAAGTCGGCATCCGTTCGTTTCGACATGAAAGACCCCCAACTCAGCGTCAAAGGCCAAGACAAACTGAAAGCAGACGCCTTTGCAGCAGCCCTGCGCGTTGCGCCCACCTCCACCGCAGGCAGCGCGAACGCCATGGTGCGCTCATGAAGAGCCTCGGCCGCGCCCTGCTGATCAGCTTCATCGCCGTCAGCGTCATCACAACCGCCTGCGTCGCCGCACCCACTGTCGCTCTGGCCGATGATCTGCCCACGCCGGCACCGAAAGCACGTCTGGTGGCTCACGACGACGTCGCCGTGACGAAAGCCGGGCATCCGGTCAAAATTCTCTGGGCAGATCTTGTCTCGAACGACATCGACCCGGGTGGCGGAACTCTGCTTCTGCCTTTCGGGCACGCGAACCCGAGCCATGCTGCGCTTTCAGACTTCTCGCACATGAGCGGCCCCGGTGGCTATGTTCTCTACTCGCCCGACAGCGGCTTCGTGGGCAACGACTCCTTTCAGTACGACATCTCGAACAACAAGGGGAACACGAGCGCCACGTCTGGCACGGTAATCGTTCACGTGCTGCCCCAGAGCGCACCCGTCGGAGTCAGCGATACTTTCACCCTTCAGGCTGGTGCGACCCTCACCGTTGCAGCCCCCGGTGTGCTGGCAAACGACACCGATGCCGACGGTGACGCCCTGAAGGCCGCGGCGAGCCTGTACGTGCCACCCGCACACGGTGTTGTCACCATGAACTCCGCACACGACGGAGGGTTCACGTACAAGCCGACAGCGGGATACGTCGGAACCGACACTTTCTTTTACAGTGCCGCTGACACCGCGGGTGCTGTGAGCGCGCAGACGAAAGTCACACTCACCATCAACGAGGTCATCGGTTCTACGCCCGCGCCGACGATTGTGGGCGCTGCGGCGGTGGGCCAGACTCTCACCGCCAAACCGGGAGTGTGGTCGCCCTCTGGCGTCACGCTCGCCTACCAGTGGTTGAGTTCAGGCTTGATGATCACAGGTGCCACTGCATCTACCTTCACACTCACGCAGATTCAGGCCGGCCAGAAGATTAGTGTTCGAGTCACGGGGTCGAAGCCGGGAGCGACGACGGTCGTCAAGACCTCTGCCTCTACCGCCGCGGTCACGACCACGATCAAGAAGCTCACCGCAACACCAGTGCCGACCATCACCGGAACGGTTGCGGTCGGTTCGACACTCACGGCGCATCCCGGTGCCTGGTCACCGGCGCCCGTGACGTTCGCCTACAAGTGGCAACGCGGTGCCACCACGATCGCCGGGGCCACTGGGGCGACATACAAGCTGACGGCTGCCGACGCCGGATATTCGGTCTTCGTCTTCGTCACGGGCTCGAAGGCGGGCTACACCGCTGTCACGACAACAAGCGCCTCGGTCGTCGCACCACTGTCACTGACGAAGACCCCCACGCCGGTCATCACCGGCACCCCGAAAGTGGGGTCGACTCTGACCGCCACAGCCGGCACCTGGTCGCCGGCGCCGGTGACTCTCAGCTACCAGTGGAAACGTTCCGGTGTGACGATTAACGGGGCGACCTCGGCCAGCTACAAGCTCACCGCCGCCGACGCCACCAAGACCATCACCGTTACGGTCACAGGCTCCAAGCCCGTGTACACGACCGTGAAAGTGACCAGCCTGCCGACCGCGGCGGTCAAGGCCTGAGGTGGGCCCGCCGATACATCGGCGCCGGATGCTCGTTTCACCCCGTAGCAGCGGTGAAAACGCCTCGGAGAATCAGCCCAGTGACAGGCTCGGGATGCGACTGGGCGTGCTGGCGCCGAGAAGCGCGAGATCGGTCGTCGTACTGCAAAGCCCCGTCAGCTCGGTGGTCGGAGCCCAGCAAGGAGCACGTCGACGTACTCCGATCTCCTGGCCGGGGCAAGACCCTGGGTGGCGGTGTGCAGGCCGTTCAGAAGTCGACGGATGTCGTCGGCGGTGATGCTCGGCCGTAACGCGCCGACCGTGCGCGCGCTGGCGATCATGGCGGCGACGAGGCCGCTGAACTCGATGGCGATGTCGTGCACGTCTGCGCACTCGAAATCCGGCTGGGCAAGCACCGCGGCGAGGCCCGGATCGTCGGCCAGAAGCTCGAACGTCGTTCTGATCATCTCCTCGAACGCAGCCGCACCACCCGAATGCACTTCCAGCACCCGGATTCGCTCCAACAGTACGGCGAAAGCGTCGACGGCTATCGACTCGAGCAGAACGCGAGTGTTCGGAAAGTGCCGATAGACCGTTCCGACACCGACCCCCGCCGCGACCGCGAGCGAGTTCAGTGACGTGTTAGCCGGGTCTCGCGCGAGCATCGTGCGCGCGCATTCGAGAAGGAGGGCCCGGTTGCGCGCGGAGTCAGCCCTTAACCCGGTCGGGCGTGCTAGAAGTGGTGTGCTGGTCATTCTGGTTCCGTTCTCGGTCAGAGCATCACGAGGCGGTTCGGCGAGAATTCTCATCGAAAAACGACCAGACCACACGAGCCGTATCGAGGTCTTTCGCCGTCGCACCCATCAGAAAAAACGCCGCCTCGACCGGGTTCGGGATGACGTGCCCGCCGCCTTTCACCGAATAGGCCCGCACGGGCGGCTTACCAGCCCCTGCCCAGTCTCTGACGGTTACCGGATGCCTCGGCGACCGCGGCGCGGGCAGAACGCTCACGATCGGGGCTGAAGTGATGCCGTTGGCCTCGGCGAAATAGGCGGCTGTATCGAGGTGCGAGAGCCCCCTCCCCCGCGGCCGAAAGCCGAACAGGCTCGCCATACCGCCCCCGTAGGGCACGATCGGATCACTCGTACCCTGGATCAGCACGAGAGGAACCGGAGTCGGCCTCTTCGCCGGCAGCAGATTCTCGGGGGCCGGCTGGGTCGCCGCGATCAGGGCGACGCCCGCCAAGCCTCCGCCACCCTCGTGAATGATGCGATTCACCAATTGCGCGCCGTTGGAGTACCCCACGGCGTAGATGCGCCCCGGGTCGACGCCTGCGATGTCGACGAAGTGGGCGACAATCGCGTGGAAGAACGCGACATCGTCGTACCCGTCCCGGCGGGCCGGGAAATCAGACGAGACCCGAGCGTCGTTCCAGAGCTTCTTGTACGCATCGGGATAGACCACGATCAGCCCCTCCCGCACAGCGAGCTCATCGAACGTTGTGCCCGCGAAGCGACGCACCGTCTCACCCGACTGGTTCGAGCCGTGGAAGACGATAACCAGTGCTGGATGCTCTGGCAACTGCTCCGGGGTGACCGACACATACGTTCTCTCGTGGCCTTCAACCGTGATCGTGCTTCGGGTGGCGGTGGAAGTGCTGATCGTCATCTCACAACGGTAGCACCTAAACGGATAGATAATCCGTTCTAGGAGTTTGTCACTCGCTGCATTGCGCCCTGCAGATGCGTGACCTGCTCCAAAACATAGGAGGTGAGGGGCGCCGGGCCGTCGGATGCCACCCAGACGTCGTAACCCAGGTAGTACGCCCTGATTCCGAGATCAGCCAGAGCCCCCGCCTCCCACCGGTCGACAAGACGGTTGAACAGGGCCTTTTCGAGCGCAACGGTGAGCGCAAAGCGTTTGAAGACCGCTCGCTCATTCAGCTCGGGGCTGGCCGCCAGAATCGGGTCGAGGATGCGCCCGGTTCTGCGGTGCTCATCCACGTGGGCGCCCGAAAGCACCCGCACCCCGCTGACCATCAGTTCGAACGGGCTCGCGCCGACGTCTGCTTCGTCGACGCCCCGCTTGACCAAGGCGACAAGCTCGTCTTGCGCCTGAAAGACGATCTCACGCTTGTCGGAGAAGAGGCGGAACAGGGTCGTCTTCGTCAGCCCCGCGCGTTCGGCGATCTGCGCCGTGGTGGTCGACTCGTAGCCATGCTCGGCGAAGAGCTCGAGGGCGGCGCGAAGCAGCCTGCCCCGAGCATCCGGTTCCCATCGACTCATACCCCCATCCTATGTGATGCGACTCAGTAACATCGTATGTGTATAGTGATGTTACTCAGTGCCGTCAGACTGATCACCACGAACGGAGAATCACCATGAAGATATTCATCACCGGAGCATCGGGCTGGATCGGCACCCCATTGATCCGTGAACTCATCGACGCGGGCCACGACGTCGTCGGCCTGGCCCGATCCGACTCGTCGGCTGCGAAGATCCGCTCCCTCGGCGCGACGCCCGTTCTCGGCGACATGCAGAACCACGACCTCATCGTCTCTGAAGCGAACAGAGCCGACGCGAGCGTGCACCTGGCCTTCACTCTGGACTTCGCTGAGTTCGACGAGACCATCGACAACGAAGTGAGACTGATTGAGAAGATCGGCACTGCCCTGAGTGGGAGCGGCAAGGCGTTCATCGCTGCCTCCGGCACCCCCATTCTCGAAGGGAAGGTCGCCACTGAAACCGACCACCTCGACCCGGCCGGCCCAGCCGGCGCACGGGCGAAGACCGCGAAAGCGGTGCTCGCGCTCTCGGAGAAGGGAATCCGCTCAGCTCTCGTGCGGATGCCTCGAACCGTGCACGGCGAAGGAGACCGAAACGGACTGATCGCCGCTCTCGTCGGTCTCGACCGACAACTGAACACAGCAGCCTATGTGAGCGACGGATCGAACCGCTGGCCAGCAGTGCACATCAGCGACGCCGCCCACCTGTTCTTTCTGGCGGTCGAGAAGGCACCTGCCGGTTCAGTACTGCACGCCGTCGGGGAGGAAGGCGTACCCATGCTGAGCGTCGCCGACGTCATTGCTCAGAAGACCGGGCTGCCCGCCGCGCCCGTCGACCCTGAGCAGCTCGGCGTGTTCGGCGCGCTCCTCGGCGGAGACCAGCCCGCGTCAAGCGCCGCGACCCGGGAGCTCGTTGGCTGGGCCCCCACCGGCCCTACACTGCTCGAAGACCTCGAAGCCGGCTACTACACCTCCTGACCGCTCAGCCGTAGCATCCCGAGCGTTCGACGCTCCGACCCAGCCGCTGCGGATGCATGCGCGGTCGCCACAGTAAACGGTGCGCTGTACTTGCTCCGCCGTGAATCCGGATGCCCGGAGTCGACCACGGTCGCAAATACAGCCGAGCGACAAAACCGCTTCTTCGATGGTCATGGCGATAAGTCTTGGCGAACCGCGCCGGTCGCCCGTCGTTTTGGGCACAACGGTAGAACCGTCGGAGCAGAGGCAATGTGCGAACGTATTGCGGGGATGTGGCCTCAGCACCGACGGATGACCCACCACCGGCCCGCCGCCGGCCCTTCGCCGGACTCGCGCGCACGTCACCAACGTTGAGAAGGTATTGCGTACTCGACGACGGGTTCGGTACGGTAACAATATCGTTACCGTAACGTGTGGGTTACCGACTGGAGTCCGGATGCACTTTTTCGAGGCGAAGACGACGATCGAGGCGCCGCCGGCCGCGGTGTGGGCGGTTCTGGTCAATGGCGAAGAGTGGCCGAGCTGGGATTCCGGTGTCGACGGCTTCGACGGGGTCATACGGTTGGGTGAAAAAGTGACGATCCGCTCGCACATCGCCCCTGGCCGCACGTTTCCGGTGAAGGTGACAGAGCTGAACGCTCCGAACACGCTGACATTCACGGGCGGAATGCCTCTGGGCCTCTTCAGGGGAGTTCGACGGTACACCGTGCTACCGAACCAAGACGACTCGACGCTATTCACCATGCGCGAGGAGTACTCCGGAGCGATGCTCGGAATGATCTGGAAATCGATTCCCGACCTTTCGAGTTCGTTCGCGCAGTTCGCCGACGGGTTGAAGGAGCGGGTCGAGCGTGCCGGCTGACACCGCGACGTCGGGAGATCCCTTCGACGCTCTCGCAGACAGCAATCGTCGAGAGATTCTGCGCATCCTTTCCGCTGGCGAGAGACCGGTGAACGAACTCGCTTCGGAGCTGCCCATCAGCCGGCCCGCCGTATCCCGCCATCTGCGGCTGCTCAGCGATGCTGGCCTCGTTTCTGAACGGCAGCAAGGTACCCGCCGAATCTACTCGCTGCGCCAGGAAGGCGCCCAGGCCGTACAGGCCTACCTCGAAACGCTGTGGGGTGAAGCCGGCGCGCGCTTTCGCCTGATGGCCGAAAACACCACACCCGAAAACCGCACAGCAGAAAACACCACCCCCGCAAACGGCGCCGGTGACCCGACCAGCGCGGAGGGAACATGGCAGAAGTGATCGAGCCGCTCAGAATCAGCTTCGACGTCGCTTGCCCGGCCGCTCACGCGTTCCGCATCTGGACCGACCGCATCGACACCTGGTGGCCGCGCGACCACACCGCAACCAACGATGCCGAATCTGTGATCCGACTGGAGAAACGCGTCGGGGGGCGCCTTTTCGAGGTGACTCCCGACGGCGAAGAGCATCTCTGGGGCACAGTGACCGTCTGGCAGCCCTCCAACCGGTTCGGCTATGACTGGCATATCCGCCGCGACGCTGCTGACGCAACCGACGTGCAGATCAGCTTCGTCTCACATGGCGAGAGCACCACCGTTCAGATCGTGCACTCCGGCTGGGAACGACTCGGCGCGAACGGCCCAACCTGGAAAGACCTGAACCGAGGCGGCTGGAACGGTGTGCTGCCGCAGTACATCGCCGAGGCAGAAAAGTCGTCCGCGGGGTGAGGGCCACCGCCGGCGCAACGCCCCCGCGCAAGCGAGACAGGTTCAGGCCGGCAGCGATCCCCCCACGAGGCGCCCGCGGGAAACGACCGCCACGAGGTTCTCGAGGCGCAGGTCGTCGATGTTTCGCCAGGGGCGCCCGCGCATCACGAGAAAGTCGGCCGGCCGCCCCTCGGCCAGCATTCCGAGGGTGGATGCCCGGCCGATCGCCGCAGCGGCCCGCGACGTCGCCGCCCGCAGCACCCGCTCTGCGCTCCAGCCGAAGATCGCCGCCATGAGCCGCACCTCCTCCATCTGGTCGCCGAACTTCACGTGGTGCCCGTTGGCGTCGGTGCCGAGCACGAAGTCGACCCCTGAATCGGCCGCGACTCGCATCAGGCGGTTGCGGTTCACTACCAGCTCCTGCGCCTTCTCCGACTGCGCGGCAGAGACTCCGTTCTCCCCGGCCGCAATACGCTCGTTGATGAGCAGCGTGGGTGCGACCGTGATTCCCTTCGCCGCGATCGCGGCCGCTTGCTCAGCGGTCATGAGCGTGCCGTGCTCAATAGAGTCGATTCCCTCGTCGAGGGCGACCTGGATGCCCGCCTCGGTGTGTGCGTGCGCCGCCACCAGCATGCCGAACGCGTGGGCTTCGTCGACGATGGCGGCGATCTCGGCGCGGGTGTAGTTGCGCCAGGCGCTCTTGTCGCCCACCGACAGCACTCCCCCGCTGACCGGGATCTTGATACCGTCGGTGCCCGAGCGCGCCCAGTGCCGCACCAGCGCGCGGCATGCGTCAGGCCCGTCGGCGACGGGTTTGCGTAGCGCAAAGGCCGGAGGAATGAACAGATCGCTGTGCCCGGCTGTCATGTTCACGACACCGTAGGCGAGCATCCGCGGGCCCGTCACTACCCCTGCGTCGATGGCTCGGCGCAACGAGAACTGGATGTCGTCGGCCGCCAGGTCGCGTACCGTGGTCACACCACCGCGCATCGCCTCGACAGCATGCGCGAGGCCGTGCAGCGTCTGCTCCTCTGGCCGGGTGGTCAGGGGCCAGGTCAGAAAGTCGGCGGGTGTCGCGGCGGCGTTTCCGACGAGGTGCACGTGCGTGTCGATCAGGCCGGGAATGATGCTGTAGTCGGCGTCTCCCCCGGGCATCCGGATGCCCGTGCCCGCGTCGCCCGCACGCACAGTGTCGATCACCCCGTCGAGCCCGTCGACGTGCCAGTCGAGCGTGCTGGATCCGCGTTCTTCGACGCCGTTCCAGAGAGTTGCCGTCAGTGAGTATTTCATTCGTCGAAACTAGCGCGCAAGACGCTTTGCGTCGTTACGCCTGTGTTTCGGATTCGATAAATCTAGGCTTCTTCAGCCTCAAATCAGCCCGTGTTCCGAACACGCATGCAAAACGTTTAGTACAGTGCTGAAGCAGGCATCTGCATCGACAGCGACACGCTGCACTCTCGTTTGCCGGCAGAAAGGCAGGAGTCATGGCGCGCGTGCTGCTCCTCGGCGAATCGTGGTTCGTCTACTCCGTACACCAGAAAGGCTTCGACGCCTTCTACACCTCGGAGTTCACCCTGGGTGGGGGCGAATTCGTCGCAGCACTGCGAGCGGCCGGGCACGAGGTGACGCATGTGCCCGCGCACGAGATCACCCTTCGCGTGCCGTCGACCAGCGCAGAGCTCGCCGCCATCGCCGACGTCATCGTCATCTCCGACGTCGGAGCCAACACCTTTCAGGTTCCGCCTGGCACTTTCGTGCATTCGACGCCGGAACCAGACCGCAGCGAGGCGGTGCGCGCCTTCGTCGAACAGGGCGGCGGCCTGCTCATGGTGGGGGGCTACCTCACTTTTTCTGGCATCGACGCGAAGGCGCGCTGGGGCCGCTCGCCGCTCGCGCCCGCTCTGGCCGTTTCGGTGCTCGACCGGGATGACCGGGTGGAGCTGTCGGGCGGCGCTCATCCTCAGGCCACCGGCCCGCACGACATCACCGACGGGCTCGCTCGGCAGTGGCCGGCGCTTCTGGGGCTCAACGAGGTCGTAGCGAGGCCGTCGGCGAGCGTGCTCGCCGAGTGCGCCGGGCATCCGCTGCTCGTGGTCGACTCGTACGGAGCAGGACGAACGGGCGCCTTCACCTCAGACATCGCCCCGCACTGGGCGCCTCCCCCCTTTATGCAGTGGGAGGGCTACGGGCAGCTCTTCGATCGCACCGTGCGCTGGCTTGCGGGCGAAGAGCTGACGACGGCGATGGCCACCGCTGCGCAGCCCGCCGAGGCGGTCGCCAGATGATCGAGGCCGCCCTCTCACCGTGGCCCGATGTCGCGGCGCATTTCGCCGCAGGCGACGGTTTGGCCATTCTGCCGTTCGGCGCGCTCGAGCAGCACGGGCCGCACCTCCCGCTCAGCACAGACACGGCGACCGCTGCCGAGGTGGCACGCCGGCTGGCCGAGCGGCTCGATGCGGTACTGCTGCCGCCCGTGAACTACGGCGCCACCTGGAACAATGCGGGCTACCCCGGAACCGTCTCGCTCTCGCCAGAAACCGTCACCTCCATCGTTCTCGATATCGGTCGAGCCCTCGTGGCGAGCGGGGCCCGCGGCTTCGTGATTGTGAACGGCGACTGGGGCAACCGGGTACCGCTGTATGCCGCGGCCCGGCGGCTTGCGGCAGACGAGGTGATAACGACCATCGCTCTGGACTATCCCGGCATGGACGCCGCGGCCGAAGCCGTTCGAGAAAGCCGCGAGGCGGCGCCGGGGCTCAACCACGCCGAGGAGATCGAGACCTCACTCATGCTCGCAATCGACCCGGGAAGCGTGCATCCGCAGCTTTACACGTCTGAGTACCCGGCTTTTCCGTCGGACTTCGGCACGCGGCCGATGCAGCTGCACCAGTTCTCGACGTCGGGGGTCTTCGGCGACCCCGCCTCAGCGACCGCCGCCAAAGGCGAGACCATACTCGCCGCCACGGTCGAGGCCTCCCTGGCCGTGCTCGCGGACTTCGTGGCCGCTCTGCCGCCCCGCTGAGCCCGTCGAACCTGTCGAACCCGTCGCCAGAGGCAACCCAGGGCCAGGCAACCGGAAGATGGAGGCGCGGTCAAGCGTCGCCCTAAGCGTCGTAGTCCTGGATGCTCGTTCCGTGACTGCGATCGGTGAGCCGGGCCAACCGCGGGGCGAGCTCGGCGATAACCGCGGGCACGTCGATCGTCAAAATCTTCTTGTGCCGCATCAGCACCCGCCCGTCGACGATGGTCGTATCGACGTCGCTGGAGCGGGCCGAGTGCACGATGGTGTTCGCATAGTCGTGCACCGGCTGCGAGCGGGGATCGCTCAGATCGACCAGTATCAGGTCGGCCTTGAAGCCGGGCGCGATGCTGCCGATCGTGCCGGCGAGCTGAACGGCCGCGGCACTCTTCGTGGTGGCGTGCCCGAGCACCTGCCTGCTCGTCATGTAGGTCTGGTCGTTCTCGCGCGCCTTCTGGGTGAGGTTCATGAACGTCATCGCCTCCCAGACATCGAGCGTGTTGTTCGAGGCGGCGCCGTCGGTGGCGAGCCCGACAGGTATTCCGAACGAGTCGATGAGCCGCACGGGCGTCGTATCGAACCCGTTCTTCAGGTACCCGCGGGGTGCGCTGCCGAACCCGATCTGGCCGGAGCCCGCGGCGAGCAGCGGCAGGTCTTCTGGCACAATGCCGATACCGTGCGCAATCAGCAGCCGGTTCTGAAGCATTCCGGCCCGGCGCAGCGTCTCGATGGGAGTGTGCCCGAACCTCTCGCGGCTGTGTTTCATCTGGTGCCGGTCTTCGCTGGCGTGGATGTGCACGAGCAAGTCGTGCTCGAGCCCAGCAACGCTGGTCGCGGCGAGGTCTTGATCGTTCACCGTGTAGGTGGCGTGCGGGGCGAGCGCGGTGGTGATGCGGCCACCGGATGCCCCGTTGTACTGCAGAGCGAACTCCAGCGACTGGGCAAGCCCTCCCCCGCCGTCGGATGAGAAGTACGTCGAGCCGAGCACGGCGCGAAGCCCGCTGCCGTCGACGACTTTCGCGATAGAGGGCATGCTGAAGTAGTGGTCGGCGAACGTCGTCACTCCGCTGCGGATCATCTCGGCCGCGGCCAGCCAGGTCGCGACCTCGACGTCTTCGTCGGTGAGGTTCACCTCCATCGGCCAGATGAACTCGTTGAACCACCGCGATTCGGGCACGTCTTCGGCAGCCCCGCGAAACATCACCATAGGCGAGTGCGTGTGGCAGTTGATGAAGCCGGGCATGGCCACCATGCCCGAGGCGTCGATGAGCGCACCGGCTCGCGCGCCGCCGGCGAGGGTCGCCGCCGCCACGGCGGAACGGGCATCCAGGCTGTCGGCGTCGTCGACCACCGAGAACAGGCCGTCGGCGATCACGATGGTCGTGTCGGGCACGAACTCGACGCCGCCGCCGACGGCGTGCCGCAGAACGGTGGCGCCGGTGATCACCAGGTCATTCATGACAGCCGCCGCTCGTCACCATCGTGCTGCCGCAGCCAATCACTCGCCGAACGCCGCAATCGACTGATCGAGCTGCACCCGCAACGCGTCACGGTCGGTACGCGAGAGAAAGGTCGCCTCGACGCCGGCCCGCTCGGCCTCGGCGAATTCGGGCACACCCCAGCCGAACTGGCTCTCGATACGACGAAACTCCTGGCTGATCGACGTCTTCGACATGCCTCGGTTGTCGGGGTTGATCGTCACCGTGAAGCCGAGCGAGCGCAGCAGATCGATGGGGTGGTTGTCGATTCCGAGCACGACCCCGCCCTTCGAGTTCGAGGTGACGCACTGCTCGAGCGGAATGCGGCGGTCGACCACCCATTGGGCGGTCTTGCCCAGCTCGAGTTCGGCGCGGCCCGCCTCTCGGGCGGCAGCCACCTCTTTCACCGCCGTGCGCACGTTCAGCGGGCGACCGTTCAAAGTCACGTCTTCGATCACCCGAGTGCCGTGCCCCAGCCGCAATGTGTGTGCCAGGTGCACCGTCTCCCACACGCTGTGCTCCCCGTCGGCCTCACCGGTGTGCAGGGTGAACGGCACACCCTCGCGCTGCAGCAGCTCCGTCGCATCGAGGTGGTGCCTGATGGGAAAACCGTCTTCGGGCCCGGCGATGTCGAAGCCGGCGACGCTGTCGCCCCATCGGCCGTAGGTCGCCACTGTGAGCCGCGCGATCTCGAAGCTCAGCGTGGAACTGCGCATGCCGCAGAGCAACTGCCGGGCCCTGATGTGCCCGCCGGCAGCGGCGACATCGGCTTCTCCTTGCTGCAACCCCGTCGCTACCGCCTCGACCGCGACCACGAGCGGCAGGCCGCCCAGAATGTGCTTCTCGGGCGCCCAGCGCGTTTCGCCATAGATGACGCCGTCGGCTGCTGCCTCGCGAACCCATTCTCTAGCGACGCGGGCGATGCTCTCTTCGGTCTGCATCACTCGTGTCGTGAGCCCGAACTTCTCGTCCCAGTGGTTGATCGTGGGTTCAGTGATCTCGCCGGTGAACCACGACGCCAGCTTCTCGGGGTCGTTGTACGGCAACGTGACATCGTGCTCCGCGGCCAGTTCTATCAGGGTCTCGGGGCGCAGCGATCCGTCGAGGTGGTCGTGCAGTGTGACCTTCGGAAAGGCGGCGTACGGTTCGTTCGGCTGTGACCAGCGCGGGTAGCCGTCGAAGTCAGGTAGCGTCACTGGAAGGCCGCCAAACCGAACGAGACCATATCGGCAAACGTGGTTTCGCGCTCGGCCGCCGACATCTCCTCGCCGGGCAGGTCGCTGATCGTGCCGATCATGAGGGCGGCGAACTTCTCTTTCAGCGCTGTGGCGTACAACCCGGCCGCCTCCATGTCGACGCCGAGCGTGCCATACTCCGTGAGCGTGGGCACCACCGTGGTGTCAGGGTTGTAGAAGCTGTCGGTCGTGAACAGCGGGCCGACGTGGATGACCTTTCCACTCGTCTCGCCGTACTCCACAGCCTTGCGCAGCAGGGCAAAATTCGGCGCGTGGCTGAAGGTGACACTCGGCACCCAGCCCGACGTCATGGCGGAGTTGGTATGAGCTGAAGACGCGGCGATCACGTCACCGAGGCGAAGGTGGGGCGCCATCGCCCCGATGGTGCCGACCCGGATGATGCGCTTGACGCCGTAGTGCCGCGCAAGCTCCGTTGCGTAGATGGCAAGGGAGGGCATGCCCATACCGGAGGCGAGAACCGAGACGGGCTTGCCGTTGAAGGTGCCGGTGTAGCCGAGGATTCCGCGCACCTCGGTGACGAGCTTCGGGTCGTCGAAGAAGGTCTCAGCGATCAGCTTGGCGCGGCGCGGGTCGCCGGGCATCAGCACGTCGGGCGCGAAATCGCCGTTCTCGGCAGAGATGTGGGGGGTGGCCATGAGGCATGTTCCTTTCAGTTGATGCGGTTACGGTGCAGTCTTCGTGGGCGCGATGCCGGGCATCCGGAGCCGCGGGACAGGCGCTCAGCCGGTGTACGAGGGTGCGTAGCGCGAGAGCACGGCCCGTTCGGCCCAGCTCACCAGGCTGTAGAAGATGAGCGACACCGCTGTGAGAATGGCGGCCGCCGCCCAGAGCCCGGTGTAGTCGGCGTGCGCGCGGGAGTTCACGATGATGTGGCCGAGCCCGTCTCCGGTGGCGAGCCACTCCGCGAGCGTCGAGGCCAGCACCGCGGTCGGGGCGGCAATGCGGGCCGAGGCGAAAATCGACGGCAGCGTGTACGGCAGTTGCAGCCGGAACAGAGTGCTCATACGCGACGAATCGTAGCTGCGCATCAGCGTGAAAGCGTCGGACGGCACTCGCTTCAGGCCACCCTGCGTGTTGGCGAGGGTGGGGAAGAAGGTGACGATCGCCGCAATCGCGACGACACCCCAGAGCCCGCGGCCGAGCGCCAGAATCAGCACCGGGGTCAGAACGATGATCGGCACCGACCGAAGCGCGACGGCCAGCGGAGTGAAGACGCGCTCCGACACCGGGTAGAGAACGAACGCGACGGCCACCACCACACCGATGATCAGTCCCGCGAAATATCCGATACCCGAATGCACCAGCGTGACCCCGAGGGCCTCGATGATGGCGCTGCGTTTGGCCTCCGCCGTTGGCGACGTGAAGAGGTATGCCCACACGTCGGTCGGCGATTTGCCCACAAACGGCGACAGGTGAAACACGTAGAGGTAGGCGTACCAGGCGAGCAGAATCACCACGATCGACCCGATGGTCCACGCGAGGGCCAGACCCGATCGGGCCGCGAGCGAACGCCGGGGGCCCGACGGCGCGGGCGCCGCGCTCGAGATGCTCGCCGACCACGGGGTGAGCCAGCGTCGCAACAGCCCGAAGAGGCCGTACGGAATCGCCGCCATGAGCGTAGCGAGCACCGCGACCGCCCACACGCGGCCGAGGTCGAGCGACATCAGGCCGTTGATGAGCAGCACGCCGATTCCGGCCTTCGCGCCGATGAACTCGCCAAAGATCGCGCCCAGCGTCGCCGCCGCCGCGCCGATCTGCAGACCGGTGAGAATAGCGGGGATGCCCGAAGGCAGCCGCACGAACCACAACGAGTCCAGCGAACGCCCACCCCACGCCTTCACCATCGTCATCGGGCTGCCGTCGGCGGAGCGCAGCCCGAGCATCGTGCCGACGAGGGTCACGAAGAACACAGACATGGCGGCCAGAACGACCTTCGCCGTATCGGGATCGAAGGTCACCTGCAGCAGCGGGTTGACCGCCACCAGCGGCAGGCAGAACAGGGCGAGCGCGAGCCGCAGAAAGAGCGACTCGAAGGCCTTGATCTGCACGAACACCAGGGCCACGACGATGGCGGCGAGATTGCCCCAGAACCAGCCGCGGATGGCCACCCACGCGGTGGCCATGACGGCGTTGATGTACAGGTCAGGGGTCGCGGCAAGGCTCTGCACGATCGCACTCGGCGAGGCCATCACGCCGAGGCGGGTCAGAGCAAGGTCGGCAGCGACCTCCCAGATGCCGATGAGCAGAAGGCTCACCAGCAGGGTGGTGACCCAGCCGCTCCTGCGCGATCGTCGGGCTTCGGTACGCGACTTGGTACGCGCCGCCGCGATCAAAGACGCTTGAGCGGCCGCACGGGTCGGATTCGGGGCGTGTGGGGTGGCTGTCGTCATGCTCACGCCCCCGCCGGAACCGCGGTGAGCTCACCGTCGCTGAACAGGTCGTCGTCGCCACCGGAATGCAGCAGCCCGCTCAACTGGTCGCAGAGGGCGTGGAACTCGGTGCTGGAGAGCAGCTCGCGGCGCCTCGGCCGCGGGAAGTCCACCGTCACGTCGCCGACGATACGGCCAGGTCGAGGCGACATGACGATCACCCGGTCAGCGAGGAATGCAGCCTCGGCGATGGAGTGCGTCACGAGAAGGGCGGTGGCCGACGTGGCGCTCCAGAGCTTCTGCAACTCTTCGTTCATGCGTTGCCGGGTGATCTCGTCGAGCGCACCGAACGGTTCGTCGAGCAGCAGAATCTCGGGTTCGGCGACGATGGCGCGGGCGATCGCCACGCGCTGCCGCATTCCTCCCGAGAGCTGGGCTGGCCGGGCATCCGCGAACCCGTCGAGGCCGACCATACCGATGAGGTCTTCGACACGCTTCTTCGAGATGGGGGTGCGCATCACCTGGCCGGGGAGGCGGATGTTGTCGCGCACCGAACGCCAGGGCAACAGTGACGGGTCTTGCAGGGCGAGGCCGAGGCGGTGCGCCTTGCGGATGTTCGCGGGGGTCTCGCCGTGGATCGTGACATCGCCGGCCGAGTAGTCCTCGAGGTCGGCGAGAATTCGCAGAATGGTGGATTTGCCACAGCCCGACGGCCCGAGCAATGCGGTGAACGAGCCTTGCGGCACCGCAAGCGAGATGTCGTCGAGGGCCAGAACATCACGTTTGTTCGACGAGTAGACCTTGGTGAGGTTCGTGAGCGTGAATCCGGTGCCGTTCATGTGCTGCAGTCCATCCGTTGGTCTTGTGCAGCTGACCGAGTGGGTTCGGCCGGCCGGCTGTGCTGGTGTCGCGGGTGTGGCGCGCAGCGGCAGGTTCGGGATGCCCTGCCGCTGCGCCCCGTACGGCACTAGCCGATCGTGTTCTTGCCTTGGTAGATGTCGGCCAGCAGGGAGGTGTCGAACAGTGACGCGGTCGCGGGGATGCCAAGCGCTGCGAGTGTCGTCAGGTTCTTCTGGATGCCCGCGTCGGAGATCGTGAGCAGGCCATTGGCCTTGGTCTCGTCGGTGACGAGGAGATCCATCTGGAGCTTCGCCTGCTTGGTCTGCTCGTCGATCGTCAGACCGCCGTCTTTCGCGTAATCGTTGACGGTCAGATCGACGGCTTCGGTCGGGTCGGCCACGTAGTTCTGCCAGCCCTCGATCTCCCCCTTCAAGAAGCCTTCGATGGCGGCCTTCTTCGTGGGGTCTGCCAGCGTCTCTTTCTTCACCGCATACACCTGCGCGTAAACGTCGAGTCCGTAATCGGCGGTGAGCATCGTCACGCCTGGCTTGCCCGCGGCAGCCTCGTAGGCGATGGGCTGCTCGCTGTAGAACACCCAGAGGCCGTCGACCTCGCCGCTGACCAGCGGGGCGACGTCGAAACCGACGGGCACAGAGGTGACCTGGCTCGCGTCGACGTTGTTCGCCTTCAGCACGGCGTCTTGAGCCGCCTCGTCACCCGTGGGAACACCGATCTTCTTGCCGACCATGTCGGCCGGCGTTTTGATCGGCTTGTCTGATGTGGAGAGAATGGCCAACGGATTCTTTTGGAAACCCGCCGCTACGATCACCAGGTCGGCACCGTTCGCGTTGGCCTGAGCCACCGTGTCGGCATTACCCATAGCGATGTCGGCCTGGCCCGATTCGACGGCTGCCATCGAGTCGACATCGGGGCCGCCGGGGAGGATCGTGACGTCGACGCCGTTGTTCTTGTAGTAGTTCTCTTTTTCGGCGACATAGCTGCCACCGAATTGCACGAGGGGAATCCAGGAGGTCTGCAGGGTCAGCGGGGTCGTAGCGCTGCCCGATGCCGTTGCCGCGCTGCCAGACGACGAGGAGCAGGCGGTAGAGACGGCCAGCACGGTGGCGATGCCGACGACGGCGGTTATCACGCGCATGGTGCGCCGACCGCGGAGGGAAGTGGTAATCATGTGTTCTCCAGGTGCGTTTCGAGTAATGCGGATAGGAGCTGTGTGATGCGCAAAGCGTTTTGCAGTATGCGTTTTTATGAAGCTACGGGGCCACTGTTTCTGTTGGGTTTCGTCATGTGTCATACGTGTAAAAGGCGTTGCAACACGCTTTGTACGGCGCCGCGCTGCGCACGCCGGTTTGTGGGCTACTGTGTTCTTCGTGACAGAGCCCAACACGAAGCCGTGGACCATGCAACAGATTGCAGACGCTGCCGGCGTGAGCGTCACCACGGTCTCCCACACGATGTCAGGCAAGCGGCCCGTGAACCCGCAGACCGCGCTGCGCATCAAACGGCTTATCGACGAATTCGGCTACGTGCCCGACGCCGGTGCACGGCGATTGCAGTCGGGGCGCAGCCGCATGATCGGGCTCGCGGTGCCCGACATCTCGAACTGGTACTTCGGGCGTATCGCCCGCGGAGCCGAAGAGATGGCCGACGAACTCGACTACGGGCTGATCGTGTGCAGCACTTTCAATTCCGACCCGCGGCGCGAGAAGCGCTACTTCAACATGGTGCGAACCCGCATGATCGACGGGCTGGTCTACACCGCCGGGCGCGAGATGAACGAGATGAACGAGCTCGAGAAGGTGGCGCTCTCCTCTCCCGTCGTGCTTGCCGACGAGGGCATCAACCGTTTGTCGTCGATTCCCTGGGTGACGAGCGAGAACTTCGAAGGCGGCCGCCTCGCGGGCGCCCATGTGCGCGAACTCGGGCACACGAAGGCCGTGATCATCGGAGGGTTCGCCGGGCTGAACTCGACGGTGGAGCGGGTGGCGGGCATCCGAGAATTCTTTCCCAACGCCCTGGTGCTCAACGGCGACTTCGAGATGCAGTCGGGCTACGACCTGGTCGGCGACCTTCTGGCCAACGACGTGCGGTTCACCGCTGTGTTCGGCGGCAACGACCTGATGGCCATCGGCGCCATCAAACGCCTGCGCGAAGCGGGTCTGCGCGTGCCAGAAGACGTAACCGTGGTCGGCTTCGACGATGTGGAGATCGCCTCGGTCATAACGCCTGCGCTCACCACCGTGCGGCAAGATGTGGTGTCGATCGGCCGCAACTCGGCCCGGCTGCTGATCGAAGGGCTCGAGGCCGGCACGTTCGAGGGCACGTCATCGGTTATTCTCCCCGTGCAGCTCGTCGTTCGCGCAACGAGCGGGCCTCTCGCCCCAGACCCTCGCCGATAGGGCGGTGGTGTCGCAGCATGGACCTCGTCGTGTCACCCGCCCTGACGATTCCGTCGTCAGAACTCACCTGGCGGTTCTCACGCTCGTCGGGCCCCGGTGGGCAGCACGTGAACACCTCCGACAGCAGGGTCGAGCTGATCTGGCACGTCGCGGGCTCGGCGACCCTTTCTGAAAGCCAGCGAGCGATGCTCCTCTCGCGGCTAGCCAACCGGCTCGTCGCCGGCTCTATCGTTGTTACAGCGTCGGAGCGCAGGTCGCAGTTGCGCAATCGCGAGACCGCGCTGGCCCGGCTGACCGAGATCGTCGCTACCGCGCTGGCTCCGGATGCCGCCCCCCGCCGCCCGACAAAAGCGACTCGCGGATCCAAACTGCGGCGGCTCGCCGCGAAGGGGCAGCGTTCGGAGACGAAGCAACAGCGTCGGCGGCCCCCTCAGGAATGACGAGAGCAGCACGCGGCGGAGTCGGCTTCAGCACGTTGTACTGTCGAATGGATGAACGTCGACACGCCCGCAGGGCTGCACTCCCGAGCGTGGCTTGCCGTCGCACCCGCCGTCGTCGTGCTCGCCTGGGGCGGAAACCAGTTTCTGCCGCTGATGCAGCTGTACCGGCAGGTCGACGGATTCACTCAGGTTCAGGTCGACATTCTGCTCGCAACCTACGTGCTGGGCATCGTTCCCGGCTTCGCCCTGTCTGGGGTCTGGTCGGATCGTTACGGCCGCAAGCGCATTCTCATGGCGGGCCTCGTGCTCGGCGTGGTGGGCAGCATCATTCTGGCGTTATCGGGCACAAGCCTTGCCGGACTGTGCGTCGGCCGGTTCGTGAGCGGCCTCAGCGTCGCGGCCGGCATGGTGGTCGGAACGTCGTGGATCAAGGAGCTCTCGGTGTTGGGTGGAGCATCCAGTGCCGGCGCCCGCCGCGCCTCGGCGGCACTGACCATCGGGTTCGGAGGCGGTGCCGGCATCGGCGGTCTGCTCGCGCAGTGGGCGCCGTTGCCGACAGTCTTGCCCTATGTCGTGCAGATCGTGGCGTGTGTCGCTGCATTCGTGGCCTTGATCGGCGCGCTCGAGACACGCTCGTTCGACGCGAACGTGACGAGGCTGCTCGGAGACCTGCGCATTCCGAAGGCGTCTCGCGCGCGATTCGTGGGCGTTGTGCTTCCGTTGGCGCCGTGGGTGTTCGCGGCTCCCGCGCTGGCCTTCGCCGTCGGGCCGAGTCTCGTCGGCGAGGCGACCCCGGGGTTCACGGTGGCATTTGCCACGTTGATCACGGTGATCACCCTGAGCTTCGGCTGGGTGACGCAGTTCTTCTCCGGTTCGCTGATGGTGTTGCTGCGCGGGCGGGCCGGCATCGTGGGCGTTCTGCTCATCGGGCTCGGCGCGCTGCTCTTGATTCCCGCGGCGAACTCGCAGTACGTCTGGTCGGTGCTCGTCGCGGCGCCGGTCTTCGGTATCGGCTACGGTCTGGCGATGGTGTCGGGGCTCAGCGCGGTTCAGGAGATGGCGACGCCCGACGATCTCGCCGGGCTGACGGCGGTGTACTACTCGATCACGTACGCGGGCTTCTTGCTGCCCGCGACGCTCGCCGCTCTGACGCAGGTTTCACCCATGTGGGTGCTGCTCGTGGCGACCGCCGCGGCGTGCGTTCTGTGTACGCTGCTCGCTGCGCCGGGCATCCGCAGGGCTCGGCGATAGCGCGGTCGGGCACAAGCATCGGTACGGTGGAGAGATGAGCGACTTCAACGAAAAGATCATTGCGGAGTTCCGTGCGAACGACGGCATCGTGCAGACCGCTGGTTTCGGCGCGAGCCTCGTGCTGCTGCACACCACAGGCGCCAAATCGGGTGCCGAGCGGGTGAGCCCTGTAATGGCTCAGCCGCAGCCCGACGGGTCGTGGCTGGTGGCGGCTTCGAAGGCCGGGGCGCCCGAGAACCCGGCGTGGTATCTGAACATGCTGGCCCACCCCGAGATGTCGATCGAGGCTGCGACCGAGAATGGCGTAGAGACCGTGGAGGTACTCGCTGAAGATCTGAAGGGCGCCGAGCGTGATGCGGCATGGGCGACCTTCACGGCGCGGGCGCCCGGGTTTCTCGACTACCAGGTCACAGCAGGAAATCGGCTGATTCCGGTCGTAAAACTCTCGCGGCGCTAGGCAGAGCCCGCGCAGCACTCAGCACTGCGTCGCCGACCAGCGCTTCATCGTAGGTCTCGAAGGCGGCGAGCGGCGGGCACGAACAGGCCAGATTGCGGTCGCCGTAGGCCTCGTTGATGCGGCGCACCGGCGACCAGAACTTGTCGCCCTCGAGCGAGGCGACGGGGTACGCAGCTGTGCGCCTGCCGTACGGGTGGTCCCAGATGGGCGCCGTCACGCTCGCCACCGTGTGCGGTGCATTCACGATCGGGTTGTCGTCGGCCGGCCAGACTCCCAGAGCCACCTCGTCGGCTTCGGCCTTGATCATGGTCATCGCGTCGACGAATCTGTCGAGCTCGTCGAGGTCTTCGCTCTCGGTCGGCTCTACCATGAGCGTGCCGACCACGGGAAAATTGACCGTGGGCGCATGAAAGCCGTAGTCGATGAGGCGCTTGGCGACGTCGATCGACGTGATTCCGGATGCCCGGTAGAGCGGTCGCAGGTCGAAAATGCACTCGTGCGCGACCAAGCCCTGCTCCCCTGTATACAGCACCGGAAAAACGCCGCCGAGCCGCTCTGCGACATAGTTGGCCGCGAGAACAGCCGATCCGCTCGCCCGTCGCAAGCCGGCAATGCCCATCATTCGCAGGTACGCCCAACTGATCGGCAGAATGCTCGCCCCTCCGAACGGCGCAGCCGACACGGCGCTACCGCTGTGCACATAGTGCGCGCCTGCTGCGCCCGAGTGTTCGACCTCGGGAGCGAACGGATGCCCGGGCAAGAACCGCGCGAGGTGCGCCTTCGCCGCGACCGGCCCGACACCCTGCCCACCTCCGCCGTGCGGAATCGCGAAAGTCTTGTGCAGGTTCAGATGCGAGACGTCTCCGCCGATGTCGCCGAATCTGACGTATCCCAGGGCGGCGTTGAGATTCGCACCGTCGATGTAGACCTGTGCGCCAGCAGCGTGCGCAAGATCGCAGAGATCAGTGACATGGTCTTCGAAAACACCGTGTGTCGAGGGGTAGGTGATCATCAGCGCCGCCATACGGTCGGCGTGGTCGGCGATCTTCTGGGTCGCATCGGTCAGGTCGACGTTGCCGAGTTCGTCGCAGTCGACGATCACGACCCGCATGCCGGCCAGAACGGCCGAAGCAGCGTTCGTGCCGTGCGCGCTCGACGGGATGAGACACACATCACGACGCTCCTCGCCGCGTTCGAGGTGATAGGAACGGATGGCCAGCAGCCCGGCGAGCTCACCCTGACTACCGGCGTTCGGTTGCAGCGAAACCGAATCGTAGCCCGTGAGTTCTGCAAGCCACACCTCGAACTGGTCGATCAGGTGCAGATAGCCCTGCACGTCTTCGGCGGGGGCGAACGGGTGGATGCCCGCGAAGCCCGGCAGGCTCGCTGCCTCCATCGACACCGCGCTGCTGAGCTTCATCGTGCACGAGCCGAGCGGAATCATTCCATTGTCGAGCGCGTAGTCCTTGGCACCGAGGCGGCGAATGTAACGCAACAGAGCCGTCTCGGAGCGGTATCGATGAAAGACCGGATGCTCGAGAAAAGCGCTCGTTCGCCGCATACTGCTCGGGATGCTCGGCCCCGGTGCAGCGGAGCGCTCCCCCACGCTCGAGACCGCCGCCAGAGCACTCATCACCGCAGCGATGTCTTCACCGTCGGTGGTCTCGTCGACCGAGAACCCGAGCGTGTTGTCGTCGACCAGGCGTGCCAGATAGCCGCGGCCATGGAGGTCGTGCGCGAGCTGCGCTGCCCGATTCGGCACGCTGACCTGAATGGTGTCGAAGAAGTCGTCGCAGAGCACGCTCAGCCCTCCGCTTTTCAGAGTGGCCGCCAGCAGACGGGCGGCACGGTTCACCTCGGTGGCGATCTGACTCAGACCCTCCGGGCCGTGGTAGACCGCGTACATCGAGGCCATCACGGCGGGCAGAACCGCCGAGGTGCAGATGTTCGACGTTGCCTTCTCGCGGCGGATGTGCTGCTCGCGAGTCTGCAAAGCGAGCCGATAGGCGACTGCTCCGTCGGCGTCACGACTAACTCCGACAAGACGCCCCGGGAGTTGCCGCTCGAGGCCGGCACGCACAGCGAGAAAGCCGGCGTGTGGGCCTCCGTAACCCAGGGGCAGCCCGAAACGCTGAGCCGAACCCACGGCCACGTCTGCTCCCAGTTCACCGGGCGGCGTGAGCAGCGTCATCGCCAGAAGATCTGCGGCGACCGCGACATGCGCACCCCTCAGATGGGCCGAAGCGATGATGGCGGCCGGATTCCAGATGCGACCTGACGCGCCCGGGTACTGAAGGAGCACGCCGAACGCAAGCGGCACATCGGCGGGGCTCGCCGAGGCGAGATCGATTTCGACAAGGGTGATGCCCAGTGCATCCGCTCGCGCCGCAAGAACCGATTTGGTCTGCGGAAAAAGATCTGCGTCGATCACGAAGACGCGAGATGAACTCGAACTCGCGCGTCGCAGCAACAGCATCGCCTCGGCCGCAGCGGTGCTCTCGTCGAGCATCGACGCGTTGGCCGTATCGAGCGCGGTCAGTTCGGCCACCATCGTCTGAAAGTTCAGCAGGGCCTCTAGCTTCCCCTGCGCGATCTCGGGCTGGTAGGGCGTGTACGCCGTGTACCAGTGCGGGTTCTCGAAAATGGTGCGCCGGATGACCGCAGGAGTCACCGTGTCGTAGTAGCCGAGGCCGATCATCGACCGGTTGACGACGTTGCGAGACGCGAGGTGACGCAACTCGGCCGCGACGCGGACTTCGCTTAGAGGTTCAGCAATCGGCGATGGCGGCAGATGTCTCTCGGCCCGAGCGGATCTGCCGCGCACAGAAGCGGGAATGGCGGCGTTGACCAGGTCATCGAGACTCGTGCGGCCGAGAACGTCGAGCATAACGAGCTGAGCCTCTTCGCCGGCACCGATGTGACGGTCGGCGAATCGTGGGTTGTGCATTGTTCTTCCCCCTTCGCGGTGTGCCGTTCATCCAGTTTGAGATTTCAGAGAATACCTCACAAACGAGATTTCTTCAGATAGTACTCCGTTGAACGAGGGAATCCGCTCCTCCCAGAACGGGGGACATTCTGACGAGTGCCTATTTAGGCACTTGGTGTCATAATCGAGAAAGCGGCGGAACGCACCGCTGCCGAACGTTCAGATCAAAGGAGATTCTTGTGACAGGTCGACTCGAAGGTAAGGTCGCTTTCATCACCGGGGCAGCGCGTGGGCAAGGCAGATCACACGCGGTCAAGCTCGCAAAAGAGGGCGCAGACATTATTGCGATCGACCTCGCCGGCGAGATTCCTCTCGTTCCCTACGACTCGTCGTCGCTCGACGATCTCGCGGAGACCGTTCGACTGGTGGAGGCGGAAGACCGCCGTATTCTGTTTCGCCAAGGCGACACTCGCGACCTCGAAGGAATGCGGGCGCTCGTCGACGAAGGCGTGGCCGAATTCGGCAAGCTCGACATCGTCGTCGCGAACGCCGGAATCTGTATTCCCGCAACGTGGGATGAGACGACGCCCGAGATGTTCAAGACCACCATGGATATCAACGTGGTCGGCGTCTGGAACACCGTCATGGTCGGCGCTCCCCACCTGGTGACGAACGGTGGCGGCTCGATCATCCTCACCAGCTCCTACGCCGGCAAGAAGATGCAGCCGTTCATGGTGCACTACACCGCAAGCAAGCACGCCGTCACGGGAATGACGCGAGCGTTCGCGGCCGAACTGGGTAAGCACAGCATCCGGGTCAACAGCGTGCACCCCGGCGCCGTGAACACCCCCATGGGGTCGGGCGACATGATCGCCGCCATCACTCACACGAACGAGAGCAACCCGCCGCTCGCGGCGATGGGAACGCCGTTTCTGCCGGTGTGGGCGGCAGAGGCCGAAGACATCGCGAATGCCGTCGCCTTTCTCGCCTCTGACGATGCGCGCCTGATCACGGCAGAACACCTGAGCATCGACGCGGGCGCGCAATACTTTTGATCTTTGCTCATTAATTGCGCGATTTCTTGCTAACCTTCGTTCTGACCCCCTTGTGAGGGGTAAGAAATGGTGGAATTGTGAAGAAATCGAAGAACACACGGGGTTTGCCCGTGCGCCGAATGCTCTGTTCCGCGGTCGCTCTGGGCGTGGCCGCTCTGCTCGCGGTACCCGCGAGCGCGATGGCTCAGGCAGTTGCGTCACAGGGAGTCGTGTCACAGGGTAACGGGCGGCTCGTCTCGGCCTCGTTGCTGAGTTCGAGCATCCTCGACACCCTGGCGACATTGAAGGGCGCCAATGCGGTCAATACGAACGGCCAGGGAGATGTCATCGTCGACACCCCTGTCGATGCGTCTGCCGTCGCGGGGCTCATCGCTCTGAAGGTCGGCACGACCAACGTTCCCGTGTTCGGCGACTCTGGGCTCATTCGGCTCGGGGCCGTCGGGCAATACGGGCGGGCGAACGCCGACGGATCGTCTGATGCGTTCTCTGGCGCCGTGAGCGCGGCTCCGAGTCTGATCGGGGTGAACACCGTGACCGCAGGGCGCGACGTCGGGTCGCCGACGGCGAACAGTACCGCCGAGCTTTCGATCGGTACGGCTATGCTGACCGGCGGCACCGATCTGGTGAATCTCGACGCCACCATCGGAACACTCGCCGCCTCGGCCCACGAAAGCGTCGGTGGTGCCCAATCCGGGCAGTACCGGCTGGCCGAGGTGAGCATGAATGTCGGCGGCACGCTGGTATCGGTGCCTACGGAGGCGCTCCGGCCTGTACTTGCCACTCTGATCGCGGCACTCAACACAGCGGGAGTGACCGGGGTGACCAACCCCTTCACAGCCGGCGGTACGATCACGGTGACACTAGCCGATCTGCAGGCGGCCGGGTTGGGAGCCGATCTCAACAATCTGGCGCCGGATACGAATCTGCTCGACTACGTACCCCTCGCCGTCATCAACAAGATCACGGCGCTCACCGACGGAGTGCTCACCAAAGCCCAGCAGGCGCTCTCCGGCCTGACGGGGGCGGCCCAGGTCGCGGTGCAACTCGCCCTCACCGGGGCGAAGGCAATCGTCACTCCCCTGCTCACCGCACTGACAGCCTCTCTGCAAGGGCCCTTGCAATCGGCCATCGACGCCCTCGCTCAGCTCGATGTGAATCACCGCTCGAACGTCGCGGGCACCTTCACCGAAACCGCGTTGCATGTCGGTCTGGGCAGCAACGGCGCCCTCGCGACGGTCGACCTGGCAAGCGCTGCCGTCGGGCCGAATGGCGGCCCCGTCGTCGCTCCGCCCACCACCACGCCGACGCCGACCCCGACGACGACCACGACGACCAAAACGTCATCAAGCGCCGGTGGCACCTCATCCGAGACGCTGCCCCGGGTCGACGGCTGACACCTGCGCCTCGCTTGAGAGGTTCTTTCTGAGAGTTACCGGTGCCCCCGCTGCACGGCCGCGGGGGCACCGCTTTGTGTTTCGACACGCTCACGTGACATGTCGAACGGCAGGCCGCCGACGGGCGTACCCTGGCCAAGAACAGGGTGGTTCGGCATCACCAGAGGGTGGGGAAAATTGCCTCAAGAGAACATGGCAGCCAGCGTATTCGCCGCGATAACCAGCAGCCTCGAGACGCTGCAGAGCTACGGCCCCGAACGCATCGTGATGACGTCTGATGGGTACAACCAAGAATGGCGTGATCCGCAAGTCGCCTACGACGTCGCAACGAAGGCCCTCGAATGGGCCCGCGACGCGGTGATGTGGATGACCATTCCCGAGTTGCCCAGCGACTGAACGCCTGCCCTGGCCATCTGCTTCGCCGCCTACCTGCCGATCTCGCGCGGAATCAAGGTCTGCGGCGCCGGAGCGAAACCCTCCCAGAACGCCTACTCGTCGCCGGCGAGCACGGGCCGCGTACTTCGAGATCAGCTTCTCGTCGACGGCCGTTCGACGTCGTCGTGAAACGACGCTAGCGTTTGCCCCCCACATTGACTGCTGCCGCAGGCTGCAACAACTCGTCGAACAGCGCGATGGTGACGATCGCCGAGCGATCGGCCGCGTCGTCGACGTGACTCAAGAAGTCGGAGCCGGCAATGGGCCCGCAGAGGTCGGAGATGCCCCGCACCGAGAGAAAAGGGCGCCCGTACACGTGACAGGTCTGGGCTATCGCGACCGACTCCATATCGGTGGCGAGGGCCCCGGGAAACTGGCCGATGATCTCGGCCGCGCGCTCGGCCGTGACGAACGAGTAGCTGGAGACGACCAGACCGACGTGCACGCTCGCGCTGACCTCGGCCACTCGCAGCACTGCACGATCGGCTGCCTCACGGTGTGCGGCGAGCGCGCTGTAGCGGGCCGGCATTTTCGGCACCTGACCGAGTTCATACCCGAAAACACGGGCATCGGCATCGACATTCACGTAATCGCTGCCCACCACCACGTCGCCGACTCGAACGGCCGGCCCCACTCCCCCGGCCGTTCCGGCGCTGATGACGAGCGGTTCGCCGCCCTCGCTCTGTGTCGCCAGAATGGCCGATGTCGCTGCCCCCGCCGCGTTCACCAACCCGATTCCGCTGCGCACCACGAGCATCGGATGCCCGGCGAGCGTGACTCGCCGGTACACCGCATGGCCCACCCGAGTGGCCTCACCGACCTCCGTCGCCCGGTCGAGAAAGGGCTGCGCCTCGTCGTCCATGGCCGTGATGATGATGGCGTCGACCTGCATAGTGCTCAACTCTACGAGTCCGCACCGCCCGAGGGCCTTGCCTGCCCCGACTTCGCAGAAACCTTCTCGGCACGCTTTTCTTTGCGGGCCGCCTTGCTTGCTTCGTCGTCTGCTCGCATCAGAGCTCTCGTCTCGGCGGTCGGGCCGAGCACGGGCCGTGTCCAGCGTGACGCCGGGTCGGAGTCGACGAGCAGTGTTTTGCCGAGCAAGGTGAGCGGAATCGCCAGAATCGCGCCGATCGGGCCGATGATCACGGCCCAGAACAAGACGGAGAAGAAGGTCAGCGTCTGGCTGAGCGACACGGCGTTGCCGACGACGCGCGGCTGAATGATCGACTGAACGACAGCGTTGATGATGCCGTACACGACGATCACCGCGATCACCATGCCCCAGCCGCCCACCAGGTACCCGAACACGATCGGCGGAATCAGCGCGAAGAAGTAGCCGACGTTCGGAATGAAGCTGCACAGAAACACGAGAATGCCCCAGAGCAGCGCCGACGGCACGCCCATGATCCACAGCGCCAGCGCGCTCAGCACGCCTTGCGTCACCCCCAAGGCGGTTGTGACCACCATGTACCGGCGTACGTTCGAGGCGTACTCGCCCAGCGCGGTCACGAAGTGCGGCTGTCGCTCCGAGAGCTGTTTCAGAATCGTCGGCACGTAGACCGCGTCGGCCGACATGAGAATCATGAACGTCAGCACGATCACCAGCGACGTCGTGATGCTGAACACACTGCCGAGGATTCCCTGCGCAGCGGCCACGATGGTGCCCGGGTTGATGCTGCTGGTGATCTGACTGATCTGCGCCGGATCGATGCCGATGCTGGCCAGCCAGGTTGTGATGCTGGTGCCCGCGGCGGTGAGTTGGTCGGAATACTGCGGCAGCATCGACGCGAATTGCGCGAATGCGATGACCAGTGTGTAGGTGAAACCGGCCAGCAGCACGAACACGACGAGAATGACCGAGCCCGTGGCGATGCCGTGCGGCACACCGCGCTTCTCCAGCAGCGTACGCACCGGGTGCGCACAGATCGTCAAGATGAGGGTGAGCAGGGTGGGCGCCAAGATGCCACGGATGCCGCTCAGACCGATCGCGGTGACGGTGGCCGCCGCGAGGCCGACCAGAATGATCGTTCCTCGCGGGTAGCGGCCGCTCACTGCTGCGATGCCGTTCGTGATGCCGGTGCCTGGGCTCACGGGCTCGGCTGCATCTACGCGGTCGACTGTGTCAGTCATTCGAAAGTCCCCTCACAGTCCGATTCTCGAACACAGAGACTGTACCGCGCTCGACGACACCCTCGAGCGCCGGCCATGCGTCGACCACACGTCGTCTCACACCTTCCGGATGAGATAGGCCGCGCGGTGCCGACATCGTCTACTGGCGAGGCGGGCCCGATGCCATACTCGACTCACCTACAGAAGGCGAGTTCGCGTGAATTCTCAGCAGATCACCCTGCTCGTGTCTATTCTCTTCTTCGTCGTCGACCTCGCAGTCAAGATCGCCGCGTTGATCATCATTCCGCGCGACCGCAAACCGACGGCGGCGATGGCCTGGTTGCTCGCCATCTTCTTCATTCCGTATCTCGGCATACTGTTCTTTCTCATTCTGGGCAGTTCGAAACTGCCGAAGAAGCGCCGCGACAAGCAGGTGAAGATCAACGAGATGATCGCCGCGGGTGTGCCCGATGTCGATTTGGTCTCCGACCGTTCGACCTGGCCGCAGTGGCTCGAGAACGTCACGCTGATGAATCAGAACCTCGGCGCCGTGCCCATGATCGGCGGAAACACCGCCCGCCTCATCGATGACTACAACGGCGGCATCGTCACGATGGCAGCCGAGATCGACACTGCGACGACCTTCGTGCACGTCGAATACTTCATCGTCTCGTTCGACTCGGTGACGAAGCCGTTCTTCACCGCCATGGAGAACGCGGTGAAGCGCGGCGTCAAGGTGCGGCTGCTGGCCGATCACATCTCGTCGAAGAAGGTACCGAAGAGCACAGAGACCTTCGCCGAGCTCGATCGCATCGGCGTGCAGTGGAGCTGGATGCTTCCCGTCATGCCCTTCAAGGGCAAGTACCAGCGCCCCGACCTGCGCAACCACCGCAAGCTGGTGGTGGTAGATGGCCGGGTCGCGTTCATGGGTTCGCAGAACCTCATCGACCGCAGCTACAACTCGCCCAAGAACATCAAGCGCGGCCTGCAATGGCAGGAGCTCATCACTCGGGTGACCGGGCCGATCGTTTCGGGCATCAATGCGATCTTCTTGAGCGACTGGTACATGGAGACCGATGAGGTCATCGAGAACGAGCGCGTCAGAGTCACCGAGGTCGCCGCCGCCGCGGGGCCCGACGCCCTCGACTGCCAGGTCGTGCCCAGCGGCCCGGGATTCGACGGCGAGAACAATCTGCAGCTCTTCTTGGCTCTGCTGTACTCGGCGCAGAAGAAGGTCATCATCACGAGCCCGTACTTCGTGCCCAACGAGTCGATGCTCGATGCGATCGTCGCGGCTTGCAAACGCGGCCTCGAGGTACAACTGTTCGTGTCGGCGATCGGCGATCAGGTTCCGGTGTTCCACGCTCAGCGGTCGTACTACCGGCCGCTGCTCGAAGCGGGGGTGCAGATCTGGAGGTACCCCGCCCCGTACATCCTGCATGCCAAACACCTGTCGATCGACGACGACATCGCCGTGATCGGTTCGAGCAACATGGATATTCGGTCGTTCCTTCTCGACTTGGAGATCTCGCTGTTGGTGCACGGAAAGACCTTCGTCGATGAAATGCGCGCTGTCGAAGCGCACTATCGTGAGATCGGTAGTCTGTTGACACTCGACGAGTGGAACAGAGAACCGCTGAAGTCGACCGCGCTCGACGGATTGGCCCGACTGACCTCGGCCCTGGAGTAAGGCTCGGCGGCGCAGCACTCACGAACCGTTTTCGTCACAAAGGGGAAACAGCCGCATGCTCCAGGCTCTGGGACACCTGCTGCCGATCGCTGTTGCCGTGGCCCTGAGTTCGGTGCCGATCACGGCGACGATCGTGATTCTCATCTCGCCCAAGCGCAATCGGGCCGCCATTCCGTTCCTGGTGGGCTGGGTCTTCGGAATCGCCCTCGTCATCTCACTCGTTTCGCTGTTCGCGCAAGCGCTGCCCGAGCAATCGATCAAAGAGCCCACTCTCGCTATCGGCATCGTTGAGATCGTGCTCGGGGCCGCGATGATCGTCTTCTCGTTCGTCACCTGGCGCCGTGGTCGGGGCAAGCCGCCGGCCGCCGACGACCCGAAGTGGCTTCGCGCCATCGGCTCGTTCGGCGCTCTGCCCGCGTTCGGCATCGCCTTCGCCCTCAACTTTCGGCCGAAGGGCCTTCTGCTGGGCATCGCCGCCGGTCTGGGCCTGCACACCGCCGGAATCGATCCCGCAGAAGCCGCAATAGCCATCGCCATCTACACGGTGATCGGTGCGTCGACCGTCGCCGTACCCATTATCGTGACGCTTGCCGCACCCCAGAAGATGCAGCCCCGCCTGTTGTCTGCGCGCTCGTGGATCACCCGTAACAGCCGAATCGTCACCGTGCTCATCATGCTGATGATCGGCGTCGTTATTCTCGGCTCCGGGATGACCGACCTCTGACCGCGCACCCGGCCCTCCGCACCGCATAATGGGAGAATGACCGCCCCGGCCACCCCCTCGTTCGTCGTCGTGGGCGACGAACAGCGCTGCCCGTGTCTCAGCGGTCTCACGTATGGCGAGTGCTGCGCTCCGGCGCATCGGGGCACACAGCCGTCACCCACTGCAGAACGCCTGATGCGTTCGCGCTACTCGGCCTTCGTTCGCGGCGACTCTGCCTACCTGCTGGCCACGTGGCATCCGTCGACCCGCCCGGCGACTCTCGACCTCGACCCCGAGCAGCAATTCTTCTCGCTCGAGATCGTGTCTCGCACGGGCGGCGGGATGCTCGAGAAAACCGGCACGGTCGAATTCGTCGCTCGCTCACGACTCGGCGGCCGCGCGACAGAACTACACGAGACCAGCAGTTTCGTCGCCGAACGCGGCCGATGGCTCTACCTCGATGGCACCATTCACGAACCACGACTGCGGGGGGCCCGCGCATGACAAGCGATCAGATCACCATCATCGTCATCGTGGCGGCGCTGCTCGTAGATCTCGCCGTGCGTATCACCGCGATCATCGTGGTGCCCCGCAACCGCCGCCCGGCCGCGGCGATGGCGTGGCTGCTGGCGATCTTTCTCATTCCCTACATCGGCGTCTTGTTCTTTCTGCTGATCGGCAGCTACAAACTGCCGAAGAAACGGCGCGACAAACAGGCAGCCATCAACAGCTTCATCATCGAGACGACAAAGGGTATCGAGCTCGTCAGCGACGACGAGCCCTGGCCCACCTGGCTGCGTTCGGTGGTGCGGCTGAACCGGCAGCTGGGAGCGATGCCTCTGGTCGGCGGCAACACGGCGACGCTGATCGGCGACTACGCCGCATCCATCGCTGCCATGACCGCCGAAATCGGGCGCGCCAAGACCTTCGTGCACTGCGAGTTCTACATCATCGCCCTCGACCCGGTGACGGCCGACTTCTTCGATGCCCTGGAGGCGGCAGTGAAGCGGGGGGTCACCGTTCGAGTGCTGCTCGATCACATTGCGTCGGTACGAACATCCACCCATCGCGCGACGTTCGCGAAGCTGACCGACATCGGAGTGACGTGGCAGTTCATGCTGCCGGTGCAGCCGCTGAAGGGCAAATGGCAGCGGCCAGACCTGCGCAACCATCGCAAGCTGCTCGTCATCGACGGCACGGTGGGGTTCATGGGGTCGCAGAACCTCATTGATCGCAGCTACAACAAGAAGAGCAACATCAGGCGCGGGTTGCAGTGGCAAGACCTGATGACCCGTGTCGAAGGGCCGGTGGTGAGCGGTATCAACGCCATTTTCATCACCGACTGGTACAGCGAGACGAACGAGCTGCTCGCCCGCGAGACCGTGGAGATCGGCGACGAACTCGTCGATACGTCACCAGACGCGCTCGATTGCCAGCTGGTGCCGAGCGGCCCGGGTTTCGAAGGAGAGAACAACCTGAGGCTCTTTTTGGCGCTGATGTACTACGCCCAAGAGAAGGTCATCATCACGTCGCCCTACTTCGTGCCCGACGACTCGATGCTCTACGCCATCACCACGGCGGCGCAGCGCGGCATCGAGGTCGAGCTGTTCGTCTCAGAGATCGGCGACCAGGCCGGGGTCTATCACGCCCAGCGCTCGTACTACGAAGCGCTGCTGCGTGCCGGGGTGCGTATCTGGCTCTACCGTTCGCCGTATATTCTGCACGCCAAACACTTCACGATCGACAATGAACTCGCGGTCATCGGCTCGAGCAACATGGACATCCGCTCGTTCAACCTCGACCTCGAGATCTCGCTGATGGTGCGGGGAGCGAGCTTCGTACGCGACATGCGCGCGGTCGAAGACGGGTATCGAGAGCTGAGCCGCGAACTCACGCTCGAAGAGTGGCTGAGGCAGCCGCTTCGCTCGACGATTCTCGACAATCTTGCGCGGCTGACCTCGGCGTTGCAATAACGCCGCCGCGCCAGAGCGGGCAGCGGATGCCCGACCCGCCCCGCCCTTCTTAGGTTTTGTCACCCGGGTGTGACATGCTGGCCCAAACGCCGGACTCTGGAAACTGCAGACCACCCGCCTTCGCGGTAGGAGCAGCGATGTCAGTCGATCCGTCGCATCTCTCGCCGATGGTCAGTCGGCGAACCCTTCTGACGGCCTCTGCGTGGAGCATTCCCCTCGTCACTCTCGCCGTGGGGGCACCCGCCGTCTCGGCCAGCGGGCCGATCACCGACTTCAGCCTCGCAGCCACAGCCCTCACCCTGTCGTCGATTGCGAGTGGCGGCGGTTCGAGCCCGCTCACGGTGACGATCTCGGAGGTGGGCGGCGGCACCTCCACCGGCCCGATCGCTGTCTTCGTGACCCGGCTCAACGCGGCAAACGGCTTGACCGGTGTCTCGGACTCATTCGTTCCCGATGCCGTCGACGGCTGGACCGTGGAACACACCGACGACCACTTCGCTTTCACCTACACCAGTGGCATCGCCGCCCATTCGAGCTCGACCACGCTGACGGGCACCTGGAAGATCGCGCTCGCTCCGGCTCGGCTCGTGTCTTCGATCGCCACAGCGACCATCACGGCCGGCTCCGGCGGTGACACCAATACCGGCAACAATCAGGTCTCGCTGCCGTTCGCCACGACGAACCAGATCGATCTCGGTGCGGCCACCGGCTACGCCGTCATCGGCCAGCTGGCGCTCACCGACACGGGCGGCGCCTCGACGTTCGGCGGCGCCATCGGTTTCGAGCCCGGCGCCGCGCTCACCGGATTCTCTGCGGCTGCCCAGGCCCTATTCGGCTCGGCAGCGAACAATGCGCAGGCCGAAATCGACACCCGGTCGGCCCTGGCTGCGGCCAGCGCTCTGCCCGCCACTGCTGCTTTACCGGGCGCTCTCGGCGGAGTCACCTTGCTGCCGGGCGTCTACAAGCTGGCGGCCGCGATCGGACTCACCGGCGTGCTCACCTTCGACGCCGGGGGCGACCCGTCGGCGTCGTTCATTCTGGTCACCGGCGGGGCCTTCACCACCGCCGCATCGAGTTCCATGGTTCTGAGCGGGGGCGCGCTCGCTTCGCGCATCTTCTGGGTGACCACGGGCGCCGTCACCCTCGGCGCCGACTCGGAGTTCGTCGGTACCGCGCTCATCGGCGCAGCAGTCACTGCCGGCGCCCGGGCCACGGTGACCGGCCGACTGCTGGCGACGAACGCCGCGGTCACCTTGTCGGCGAACCCGATGCAGCTGCCGTAGCGGTCGGCATGAAGACCGGGGCGGGTGCCGGGGCCGAAGCCGGGGCCGCCACTGAGCTGTATCCGCCGTGGTAGTAGCCATAGCTGCGTCCGTCAGCGCCGGTGTGCGGAACACGGTTCAGGATGACGCCCAGCACCTTTCCGTTGGTGAGGGTGATGCCGGCCAGCGCCCGTTCGAGTTCGTCGATGGTCGTTCGGCCCGCTGAGACCACCACGAGGGCGCCGTCGGCCTGAGCGGCGAGAATCGCCGCGTCGGTCACTGGCAGCAGGGGCGGGGCATCCACCAGCACGATTGCGTCTTTGGCGAGGTGTCGCAACAGCAGGTTCATGCCGTTCGTACCGAGCAGTTCGCTCGGGTTCGGGGGTATCGACCCCGCGCCCAGCACGTTCAGGTTGCCGGTATCGCCCCAGGGCTGCAGAACATCCTGAACCTCGGCGCTGCCGATGAGCAGGTCGGTGACGCCCACTCCCCCGACCACGCCGAACGACGACGCCACCATCGGCTTGCGCAGATCGCCGTCGACGACGACGACCTTCTGCCCGGCGGCGGCCAGTGCGATCGCGAGGTTGGCCGTGACGGTGGACTTGCCGTCGTTCGGCGACGGGCTCGTGACGACGATGACTCGGGGCGGGTTGTCGATGTGCATGAAGCGCAGATTGGTGCGCAGCTCGCGAAAAGCCTCACCCAGCGCGCGACTCTGCGCCGTCGCGACTGATCCGCCGACCGTGCCATCGCCGGAGGTGAGCCTGCTGAGGTCGCTGAGGGCTTTGTCGCGCGGAAGAGTGCCGACCACCGACAGTCTGAAATGCTGTTGGATGATCGCCGCCGATCTGATGCGCCGGTCGAGAACGTTGCGCACAACGGCGTACACCAGCGCCACGATCAAGCCGAGCAGCGCACCGATCAGCACCGAGATACGGGTGTTCGGAAAGATGGGGCTCTGCGGCGCGACCGCCGCCTCGATCGGCTCCAGAAAGGTGGCGGGGGCTGGGGTCACCGCGGTCGATCCGGTGGTGACCGTCTTACTCTCGATCGCCTGAATCTGAGCGGCCATTCCCACGATCCAGGCGTCGGCAAGCTGCTTGGCTTTCGCCCCGCTCGAGGCCTTCGCAGAAATGTTGATGGTCGGCGTGTCTTTCGTGTTCGTCACCGTGACTCGGTCGGCCACCGACTCGGCGGAGTCGGTGAGACCCAGTTGCCCGATCACGATGTCGGCGACCGCACGGGACTGCCCGACGGCGACGAAAGTGGTCGCCTTCGACTTCGCGAGAGCATCGGTCGCCACCGACTCGCCGATGGTGCCGTCGGAGACCATGCTCACGATGCCGGTCGAGTTCGCCGAATAGACCGGCGTCTGTAAAAACGTCCAACCCCAGGCGGCGAGCGCGCCGACTAGGGTGAAGACGATGATGGCCACCCAGTGCGCCTTCAGAACACGGACGTAATCCTGAAGGGTCATGCGACCTCGCTCTGTAGGCGGCTCAGTCTACGTCAGCGGGCCGCCGTCTGGCCCTCTTTCAGGTGACAGCCAGAGTTTCAGGTGACAGCCGGAGTTTCAGGTGACAACCAGACTCGCGGGAGCGGTGTTGATGGCCGCTGCCACCACGCGCGCCAGGGGCATCCGGATCATGTGGTCTGCCGCCTGAACCATATGCACCGTCACGCCGCGCATCTTCTCGATGATGGCGATGCTGCCGGGGGCGATGAACTCGTCGAACCGGCCGTACACCACATCGATCGGCACCTCGACGTGCGCAAGGTCGCTGATGATGGTCTGCACCTCGATGCAGTGCTGCATGGACTTCACAAAGGGCACCAGCAGGTAGTCGTAGATCTTCAGGTAGCCCGACACGCGTTTGCGCAGCTTCGGGTCGCCGATCTCCATCGGGTTCAGATAGATGGGCGGGCTGACCAGCACGAGATGTGTGACCACTTTCGCATGCGTCGATGCGAAGCGAGAGGTGATGAGGCAGCCGAGCGAGTGGCCCACCAGAACGAACGGCTCGCGCAGGTGCAGCGAGTGGATGGTCGCCGCCAGGGCGTCGACGTGCTCGTGCATGGTGTATTCGGCATCGGGAGGTCGAGGCGACTCACCGAACCCGAGAATGTCGATCGCGATGACCCGGTGACCTGCCTCGATCAGCGGAATCACGTAATGGAACGTCGCCGACGACGACGCAATGCCGTGCACCAGAATGACGGGCGGGCCCGACCCCTCGTCGACGGCGACATGCAGCAGCGGTGCCTTCGGTCTGTGCAGAGCCGCGAGCGCATCCGAGAGTATCGACATCACCCCACCCTTGCCGCTCGCGCAGGCGCGGTCAAGCGCTCAGGCGCGACTGCGCAACAGGGTGAACGAGCTACCGGCGACGATGAGTGTCGTCACCTCTCCTTCGACCCGCTGGGCGGGGTCGCTCGAGAGAGCGAGTTGCCATTCGGCGCCGGGGGCCGTCGGAATCTGGAACTCGACTCCGTTCGCCGCCGCGTTCAGCAGCAGTGCGAACGAGTCGGCACCCTCGTGTTCGAGTACGAAGGCGATGGACCGGGCATCCGGATTCTTCCAGTCTTCGGCGCTGAACCCTTCGGCGTCGGAGCGGTCGATCACGACGGTGTCGTCGCCACCGTCTTCTGGTGCCTGCCGAAACCAGGAGGGGTGCAGCGCGAGGTTCTCCCGGCGCAGGGCGATGAGCTGCTTCGTGAACTGGAGCAGCTCGGTGTCGGCGCCGGCCCAGTCGAACCACGAGATCTCGTTGTCTTGGCAGTACGCGTTGTTGTTGCCGCCCTGCGTGCGAGCGATCTCGTCACCGCCGAGAATCATGGGTACGCCGGCCGAGAGCAACAAAGTGGCGAGAAAGTTGCGGCGCGCGAGGTCGCGACGCTGGCACACGGCCTCGTCGTCGGTCTGCCCCTCTGCCCCGCCGTTCGACGACCTGTTGTCGCTCTCGCCGTCGTTGTTGTCTTCGCCGTTGGCCGCGTTGTGCTTCTGGTTGTACGAGGTGAGGTCGGCCAGGGTGAAGCCGTCGTGCGCCGTGACGAAGTTGATGCTCGACAGCGGCGAGCGCCGGTCGGCCTCGTAGACGTCGGGGCTGCCCAGCACCCGCTGCGAGAGCGTGCCCAGAATGCCGTCGGTGCCGAGCCAGTAGTCGCGCACGTCGTCGCGGAACTTTCCGTTCCACTCCGACCAGTCGGCCGGGAATCCGCCGACCTGGTACCCCGCCGTGTCCCACGGCTCGGCGATCATCTTTACCGGCGCGAGCACCGGGTCTTGCGCGATGAGCGTGAGAAAGGCGCTGTGCAGATCGGCGTCGCCGCCCTGCCTGGTGAGCGTGGTGGCGAGATCGAAACGGAATCCGTCGACGTGCATTTCGGTCACCCAGTACCGCAGCGAGTCCATGATGAGGCCGAGGGCGGTGGGGTGCGAGACGTTCAGGCTGTTGCCGGTACCGGTGGTGTCGAAGTAGTTCGCTCGGTCTTCCTCGACCAGGCGGTAGTAGGCCTCGTTGTCGATGCCTTTGAACGACAACGTCGGGCCCAGGTGGTTGCCCTCGGCGGTGTGGTTGTACACCACGTCGAGAATCACCTCGAGTCCGGCCGCGTGCAGCGACTTGACCATGGCCTTGAACTCGGCCACCTGGCCGCCGCCGTCTCCGGCTGCCGCGTAGTCTCCGTGCGGCGCGAAGAAGCCGATGCTGTTGTAGCCCCAGTAGTTGCGCAGGCCCTTCTCGAGCAGGTGCGAGTCCTGCACGAACTGCTGCACGGGCATCAACTCGACGGCGGTGACGCCGAGGTCGGTGAAGTATTTCACCGCTGCAGGATGCCCGAGACCCGCGTACGTGCCACGAATCTCTTCTGGCACCTCCGGGTGCAGCTTGGTGAATCCTTTCACGTGGGTCTCGTAGATGATCGTCTCCGATAGCATCGTGCGCGGAGCCACGTCGGCACCGCCTTCGTTCCAGTCGAACGACGGGTCGGTGATGACACACCGGGGCATGGCGGCGGCCGAGTCCGAGTCGTCTCGCTGCTCAGGCTCGTTCATGTCGTGACCGAACAGCGCCTGGCCCCAGTCGTAGTCGCCCTCGATCGCGGTTGCATGCGGGTCGAGCAGCAGCTTGTGCTTGTTGTGCCGCAGGCCGTTGGCCGGATCCCAGGCGCCGTCGACGCGGATCCCATATCGGGTACCGACCCCGGCGCCGGGCACGATGCCGTGAAAAACGTGACCGGTTCGCTCGGTGAGCCGTGTGGCGGTCTCGGTTCCATCGTCGGCGAAAACGCAGAAGTCCACAGAGTCGGCAGTCTCGGAGTAGACCGCGAAAGAGATGCCGTCGTCGTGCAGTGTGACGCCGAGCGGGTACGGAAGGGAGCGGGGTTCGGGTGCAGGCATTACTCCATCATGACCGAGCGCCGCGCCCGGTCGTGGGGGCTTGACGACGGCATCCCGGGCTCGTATGACGCAAAATCAGGCCCGGCGCAAGGGGTCGGCCTCGCCCCGTCATCGCACCCGGAGACCCCCTACAGTGAAGAATCGGGAGAAGGGTGCACGATGCGATTGAGCGATTCTCTCGTGACGTTCGAGGCTCGTTCGGCGCACGCGCAACCGCAGACGACCGCGCTCGATCCCGCCGTTCAGGATGCCCTGCAGAGGCTGCTCGACGAGCCCGCTCCGACCGTGACCGACGCTCTCGCCGTCGCTCGCGTGATCGGCGCCACGGGCATCCGCCCGGGTATCGGGCGTACCCAGACACTCTGGGAGCTGCTTGCAACCGTGGGCGCCCATGACCTCGGCAGCGCGCGGGCCGTCGAGCCGCACCTCGACGCGCGGGCGATTCTCGCCGAATGCGGCAGCTGCGAACACGAATGCAGCAGCAGCGAACAGACGACCGCGACCTGGGGGGTCTTCGCCTCGGAGGGCGGCAGTGGCAACGCGCTGTCGGCCGCCGCAGCCGCCGACGGGAGCTTCACGCTGGCCGGACTGAAACCGTGGTGTTCACTCGCCGATCGGCTCGACCGTGCCCTTGTGACCGCTCTGGTCGACCCTTCGGGAGATTCCCTGCCGGCGACCACTCCGGTACGCCGCTTGTTCGACGTCGACCTGCGCCACCCCGGCGTGACGGTGCTTCCGGGCGAGTGGCACGCGCGGGGCCTCAGCGAGATACCGAGCGGGCCGGTGCGCTTTGACGGCGTGCCGGCCGAACCGGTCGGTGCCGCGGGCTGGTACCTGAGCCGCTCAGGGTTCTGGTGGGGCGCGATCGGGGTCGCTGCGTGCTGGTACGGCGGCGCGGTCGGGGTCGCTCGTACACTCTTCGACGCGGCTGCCGGTCGCCCGACACCCGACGCCTTTCTGCTGATGCATCTCGGCGCAGTGGATGCCCAGCTCAACGATTGTCGTCGCGCCCTCGCCGAGGCGGCGCAGCTCGTCGACGCGGGTTCGGCAACCGGCGCCGCAGGAGGCCTGCTGGCGAACCGGGTGCGGGCAACGGTGGCCCGGGCATCCGAATCGGTGCTGCAGCACGTCGCACACGCCCTGGGACCGGCACCGCTCGCGCAGAACGCGGCGCATGCCAAGCGCGTGGCCGACCTGGAGCTGTATGTACGGCAGCACCACGCCGAGAAAGACGATGCCGCACTCGGCGAACAGCTGCTCGCGCCGGGTGCGGGCGGAGCGTGGCCATGGTGACCTTCGACTCCCGCGACCCCGGAACCACCCGGGCCGAGTGGGCAAAAGACCCACGCTTTGCCGAGCTGCCCGTCGCGACGCTCGACGACGTAAGCCGGCTCATCGTGGTCGCCGCCCACCCCGACGACGAGACGCTCGGAGCGGGCGGGCTCATCGCAGAGTGCTTCGGCCGTGAGATCGCGGTGACGGTCGTCGTCGTGACGAACGGCGATGCCTCGCACCCCGACTCCCCCACGCTCGGCGCCGCCGGACTCGCGGCCGCACGATCGCGAGAAGTGCGCGAGGCACTCGATCTGCTCGCACCCGGCACGCCCGTTGTCGAGCTGGGATACGGCGACGGAAGACTCGCCGCCGACCCCCAGAACGTTCACACAGCGCTCGTGAACGGCTTGTCGTCGATCATGGGCGAGGGGGCGACCCCAGCCTCGTCAGGCACCCGAACCCTGCTCGCCGCGCCCTGGCGCGGAGACGAGCATCCCGATCACCGTGTTGTCGGCGAGACCTGCGCCGTATTCGCCGCCCAGCACGGCCTCGAGTTGCTCGAATACCCCATCTGGCTCTGGCACTGGGGCACCCCCGACGCGCCGCAGACACCGTGGCCCGACTTCGTCAGGCTCCCCCTCAGCGACTGGGGCGCCCTCTCGAAAGACCGCGCCATTTCGGCTCACCGGTCGCAGACCGAGCCGCTCAGCCCCGCCCCGGGCGACGAGGCTCTGTTGCACGCCACTTTTCTTGCCAATTTCGACCGTGACGACGAGATCTTCGTTCGGGCGCAACCGGCTCCGGATGCCCGCTCCGGCCCCGAGCGAGCCGAGACCGGCGCC
The DNA here is from genome assembly GCA_025463765.1 of Subtercola sp. Lineage (GTDB taxonomy): Bacteria > Actinomycetota > Actinomycetes > Actinomycetales > Microbacteriaceae > Subtercola. Next base: position 7,833 of record JAODBC010000049.1, on the reverse strand, counting down.
ACCACCGCAAGCTCGGCAGCCATGCCCGGCGAGTACTTCGACGCCACCTACGCCCGCTCGGCCGACCCCTGGGGGTTCACCGACCGCTGGTACGAAGAACGTAAACGCGCTGCCACCCTGGCCGCCCTCCCCCGGCAGCGCTACTCGTCGGGGCTCGAGGTCGGCTGCTCGATCGGCGTGCTCACCGAGCAGCTCGCGCCCCGCGTCGCGGCCCTGCTGGCCCTCGACATCGCGCCCGCCGCCATCGAGCAGGCCCGGGAACGACTCGCTGCAGCCCCCAACGTCACGTTTCGCGTGGCGAATGCGGCAACATCGCCAATCGACGGGCCCTATGACCTCATCGTGTTCTCCGAGGTCGGTTACTACTTCGAGAAGTCGACGCTCGACGCCGTGCTCGATCGCTTCGGCACCGCGCTCTCGGCCGACGGCCACCTCGTCGCCTGCCATTGGCGGCACCCGGTGAGCGACTACCTGCAGACAGGCGACGAGGTGCATGAGCGAATCGCCGCATTCGCGGAGCGCATCGGCTGGAGCAGGCTGGTGCGGCACGACGAAATCGATTTTCTGCTCGAGGTGTATTCACCCGACGCGAGATCGGTCGCCGCCGAGACCGGGCTGCTGTGACGGCCGACCACCGGGTGAACGAACTCGGCGCGGTCGAACTCGGCGCGGTCGAAGTCCGCTCGGTCGAACGCCGGGCGGTCGAACGCCGGCTCGCCGATCGAATCGCGGGCGTGGCCGTCGTCGTACCCGCTCGCAACGAGGCAGCCCTCATCGCCGACTGCCTGCGCTCGATCGAAGAGGCCGTGCGCCACCTCGTCGCGCGGATGCCCGTGGTGACCGTCGTGGTCGACGACAACAGCACCGACGGTACCGGGCACATCGCGCACGAGTTCGACGATGTGACCGTGCTGCAGGCGCCCGGCGGAAACGTCGGTCTGGCCCGAGCCCGCGGTGTCGAGCACGCTCTCGCGGCTCTCGCAGACCTCGGGGTTGCTCCTGACCAGATATGGATCGCCAATACCGATGCCGACTCGACGGTTCCCGAGCACTGGCTCGCTGCACAGCTGCGCCTGGCCGAGCACGGAGCCGATGTCGTGATCGGCACCGTTCGGCCCACTTTCACCGAACTCGACGCAGAACAAGTGCATGCCTGGCAGCAGCTGCACGAACCGGGAGTGGCGCGCGGTGACGTGCACGGCGCGAACCTCGGTCTGCGCGGCTCGGCCTACCTCCACGCCGAAGGGTTCCGGGCGCTCGCCGAGCATGAAGACATCGATCTTGTGAACCGGCTGCGGGCCGCGGGTGAGCCACGCGTCGTCGCCAGCGCGGCGGCAGAGGTCGTGACGTCGGGCAGGCTGTGGGGCCGAAGTCCAGGCGGATTCGCGGGTTACCTTCGCACCCAGTTAGGCCCGGGCAAACTTGTCGTACGGTAGAGCGTGACTTCTGCCCCGAGAAAGCATGCCAACGAAGCTGCTGCACCCGAACATCCGCCCCTCACCACCGACGCCGAGACGGCACCCACCCCCATCAGGCGACGCGGTTACGTCGATCTGCGCTCATACGGCGCCATCGGCGACGGCCGAACCGTCGCCCTCATCGCCCTCGACGGAAGCGTGGACTGGTTTCCCATTCCCAATCTCGACACGACGCCGGTTTTCGCTCGCCTGCTCGACGAGGCCGAGGGCGGCTCGATCGAGCTGACCCCCACTCAGCCCTTCACGGCGAAGCGCCGCTACATCGAGGGCACCAACGTGCTTGAGACCACCTTCACCACCGAAACCGGCGTCGCTACGGTGACCGACGCCCTCGTGACCGGCATCGCCGGCCGACTGCCCTGGGCCGAACTCGCCCGCCGCATCGACGGGGTCGAGGGCACCGTGCGTTTTCGCTGGAAGGTGGCTCCGGGCACGTGCCTGGCCACTGCTTCGCCGTGGGTGCAGAAGTCGCCCCACGGCTCCGTCATTCGCGTCGACTCGGTGATGATCGCGGTTCGGGGCGTCGACCACGGCCCGCGCGGCGGTGGCGACCGGGCCATGGTCGGCCGGTTCAGCACGTCGGGCACCTCGAGGCACCTGCTCACCGTCGTGGGCACCGCCAACGAGCCGCTGCACCTGCCCGACCCGAACAACGTCATCGACAGCGTCGACCGCACCATTGAGAACTGGCAGAGCTGGTCGCGCGAGTTCTCGTACAACGGGCCGTGGGCCGAGGCGGTCACCCGCAGCGCGCTCGCGCTCAAGCTGCTCATCTACAGCCCCACCGGCGCTATTGCGGCCGCCGCCACCACTTCATTGCCCGAGAACTCGACCGGTGGAAAGAACTGGGACTACCGCTACGCCTGGGTGCGCGACACCGCGTACATGTTGCACGCGCTCATCCGCTTCGGTCTGCGTGAAGAGACGCATGCGGCCGTGTCGTGGCTGCTCACAACCATTCGCCGGCACGGCCCCGAACTCCATGTGTTCTACACCCTCGACGGCGAGCTGCCCGGGGCCGTCGAAGAGCACTCGGTTTCGGGCTGGAGAGATCGCGGCCCGGTTGTTGTCGGCAACCCCGCGAGCACTCAACTTCAGCTCGGCGTCTTCGGCGACCTCTTCGACGTGATCAAGCTCTACGTCACCGCCGGCAATGTGCTCGACGCCGACACCGGGCGCATGCTCGCGGCCGTCGCCGATCGCACCTGCGACGCCTGGCGCCGCCCCGACGCCGGCATCTGGGAGCTCGGCGATGTGCGGCACTTCACCTCGTCGAAAATGGGCTGCTGGCAGGCGCTCACCTGCGCCATCGAACTCTGCGAGCTCGGCCAGATTCCGGGCGACGCAACACGCTGGCGAGCCGAACGCAGCCTGATCGAAGAATGGGTGCGAGTGCACTGCTGGTCAGAGAAGAAGCAGAGCTATGTCGCCTACCCGGGCACCGACGAACTCGATGCCTCGGTGTTGCTGCACGGCCCGAGCGGGTTCGACCGCGGCGCACGCATGTCGTCGACCATCGACGCCATCATCGAAGAGCTCACCGATGGCGCTCTCGTCTACCGGTACTCAGGCGTCGAGGCTGAAGAGGGCGCCTTCATCGCCTGTTCGTTCTGGCTGGCGTCGGCGCTGGTCTGCGTCGGCCGGCACGACGAGTCGGTGCAGCTGATGAACGAGTTGGTCGCTCTGTCGAACGACGTCGGGCTGTACGCCGAGATGATCGACCCGGCCGACTCGTCGTTCCTCGGCAACCTGCCGCAAGGCCTCAGCCACCTCGCCCTCATCAACGCCGCCATCACCATCGAAGAACTCACTCGCAACCAGCCCAAGGCGACCGGCAAGAGAACGCGCAGCGCCTGACGGCTCAGGCGACGATGAACGTGTTCGGCAGCCGGCCGCGGGCATCGGTTTCGATGCTGAAGATGGCGCCCGAAAGCGGATGCTCGACGAGCTGCTGCTCGGTCAGGTTCTCCCGCGCGCTCGCGACGAAGAGCGTCGACAGCTCGGCACCGCCGAAGGCGACCGACGTGACGTGAGGCGCCGGCAGTTTCACGCGCAGCATCTCCTCCCCCGCGCCGCTGTATTTCACCACCACGCCGTCGCCGTAGAGCGCGCCCCAGAAATTGCCCGCGGTGTCGAGCGTGAGACCGTCGTGCGCGCCGCCGTGCAGAAGTACCAGCTCATCGCTGACCTCACCGGCCGCGGTGTATCCACCGGCGTAGACCGACTCCACGCTCGTGTCGGTGTAGTAGAACGTTCCGCCATCGGCCGACCATTCGAAACCGTTGACGACGCCGAGGCCGCCGCGAAGCACTCGCAGGGCGGGCGGGCCGGAACGGGCATCCACGCAGTAGATCGCACCGTCGGGATCGCCGGTAGTGAGGTTCATCGAGCCGGTCACCCAGCGACCGACGGGGTCGACCTTGCCCTCGTTGAGACGGAGGCCCGCGTGGGCATGCTCGATTTTCGCGAGCTCTCGCACGATAGCGAACGACGTATCCGTGAGCACGATGCGATCGCCGAGCGAGACGACGAAACCCACCTCATCTGCAACCCGCGCAGGGTGAAACGAGGCCACCGGCGCGGGCAGCGCGAACACGTCGTCATCGGAGCCGTCGATGGCGCCCCCGATCGGGCTGCGATGCACGAGCCCCGCGGTGATGTCGCACCAGAACATGGAGTCGACCCCGTCGAAGAACAGGCTCTCACCGAGAATCGCCTCAGCGGTTCGAAATACCGTCGGTTCCGCCACTAAATCGCTCATGGAACCATCACATCACGCCCGTTGTCAACCGTTGGCGCCCAACATGACGGGTTGACAAGCCGCGCGTAGCCTCGAATCATGGATCTCGGTATCAGCGGAAAAAAGGCACTCATCTCTGGCGCGGACTCGGGAATCGGCTGGCACACCGCCCGACTGCTGCTGGCCGAAGGGGTGACGGTGGTCATCACCGATCAAGACCAAGAGAGCCTCGACGACTCGGCGAAGAAGCTGAAAGCCGACGACGGAAAGCTGTTCGCGTTCGCTGCCGACCTCACCAGCATCGACTCGATCGCCACCCTGCACGAGAGCGTGACCGACGCCGTCGGCGACATCGACATACTCGTGCAGTCGGCCGGAATCACCGGCGCCCAGGGGCTGTTTCACGAAATCACCGACGAAGGCTGGACCAACACAATTCTCGTCGACCTGATGGGGCCGGTTCGACTGGTCAAAGCGTTTTTGCCGTCGCTGCGAAAGGGCGGCTGGGGCCGGCTCGTGTTCGTCGCGTCAGAAGACGCCGTGCAGCCCTACGACGACGAGATTCCCTACTGCTCGGCGAAGGCCGGCATACTGGCGCTGGCCAAGGGCCTCTCGCGCAGCTATGCGCTCGAAGGGCTTCTCGTGAACTGCGTGTCTCCCGCGTTCATCCATACGCCCATGACCGACGCGATGATGACGAAGCGGGCCGACGAGCTCGGCACCAGCGTCGACAAGGCGATCACGAGCTTTCTCGACGAGGAGCGACCGTACATGGAACTCAAACGGCGTGGCGAGCCCGGGGAGGTGGCGAGCGTCATCGCGTTCTTGTGCTCAGAAGCCGCGAGCTTCGTCAACGGCTCGAACTACCGCGTCGACTCCGGCTCCGTCGCCACCATCTGACAGAACCGCTCACCAACAGAACAATTCCACTCACCAACAGAAAGGCAAACGAAATGTCAACCTCAACGATTGAACGAGATGTTCACGCACCGGCCGATGGCGGCCCCAAGAGCACCCGTCGTCAAGGCGTCGAGCGCGGATTCAAGGCGCCGAAGCCGCTCACCGACGCGCTGCAGCAGGTGCTCGTCGACCTGATCGAGCTGCACGTTCAGGGCAAACAAGCGCACTGGAACGTCGTCGGCAAGAACTTTCGCGACCTGCACCTGCAGCTCGACGAAATCATCGACTCCGCTCGGGAGTTCAGCGACACGGTCGCCGAGCGCATGCGCGCGTTGCACGCGGTTCCGGATGGTCGCAGCGATACCGTCGCGGCCACGACCACCCTGCCGGAGTACCCCAATGGCGAGATCGACACCGCCGAGACGGTCGACCTCGTGACGATCCGCATCGAGTCGGTCGTGGCGACCATGCGCGATGTGCACGACACCGTCGACGACGCCGACCCCACCAGCGCCGACATCTTGCACGCCATCATCGAGGCCCTCGAGCAATACGCCTGGATGGTCTCGGCCGAGAACCGCACCGCGACCCAGAAATAAGCGCCTAAGCCTCTCCGAAGCCACTTTCGATCAGCGCGGCCAGGGAGTCGAGCGCGGGCTTGCCTTCCTGGTCGACGGTCGTGAGCGTTGCGGTGGTGCCGCGAACCAGGCCGAGCGACATGATTCCGAGCAGGCTCTTCGAATCTTTGCCGTTGATCAGCACCTTCGAGGGGAAGGTGTTCGCCAGCTTCACGAACTCTGCCGCAGGCCGAGCGTGCAACCCGTCTTTGTTCACGATCGTCACGGTTCGCGTGAGAGCGCCGTCGTCCGCGGTACCACCGCCATTCGCTACAGGTGGTGCTGCGGCATCCGGCCCCGTCACCTCACCGGATGCTCCGCGAGCGGACTCCGCAGCGGCGACCACCTCGGCCAGCGAGCCGCCCGTCTCCGCCGTCACCGAGGCTGCCACAGCACCCTCGACAAGCGGAGCATCCACGATGCGAACACGCGCCTGAACCTCTTCGTCGAGAAAGTCGAGCGCCGTCTCAGCGGTCAGGATGGCCGATCCGAGGTCGCACAACACGACGACGCCCACGCCCGAATCCACCTCGCCTATCGCGGCCGATACCTTGTCGAAGCTCGTACCGATTCCGCCCTCGTCGGTGCCACCCGCGGCAGCGAGCGAAGTCGCCGGTGCCATCTGCGAAGCGAGGTCGACAAGACCCTCGGCGATCTTCTGGCTGTGCGAAACGAAGACCAGCCCGACCTTGCCGTCAGTTGCGGCCACCCTAAGCACCTGAACCGGTGGCCGGCGAGCCGGCAGCAGGCGAGCCGGCGTCGGCAGCCGCCGTGTCGGCGGCGGCGCGCAACAGCAGCGCCGACGACTGCGAACCAGGGTCGCGGTGCCCGATGGCTCGCTCGCCGAGGTAGCTGGCGCGGCCCTTGCGGGCCACGATCGGTTCGGTCGACTTCGCGCCCTCGGCAGCGGCGTCGGCAGCGGCCTCGAGAATCTCGACCTCGTTCTTACCGTCGGCAAGTGCCGCCGCGGCAGCATCGACGGCCGGAGTCCACGCGTCGATCATCGTCTTGTCACCGACGACGGCCTTGCCGCGCAGCACGACACCATCACGCGCTGCGGTGAGCATGGCGACGATGGCCGCGCCGTCGAGTTCGGGCTCTTTGCCGACCGCGGCAGCGGCCTTGAGGTAAGCGGTTCCGAGCAGCGGGCCCGAGGCTCCTCCCACGGTGGAGATCAACGTGGTCGCCACCAGTTTTAGAGCATCACCTGGAACGGAATCTGGCGGCAGGTCGTCGAGCTTGGCCAGAACGGCGGTGAACCCTCTGTCAAGGTTCTCGCCGTGATCGCCGTCACCGATTTCTCGGTCGAGGGTGATCAGTTCGACTCGGTGCTCAGAGACGACGCGCGCGCTTTGCCTGATCCAGTCCGTTACCCAGGCGATGCCCAAACTCATTCGTGTACTACCTTCCCCACCGCAGTGCCGCGGTCTGCACGGGGGCATCCCACAGTTCGGTCAGTTCGTCGTCCAGCTTCAGCAGAGTGATGGATGCACCCTGCATCTCGAGCGAGGTCACGAAGTTGCCGACCAGCGTACGGGTGACCGTGATCCCCTTCTCCTTGAGCACCTCGGCCGCCCGGCGGAACACGATGTAGAGCTCCACCTGGGGCGTGCCACCCATTCCGTTGACGAAGAGCAGAACGTCGTCGCCAGACTCGAACGGCAGGTCTTCGAGTATGGGAGCGAGCATCCGGTCGACGATCGCGTCTGCTGGCTCGAGCTTGATGCGTTCACGACCCGGTTCGCCGTGGATCCCGATGCCGATCTCGATCTCGTCGTCGGGAATGTCGAAGCTCGGCTCACCGGCGTGCGGCACGATCGGGGCGGTCAGCGCGATGCCCAGCGTGCGGGCCTGGGCGTTCACCTTCTCAGCGAAACCGGCGACGGTCTCGAGGTCGTCACCGCGCTCTGCGGATGCTCCCGCGATCTTCTCGACGAGCACCGTTCCGGCGACGCCGCGGCGGCCGGCCGTGTACAGCGAGTCCTGCACGGCGCAGTCGTCGTCGTTCACGACGCTCGCGACCTCGATGCCGTCTTCCTCGGCGATCTCCGCCGCCAGGCGGAAGTTGAGCACGTCGCCCGTGTAGTTCTTGACGATG
>JAODBC010000039.1 GCA_025463765.1 Subtercola sp. | reverse complement strand
GCACCACTCCCGCCCTGGCGACGATCAGGGTGATGAGCGCGAAGGCGAGGAGGATGGCATTTCGAATGACTGTGGCCCGGCCGATCGGCTGAGCCGAAAGAGAGCCGAAACAGTTGCAGAACACCGCGTCAGCCCGCCCAGCGCTTCTCGCTGCGAGCAGCAGAAAGAGTGCGGTGACCGCTACGGCCACGGCGCTGACGGCCGTGAAGAGGGGCGACGGCGTACAGGCCAGCGCTATCGCCAACGCGAGCTCGGCGTATGGCACGACTACCGCGGTTGGTCTGTTTTGCAGAAATCGTGGTGCACGTAAAGCGGTCAACGCGGAGCGCGTCGCGTCGATGGTGCCGAGTTTGAGGGCCCCGCTGGCGAAGAACACCAGTGTCAAGAAGGTTGTCGAGAGGGTCGATGCGATGAGAAGCACGTGCCGAGCTCTTTTCGTGCCAGGGGATGATCGGGCTCTGCCGGGGATGGCAGTCGCGAACACGACCGCCATCCCCGGCAGGGGTCGAAAGGGCTTAGGTGTGAGAGCAGAGGATGAGCGTCGCCGTAACCGAACCGGCTGCCTTTGCTCCCGTGCTGGTGTAACCCGTCGGGAGGGCTGCCGATGCAGTGAGAGTGAACGCCACGGAGATCGAGAGGGTGGTGCGGAACGCGATCGTCGCACCCGCGGCCAGGGCGCTCGTCAGCACGATCTGCCGACTGGTGGCGCTGAGCACACTTACGGAGGCCGTGCCTCCGGTGACGCTGAAGACACCGATATTTGCGACACCGGAACCGAGGATGGTGACTGTTGTTCCAACGGGCAACGCCACTGCTCCCGCGGTCAGCGTGAAACCGGGGCCGAGAACGCCCAGCACGCCACAGGTTCCGTTGAGCTGAAAGGCACCGACGTTGACGTCGCCGCTCGCGGCCTGCGCAGGTGCGCCGACGGCGAGCGCGATGACGGGCAGCGACCAGGCGGCGCCCTTGACGATGGTGCGGCGTTCGATGCCGGCGATGCGGGCCGGCGCGTGGGTGCCAGGCGCGGCGTTCTGGGCCGCGTTCGATGGCAGCTCGGGTGAGCCGTTGGCTTCGATCATGTTTCTCCCCATTCGCAGTGCCGGAGACGACGGTGGTGTCGAACCCGGTAGAGAACAGAAAAGCAATCGCGTGGTTCGCGGGCGACGCGGGGGCGGGGATTCGTCGCCAAACGTTAGAAGCTCGTCGCGGAACGTAACCCGCTGTCGGTCGAGCAGGCTCTGCGCCATTTCTTGCCGACAGGCACTGCGAAGCAAAAGGTTAGCGTTCTGCAAGTTTCTGCTCAGCTTTGACCGAGCTGCAGATCTCCGCTGGGGTGATCCGCATAGCCTGTGAAAGCCGATGCATCATATGCAGATCGGCACGCCAACAAACTGTTTACGAGGATCATGTCGAAGTCGACGAAGCAACCTTCTGTGCGCCGCAGGCAATGGGGTTCGGAGCGAAACCGCATTCCGCTGCCGACCGTGCACGCGCGACCCAGTGACGCCAAGATCGTCTGGGGTCGCGTCGCTGTCGTGGTGACAGTGACCGCATGGGTGCTGTACGTCATCACGACCGTCGCACGACTCATCTTCGAATACGGCAATCAAGACTTCAGGCTCTCGCTCGAGGCCATTTTCTACTTGCTCGTCGTAACGTTCCTCACCTTCTCTGCCCTGATGTACTTGGTTGCCAGGCAGGGCGCACTTCGGCGCTTTCGAGACCACGTGCGCGTGCCGCGCGCCGAACTCGACCGGCACTTCGCTACCGCGCATCCGCAGGGCATGACCGTGCTGGTGCCCTCGTACGCCGAAGAGCCTTCCGTTGTCAGAAAAACTCTCTGGTCGGCTGCGCTGCAGGAGTACCCGTCGCTTCGCGTCGTCTTGCTGCTCGATGACTCTCCCGAGCCGGTCGACCCGTATGTGGCCTACCGACTCGAGAGCACGCGCCGCATATCGGGCGAGATCGAGGAGTCGCTGTTAGAGCCGAGCACCCGCTTCGCCGATGCGCTCGTCACGTTCGAGCGCGACGTGACGACTAACGGGCGGGTCAGTACGGAGTGCGTAAGTGTGCTGGCGGGCGAGTATCGGGCGGCCGAGCAGTGGCTGCGCGACATGGCCGACGCCGAAGCCCACGAAGATCATGTCGACACCTTCTTCATCGATCAGGTACTGAAGGGGCTGGCCGATGACCTCGAGCTCACCGCCTGCGCTCTGGAGGCGGCGGTGAACGATCACGCCGAGCTGACGAGCGAACGGATGCTCGAACTGTACCGCCGGCTCGTCTGCATCTTCAGCGTCGAAACCGAGACGTTCGAGCGCAAGAAGTTCGCATCGCTCTCGCACGAGGCGAACAAGGCGATGAACCTGAACGCCTACATCGGCCTGATGGGAGGCCGCTTTCGTGAAGAGCGCACGCCCGATGGAATGATCTTGCGACCAGTGGCGGCGGCCAGCGAAGCCGACAGGGTGATTCCGAACGCACAGTATCTACTGACGCTCGATGCTGACTCCCTCTTGTTGCGCGACTACTGCCTGCGTCTGGTGTATCTGCTCGAACAACCCGACAACGAGCGGGTCGCCGTCACCCAGACGCCGTATTCGTCGTTCCGCGGCGCCCCCACCCGCATCGAGCGCCTGGCAGGCGCCACCACCGACTTGCAGCACATTCTGCATCAGGGCCTCACCGAATACAACGCGACTTTCTGGGTGGGTGCCAACGCGGTCATCCGAATGGAGGCGCTCGACGACATTCTCGAAATCGAGACGGTCGGCGGGTTCGAGATCAGGCGTTACGTACAAGACCGAACCGTGATCGAAGACACCGAATCGAGCATCGACCTGGGCGAGCACGGGTGGACTCTGGTGAATTATCCCGAGCGGCTGAGCTACAGCGCGACACCGCCCGACTTCGGCTCGCTCATCGTGCAGCGCAGGCGGTGGGCGAACGGCGGGTTGCTGATTCTGCCGAAGTTCATGCGGCAGATGAGGGCGCGCAGAAGGGCGGGTGACCCGATTCGTATGACCGAGGCCATGCTGCGCATCAACTACATGGCCTCCATTGCCTGGGCGAGTGTCGGGCTGGTTTTCTTGCTTGCCTATCCATACGACAGCCGGTTGCTGAGTCCGCTGGTTCTCATAGCAGCGTTGCCCTACTTCATCGCTCAGGCGAGCGACTTGAAAGCCTGCGGCTACAAGCGCAGCGACATCTTTCGCATCTACGGCTTTAATCTGATCTTGCTGCCGGTGAATCTTGCCGGCGTCATCAAGTCGATCGAGCAGTCACTGACGGGCAAGAAGATTCCGTTCGCGAGAACGCCGAAGGTGAGCAATCGCACGGCCTCACAACTGCTCTACGTGGTCGCGCCGTACGGCATCGTCGCGTTCTCGGTTCTCACCGTGTGGCGCAACGTGATCGATCAGAACTGGGGCAACGCGGCTTTTGCAGCGTTCAACGCGATCTGCGCGTCGTGGGCGATTCTCGACAACATCGGCATTCTGAATTCGCTTGCCGACATCTGGCTGGGTCTCACCGACTGGATGTGGGTCGATCGTGTGCCCACGCCGCAGGCGATCGGTGCGACTCCGACCGCCGATTTCGATTGGGAGAAAGCGCTGTACCACGGTCACGCTCCCGCCGGTACAGAAAGCCGAACCTCATGAGTACAACACCGTCGCTACCGGATACCCCTCCCGAGCAGGCCAACCCTCGGGCAGGCAAGCGTCTCTCGTTCGGGCGCATACTGCTCGGCGTCACGGTCGTCGTCGCCATCTCGGCCGGTGCCGTGTTCGGTTTTCACGTGTTCGTGGTCGACCAGGCGAGGGCGAGCAGCCAGGCTCCTTTCTTCGCCGGTTACGTCGATACGACGCTCACGCCGCAATATGCCTTCGAAGACCCGGCGAATGTCACCCAAAAGAATGTGGTGCTGTCGTTCGTCGTCGCAGGTGCGGCGACCGAGTGCACGCCGAGTTGGGGTGCGGCCTACACGTTGGAGGCCGCATCGCAAGCACTCGACCTCGACCGGCGTATCGCACGCCTGCGACAGGTCGGAGGTGACCCGATCGTGTCATTCGGCGGTGCGATCAACACCGATCTGGCGACAGCCTGCACCAGCGTCGGCGTTCTCAGCACGGCGTACCAGACCGTTGTCGACCGCTACCAGCTTTCGACGATCGACCTCGATGTAGAAGGCGCTAACCTGACGGATTCGGCTGCCGGCGAGCGCCGAGCCGAAGCGATCGCCGCGCTTCAAGCGGAGCGCCGAAAGGAAGGCAAAGGCCTCGCGGTCTGGCTGACGCTTCCGGTCATGCCGACCGGTCTCACGGCCGACGGAACCCGTCAGATCGCTCAGTTTCTCGCCGCGGGTGTGGATCTCACCGGGGTGAACATCATGACTATGGACTACGGCATCGATCTGAAGGGCGAATCGATGGGTCAGGCAGCGATAGATGCGCTGAATGCGACCCACAATCAACTCGCCACGGCGTACAACGCTGTGGCTATGCAGCAGACCGACGCGACGCTCTGGGCGAAGCTCGGTGCAACACCGATGATCGGCCAGAACGATGTCGCCGGCGAAGTCTTCTCGCTCGACGACGCGAGCCAGCTCAACGCCTTCGCTCAGCAGAAGCAGCTCGGCCGGCTCTCTGAGTGGTCACTGAATCGCGATCAATCGTGCAGCCCGAACTACATCGACGTCGCGACAGTGTCGAATCTCTGCAGCGGCGTCGATCAAGGCGATAAGACGTTCGCCGAAGTATTGGCTGGGGGCTTCGAGGCATCGTCTGACGGCGATTCCGCGGTCACGGCGACGACGACACCAACGGTAGTGCCCACCTCAGCGGCGCCCGCGGTGCCGGGCCGCGCCAGTGAGCCTGCCGCAGACGACCCCGCGACAAGCCCGTACCCGATCTGGTCGGCAGCAGCCACCTATCTGGCGGGCTCCAAGATCGTCTGGCACGGCAACGTGTACGAGGCCAAGTGGTGGACGCTGGGTGACACTCCGGATGATCCGGTGAAAGCCGCGACAGACACTCCGTGGTCGCTGGTCGGCCCGGTTCTGCCCGGCGAGACACCGTACGTTGTGCCGACCCTGCCGCCGGGAACCTATCCAGACTGGTCTGGAACCGCTGTCTATAAGGCCGGCGACCGCGTTCTGCTCGACGGGGTGCCCTACCAGGCCAAGTGGTGGACGCAAGGTGACAGCCCGGCAGCGACGACGGCGAAAGATCCCGACGGGTCGCCCTGGCTCGCGTTGACCGCCGCGCAGGTCGCCCAGATTGCTGCGGGAACGGCGACAGCCCAGCCCTGATACGGCCGACCTCTAGGCGGTCGCCCCCCGGACTGGGGAAAGACTGAGAAGCCGTCGACACCCTAAGATTCAGGGGTGGTCGAGGGGTCGAGAGCGATGCAGGAACGGCGCGAGCGCGCCGTGTTCCAGTCGCAACTGCCCTTCGCCGCCACGGCACTTCTCCTGATCTGCGCCGAATTCATCATGCAGAGCGGCACGGTCGTCAATCCATTCTTCTTCAGCGGAGGCGTCGCCGTCTTCGTCGTCACCGCACTCGCCGCTGTTCTGCCCTGGGGTGAGATCACGCCGGGCTGGATCGTGGCCGTGCCCATCGCAGACATGCTGGCCGCGGCATCGATAGTGCTGGGTGCGACCGCGCATCCCGCATCCATCGATCTGGCCGCGTCTATTCTCTTCGTCTTTCCCATCATCTGGCTCTCGACTGAGTTCGGTGTCAGAGGCGCGATTTTCGGGTCGATCGGGTCTGCCGCGTTGATCTGGGGCTGCGCCTTCGTCGGCGGTTCGGTCAGCGTGATGGCGAACGCCCCCGCCCTCATCGTTGTGCCCGTCACCCTCGCGTTCATTGCTGCGGTGAGCTTCGTTCGCGCCAAGAGCTCGGCCGCCCAGCTGGCCCTGCTGCGACAGCAGGCGAACCTGCTCGAAGCGGCACATCGTCGTGCCCGGCGGCAGGAACAAACACTCGATGCGGTATTGAACTCGGTCGAGTTCGGTGTGGTGGCCTTCGACAAGCACGGTCGCGAGACCCTGGTGAACCGAACGTCAGAGAGGCTCGCGGCCGAATTCGGTGCCTCTGCGACGAGCCCGGAGCCGAGCACGCTCTACTACGCGGATCGTGTCACCCCGATGCCCGACGAGCTGCGACCGTACCGGCAGGCTGCGCTCGGAAGGGTCTACAGCGACTTCGTCGTGTGGGTGGGCGAACCGGGCGAGCGTCGCAGGGCGCTCTCGATCTCGGCTCGGCAGATCGTCGGCGCCGATGGTGAGCACGACGGCGGCGTCATGGTGACTCGAGACGTCACCAGTGAAATCACGGCCATTCGGGCCCGTGACGACCTGGTTGCCATCGTCTCGCACGAATTGCGCTCGCCCCTGACCTCGATTCTCGGGTACCTCGACCTGGCACTCGAAGACCCCTCCCTCAACCCCGTCACGTCGTCGTACCTGGAGATCGCCTCGTCGAACGCAGACCGGCTGCTCGCGCTGATCGCTGATCTACGGGTCACCGCCCCCGACTCCGATCACTTGCTCGCGATGAAGTTCGAGGAATGCGACGTGAATCAGATCGTCACCGACTCGATTCAGGCTCGGCACCCGCTCGCAGAGGAGCACGGAATCACCGTGACCGGCGAGGCCTTCGCCCCCGCGAGAATCGTCGCGGATGGATTCCGGCTACGACAAGTCGTCGACAACCTGCTCACCAACGCCATCAAATACAACAAGGCCGGTGGATCGGTGCACGTCGATGTGCAGGCGACCAACACCGATGTCACCATTGCCGTCAGTGACACCGGCATCGGGCTCAGCGAGTTCGAACAGGCGAAGATCTTCGACCGATACTTTCGGGCGGAGGCGGTGCAACAGTCGGGAATCCAAGGTTCGGGTCTGGGCATGAGCATCAGCCGCAATATCGTGCGAGAGCACGGCGGCGAACTCGAGGTGAGCAGTACCACCGGAGTCGGCTCGAAGTTCGTGGTGCGACTACCACTCAAACAGCTAGAGTTGGCCTGAATCGACCTGGCAAGTGGCGACATGACTGCGGGTCGCAGCCGCAGACAGACTGACCGAAAGGCGCTGTACAGGTGAGGCTCGACCTGCAGACCCTTCTCGTTTTCGACGGAATCGTCGTCGTGCTGTGCGGCTTCTCTTTCGTGCTCAACACGGCGACCCGGCGCAACGACTTGGCCGGTCGTCTGTGGAGCGTGTCTTTCATCGGCGCAATACTCTCAGTCATCTGTTTCGGAATCTGGGGCGGAACAACCGATGCGAGCTGGATTCTCGTCATCGGCAATGCGGCTTACTCGCTCGTCAGCGGAATGATCTGGTCGGGATGCCGGGCGTTCAACGGTCGTCGGCCGTACATCGTGGTCGTGGCACTCGCGGCGGCCGCCGTCGCCGTCGCGAGCATCGTCACTGCCCAGAGTCAAGGCGCGTGGCAGGGCTCGCTCGTGCTCTTCCCCGTCATTGCCGTCTTCTCGGGCCTGGCCGGTTTCGAGGCGCTGCGTGGGCGTCTGTTGCGCAATGTGAACGCTCGAATTCTCGCTGGAGCGCTGTGGGTCATCGCGATCTACTACGGGCTCAGAACCATTGCTTTCGCCTTGGGCGGGCCGCAGGGTGAGCTGTTCGTGACGTATTTCGGGCCGGAGATTTCGACCATTCTCGTCACCGCGTTCGTGCTACTCGGCACTATCTCGCTCTCGATCTTGCAGGTGGAGCGGGCGGGAGCCTCCGCGCTCGGAGATCTGACGATCGGAACCCTCTCGGTGGTCGGCTTGCTCTCGGCTTCGGCATTCGCGCAGCAGTGGCAGGATTGGCTCGAGCGGGCAGCAGCCCGGTCGGAGCGACTGGCGATGATCGCGATCGACATCGACAGCCTGCCGGAGATCAACACTGCGCTGGGCCGAACCTTCGGCGACGGGGTCATTCTCCAGGTGGCGAGAGTCGTTCGGGCGGTTGCCCCCACAGGTGCTCTTCTCGGGCATCCGGGATCCGGCAGGTTCGTGATCGTCATGGTCGTGACCAACGACTATGACGCACAGAAGATCGCCGGGCGCATTCGAGACGCGTTGGTCGACCATCCCATCGACGAGTCGCAGAGCCTGCGGGCGACGGCGAGCTTCGGTGTAGTGAGCACCGACGCCTTCGGCTACGACATGACAGTGTTGTCGACGGCGCTCGATGAGCTCACGCAGCTGACTCGAGCGGAGGGCGGCAACCACATCGAGGTCGGTCATGGGCCACGAGCAGCCGGCACGCAATTGTCAGACACGCCCTGAGGTTCGACGTGGGCTCGGCTGCATTCGCAGCGGTCGTCAGGATGCGTCGTGCGTTGCGGCCATTCGGTAGCCGATTCCGCGAACCGTCTCGATGAAACGTGGGTCGGGGAGGCCGTCACCCAGCTTGCGCCGGAGATTGACGATATGCACCTCGATCGCCCGCTTGTCGCTCTCGCTCACGTACGGCGATGGTGATGCGGATTCCCCGCGCAAGAGCAGCGCGAGGTCTGTCTTGCTGCGAACGCGACGGCCGCTGTTCACAAGTGCGACCAGCAGGCTGAACTCGCTACGCGTGAGTTCGAGCTGAATGCCGTCTTTCTCTGCCAGACGCATCTCTTCGTTGAGGTAAAGCCCGTTGTAGCCGACCCAGCCGTCGTCGCTCGGATAGCTCGCACGGCCCGAGGTGCCGGTTGCGGGCTCACCGGTGCCGGTGGTGGAGCCAGGGCTGGAGCTCGTGCCGGTGCCGGTGCTGGTGGTGTCGGAGCTCGTGCCGGTGGTGGTGCCGGTGCTGGTCACGTCGGGTGAGGCGCGCTGCTCGCCCGGGTTCACCATGGTGCGGGGCCGGCGCTGCATGGCCGCTATGCGGGCGCGCAGCTCGCGGGGGCGGAAGGGCTTGACGAGGTAGTCGTCGGCGCCGGCCTCAAGGCCTTGGAGGGTATCGATCTCGTCGTCGCGGGCCGTGAGCATGATCAGGTAGGTGTCGCTGAAACTGCGGATGCGCCGAGCCGTCTCGAACCCGTCGATTCCCGGCATGTTGACGTCGAGCGTGGTGATGACGGGCGAATGTTCACGCACAGCATCGATGCCGTCGAGACCGTTGGTCGTCACGACAGTGCGAAAGCCGGCAGCGCTGAGCACGGTATCGATGAGCCCGCTGATGTCCGGGCTGTCTTCGATGATGACTGCGATTTGGAACTGCCCCGACATCTCCATTACCGTCATGCTACCAACAGACCGCGAAGCGGCGGGGGAGCCTGGCAGACGGAGGGCGAAACGACGAGGGCGTCGTGGTCGACGTCGAAGGTCATTCCGAACGCATCGAGTGCGATTTGCCGGGGCTGAGAGCTACTTGTTGGTGGAGGGGGCGGGGCACTTCGGGTCGGAGTAGTGGGAGTTGAAGCCGTCGACCTGCACCCAGGCGGGGCCGGTGGTGGAATAGCCGGCGAGGTTGATGGTGAGCTGGTTCGAGCCCGGGGTGAGCGGCCAGTTCTTGAAGTCGTAGTGAAAGTTCTTGCTGGTTCCGTCGAGAAAACGAACGTTGACGTCGATGGTGTTCTGCGGAATTCGGTCGTACGTGATGATGAGCAGGTGCTCTTCGACGAGGTACTGCCCGTTGTCGTTCTGGCCGTAAGGGCCCGATCCGTTCTTGCCGCCGCAGATGCAAGGAGTCCAGTCGTGCGGTTTCGACGAGGCCTGGGCGGGGGCGCCGACTGCAAGTGCGATGACCGGCACCGACCAGGCGGCACTCTTGACGAGGGTGCGGCGGCTGAAACCGGTGGAGGGGGTGTCGACGGCGCTCGGGGTATCGGCGCCGTTGGGGGTATCGGTGATGTCGAGGTTCGCGGGCAGTGAGGTGTCGTGAGAGCGCAGGGCCATGGGGTGAGTCGCATTTCGGGTCGGGTGTCAGCGCTCGCGAGCAGCGTCGGCTGCGTTCGCGAGCGTCGATGCATGGGCGAGAAAAGACCTTCGAGAATGCCCTCGCTGCGTCAAGGGTCGTGGGTCTGTTAACGACTGTAATTCGACCTCTGACCAGCACTAAAGCCCTAAAGAGGGTGCCGCTCGAGCGGGTGCCGCTCGGCTGGGTGCCGCTCGCGCGAGTGCCGCTCAGGGGGGTGCCGCCAGGTTAGGTGGCGCTCACGCGAGTGCCGCTCGGGCGGGTGCCCCCAGGCTGGGTGGCGCCGATTTGTGTGCCGCTCGTTCGGGTGGAGAAGATGCGGCACGCAGGCACGGTAGTTTGGGGTGATGGGGTCGTGGGTCACGCTAACTGCGCTGCAGCAGCCGTTCGCCGTGGTGCTCGAGGGTGTGGGCGAGACGGATGCCCGGCACTTTCTGGAGTCGTGGCAGTGGTGTGAGGCGCGCGAGGTAGCGGTCGCGCCTGAGGGGGCCACGATCATCCGCGCCTCTGTGCAGGATGCGTCGGTACGGCGCGCCGTCGCGATCGGGGCTGCTGCTACTGCGGCGGCGGCTGCCGAGGCTGCTGCTGCTACTGCGGCGGCCGATCCCGATACCGCTAAAGGCGCTGCCGCTTCGGCTGCTACTGCCGTTGCGGCGGCTGCCGATACCGCTGCCGCCGACAGTGACGTAGGCGAACTGACTGGGGCAGCCGAAACGGCGGAGCAGCGCGCCACAGCGCCCACGTACCGGGCGCTTGCCGACCAGCTCTCGGGGCTCATCACGCGGTTGGCGATCGATGCGCGGCGGGCCGAGCTGTTGATGTTTCACGCGGGCGGTGTCGCCGACCCCGCGACGGGCGATGTGATCGCGTTCGTCGGGCCCTCGGGTCGCGGAAAGACGACGGCATCGATCGCCCTGGGAAAGGTGTTCGAGTATGTCACCGACGAGACGCTGGCCGTGCAAGACGACCTCGGGGTGCTGGCGTACGGCAAGCCCCTTTCGGTGAAGCAGCCACCTCCCGAGTACTACAAAGACCAGGTTTCGCCGTCGGAGTTGGGCTTGAATGCGCCGTCGGGTGCGCTGCGCTTGGTGGGGGTGGTGATGCTCGATCGGCAGCCTGGGCATGAAGGTGCGCCGAGCATCCGGCCGGTGAGCGTGGCGGAGTCGGTCGAAGAACTCGTGCCGCAGATCAGCTACCTGCCCGAGCGGCAGAAGCCGCTGCGCCGGCTCGTGCAGGTGCTCGCGGCGTGCGGGGGGCTGCGCGCGGTGACGTACAGCGAGGCGGCGACGCTGCCTGAGGTGTTCGCGCGGCTGTTCGCCGAGGCGCGGGCGGCGGGTCACGGGTCGGGCGCGCTGGTGCGCGGCGCGGGAGTGGGCGCGGGCGATGTGGATGCTCGGGGTGCTCTCGGTGCGCGAGAAGTGGATGCTCGGGGTGCTGCGCGTGCGAACGTGGTGGATGATCGGGGCGCGGCCGGTGCGCCGGGCGCCGCTGCGGGCGCTGCTGCTGCGGCGGAACCCGCCGCGGCTGCACCTGCGGCGGCTGCACCCCCAGCAACCGCTGAGAACACTGACACGTCTGACGAGGAGCTGTTACGCGCCGAGTACGCTGACGCTGTGCGTGATGGGGAGTCGATGATCGTGCTCAGCGGAACCACGGTTCGGGTGCTCGGCGGCATCGCTCCGACCATCATCGAGGCGGTGGAGCTTGCGCCACGCAGCCGGCGGCAGCTGGTGAACGCGGTGGTGGAGGTGCACGGCGACCCGGGTGAGGGTTTGGCCGAGGGGCTGGTGGGCGCTGCGGTCGGGGAACTGGTGGAGATCGGGCTGCTGGCTGTTGTTGGGCGGGGCGTGGGGCGCGATGAGTGACGGGGGCGGGGGCGGGGGAGCGGGCCCGGTCGCTGGCGCGGCGGGTGCTGCGCAGGGTTCTGCGGGCGGTTCAGCGCCCGATGGTGAGGTGAGGGCAGAGGCGGGAGCGCGGTCGGGTAGCGCGGGCGGGGACGGTGGGGCCGGCGCGGGAGCGCGGGCGGGTTCTGCGCGGGGTTCTGCGGGCGGTTCAGCGCCGGATGGTGAGGTGACGGCAGAGGCGGGAACGCGGTCGGGTAACGCGGGCGGCGATGGTGCGGTCGGCGGGGGAGCGCGGTCGGGAGCGGCGGGTGCTGCGGGTGCCGCGCCTTCTGTGGGGGGTGCTGACGGGAATGCCCACGAGGGTGCTGCGAGCGGCGGTCGGCAGCCGGTGGACCCGGCCCGGAGTACTGCGCCAGCTCGCAAGCATGCGGGGGGCAAGCGCACGGGCATCCGGCGCGTCACGGGCAGCTTCTGGTTCAACCTGGTTGCCGCCTTCGTGGTGCTGGCGCTGGTGCAGGCGTTCGTGGTGAAGCTGTATTACGTTCCGTCGGGGTCGATGCAGCAGACGCTGGCGGTGGGCGATCGTATTCTGGTCGACCGCATCAGTTACGAGTTCGGGGCGAACCCGAAGCCGGGCGACGTTGTGGTGTTCACGGCCTCGTCGCTGTGGGGGGAGCCGGCACCGGCGCCGTCGAATCCGCTGTCGTACGCGGTGAAATGGCTGAGCGGAATCGTCGGGGTCGGGCCGTCGCTCGACCATACCCTGGTGAAGCGGGTGATCGCGGGGCCGGGGCAGACGGTGTCGTGTTGCGATGCTCTCGGTCGTGTGACGGTCGACGGGGTGGCGCTCGATGAGCCGTATATCTACGAGGATTATCCGTACCAGCCGGGCGTGCTCGACTGCACGACGACGCCGGAGTCGCAGCGCTGTTTTCCCACGGTGACGGTTCCGGCGGGGCAGTACTTCGTGCTCGGCGACCATCGGTCGAACTCGAACGACTCCATCTACGCGTGCCGGGGCAGGCCGCCCACGGCGTCGACGTCAGACTGCCTGAAGATGGTGGGTCGCTCTGACGTGGTGGGCCGGGCGTTCGCGGTGGTGCTGCCGCCGGGGCACTGGAGCGGGTTGTGAGTTCGGGCGACTCCGAGCCTTCGCCGGCGCCTTCGCCGACTCCGGGCCCCGACTCGGGCCCAGCCCCGGGCCCAGCGAACGCCGAGGCCGTCAGTTCTGGCCGAGATCGGCCGTTGCAGCGGGGGGTCTCGGCCGAAAATGACGGTCTCGCCGGCGGGGGCGTCGGGGGCGCGGGCGGGGGCGCGGGTGGGGGAGAGATGGATGCCCGGGCCTACCGCGACGGCGAGGTGCAAGCGCGGCGGGGCCGCGTGGTCATCGCGGTGTTCGTGATCAGCGTGGCGGTTCAGATCGTCATGGTGATTCTCGGTGTCACGTTCATCTCGGCAGACGACGACGACTCGTCGCTGTTCTCCCAGCTGCTGTGGTGCACGCTCGGAACGAGTTACGCGGTCGTCGCGGTGCTGCTGCTGGGCATCCTGAGCCGCCTGCGGCGCACGGCCGAGGGGCGCCCGTCGCGGCTCGAGCTGAGCCTGCCGGTGCGGGTGATCTCGTTCATCGGAACGTTCTCGGCGAGCCTGGTCGGAGTGGTGGCGGCAGTGCAGCTGCTGACGCTGCGCAACGATCCCAACTACGGGCCGCTCTTCAACGTGGTCGGGGTGTGGGCGATGCTGCTGTCGTGGGGGTTCTTGCACTGGGGCTTCGCGCAGATCTACCAGCAGAACTACTTCAGGTCGGCGACGCCGCCGATGCGGTTTCCGAATACGCCGAACCCGGGCGTGGTCGACTTCGTGTACTTCGCGTACACGCTGGGCACGTCGTTCGCGGCGTCTGATGTCGAGGTGCTGAGCACGCGGCTGCGCTACACGGTGGTGTGGCATTCGGTGCTGAGCTTCTTCTTCAACGGGCTCATCGTGGTGCTGGCGCTGAACACGATTCTGAGTATGGGGGCGGTGGCGAGTAGCTGACGCCGCTGTGTTGGCGCGGGGCCCCTCGCCAGGCTGATCAGCGGGCTGGGGGGCGCGGCGCTCTGGCGAGCTGAGACCCCTCGGTCAGCTCCGTCGTTGCGCAAAGGCATCTTCGTGTGCCGTTTTAGGTGCTTTTGCGCAAACTGGGCCGAGGTTCCGGGTGGCCAGGGCTCGGGTAGAACAGACGTGAATCGGAATCGCCGCCACCGGATTGCTCGCGACGCTGGCAACCATGTTTTTCAACATCGGGCTGACCCGGTCATCGCCACTCGCCGACGTAGGGGCGCCACGCACGCCGTCTCGGTGTGACGAACGCGCGGACGACGTGCCCGGCGCGGCGCCACGAGTGGTCTCAGAGCGTGGCTGTTGCTGCGTGGTGAGCTGAAGGCCATCCGTGATGCTCACCGTGCTCCTAGTATCGTGAGACACGCTTCTGTCGTCGCGTCGCCCAGAGCGGCACGTGACGGGCCGCGAGTTCATCGTGGCCCGTTGGCCCGGCGGCCCCGCCGGGCTGAAGACAGAGGCGAATGGGGAGACGAGCCGGGGAGAGGCATCGCAGGTGGCGAAGTCGAAGAGCAAGTCGACGTGGGCAGAGTCCAGCGGCGCTCGGCCGGCCGATGTTGCTACGGCGGCGACAATTGTTTCGGCCCTCAAGGCGCAGGCCTCACCGACTGAGGCCGAGTCGGTTGCACCGTCGTCTTCGATCGCGCAGCGCCCGAGACTGGCGATCGCGGCCATCGTCGTGGTCGTCGCGGCGACCGTGGTGTTTCTGCCGGCGGCGATGAACCGGTGGGTGCTGCCGAAAGACGTAGTGCTCGCGGTCGGTGTGGTGCTGGCGGCGTGCGTTCCGGCGGCCGGGCGGCTGCCCCGATGGCTGCTCGGCGTGGTCGGGGTCGCCGTCGTCATGCTCGTGATCGCGGCTTTCGCCGGCGGAGCCCCATTGTCACAGCTGATGGGCCGGTGGCCTCGGTTCGAAGGGCTCGTGACGCTGCCGGTGTATTTCGCGGCGGCGTGGGCGGGCGCCCGCCTGCTGGGTGCGCGGGTGGGCGCAGGCGTGCTGCGGGCTTTCTACGTCGCTGTCGCAGTGTCGGCTGTCGCGGTGGGCTTCGTGGCTAGCTTCGAGGCATCTGGGCTGCGCCCGATCTCGAGCGACCTCGACCGACCCGGTTCGTTGCTCGGAAACGCGACCGACCAGGGTGTCGTCGGGGTGATGTTCGCCGCGGTGCTGGTGCTTCCGGTGCTGCGGGGGGCGGATGCCCGCGGTGCTTCACGCGGTGCGAAAACCGCCGGCCGGGGCGCGGGTGGCCGAGCCGGCCAGGTGCAGGCGCGGGTGCAGGCGCGGGCGCAGGCGCAGGCGCGGGTGGCGGGCGGCGAGAGCACGAGCGCGCCCGGGTGGTACCGCGCAGCGGTGGTCGTCGGGCTGGCGTTCGCCGTGATCAGCGTCGTGACGTCGGCGTCACGGGCTGCGGTTGCCGCGCTGTTCGTGGTGGCGATCATCGTGGGTGTTGCGGAGGTGCGCCGCCGGGCATCCGGAGGCCGTTTGCGCGCTGCGCTCGTGACGGTCGCCGTACTCGTGGGCATCGCGGCCCTCGTGCTGCTGGTGCCGCTCACCCGTGACCGGGTCGTGTCGACGACAACCACGTCGGTAGGAAGCCTCGGGGACCGGTTCGCGATTTGGAGCGAGGCGCTCGGGCTGTTCTGGTCGACGCCGTTCGTGGGAGTCGGGCCGAGCGGGTTCATAGACGCGACCGCTGGGCGGCACACGACGGCGTGGTTCGCCGAGGTGGGCGAGGGGGTGACGCTCGACTCTGCGCACATGTGGATTCTGCAGGCCGGGCTCGCGGGAGGCATCGTCGTGCTGCTGGCGGCTGTTGGTCTCGCGGTCGGGGTCGCGGTGACGGGGGTGCGACGGCTGCGGGCGCTGTCGGCAAGCGGGGAACGCAGGGCGGCACCTGAGACCACGGAGCGCAGCGCGGCCGGCACACCTGATGCGAGCAGGCAGCTGGCCACCTCGACCGCAACCGATGCAAGCAGGCAACTGGTCGCGGGCGCCTTACTGGGGTTGACCGGGTACGGATTGATTTTGCTCACCCACTTCACAGCGCCTGCCACGACCATCTTCGCTGCCGTATTGCTGGGGGCGGTGGTGGCCAGAGCGCCCCGCGGTATATCCGACGCGGCGACTGCGGGGTCGATTCGTAGCCGGGCGTTCCGGATGACCCGTGTTGGTCTTTTGGGACTCTGGGCGATCGCATTGCTGGTCACCTGCGCTGCCGAAGTGCCGATGAAGGCCGGGGTCGATGCCGCGGCTTCCGGTAGCCTCGCGAGCGCAAACTCCGCTTTCGCGGCAGCAGCCGCGTTGCGCCCGTGGGACGCCGATGTGCCGCTCATCGCGGCGCAGTCGTTCGCCGCGGCCGCCGATGCGGGCGCGGCCGCGGGAACGGGCACGGGTGGCGTTGATGCAACCACCGCCGATGCGCTGACTCTCGTGTGGGCGCAGCGGGCCCTCGACCGGCTTCCGGATTCGGTTCTGGCCGCGAAGGCTCTAGCCGTCGGGCAGCAATACGCGGGCGATGCGCCGGCGGCGGTTGCGACGCTGAGTGCGCTGAACGAGCGCGCCCCGAACGACCCGGATACCCTCCATCGTCTGGGTGGGATGCTCTACATCACGGGTGATGCGACGGGTGCCGAGCAGGCCTTGATACAGGCGACGACGCTCGACCCTTCGGACAAGAATGCGTGGCTCACCGTGCAGTTCGTGGCTCAGCAGCTCGGCGACCAGGTGGTCGTCGATCGCGCGACGGCTGCGCTCGCTGGGCTCGGCGGCTAGCCTCCCGTCGCTCGCCGAAAACCAGCCCTGTTCTGGGGGGTGACCGCTTGATGTGAAGATCGCTATCTTCTGGGGTGGGGGTCACACATGTTCTACACAGTTTTGGCTTGCCGCGAAGCGACCGCGAAAGCCATAACGGGGGACCGATGACTGCTCCACGACGCACCAAACGATCCGCGCGCATGGCGCTGGCTGGCATCTTCACGACGATTGCCGTCGGGGCGGCGCTAGTACTTGCCCCGGTGGCGGCACAGGCGGCGCAGCCGGAGGCCACCGCCGTGAGCCTGAGCTCGACGCCGACGTCGACGCCGACGCCGACCTCGTCACCGACGCCGACCTCGTCGCCGACGCCCAGTTCGACTTCGACGTCGACGCCCACTCCTAGATCGACATCGATCTCGACGCCGACCTCGACGCCTTCCTCGACGCCGACGTCGACGCCCACCTCGAGTCCGAGCCCGACCTCTACGTCGTTCCCGACGTCGACGTCTTTCCCCACCGCTACACCGACCTCGTCACCGACCCCGACTCCTTCAGGGCCGCCGGGAAGCATTTCAGGTACCGTGACGGGTGGCTCACCGGCGTCTGCGCTTTCTATGGTGTACATCTACCTCTGGAAATGGGGCGGCTCGCCGATGCAATACATGACCACCGGCACCGGCACCGATGGTACGTATTCGTTCAGCAGTCTGGCGGCGGGGGCTTATACCGTCGAGTTCGGTCTCAACGGGTATCTGACCCAGACCTGGGGTGGCGATAACTCCGCGTTGTCTTCGTCTCCCATCATCGTGACGGCCGGTCAGGTCACTACCAAAGACATCACTCTCGTCAAAGCAGCGTCGATCTCTGGCAAGGTAACCGGAAGCGGCACGGGCGGGCTCAGCAACGTGTACGTTTACGCCTACGATTCCACCTACAACTACGTCGGCGGTGGCGACACCGATGAAAGCGGCAACTACACAATCGACGGCCTGTCGACGGGGTCTTACAGGCTTTACTTCAGCGGCCAAGCGAACTATCTGAGCCAGTGGTGGTCGGGTAAGAGTTCCTTCTCGGAGGCCGATTACGTTGCCATCTCTGCGGGTCAAGATCTGACGGGCAAGAATGCTGTGCTCGCCGTCGGAGCGACGGTCTCGGGCAAGGTCACAGGAACCGCTGGAGCTGCCCTCTCGGGGGTGACCGTGCAGGCCTCACCCAACGGCACAGGCTCGTATCCTGACTTCGTTACCACCGATGCTTCTGGGGCCTATACGATCACGGGGCTGGCGGCAGGGTCGTATCGTCTCGAGTTCACCCCGCAGGGTAACTATCTGCCTGCGTATTACGGGAACGTCGCCGATTACGAGTCAGCCACCCTGATCACGGTGACCACGGGCCAGGTAGTTACCGGCAAGAATGCGTCGCTGGCGGCTGGAGCGGTCATCAGCGGAAATGTGAAGGCGGGCGTTACCAATCTTGCTGGCGCGAAGGTCGAACTTTTCAGCGCCTCATGGGATTACTCGGCTCAACGGACGACCACAACAGATGCCGCCGGCAACTTCTCGTTTATCGGATTGGTCGGCGCTTCCTACAAGCTGCGGTTTTCAACGAGTGACAACTACGCTCCTGAATGGTTCAACCACAAGTCGAGCTTCGCCGACGCGACAGCTCTAGCAGTCTCCGCAGGCCAAACCTTGTCAGGTCAGAACGTGGTGCTCAGTGTCGGCGCGCAGATCAGCGGGAATGTCAAAGGGCAAGGCTCGTCGACGGTTAACCTCGGGGGCGCGACCGTGCAAGCGATACCGACCTCGGGTTCGGGCGCGGGGGCCACGCTCACAGCGACGACCGACTCGGCAGGAAATTACAACCTTGTCGGTCTCCCTGCAGGAACGTACGCGCTGCAATTCTCGACCGCAGCTAACTATCTCTCAGAATGGTTCGACGACAAGAGCTCGTTGACCACGGCCGCGCCGATCACTGTGGCAGCGGGTGCCGTCGTGACCGGCAAAAATGCAGTGTTGACAGCAGGCGCAACGGTTTCAGGAACGGTGACTGGCGTAGGAGGTGTTCCGGTGGCCGGGGCTGAAGTTGATATCGTCACCGCAACCGGCCTGCAGACCACCTACGCTGACACCGACAGCTCGGGAAATTTCTCCATGAACCGTCTGCCGGCCGGCTCTTACTCGTTGCACGTCGACGCACCGTCGAACTCGGGTTATTTGTCGCAGTGGTATAGCGGCAAGATCGCCCGAGTGCAGTCCGATCCGATTACTCTGACTGCCGGACAGGCGGTCGGGGGTAAGAACTTCGTGCTGTCGCGAACCGCATCGATCAGCGGCACCGTCAAAGGCGCCGGTTCTACACCGTCGATTCTCTCCGGCGTAATGGTCTCGCTCGTCAATCCGTCGGCTGGTTACATCGTGACCTCGGTCTACACAGACAGTTCCGGCAATTATGCGTTCAATAGCGTGTCGGCCGGAACGTACACACTCGACTTCCAGCCGCAGGTGAACCGAGCGTTCACCGAACAGTGGTGGGGGGCAAAATCCGACTTGGCCACGGCAACCACTTTCGACGTCACGACCGGGCAGGTCATCACAGCTCGGAATGCCACGTTGGCTCTGGGTGGTGCCATATCGGGAACGGTGTCGTCTTCCACGGCGCCCGCTCTGCCGATAGCCGGCGTGTCTGTCGCTGCCTACACTGTGGCCGATGTCTGGGCTGGCTCGGCTACCACCGCGGCCGACGGCACCTACACCGTCAGCGGCCTGCAAGCCGGATCGTACAAGCTGCAGTTCACCCCGGCCTATCACACGAACTATCTCCCTCAGTTCTTCGGAGCAACCACGTTCGATGCGGCTACAGCGGTGAGCGTTACCGGCAACGTAACCGCGACCGGAAAGAATGTCTCACTGCGAGCTGGCGCAACGGTGAGCGGTGTGGTCACCGTAGCGGGCGCGGCTCCTACGGCGACGTGGTCACTGGTCGAGGCGTACGACCCGAACGGCATCTACGAAGCGTCGACGCAGACGGATGCCACGGGGTCGTACTCCCTCGTCGGCCTGACTCCGGGCTTTGTGAAACTCGAGTTCAGTGCAGGAGGATTCGTAACGAAGTACAGCACCAACCGTGCGAGCCTCGGTACCGCCGACAAGATCGCCGTTTCGTCCGGAAAAACGGTGACGGGCGCCAACGCAAATCTTCTTCCTGCAGGGTCGATCTCGGGCATCGTCACCAATTCCGATGGAACCGTCGGAAATGCGAGTTATCCGTATGGATACGCGACTGCATCTGTCTACACGACCGCGGGCGGATACGTTGCTTCGGCCCAGGTGGACTCGGCGACGGGTGCATTCACCGTGTCTGGGTTGCTTGACGGGTCGTATCGACTGCAGGTGTCGACGAGCGAGGGTTCAGACGCTGGGCAGTGGTACGGCAACAAACCCACCCTGCAGGCTTCGACCGCGATCGTGGTCGCCGCTGGTCAGGCGATCACAGGCAAGAATGTCACCCTGATCAAAGGCTCAACGCTGAAGGGAAACATTAAGGCAGGCAGTCCCTCCGCCAATCTCGCAGACGCGTGGGTATATGCGTTCGGCTCCAATGGCTACTCCTTCGAACGCGCCGACAGCGACGCATCCGGCAATTTCACGATCACCGGATTGCCCGCAGATACCTACACGCTGGAGTACGTCGCTGACGGTTACGTTGTCAGCTGGTGGAACGGAAAAACCAGCCAAGCGACCGCGACCCCCGTCACTGTGGGGGCATCGCAGAACCTGACCGGGTTCAACGCCGTGCTTTCGCCGCTACTGAAAAGTTCGATTTCAGGGGTCGAAACCGATGCCACGTTCGGAACGGGCATCGGCGGCGGTAACCAGGTGCAGGCCTATACGACGGCTGGGGTGATAGTCGCATCCACCACGACGGAATCCGATGGCGGCTACGTGCTCTCGTCGCTGCCGGCAGGTACCTACAAGCTATCGTTCGGCCAAGACACGAGGTATGCCGTTGAGTGGTTCGGTGGCAAACCGACGCTGGCCGCGGCCGACACCATCACTGTTGCTGCCAATCAATCTGTGACGGGCATGAACATTGCTCGGCACCGCGGGGCATCTCTCGCTGGAACGGTCGTCGACTCCTCTAGCCCTGCAAGACCGATGCAGTACGAGTTCGTGGTGGCGAACAACCGCGACGGATCGATCGCGGGTTATGACTATACCGACCAGCACGGAAACTATCTCGTAACGGGTCTGGCGGCAGGTTCCTACAAGCTGTCGTATTATTCGTCGACGAGATACCAGGGCTTGAGTTCTCTTGCGCCACAGTGGTGGCCCGGCAAGACCAGCCTGGCGACAGCGACTGCGATTACGCTCACAGCGGGTCAAGCCGTTACCGGCAAGAATGCGACGCTCTCGAGCGGAGCATCCATTTCGGGAACAGTGAGCAACGTTCAAGGTGAGAAGCTCGACGGCATCACCGTGCCGATCTGGCAACAGACGGGCTCGACCTACACCCAGGTGGGCGCCACACGCACAGACGGGTCGGGTAATTACTCGATGCCCGGGCTCGCACCTGGCACCTACAAGGTGGGGTTCACCGATTACTCGACGGGCAACAGTTACGACGGCACGGGTGGGTTCAAGTACACCGACCAGTTCTCGAGTGCCAAGGCGACGCTCACGGCGGCCGACCCGATCACCGTCACCGCGGCCCAGGCGGTTGCGGCGAAAAACGCGGTGCTCGTGCCGAAACCGACGCAGCTCAGCCTGACCGCAGCTCCCCCTACCATTTCGGGCACGGCGGCTCTCGGGCAGACCCTGACTGCCGTGACCAATGGATGGTCGCCCACAGGTATCGCGTTCACCTATCAGTGGAAGCGGGCGAACTTGCCCATCGGCACCGGGGCGACGTATAAGGTCGTGGCCGGTGATGTCGGGAGCGCGATCACCGTGACCGTAACGGGCACGAAGGCGGGCTACTACACGGTGTCGCGAGATAGTGGGGCGACGGCATCCGTTGCCGCCAATGTTCTCACGGCGACTCCAGTGCCGACGGTGAGCGGCACGGCGGCGATCGGGCAGAAGCTCACGGCCGCGGCTGGCACGTGGGCACCCGCGGTAGTGACGCTGGTGTACCAGTGGTCGGCGGGCGGGGTCGCGATAACGGGGGCTACGGCATCTACGTATACCGTGACCGCGGCCGAAGCGGGCAAGGCTCTGACCGTTACGGTGACGGGGTCGAAGCCCGGGTATGCGACGGTGGCGACGACGAGTGTTGCGACGGCGGTGGTGCCGACGGGCACTCTGACGGTCGGTACTCCGACAATTTCGGGCACGGCGAAGGTGGGTCAGCAGCTGACGGCGGCGACGGGTACCTGGGCCCCGACGGTGGTGACGTTCGGGTATCAGTGGAATCGGGCGGGCGTGGCGATCGCGGGGGCTACCGCGTCGACGTACACGCTGGTGAACGCCGACGCCGGTAAGACGATCACGGTTACTGTGACCGGTAGTAAGACGGGGTACACGACGGTCGCGAAGACCAGCCCGGGTACGGCGGTGGTGACGGGTGGAACGCTGACCGCGCCGACGCCGACCATCTCGGGAACCGCGAAGGTGGGTCAGACTCTCACAGCGAAGCCCGGAACGTGGGCGCCGGCGACGGTCACGCTGAGGTATCAGTGGAAGCGGGGTGGGGTCGCGATCGTGAATGCGACGGCGGCGACATACAAGCCGGTCGCTGCCGATAAGGGGCTCGCGCTCACGGTTACGGTGACGGGTTCGCAGACGGGCTTCGACTCGAAGAGTGTGACGAGTGCCGCAACGGCGAAGGTCGTGCCGTAGGGCGTGGTCTGCGCTGGAGGCGCTGGCGTCGGGTGGCGCTGGGTTGTGGGCGCCGACGTTGGGTGTGGTCTGCGCTGGAGGCGCTGGCGTCGGGTGGCGCTGGGTTGTGGGCGCCGATGTTGGGCGGCGACGTTGGGCGCCTGGAAGCTGTCGGAGCAGAGCGGATCTGATCGCTAAGACGACTGGGTTCGCCTGAGGCTCGACGATTTTCGGGCGGACCACCGGTGTCGTTCGCCGGTCGCGAGTGCGTGCGACCGGTCGCCAGTGCGTGTGACCGCGGGCGAATCTCCCGTCGTCAGGTGCTCGGTGGCTCGAAGCGGGCGGCGACCACGATCATCCGGAACAGCGGTGAACTGTTTGTTGCGCGGCCGAGGCACGATCTGCCCAAAGTGAAGGTGTGGAGCCGCGACGGCATGCTGATCATCGGAGATGCGGCGCATGCATGCGGCATCGCCGTCGTCGGGTCATGGGGCGTCGATGGCGATCGACGATGCGGCGGTGCTGGCGCTGGCGCTGCGAAACTCCCCGACGCCCGAAGCGGCTCTCGCCACCTACGAGGCGGCGCGGCGGCCGCGAGTGTCGCGCATAGTGGCGCAAGGCAAGCGCAACGGCAGCGGCTAGGCTCCCGGCCGATCCGGGCGAGCCCTAGGCGACACCTTCCTGCGCCGCATGTTCGCGCCCTCCCCGCACGCGACTCCTTCCTGGCTCTCCGAGTATCCCCTCCACTGAGAGCCCGGGCTGCCGCGCGGATCGACTTAGCGAAAATGGCTCTATCCGGCGGTTCTTGGGGGCTTTTTTGCAAAGTGGATTCCGCGAGCGACGGGGGAGGAGGGGCACGGAGGAGGGGTACGGAGGGAGGGCGCGCGGGGGCGCGGAGGGAGGGCGGGTGCGCGGGGGGTGCGGAGACAGCGCGCGCGGGGGCGCGGAGGAGGGCGCGCGGCGGCACGGAAGGGAGGGAGGGTGCGGAGGGAGGGCGCGGGTGCGGGAGGCGCGGAGGGAGGGCGGGCGGGCGCGGGTGCGGGTAGGCGCGTTAGCCCCACCCGGCGCGCACGAAGGCGAGGGTGTAGCCGGCGCTGAGGCCGCCGTCGAGGGCGGTTCCGTCGTGGCCGCTGCCGGCG
Organism: Subtercola sp.; assembly: GCA_025463765.1. Classification (GTDB taxonomy): domain Bacteria; phylum Actinomycetota; class Actinomycetes; order Actinomycetales; family Microbacteriaceae; genus Subtercola. The sequence continues at coordinate 107,808 of JAODBC010000039.1, read as the reverse complement.
ATTTCGGTGTAGGTCGAGTGGATGCCCGCGGCGACGGCCGCGTCGAAGTTCTTCTTCACTCCGGGGATGGCCTGGTCATCCATCGCCCCGACGGCGAATACCGCCGAGGAGTCGGCGTACGGGGCGTTGGCGGCCATCACGGTGACGGGCCAGACGGCCTGGTAGGCGGCTCTGTCGCCGCCGAAGATCGAGTCGAGCGTGGGCGCGGAGTCGACGCCCTGGTACTCGTCGCCCGAGATGTCGACGAAGTTGCCGAAGGTGCCGGGGTATTTGGCTCCGAAGTAGGCGGCGCACATGCCGCCGTTGGAGAAGCCCATGATGGTCCAGTAGCGGGGGTCTTGCAGCACATGGAAGTGCGTCTTCACCCACGGAACCACGTCTTTCATGATGTACGTCTCGACGTTGCCGCGGTGCGTGTCGAGGCAGAGCGGGTCGCGGCTGTCGTCGCCGAGCTGGTCGGGGTTGACGACGATAGGAGCGAGCCCGTGGTTCGTGGCGGCGCGGGCATCGAGCAGGGTCTTGGGGTCGTCGAGCCCGGGGCTGCCGGGCTGACCGTTCAATTGGATGATCACCGGCAGTGCAGGCGCATTCGCGACCAGCCCCGCCGGCGGCACGTAGGCGAGGGCGGTGCGGGCGATGAATCCGGAGACGTCGTGCGGAATGCTCACGGTGCCGACTTCGCCGGCGAGAGGCAGGCCCGTAGCGGGGTCGACGGGTACCGGGGTGCCCTGCTGGCCCACGAGCTGGCCGGCGGCGTCAGTTGCGAGCGGCAGCGCGAGCGGCTTTTCGTTCGTCACGCCGAAGAAGGCGGCGACCGTCTTATTGAGGCCGAAGATGGCGTTGACGCCGAGGGTTCCGGCGATGAGGAGGGTGGCCATGGCCGCGACCGCCACCACTTTGCGCCACCAGCGCGAGCGCCAGAGGTTGACGACGGCGAGCCCGACCGCGGCGAAAGTAAGGATGACCGTGGCATCGACGAGCGGAGAAAGCCGGGTGCCGAACAGGTCGAGCACCGTGACGGTGATGTAGAGGGTGAGCGCCCCGGCCGCCGCGCCGCCGAGGAGGCCGGAGGCGGCGGTGATGATCCAACGCCGGGTGGGGCGGCGGGCGATGAGGTAGATGGCAGCCGCGAGGCTGAGCACGCCGAAGGTGATGATCAGCGGGCCGCGCACAATGTTGAGCGCGAGCAGGGAGTCGTACACAACTGGCGAGAGTACCTCAAGCCGGCGACGGAATGCTGGAGGTGGGCGGGCGAGGCCTCTTTGGGGCCGGCAGCTCGGGTGGAGTCGACGGTTCAGTCGCTTGGGGTGCCGAACGTAGACTGGAGGGGTTGAGCTGGCGGTTGCGAAAAGCGGCATCAGCGCCAGACGGCGCCAGACGGCGGCAGGCGGCGGCAGAAGGCGGCGCAGACAGGGCCAGACGTCGACGGCAGAAGCGCCAGACGGCAATGGCAGAGGCCCCAGACGGCAACAGCAGAAGCGGCAGGAGCGGCATGAGCAGCAGGGCGGCACGCACGCTGCGCGGGCTCACCGCGGCCGGGGTGGCCGTGTTCGTTGCCGCGCTTTCGCACGCTCTCGGCGGCGGGGATGCGCCGGGTGGCATCGGGGTGGTGCTTGCGCTCGCCTTTTCGGCTGTCGTCTGTGTCGCTTTGGCCGGCAGAACACTGTCGCTCGTGCGGCTCAGCCTCGCAGTGGGATTCAGCCAGCTCGCGTTTCACCTGCTGTTCTCCGTCGGGGGCGGCGGGGCGTCGACCGCCGCGGGCGCGGGCGCGGGTGCTGGCTCCGGGGCAGCGGATGCTCTGCAGCGCATGTCGGCAATGAGTGGCATGTCGGGCATGGGTGCGGCGGGCATGTCGCACGGCACCTCGCTCCTCTCGCTGCCCGCCGACACTGCCCTGGCACACGCCGTCGCAGGCGCGACGGCGTCGACCGCGGTGGATCCGTGGGCGCTCGTCGCGACATTGTTCTGCGGCTGGATGTGGGTCGCCCACGTGGCAGCGGCTGCGGTCACGGTGGCCGCGCTTCATCGCGGGGCAGCGGCGGCTGCGGCAGCCCTCGAGAGCGCGCGTGTGCACGTTCGGCGCCTCGTACAGCTTCCGTTCGTCGAACCGGTAGGGGTTCGGCGCGTCGATGTTGCGTTTGCCCGGCGCAGAGCCCCCGATCATCCGCGCGCCCTCGAGGTGCTCATCGGCAGGCTGCGGCATCGTGGCCCGCCCGTCTGGCAGTTCGCACAGCCTTAGGTTCGCACAGCCCTAGGTTCGCACAGCCCTAGATTCGCAGAGCCTAGATTCGCAGAGCCTAGATTCCAACAGCCCTAGAACTGTTCAATTGCCGACCGTCGACGGCAGATCGCGGACGCCTGCGCTCGCCGGCTCGCTCGCCAGGAGCGTCAGCGCCCCTGAGCGTCAGCGCCCCTGAGCCGAGAAGGCCACGGCGCGAATTGTCGATCGCACGGTCAAGAGACGAAAGATGTACCCATGCAGAAGAAAACGATCGCGCGCGCGGTCACAACAGCAACACTTGCACTCGCCCTGGCTGCCGCGGCGCCGCTGGCGGCGAGTGCGCACGTTCCGGTGAGCCCCAACCAGGCGGCCGCCGGCAGTTATGCGACGCTCACGTTCAAGGTGCCCACCGAATCGGCCACCGCGAGCACGGTGAAGATCGAGATCGACCTTCCGACCGATACTCCGTTCGGCAGTGTGAGTTATCAACCGGTCGCCGGATGGACGACCAACGTCGTCACGTCGACCCTCGCCACGCCCGTGACGACCGACGATGGAACGATCACCGAGGCGCCCACGCAAATCACCTACACCGCCGATGCGGGTGGGGGAATCGCGCCCGGGCAGTTTCAGCAGTTCGTGCTGTCGGCTGGGCCGGTGCCCGACACGGGAAGCGTGATGTTCCCGGTGCACCAGACGTATTCCGACGGCACGGTGGCCGACTGGGTCGACCCGACGCCGGCATCGGGGGTGGAGCCGCAGAACCCGGCTCCGACGCTGTACATCAACGATGCGCCGCCCACCGAGGCGTCTTCGGTTCCCGGCAGCACGGGTTCTGCGGGTGTGACGGCCGGGCCGGTGGCGACGGATGTCGCGGGGTCGGGCTCCGGGTCGGGTTCGGGCAGCGATGGCGGGTCGGCGGGTTCGGGGTCGGGGTCGGGCGAGGTAGCCTCGCAGGGCTCGACGACGACCGCAGCCGCGACAACGGGCTCGGCCGACGCCGTGGCGATCGGCGTCGGCATCGGTGGGCTCGCACTCGGCGCCATCGCGCTGATCGTGGCCGTGCTCGCGCTGACCCGCTCGCGGGGCCGTGCTACGGTTCCGGTCGCGGCGCAACCCGACGATTCGAAGGGCCCCGCCGGTGAGTAGGCGCCGCAGCAAGCTCTTCGCTGCTGCGTTCGCAGCGGTCGTTGCCGCGGGGCTCGCACTGGTTCCTGTGACGAGTGCGAGTGCGCACGATTTTCTCGTCGACAGCACTCCGGCCCTCAACTCGACGGTGACCACCCCGCTCAGCACCGTGTCGCTGACCTTCAACGACCTCGTGCTCGACCTGTCGGGCGACGGATCGTCATCGGTGGTCGAGGTCACGGGCCCAGACGGGGCATCCACTCATTTCGAGACCGGATGCCCGACCATCCTGGGTCGCACCGTGAGCGCTCCCGTGGCGCTGGGTGCACCCGGAAAGTACCAAGTGAGCTGGCAGATCGTGTCGTCTGATGGGCATCCGGTTTCGAATGCCATCGATTTCACGTACGCGCCTGTCGCGGGTACGGCGCCGAGTGCGGGCAGCGCGAGCGGCCCGGCGTGCGGAAGCGGCGGCTCGTCGGCGTCGGTTGCGGCGCTGCCGGCGAGTGGAACCGCCGACGCGTCGGGAACCGGCATCAACGCCGGGCTGATTCTCGGCATCGCCGGCGGCATTGTCGTGCTGGCGATCGCCGGTGTGATTCTGGTGCTGGTTCTGTCGCGGCGCTCACGCGTCGTGGGGGATGCGCCCGGCGGTGATTCGGGGCCAGACGACTCGACGGGGCTCTAGAAACCAGGTTTCGGGGGCCTGAAAAGAATTTCAGAAAAGTTTCCAATCCGATTCTTTCTGGCCTCCGAACAACCACTGTGTCGGGAATCTGGGCTCCAACTGCGATGGAGCCCACCCGACGCACCTAGGTACCAAGCGCTTCCCGCGGTCGACACCCCTCACTGCGGGGAGCGCTTGGTACGTATTTATTGGCGCGCCGCCGCCGCTGCGGCGCGCATTGCGACTGGATTCTCGAGCTTGAGTATTGGCCGCTACTGACACGGAACGCGACGAGCGCGGTCGCCGCGTTCCGTTGATTTCGTCGGGCGCAGCGCTGTGCTGTGCACGCAGCGCAGCGCTTGAGGGGTGCGGTCGCCGCGTCGGTTGACCTCGCAGTGAGCGGTGCTGCCTGCTCGTGCGCCACCGAGCCAGTTCCGATTGATGGCTGGTGCCGGTCACGTCGACACGAGGCTCGGGCCCGCCGCGCCGCCGCCGCCTCTGCCGCGCTGGCTGGAGGCTTTGAGCGCCGCTGGCATCGTGGTCACCGCCTTGGCTGCGGAGGCGCGCAGTTGGGAGCATCTGCGCCTGCTCGAGCGGTGGCGGATGCTCCCAACTGCGCGCGGGCATGGTTGCCGCGGGGCGGTGGGTGTGGCGGCATTGACGGAGCTTCGAATGTATGTTCGAATGACGGTATGCGGTGGAGCGGGCAACAACTCGGAGTCGAGAGCGACAGTGCGCTGCCCGGGCTCGCGCGGCTGAACAATCTGGTGCGAAGCGTGCAGACGCCCGAATTCGCCGGAATCACCTTTCACGAGGTGCTGGCGAAGTCGGCGCTGAACAAGGTTCCGGGGCAGAGCATGATGCCCTTCGGCTACACCATAAACCCCTATCGCGGCTGCAGTCACGCCTGCACCTACTGCTTCGCGCGCCCCACTCACACCTATCTCGACCTCGACGCCGGGCACGATTTCGACAGTCAGATCATCGTGAAAGTCAATGTCGCCGAGGTGTTGGCGCGTGAACTGAAAAAGCCTTCGTGGGGTGGCAATGCGGTGGCGCTCGGCACCAACACCGACCCGTATCAGCGCGCCGAGGGGCGGTACAAACTGATGCCGGGCATCATTGAGGCGCTCGCCGGGTCGGGCACTCCGTTCTCCATCCTCACCAAGGGCACCCTGCTGCGCCGCGACTTGCCGCTGCTGGCCGAGGCGGCCCGGGCGGTTCCGGTCGATCTGGCGATGTCGATCGCCGTGTACGACGACGAGTTGCAGCAGTCGGTCGAGCCCGGCACGCCCACGGCGAAGGCGCGGCTTGCGACGGTGAGTGCGGTTCGGGAGGCCGGGCTCGACTGCTCCGTCTTCATGATGCCGATTCTGCCGTACCTCACCGACACCACGACGCACCTCGACACCGCGCTGGCGCAGATCAAAGCGGCGGGGGCGACGAGCGTTCTGTACACGGCGCTGCACCTGCGGCCGGGCGTCAAACCGTGGTTCATGCAGTGGCTTGCGCGCGAGCATCCGGAGCTCGTGGAGTCGTACCGAAAGATGTACTTCGGCGCGACCTCGTACGCGCCGAAGGAGTACCGAAAGTGGCTGGCCGCACGAATCAGGCCGCTGATTGCGCGGCACGGGCTCACCCGGGGTGAAGAAGACCCGGTGACGGGTGGCGTGCGGTCGACGGCGCTTGCGGCTGGTGGCTCACCGCGGTCTTCGACTCCTCAATTCGACTTCGGCGTCGCGGCAGAAGTCGGGCCTGAAGCCTGGCCCAACACGGCGCCGCGGGCCGGCCCGAGAGCCGGCACAGCACGCGCCGCCCGAGAGGCCGAGTTGGCACGCGAGCGGGGGCGCGGGCATCCGCAAGCCGACGAAGCCACGCTGTTCTGAGCCGCAGCACAGACAGAGGGTAAGGGCTCAGGCCATGCCGATGACGCGACCCAATCGTTCGGCGGTCACCGGATGATCGTAGATGAACACGGTCATACCTGCGACCGTCTCGCGCTCGGTGTACGGCAGGTCGGTCGAGGCGCTGAGGGCCTGCTCTGCGCCGCTGCCCGTCGGCTCGACCACCGCGGCCGGGTCTACGGCGCTGGCACGCTGCACGTAGGGGGCGTAGCGGCGAAGCTCGATGTCGGCCGCGACGACCCGCTCATCGCTGGCGGCGGCGAGCCGGTAGGAGATCCAGTATGCGGCCCACACGGCGGTGATTCCGCGGGCCTCGAGGAGGTCGTCGACGGCGATCGCGTCTCCACCGTAGAGCTGGAGGCCGGCAACCGGCACGGTGGCCGCCGACGGGGTGTCTGCCGCCGCGATCGTGCCTCTGTTATCGCCGGTCTGGGTGGTGGTGGAGCCGATGAGGTAGGTTCCGCGCACCGAGATCACGACCGCCGCGACCACAGTCAGGGCGGCGAGGGCGCCCAGAAGTGCTCGTGCTGGGCGTCTGGATGCGGGAGGCGACGCGGGTGTGCCCGCCCGGGTAGCGGCGTCGCCCTCGGGATTACCGTCGCCCGCGTCGCCCGCGTCGCCCGCGCGACCCCTGCTGGCAAGCACCGCCACGCCGGCCGCAACACGCACGATGATCGCCGCGGCCGCGAAGGCCAGCGCCGGCAGATAGAACTCGTCGTATCGCGCGGCGGCGTCGATGAGTGTCGTTCCCGACAGCACGAGCACCACGGTGAGCAGCACTACCCCGGCTGCGAATGCGAACGTCACACCACTCTTGTCACGAAAAGCCCCGACCAGCAGCACCACGATGAGCGCGAGCACAACGAGGGCGACGACCACGCGCAGCGAGCCGATTCCGAACGGCAGGCCTGCGGGAATCAGGCCGAAGAACAGCTGGTGAATGCGTTCGAGCGCTCCGCCGAAGAGAGTCACCTCTTGCGCCCAGCCGCTGTCTGCCGCTCGAAACTGCAGCTCGCCGACGGCGAAGGCGGCACCACCCAGTGCCAGCCCGGGCAGCATGAGCAGGGCGGTCGAAACCCGTCGGCGCCGGAACAGGGCCACGCCGAGCGCGGGTACCGCCAGGGCGAAACCCATCGGTGAGCACCAGAGAGCGATGCCCACGCTCAGGCCGACGCCGAGCATCCGCCACCGCGGTGCGCGCAGCGGATGATCGACCGCCAACCAGATGGCAAGCAGCGCGAACAGCACGCTGCTCATGTAGAAGCCGCCGTCGTCGAGCGTCTGCCGGGTAAGGAACGTGCCGGGAAACATGAACAGCGCCGTCGCAACGAGGCCCGCGACTCGGCCGAGCGCCAGTCGCGTCAGGCGGCACAGCAGCGCCGCGCTCGCCGCCATCATCGCCAGCACCACGCCGTACACGACGTACGGGCTCTCGCCGACGACCGCCATCACGGCGCCGGAGACGAGGGAGATGAGTGATCCGCCGTACTGCTGGCCCCAGTACACGACGGCGAGGTCTCCGTGCGAGGCGTGCACGGCCATGAGGTACACGATGGCACGATCGGAGTCGACAACGAAGCCCGGCGAGAGCGCCAGCGCCACGCGGAGCGCGACTCCGCCGGCGATGATCAGGCCGGCGGCCCAGAGAAATCGCCGATGCACAGCCCCTACCTTATGCGTTCAGCCCCGGGCATCCTGGGAGCCGCCCCGTCGGGCCGAGTGCGCCCGCCCGCGGCCTAGGCTTGTCGGGTGGCAAAACTCTACTTTCGGTACGGCGCGATGAACAGCGGCAAGAGCACGGCGCTGCTTCAGGCGGCCTACAACTACGAGGAACGCGGGCATCGCGTGCTCATCGCGAAGCCGTCGACCGATACGCGGGGCGATCACCAGATCGTGTCGCGGCTCGGCGTGAAACGTGAGGTCGACTTTCTCGTCGACTCGGGCGCTTCGCTGCGCGACGAGTTCGAAGTGCGCCGGGCTGCGGTGGGCGGGGTGAGCTGCCTGCTCATCGACGAGGCGCAGTTTCTGACGCGCGCGCAGGTCGATGATGCGCTGCGCATCGCACTGATCGACAATGTTCCCGTGCTGGCCTACGGCATTCGCACGGATTTTTTGACCGAGGCGTTCCCGGGCAGCGCCCGTCTGCTCGAGGTGGCGCACAGCCTCGAAGAGCTGAAGACCATCTGCCGCTGCGGGCGCAAGGCGATCTTCAACTCGCGCCTGGTGAACGGTCGCTTCGTCTTCGACGGTGACCAGGTCGCGATCGACGGCGACAGTGTCACGTACGAATCGCTCTGTGGTGCGTGTTACCTCGAAGAAAGCGGCGGGATGCTCGGCGGCACCCTTGTCGCCGGCTGAGCATCCGCTGCTCGCTGCCGTCTGGCCCGGCGCTCGGTTCGGCAGCACGCGAAAGATCAGGTACTCTAGATAAGTTGTTCTGGCCGGGTCATTCCGGTTCGAACTTCGATCGGGGTATGGCGCAGCTTGGTAGCGCGCGTCGTTCGGGACGACGAGGTCGCAGGTTCAAATCCTGTTACCCCGACAAAGCAAAAAAGGTCACCGTCAGGTGGCCTTTTTTGGTTTGTCGAGCTGGCCGGAGGCGAAGCTGCTCGTGGGCCCACGCCGCGTAGAGGCTCCGGGCGCCGCGTAGCGGTGGCTGGAGGTCGCGGTGGGGAGTCAAATCCTGTTACCCCGACAAAGCACGAAAGGTCACCTTCGGGTGGCCTTTTTTGCTTTGGCGAGCTTGGCCTGCGGCGAAGGCTCAGTAGGCCGGGGTTAGGGTGAGCAGGGTCGCCTCAGGCAGGCAGGCGAAGCGCACGGGGGCGTAGATGGATGTGCCGAGCCCCGCCGAGACGTTCAGGTACGCCGCGCGCCGCCCGCGCCGCCAGAGGCTCAGGCCCTTGACCTGCTTGCGCGGAATGTCGCAGTTCGTCACCAGGGCACCGAAGCCGGGAACGCAGACCTGACCGCCGTGGGTGTGGCCCGCGAAGATGACCTGAGCGCCGTGGTTCACAAACGAGTTGAGCACGCGCTGGTAGGGAGCGTGGGCGACCCCGATCGTGAGGGTGCTGCGGTCGGAGACGGAATTGTTCTCGTTCGCGTTGTCGTCGTCAGACTCCTCTTCACGCAGGTCGTCGAGCGCGCCCGAGATGAGTTCGAGCCGGTCGTAGCGGCGGTGGGGGTCGTCGACACCGAAGAGTTCGATGTGGGTTCCCCGAACATCCAGTGACGTCGCTTTGTTGTTCAGGTCGCGCCAGCCGAGAGATGCGAAGATGCCGTGTTCACGCTCGAGGTCGAGCCGGGCAGGCTCGCGCGGTGCGCGGGAGGGGCCCATGAAGTACTTCAGCGGATTCTTGAAGCCGGGGGCCCAGTAGTCGTTCGATCCGTTCACGAAGACTCCGGGGACGCCCCGCAGCGGTTCGAGGGCATAGGCGAGCGCGTCGTAGCTGTCGACGTGGCCGAGGTTGTCGCCGGTGTCGACGATGAGGTCGGGCTTGAGGTTCGCGAGCTGGCGGATCCAGCGCTGCTTCTGCTCTTGCCAGGGCGCGAGGTGAAAGTCAGACAGGTGCAGCACCCTGATCGGGTCGGCACCCTTTGCCAGCACCGGTGCCGTGACGCGCCGCAGGGTGAACAGGCGGCGCTCGACCAGAGAGCCCCAGGCGAACGCCCCCACGCCGGCGGCGGCCGTCACACTCACCGCGGTCACGGCCGTCTTCACAAGTGTGTCGAGCGCTGCGTCGAGTGCGGTGCCGGTTACGGGTTGAGGGTCGGTGGCGGCGAGTGAGCCGGAACGCCGGCTCACTCGCAGGTTTCTACTTCTTGGGGCATACGACAAGGCTAACGGTCGTCGATGATGGATTCACGAGCCCCGCGCCGGGCGTCTGGCTGACGACCGTATCGGGTTTACAGGTCGGGTCTGGGCTGACCTGTGTCGTCACGGTGAAGCCCTTGAGCTGTGACGTCGCACTGCCCACCGAGTCGCCCGTGGTGTCGGGCAGGTTCGTGAGCTTGCCGTTGCTCGTGTACACCGTCACGTTCGAGCCCTTGGTGATGCTCGAGCCGCCCGGAGGATCGGTTCTCGCCACCTGCCCGGCCGGCTTGTCGGAGTCGACCGCACCACCGTCGTTGGGGCTGAACCCGGCGTTCGAGAGCCTGCTCTGCGCGGAATCCATCGACAGGCCCGACACATCGGGAACCGTGACAGAGGTGCCGTTCGTGAGGTTACGATCGGGCGTCGCGAAGTCGTCTCCGCCGTACGCGTCGGCCGTGTTCTCGTAGAAGTCGCGCCACATGTACAGACGAGACAGGCCAGAACCTACGCCGCCGCTGCCGGGGCCGTCGATGGTGCTGTGCCTGATCGAGACGTGGCCGGTGACGTTTCCGGTCCAGGATGCCGTGACGAGCTTGGTCGTACCACCGACCAGCCACACGCTTTCTTCGTTGTCTGTCGTACCGGTCTTGCCTGCGTGAGAGATGCCGTCATGCGGGTTCGCGGGGGTCGCTGTTCCGCTCTGGATGACGCCCTGCATGGCGTACGTGGCGGCGACGGCGATCTTGGGGTCGATGACCTGCGTGCAGGTCGACTTCGGAACATCCACTGCCGCCCCGGAGGCGTCGGTGATGCTGTCGATGGCGATGGGTGTGCAGAACATGCCCTTGTTGATGACGCCGGCGTAGGCCGCGGCCATGGTGAGCGGCGCGATCTCGTTGGTACCGAGCACCGCAGTGATGTTGGTCTGCAGCGGCGTGTTGTCGGCGCGGTGCACACCGAGCGACTGGGCCACGTTGCGAATGTCGCAGGCGTCGAGCTGCTGAGACATGGCGATGAAGGCGTTGTTCACCGACTCCTCGAACTGGCTCAGCACGGTTGCCCGGCCGCCGGCCTCGCCCGCGTCGTTCTGCGGGGAGTACGAGCCGCCGGTGGTGCCGTCGCAGTTGCGGAACGATGACATGTTGAACTTCTGGCCGTTGCCACCGTTCACGATGTCACCGAGCGAATGACCGGTCTGCAGCCAGTTGATCAGCGTGAACAGCTTGTACGTCGAACCCACTTGGAAGCCCGTCGAGCCACCGTATGCGGCGTCGGTGGAGTAGTTGATCGATGTCGAATCGGCGGGCGCAGCAGGGTCTTCAGAGAAGTTCTTGTTCTGCGCCATGCTGGTGACGCGCCCGGTGCCCGGCTCTACGGTGACCAGAACAGCGCCGAGGTCGAGCACGTCGGTGGTGTACGGAATGTAGTACTTCACCGTGTCGTCTGCCGACTTCTGCAGGTTCATGTCGAGGCTGGTGTGAATCTTGTAACCACCGGTGTTGAGGGCGTGTTCACGGGCATCCGCCGTGTCGCCGAAGGTGGTGTCTTGCTCGATGATCTTCTTGACGTAGTCGCAGAAGAACCCGGCGCCGTCGACGGCGGTCTGGCAGCCGGTGGAGGGCTGCGTGATGTTCGGGGTGACGGGCGTTGCGACGGCATCGGCGTACTGCTGCTGCGTGATGGTGTGCTCTTTGAGCATGGAGGCGAGAACGTCTTTGTCGCGCCGGGCCTTGTTGGCGTCGATGTTGTCGGGGTTGTCGATGCGCAGACCCTCTGGCTCGTTCACCGTGGCGACGAGACTTGCCGCCTGCGGCAGAGTGAGATCTTTGGCGCTGACACCGAAGTAGTATTCGGCCGCCGCTTGAATGCCGTAGACGCGCCCGCCGAAGAGCGAGATGTTCAGGTAGCCCAGCAGAATGTCGTCTTTGCTGTACTCCTTCTCGAGCCCGATGGCGAGCTTCATCTCTTTGAGCTTGCGGTCGAACGTCGTTGCGGTGGCCTCGGCATAGGCTGCCTGCTCCTGCACCGGGTCGGTGATCGCTTCGGCGCGCTGTACCAGGATGTTCTTGACGTACTGCTGCGAGATGGTGGAGGCGCCCGACTGAACGTTGCCCGACACGAAGTTGCCGATCAGGGCCCGAGTGGTCGACTGAACATCTACTCCGCCGTGCACGTAGAACCGCGGGTCTTCGGTGGCGACCAGAGCGTCTTTGACGTTCTGGCTGATGTCGTCCCAGCCGACGGTCTGGCGGTTCTGCTCGAAGAACGAGGCCAGCAGAACCTCTGAGCCGTCTTGGTTCTTGCCGTAGACGCTCGAGGTCTGACTCAGCGCGTCGGGTTTGATGTAACTCGGCAAGTTCTCGAATACGCTGATGGTGCTGTTGGCACCGAGGCCAGTGACGGCGAGGGCCGGAGTGACCATAGCTGTGACCAAGACGCCCGCTATGACGCTCATGCCCACCAACCCCAGGATGGCTCCGACCGCGCCACTAACCTTACGTTGGGGGGCAGACATAAGGTCGAGCATAATTTACAAAGCTGAAAAATAGCCAAAGGAGAAGTTGTTGCCAGCAACACCTGCTAAGTGGGAGTACCTCACGACGCCGCTTATGATTCACAACACCGCCGCGATTCTGAACAATTGGGGAGCCGATGGCTGGGAACTCGTGCAGATCGTGACGAACCCCGAGGGGGGAATCGTGGCGTACCTGAAGCGGCCACTGCTGGGTGACGAGCCGGCTGCCGCTGCCGCTTCGGCCGCTGCCGCAGCGGGCTCGTGGAACGACGGGGCTGCTCAGTGAGCGGCGTCGCCTCGCGGCTGGCTGAGCTCGGCATCGCGCTTCCTTCTGTGTCGGCGCCTGCCGGAGCGTACGTTCCCGCAGTGGTGTCGGGAAACCTCGTTTACACCGCTGGGCAGCTGCCGTTCGTGGGCGGCTTGCTGGGGCAGACGGGCAAGGTCGGGGTTGAGGCAGATTCCGGGGCGTCGGCCGGTTCGGCTTCGCTGGTGTCTCCTTCTGACGCGAAGGGCATGGCGCAGATCGCCGCTCTCAACGCATTGGCCGCTATTCAGAGCGTGATCGGGTCGCTCGACCGCGTCACGCAGGTCGTCAAGGTGACCGGATTCGTCGCGTCAGACCCGTTGTTCACGGGCCAGCCGGGTGTGATCAACGGCGCCTCGGAGTTTCTGGTCGACGTGTTCGGGGCAGCGGGCATCCACTCGCGTTCGGCCGTCGGCGTGGCGGTGCTGCCGCTGGACTCGCCCGTCGAGGTGGAGCTGATCGTCTCGTTCGAGTAACGGAAGGGCCCTCAGCCGACGCTGGCGCTGATCACGGTCATCACTTGGGTGTCGGCGAGGGTGGTGGTGTCGCCGATCTCCCGGCCCTCCGCGAGGTCGCGCAGAAGGCGCCGCATGATCTTGCCCGACCGGGTTTTCGGCAACTCGGCCACGATGAAGACCTGACGTGGGCGTGCAATGGCGCCGATCTGCGTGGCAACGTGTGCCCGCAGCTCTTGCGCGAGGGCGTCGACGTCTTCGATCGGAGCGCCGGAGTTGTCGCTGGGCTCCTCGCTGCGCACGATGACGAAGGCCACCACCGCCTGACCGGTCGTCTCGTCGCTTGCGCCGACCACCGCAGCCTCGGCAACGCGCGGGTGCGACACCAGCGACGATTCGATCTCGGCCGTCGAAAGCCGGTGACCTGACACGTTCATCACGTCGTCGACCCGCCCGAGCAGCCAGATGTCGCCGTCACGGTCGAGCCGAGCCCCGTCGCCGGCGAAGTATTTACCGGGAAAGGTACTCCAGTACGTCTCGACGAAACGATCGGGGTCGCCCCAGATTCCCCGCAGCATCGAAGGCCACGGTTCGGCTACGACCAGCAGCCCGCCCGAGTTCTTGCCCACCGGTGTGCCCCGATCATCCAGTACCTCGATGTGGATGCCCGGCACAGGCACCTGCGCCGACCCCGGCTTGAGCGTCGTGACGCCCGGCAGCGCCGACACCATGATCGCACCGGTCTCGGTCTGCCACCAGGTGTCGACCACCGGGGTGGTTCCGCTCCCGATGACGTCGCGGTACCAGACCCAGGCTTCGGGGTTGATCGGCTCGCCCACCGAGCCGAGAACACGCAGGCTCGTCAGGTCGAACTGGTCGGGAATGTGGCGCCCGAGCTTCATGAAGGTGCGGATGGCCGTCGGCGCCGCGTACAGAATGGTGACGCCGTACTTCTGGATGATCTCCCACCACCGGCCCGCATGCGGCGAGTCGGGGGTGCCTTCGTAGATCACCTGGGTGGCGCCGTTGGCGAGCGGGCCGTAGACGACGTAGCTGTGGCCCGTGATCCAGCCGACGTCGGCCGTCGACCAGTAGACATCGGTTTCGGGGCGTAGATCGAAGACGTTCTTGTGAGTGAAAGCGACCTGCGTGAGGTAGCCGCCGCTTGTGTGAAGTATTCCTTTCGGTTTGCCGGTCGTTCCGCTGGTGTAGAGGATGAACAGGGGAGTCTCTGCGGGGAACGGCTGTGCTTCGTGTTCGGTGTCGGCCGCAGCCATCCGCTCGTGCCACCAGAGGTCGCGCCCTTCGGCCCAATCTATGTCGTTGTCTCCGCGTCTGACCACGAGAACGTGCTCGACTGTGGATGGATTCTCTATTCCGCCGATTGTGAGTGACGCGTCGACGGCCGGTTTGAGGGCGGACACCTTGCCCTTGCGCCAGCCACCGTCGGCCGTGATGACGAGCTTCGCGGCGGCGTCATCGATGCGGGCTCGAAGGCTCTCGGCGCTGAACCCGCCGAAGACGACGGAGTGAACGGCCCCGATGCGTGCGACAGCAAGCATGGAGATGACTGCTTCGGGAATCATCGGCAGATAGATGGCGACGCGATCGCCGCGCGAGACGCCGAGGCCCAGCAGCACGTTCGCGGCCTTCTTGACCGCTTGGGTCAATTCCGAGTATGTGTACGTGGCGCTGTCGCCGGGCTCGCCCTCCCAGTTGAGGGCGATGCGATCGCCGTTGCCTGCCTCGACGTGCCGATCGAGGCAGTTGTAGGCGACGTTCAGCTCGCCGTCTTCGAACCACTGGGCGAAGGGCGGGTTGCTCCAGTTCAGCGTTGTGGTGAACGGAGTGTGCCAGTGCAGCAGCTCGCGCGACTGGTCGCCCCAGAAGGCCGGCAGGTCTTTCGCCGCGTTCTCGTAGAGATCGGCGTGCGCGACGGCGTTCGCCTGAAATTGCTCGCTCGGCGCGAATCTGCGCGTCTCGTGCAGAAGATTGTCGATGTTGCCGTCGGCCGCCATTTGTGCTCCTTTGAACTGCTCGCTCTCACATTCTGCCGCACCGACGTAGCGGGGTGCTGCGTCTCATTGCGAGCGTGAACCTGTGCGTCGATTGCGAAATGCTGGGAATTCTCTGATGGGGTTTGCGCGCATGTTTCGGATAGGTAAACTCTTAGCTACCAAGTCGATTATGGCTTGGATGCACCGCAACACTGATTCCCCCCAATCATGCGGTGCTACGGCGGCACCTTTTCCCCCAAATGGTGCCGCCCCCTTCATTTAACGGCCGCTTTTGCCCGGCGCCGTTCTCTCTGGGCCGTCGAGGCCGTACACGCCGCCTTCGCCGCCGCGCAGCCTGGTGCGGAGTTCTGGTGCGGAGTTCTGCACAGCCGCATGGTTTCGGGGCTTCTGCACAGATGGTCGTCACGGCGGAGTCTGCGCGAGCGGTGTTGCCTACTGTCGCAGCATGACATCGACTCACTTCGCTCCTTTCGTCGCTTCACGTTCTCAGCACGGCCGCCCGCCCGCCGCGTCGTCGCTATCCGATGCGTCTTCGATCACCCCGCGCGTGGCGCTCCCCGCGGCAGAAGAACGTGTCGGCACCGACGACTTCGGCCCTCTGGCTGCCTATTTGCGAGATCGGGCAGTGACCGACGTGTTCATCAACGGGCCGAACGATCTCTGGTTCGATCGCGGCGAGGGGCTCTGCCGTGATGAGACGTGGTCGTGTCCCGGTGAAGCAGAGCTGCGACAACTCGCCGTACGACTCATTTCGCTGGGCGGCCGGCACATCGACGAAGCGAATCCGTGCGTCGACGTGCGTCTGCATGACGGAGTGCGGCTGCACGCAGTCTTGCCGCCGGCAGCACCCAAAGGCACTGTCATTTCTCTGCGCGTGCCGGCAGCTGGGCGGTTGAGCCTCGACGACCTCGACGGGCGAGGCTTCTTCTCCGACGAGCGTCAGCTCGAACTGGTCCGCAATCATGTAAAGGCCCGTTCGAACATGCTCATCACCGGTGCGGGCGGGTGTGGCAAGACGACCCTTCTGTCTGCCCTGCTCTCCGAAGCACCGCACCGCGAGCGAATCGTGGCCATCGAAGACGTCTCCGAGCTTCGAGTCGAGCATCCACATTTCGTGGCACTCGAAGCCCGGCAGGCAAACCTCGAAGGCGCCGGCGAGATCTCGCTCGAGCGGTTGCTGCGCGAGGCATTGCGCATGCGCCCTGACCGCCTCGTACTCGGCGAGTGCCGTGGCGCCGAGATTCGTGAACTGCTCTCGGCGTTGAACACCGGGCACGACGGGGGAGCCGGAACCCTGCACGCGAACTCTCTTCACGATGTGGCGGCGCGCATCGAGGCGATGGGTGCACTCGCGGCTCTGCAGCCTCAGGCGGTGGCGCGCCAAGCGGTGAGCGCAATCAACGTCGTCTTTCACCTCGAACGCATCGGGAATCGCCGCAGACTTGCACAGATCGGCCGACTCGAACTGGATGCCCGGGACCGCCTCGTCGTCATCGAAGACCCGGCACCGCCGCCTCCTCCACCGCCGCCGCCCGGACCAGTAGCGAGGGTATGGCCCCAGGGCCGTCTCGTCGGCTCATCTCCTTACGACATCGGGGGCATACGAACGAGCGCGGGCCGCCATGTCTGACGAGAATAGGGGAGCGGCCTTGCGCGACGGCAGCGGAGTCGGCGACGGCCGTGCCTCCGGCACCGCCTTCGGTGCCGGCCGCGTTGGCGGTGCCGATCGGTCTCGGTCTCGATCTCGGTCTCGGTCTCGATCTCGATCTCAGTCGCAGGCGGCGCAGACCCAGGCTGTTTCGTCGAGTGTGCAGAGGCTCGCGGTTCTTCTCGAAGCAGGCGTCCCACCCGCACGGGCGTGGCGTTATCTGGCCGAGGCATCACGCAGGGGCGTCGGCCGCGGAGCTGTCGTGGCGGGCGTCACCGATGCGATCGGAGCGTCTGGCTCGGCGAGCGTTTCCGGTCGCGCAAACGCCTCCGGCGCGGCCGCCGGCGCGGCTCCCGGCGCGGCTGTGCCGATCGAATCCGCCGCGCAGAACGAGGTGGTGCGCCGCGTGGCCGGCGCCGTCGGCGACGGCGCCCCCATCGACGAGGCCATCGCCGCCGCAGCGAACGTCTGTTCCGCGCACAGCCGGCAGGCGTGGATGCTCGTCGCAGCGGCCTGGCGGGTGGCAACAGAGAGCGGCGCCCCGCTGGCCCAGTGTCTGCGCGACCTCTCGAAGACCCTGGTCGAGGTCGGCGATGTGCGGCGCACGGTCGAGGTGGCGCTCGCGGCGCCGATCGCGACGGCGCGCATGATGACCTTGCTCCCGGTGGCGGGGCTGGCATTCGGCGCTGTGCTGGGGTTCGATACCGTGCACACCCTGTTCGCCACGGTTCCTGGAGTCGTCTGTCTCGTCGCTGGCAGTGCCCTTCTCCTCGTCTCGTCGCGGTGGAATGCGCTGCTCGTCAGGGCCGCACAACCGCGGCACGTGTCATCGGGGCTCTCTCTCGACCTGATGGCCGTCGCCATGAGCGGTGGAGCATCGCTTTCGCGCGCCCGTCAGATCGCCGAGCGTGCGGTGGATTCAGCCCATCTCGTGTCGCCGACCGAACGTCGGCGGCTTGACGATGTTCTCGAGCTCGCCGAGCGGGCGGGCGTACCCGCTGCGGAGTTGTTGCGTGCCGAGGCGGCCCAGGCGCGTCGAGAAGCCTTGACCGCAAGTCAGACGCGTGCTGCGGCGCTTGCCGTGCGCCTGATGCTGCCGCTGGGGCTCTGCGTGCTTCCGGCCTTCATGTTGCTGGGCGTCGCTCCCCTTCTCATCTCGGTGGTGACATCGACCTTCACCGCTCTCTGAACACCTCTTTGGTACTCATCACTCTTATCACCCACCCACTCACCCACCCACTCAAGGAGAAATCTGCATGATCGATTACATCAACACACCGCGAACCCTCGGCCGAGCCGAACGAGTCACCGCGATGCTCGCCGACGACAGCGGATCCGTCACCGCCGAGTACGCCATCGCCACGATGGCGGCGGTCGGGTTCGCCGGCCTGCTGGTGGTGATTCTGCGGGGGGATGAGGTGCGCGGCATGCTGACGGACATGATCCACCGTGCACTCACGGTGTCCGGATGAGAGCCGCGCTATGGCTGCGCGAGGACCGCGGCACCGTTACCGCCGAGCTGGCGGCCGCGCTGCCGGCTGTCGCCCTCGTCATCATCCTGATGCTGGGAGCCGTGCAAGCGGCCGGAGTGCAGATCAGGGTCGTCGATGCCGCCTCGGCGGCCGCCCGCAGCCTCGGGCGTGGCGAATCCACAGGCGCGGCAGACTCGCTGGCGGGCGCCCTCGCCGGCTCCCACGAGCTCTCGTCGTCGACCGAAGGCGAGTTCGTCTGCGCAACCGTATCTGCGCCCGTTGTTTTCGGCGGGCTCGGCGACTCTGGCGGCCTTCGGGTCAGCGCGAGAGCGTGCGCTCTCGCAGGTGGCAAGTGAGGTGGGCGGCGGATGATCGGGGGGCCGGCTCGGTGCTCGCCGTCGCTGTGGCGGCGGGCGCCGTGTGCGTTGCGACGATGCTGCTCGTCTTGTGCGGCGCCATCTCGCTCAAGCACGGTGTTCAGGCCGCGGCGGAGTCGGCCGCGCTGGCTGCCGCCGACGTCGCCTCGGGTGCGATTGCGGGCTACCCGTGCGAGCAGGCGGCTCGGGCGGCAGAACTCGACGGCGCGACGCTCGATTCGTGCCGGGCCGACGGTGAGGTAGTTTCCGTGATCGTGTCGCGTGCTGTTCTCGGCATGCAGGTGACCGGGAGGGCCAGGGCCGGCCCGCCGGAGCTGTTGCCCTCCGTGCAGGGCGATGCGAGCATCCACGATTCGAGCATCCACGATTCGAGCACGCACGATTCGAGGATGCACATGCAGCACAGGTGAAATCGGCCATTTGCATATAAGAGGAATAGATGAACCGAAGAGTCGATTAGGCAATGCAGGGCACAGGGTGTGTATGGTGTGCCTGACGGTCGAATCTGCCGTTCGACCCCCGAGAACCCCCAATCGTTGTTGTAGGAGCGCCCGTGCCAGGCCCGAGAAAGCTCGTAATCGTCGAGTCGCCCACCAAGGTGAAGTCCATCGCCCAGTACCTGGGCGATGGATACGAGGTGCAAGCCTCGGTCGGCCACATTCGAGACCTCGTCGAGCCCAAAAACCTGCCTCCCGAGCTGAAGAAGGGCTCGCTCGGCAAATTCTCCGTCGATGTCGAGAACGGTTTCGCTCCGTACTATGTGGTGTCTGCCGAGAAGAGAAAAACCGTTGCCGAGCTGAAGAAGGCGCTGGCGAACGCCGACGAGCTCTATCTCGCAACTGATGAAGACCGCGAGGGTGAGGCCATCGCCTGGCACCTGCTCGAGGTCTTGAAGCCCAAAGTTCCCGTGCGCCGCATGGTCTTTCACGAGATCACGAAAGAGGCCATCGAGCACGCCCGAGACAACACGCGTGACATCGATGAAGCTCTTGTCGATGCTCAAGAGACGCGGCGCATTCTCGACCGCCTCTACGGCTACGAGGTATCGCCCGTTCTCTGGCGCAAGGTAGGCCCCGGCCTCTCTGCCGGCCGTGTTCAGTCAGCTGCCACCCGGCTCGTCGTCGAGCGCGAGCGCGAACGTCTCGCCTTCACCGCCGCGAGCTACTGGGATCTGAGTGCCGTACTCGCAGACGCCGCTACCGCATCCGAGGCGGAATCGGTGCACTTCGGTGCACGCCTCGTGCGCGTGAACGGGGACCGCATCGCCACCGGCCGCGACTTCGACGAATCCGGTTCGCTGAAGAGCAAGGCGACCTTGCTGGGCGAGACCCAGGCAACGGCGCTGGCCGAGGCCCTCGCCGACCCGAGCGTGAACATCCAGGTCGCCAGCGTCGAGTCGAAGCCGTATACCCGGCGCCCCGCGGCGCCCTTCACTACATCGACGCTGCAGCAGGAGGCCGCGCGAAAGCTGCGATTCTCGGCTCGGCAGACGATGAGCGTGGCGCAGACGCTCTATGAAAACGGCTACATAACGTATATGCGTACCGATTCACCCGCACTGTCGCAGCAGGCGTTGAATGCCGCCCGCACCCAGGCTCGCGCCCTCTACGGCGCAGAGACAGTGCCTGACAAGCCGCGGCTCTACACGGGCAAGGGCAAGAACGCACAAGAGGCCCACGAAGCCGTTCGACCGGCCGGCGAGACGTTTCGTACACCGTCGCAGGTGGCCAGTGTGCTGCGCGGCAACGACTTCAAGCTCTACGAACTCATCTGGAAGCGCACCGTCGCATCACAGATGGCAGACGCCAAAGGGTCGACCGCGTCGGTCACCATCACTGCCGGGCCGACCGCCGTCGAAGCGATCTCGCCGTCGACGACCGCCGAATTCTCGGCCAGCGGAACCGTCATCACGTTCCGCGGCTTCATGCTGGCCTACGAAGAGAGCCGCGACGAAGAGCGCAACGCTCCGTCGGAGCCCACCGAGTCGAAGTTGCCGCCGCTCGTCGCCGGTCAGCAGCTGAAGGCCATCACGGTCGATGCCGCCGGCCACGAGACCAGCCCGCCCCCGCGCTACACCGAAGCGAGCCTGGTCAAGACCCTCGATGAGCTGGGAATCGGGCGCCCCTCGACGTACGCCTCGATCATCTCCACCATCATCGATCGCGGCTACGTCACGCCCCGTGGGCAAGCGCTCGTACCCAACTGGATCGCCTTCTCGGTGGTGCGGCTGCTCGAAGAGTATTTCGCCGAACTCGTCAACTACGAGTTCACGGCCGAACTCGAGTCAGACCTCGACAAGATCGCAGGCGGCGAAGAAGACCGAGTCGACTGGCTCAACGGCTTCTACTTCGGAAACGAAGAGCACAAGGGTCTGCGCGACGTGATCGACAACCTCGGTGACATCGACGCCCGTGCCATCAACTCCATTGCGCTTTCCGACGAGATCACGCTTCGAATCGGCAAGTACGGCCCCTACCTCGAGGTGAACGACACGGCGACAGCCGACCCTGCTACGGGTGAGGTCTCGCCGCCACGGCGAGTGAACATTCCGCCGGAGCTGGCTCCGGATGAACTCACCCTCGCCAAAGCCATCGAACTCATCGAGGCACCCGTCGTCACCGATCGTGTCATCGGAGTCAACCCGGCCAACGGCAAGAACATCGTGGCGAAAGACGGCCGCTTCGGCCCCTATGTCACCGAGCTCGAGCCAGAACCCGTGGTCGACATGGAGGCGACGATCGCCCTCGCCGAGGCTGCAGCCGGGCTACTCGCCGAGCCGGCTGCGACGACGGCCCCGACAACGAAAGCTGCACGGGCGAAGGTGGCCGCCGCAGCGGCCGCAACGGCGACGACGACCGAGGCCACCGCCAAGGCTCCGGCCAAAAAGGCTCCCGCGAAGAAGACAACCAAGGCCGCCGCGGCCGCCAAGCCGCGAACGGCGTCGCTGTTCAAGACGATGGATCTGGCGTCGATCGACCTCGATACCGCGCTCAAGCTCCTCGAACTTCCGCGTACCGTCGGTGAAGACCCCGAACTTCACGAGCCGATCACCGCGCAGAACGGCAAGTTCGGCCCGTACCTCAAGCGTGGATCCGACACGCGATCGCTCGAAAACGAAGACCTCATCTTCGATATCGACCTGCCCGGTGCTCTCGAACTCTTTGCTCAGCCGAAGTACGGCGCTCGCCGGGCATCCAGTGCTTTGAAAGACTTCGAGAAGCCAGACCCTGAAAGCGGCAAAGCCATCAAGATCAAAGACGGCCGGTTCGGCGCCTATGTGACTGACGGTGTGACGAATGCCACGATTCCGAAGGCCGAGACGATCGAAGAGATCGACTTCGATCGCGCGGTTCAGCTTCTCGCCGACAAGCGTGCGAAGGGTCCGGCGAAGCCGCGCACCACCGCAAAACGAGCCACGACGCCGGCACGTAAGGCGCCCGCGCGAAAGGCCGCACCGAAGAAGTGAATTCAGCGGTGAGCGTCGGCCGCGGTCTCTTCGTCACCCTCGAGGGCGGCGACGGATCGGGTAAGTCGACACAAGCAGGCCTGCTCGAAGAGTGGCTGCTCAAGGCGGGCCGCACGGTGCTGCGCACGCGTGAGCCTGGCGGCACCGAATTCGGCCTCGAGGTGCGCGAAATCGTCTTGCACAGCCGCGGCTTCATCACTCCTCGGGCCGAAGCCCTGCTGTACGCGGCCGACCGGGCTCAGCACATCGCCACGAAGGTGCGACCGGCGCTCGAACGCGGCGAGATCGTCATTCAAGATCGCTACATCGACTCCTCGGTGGCCTATCAGGGCAGCGGTCGTGTGTTGGGTGCGGCCGAGATCCGATCGCTGTCGCAGTGGGCGACCGAAGATCTGCGCCCAGACCTCACCGTTCTGATCGATCTCGATGAGGTCGCGGCGCGGGCCCGGCTCGACAACGATCAGAAGAGATTCGACCGGCTCGAGGCCGAGAAGAGCGACTTTCACCGCAGGGTGCGCGAGTCGTTCCTCGAGATCGCGGCAGCCGAACCCGCTCGCTTCGTAGTGGTCGACGGCACGCTGCCGCCCGAATCCATCGCCGCGCAGGTTCGTGCCCGGCTCGAACCGCTGCTCTGAGACTCTGACCGGCCGGGCCGCCGCCGGCCCCGGCGCGAGTGTCGGCTACCCCGGGTAAGTTGTCTGTATGAGCGTGTGGAACGAACTGACCGGCCAGCCCGAGGCGATCGAGCTCTTTCGCGCGGCCGCGGGCGGGTCGACGCAGCAGGCGGCTATGACGCACTCCTGGCTCATCACCGGGCCGCCCGGGTCGGGCCGTTCGAACCTCGCCTACGCGTTCGCGTCGGCGCTCCTCTGCCGAAATGGCGGGTGCGGGGTCTGCCCTGATTGCCGTCAAGTGGCCGCCCGCACGCACCCCGATCTCGCCGTGCTCGCCACCGACCGGGTCATCATCTCCATCGACGAGGTGCGCTCGCTCGTGACGAGTTCGCAGTTCTCGCCGTCGGTGTCGCGCTACCGCGTGATGGTCATCGAAGACGCCGACCGTATGGTCGAACGCACCTCGAATGTGCTGCTCAAGGCGCTCGAAGAACCGCCAGAGCGCACGGTGTGGATTCTGTGCGCTCCGAGCGAGGCCGACCTGCTGCCGACCATCCGGTCGCGAGTGCGTTCGGTGCGTCTGCGTGTTCCGAGTGCGAGTGACGTCGCGCGCCTTCTGCAGCGACGCGACGGGGTCGACCACGAGACGGCCGAGCGCGCGGCGCGCGAGTCGCAGAGTCACATCGGCATGGCGCATCGGCTTGCGACGAACGACGACGCTCGCGCCCGGCGTGAAGAGACGCTGAACATCGCTCTGGGCATCCAGACCGTTCCTGAGGCGGTCATGGCCGCCGCCCGGCTGCTCGAGCTGGCGAAAGACGATGCCGAGGCCATCACCGAAGAGCGCGACGCCGAAGAGCGCGAGAACACGCTGCGCACGCTCGGCGTCGAGCCCGGGCAGGCGGTTCCGATGGGTCTGCGTTCGCAGGTGAAGGCGCTCGAAGAAGACCAGAAGCGCCGGGCCACGCGAAGCCTGCGCGACGGAATCGACCGCATTCTGGTCGATCTGCTCTCGCTGTACCGTGACGTTCTGCTGCTGCAGCTCGACTCCGAACTCGAGCTCATCAACCTCGCCATCGAAGAGCAGCTTGTGCAGGTCGCGCGTGACACCGACCCTGCAGAAACGCTGGCAATCATGGATGCAATTGCTGCGGCCCGGCTGAGAATTTCACGAAATGTGACCCCGGCCCTGGCGCTGGAGGCCATGCTTGTCACCGTTGCGTCACCACAGCGAAAGGCAACACTGTGACTGTTCCACCCCGCGCCCGTTCGTCGCGCCGCCGCGGCCGAGCCCTTGCGCTGGCCGCCGCCGCCGTGTTGGCCGCCCTTGTTCTCTCCGGATGCTCGACCTGGTTCAGTTCCGCCTCGGGAGCCACCGACGGCCAATCGGCGGGCGCCTCGACGCCCACGGGCGAGAAGGTCGACGCGGCGTTGCAGCCGTTTTACGACCAGTCGCTCGACTGGAGCAGCTGCAACGGCTCATTCGAGTGCGCGACCGCCACGGTTCCACTCGATTGGAGCAATCCGGGGGGCGACACGATCTCGCTCGCCCTCATCAAGAAGCCCGCCAGCGGCGGCGGTACGAAGCTCGGCACGCTCTTCGTCAACCCGGGCGGCCCCGGCGTCTCGGCCGTCGACTTTCTGAAGAACAGCGCCGACTTCGCCGTCGACCCCGTGCTGCAGAAGCAGTACGACGTCGTGGCCTTCGACCCGCGCGGCGTCGGAGCTTCGTCGGCCGTCAGCTGCGTGACGCCGAAGCAAATGGATTCCTACCTCTACGACATCACTCCCGGCGCACACGGTTCTGCCGAGTGGCAGGCTGCTGCGAAGGCCAGCGCCACCGCATTCGGGGCCGGCTGCGAGCAGAAGACAGGTGCGCTGCTCGGGCACGTCGACACCGAGAGCACGGTGCGTGACCTCGACGCGCTGCGGGCATCGGTCGGCGACACCGGGCTGAACTACCTCGGCTACTCCTACGGAACCTTCATCGGCAGCGAATATGCGGCCCTGTTCCCGACGAAAGTGAATCGGCTCGTACTGGATGGTGTGGTCGACCCCACGTCGACCGGCTTCGATTCCACCCTCGGTCAGGCGAAGGGCTTCGAGGGCGCCATGCGCGCCTATCTGGCGGACTGTCTCGCAGGGTCGGACTGCCCGTTCTCGGGAACGGTCGACAATGCGTCGACCCAAGTTCAGACACTGCTGAATGCGGTCGACAAGAGCCCGATCACCGCAAGCGACGGCCGACAGCTCGGCTCTTCGTCTCTGCTGACGGCCATCTTCTACCCGCTGTACAGCAAAGACAGCTGGCCCTACCTGTCGCAGATGATCGCTCAGGTCAAGCAGGGCAAAGCCGATCTGGCCTTCCAGCTCGCCGATGCGTACAACGGTCGCAATACCGACGGCACCTACCAGAACAACCAGACCGAGGCGTTCACCGCCATCAACTGCCTCGACTACCCCGCGGTGACAGATGCGGCGACCATAACGAAGCAGAACGCCGAACTCATCGCCGCTTCACCCACTTTCGGCCCGTGGTGGACCTACGGCGACATCGGTTGCGCGGCGTGGCCGGTGCCGGCGACCCGCACGCCCGGGCCCGTGAGCGCGCCGGGGGCGAAGCCCATCCTGGTCATCGGCACGACAGACGACCCCGCAACTCCCTATGAAGACGCGCAGTCTGTGGCCAAGCAACTTCAGAGCGCCCAGCTGATCACATTCGTCGGTGAGGGGCACACGGCCTACAACTCTTCTTCGTGCGTACACTCCCTCGTGAATCAGTACTTCTTGACGGGGGCGGTGCCGAGTTCTGACCCTCGATGCACGAGCTGACACTCGGCCAGACGCGGGCATCCGGTGGCCTGTGAACGGAACGAAAAGTCACCTCACGATAGCGGTGTGCAATATTGCGCAGTCTGCAATGATTAGTGGGTGACCGACACGATGAGCGCACCCGCCTCCGCGCCAGAGCTCGGTCTGCGCGAGCGTAAACGTCAGGCGACGAGACGGTCGATTCAGTTCGCCGTTCTCGAGCTGAGCCGTGAGAAGGGCCTCGAGAACGTCACCGTCGACGACATCAGCAGGCGGGCAGACATCTCGCCCCGAACCTTCTTCAACTACTTCGATTCGAAAGAGTCAGCGGTGATGGGCGATTCGAATTTCGGCGCTTTGCCGACCGAACTCTCCGAGGCCTTCGTTGCAGCCGGGCCCGATCAGCCGGTTCTCGACGGGCTGCTCGGCATCATGCTCGTGGTCGCGACGCCCGACACCGAAGACTTCGAGCTGCACCAGCTGCGCAAGAGCGTCATTCACGATGCCCCGCACCTGCTGATTCAGCGAATTAGCAGAGTTCGAGAGTTCGAGGTCGAGCTCACCTCGCTCGTCGAGCGTCGACTCGAAGTGGATGCCCGAGCCCGGGTCGAAACGAGCGAAGTACCTGATCAAACACTACTTCGCGACCGAGCCTCATTGACTGCCCTGGTCGCCTTGGCGGCCATGCGGCACGCTTGGGCGTGCTGGGCGCAGAGCTCTGATGGCGATTCCATGGCCGTGTTGCTCACCAACTCGTTTCGCGAGCTTCACACACTCATATAAGCTTGCTTGCTGTGCCGTGGGGTAACCCCGGCCAGGCCGCCTTAGCTCAGTCGGTAGAGCGATTCACTCGTAATGAATAGGTCATCAGTTCGATTCTGATAGGCGGCCCTTGGGGCTAAAGATCCTGTGGCGAGAAACCCCGTGGGGCCAGAGACACCGACTGTCGCCGTGCCGAGCGATAGAGGGGCGCGCATGACGACGACCTTGACCGCCACCCCGTCGCGCACAGCTCGCGTGGCACCGGCAGCGGTCGCCGTTGGGGCTTTCGGTTTCGTCGCATCTTTCGTCGGGTCATGGGTTCCGTCGTTCTGGACAGATGAAGCGGCCACGATCGCTGCGGCATCTCGGCCGCTCTCGACCCTGCCGAAGCTCCTGCTCAATGTCGACGCAGTGCACGGCACTTACTACCTGTTCATGCATTTCTGGATTCGGATGTTCGGCATCTCCGAGGTCTCGCTGCGACTCCCGAGTGCGATCGCCGTGGGCTTCATGGTCGCGGGCGTGGTGGTGATCGGGGCCAGGCTATCGACACGATGGAGTGGCATACTCGCCGGATTCGTCGCGGCCGTTCTTCCCCGCACCATCGACATGGGCGCCCAGGGTCGCTCTTACGCGATAGCAGCTGCGGCAGCAGTGTGGCTGACGATCTTGCTGCTCAGACTTGTGCGGCAGAACCGAAGTCGAGCGTGGCTGTGGTTCGCCCTCGCGTTTGCCGCGGCGATCTATGTCTTTCTCTACCTGGCGCTTCTCGCTGCGGTATTCGGCCTCTTTCTGATCTTTGCCCGAAAAGATCTCGGTGTACGTCGGGCCGCCGCGAAGGGGTGGGCGTTAGCCACCGTCGCGGGGCTCCTCATCGCCCTCCCGGTCATCCTCGCCTCGGTGTTCGAACGCGGGCAGATCATCAGCGTCGGAAAAGCAGTGACCGGGAACGACGTTTTTCTGTTGCAATGGTTCTACTCGCAACCGCTCGCGATCGTCTGCTGGGCGCTCATTCTGCTTGCGACAGCGGTTGCGGTCTATCTGAGGGCGAAGGTGCAGTGGTTTCCGCCGCTGGTCACGCTCGGCCTCGTGTGGCTGCTCGTTCCCGTCGTACTGCTCGCCGCCATCAGCCTCGTGTCTCCCAGTTACAGCCCGCGATACGTGTCGTTCTGCGTACCGGCTGCGGCGCTGCTCATCGGTTTCACGCTCTCGGTCTTACCGCGAAACTCGTGGGGAATCGTGGGAGTCGTCGTGATAGCCGCCTTGGCCCTGGCAACCGACGTCGGCCTGCGAACACCGCAAGCGAATAAGAGCGATTGGTCGCAGGCCGCCGCAGAGTTCGCGGCCATCGCCAGCCCGGGTGACGCGGTGCTTTTCGAATCGAACCATACGCGCGGGTTGATGATCAGCTACCCCCGCGCCTTCGAGGCAACCGACGATGTGGGGTTAGTGGAGAGCGACACCTCATCTCTGTGGGGCGACTACCGAAGCCCGACAGACGCTGTGCACGAACCTCTCCCGGGGCACACACTGTGGTTCATTGGCGATCACGACTCCGAGGCTTCGAACGATGTCGTCATGTTCGAGGGCGCGGGCTATCACGTCGAAAACACTCTCACGCTCTCTGACACGACCATCTACCGACTCAGCCGGCCCTAACGCGGCACGCATGCGCTCACGCTCGCCCGTGTGCACTGAAGTGAGGGCTGCCGGCGAGTGGGGATCCATTGGGGGGAAAAGCTCGCCGGTAGCTACTGATCAGCGTGCCAGTAGCGAGCCGTGCCCGTCTTGCCCCAGTTTGGGGCGTTGACGTGCGGGTAGGGCAAGATGGTCGAGGCGACCAGAGGGCGATGAAGGAGCAAAATGAGCGACATTCGGTGGGGAATTCTCGGCACGGGCTGGATCGCCTCGCAGTTCACGACCGATCTGCTGACGACCGGGCTTCAGGTGAGCGCTGTCGGCTCGCGCTCCCTCGAGAACGCGCGCGAGTTCGCGGGCCGGTTCGGCGACCCGACCGCCCACGGCAGTTACGAAGATCTTGTCTCCGATGAAGACGTCGATGCGGTCTATGTCGCGACCCCGCATCCGCTGCACGTCGAGAACGCCCTCTTGGCCATTCGCGCAGGCAAGCACGTTCTCATCGAGAAGGCGTTCACCGTCAATGCGCGCGAGGCCCAGCTGATCGTCGATGAGGCGGCTGCGCACGAAGTCGCCGTGATGGAGGCGATGTGGACCAGGTTCTTGCCGCAAACCGTGCGCATTCGCGAGCTCATCGCTTCGGGCGCGCTCGGTGAGATTCGCACGATCTCTGCCGACCACAATCAGCGACTCCCGGCCGACCCGGCACATCGCATCAACAACCCTGAGCTCGGCGGGGGCGCATTGCTCGACCTCGGCATCTACCCGATCTCGTTCGCGATCGACCTTCTCGGCCTGCCCGCGCGGGTACTCGCATCATCGAGCCCGACCGCGACGGGCGTCGACCGGCAGACGGTCGTCGTCATGGAGCACGAGGGTGGCACGCAGTCAGTGTCGCAGTTTGCTCTCGATACGGCCGGGCCGAACGTCGCTTCGATCATCGGCACCGAGGCGCGCATCGAAATCGATGCGATGTGGTTCACTCCGACCACGTTCCGCCTGATCGACTCGGCGGGCACGGTGCTCGAGCGGTACGAGCATCCGGTCGTCTCGCGCGGAATGGAGTATCAAGCCTTCGAATTCGAGCGGATGATCGCGGCAGGCGAGCGCGAAAGCCCCCTGATGCCCGCGTCGTCGTCGGTTGCGATCATGGGCACCCTCGACGAGGTGCGTCGGCAGATCGGGCTGGTCTACCCGGGGGAGTGATGCTGACGGCCGGGGTGGTGCTCAGACCGCGGCTTCAGACTCGAGTGGTAAATTGACCGGATGCCCGACCACGCCCCCGCGCACCATCGCCCGCGCCGGGGCTGGCTGGTCGCTGTAGCCTGGGTCGCTTTCGCCGTCTTGGCGCTCGGCTCGGTCGGCGCCGGAGCCGCGGTCGCGTCGGCACATCAGCCGATCGCCTCGGTGGCTTCGGCGGCGCCCACCCTGGGGCCGATCTCGACGCTGCCGGTTCCGACGCGTCGGCCTCAACCGACATCGGCCGCCGGCGCGAGCATCGTGCGCACCTGCTCGGTGAACGATCTGGCCAGCGCGGCGGGTCTGGCCACGTTTGAGGGCACTGTTCGTAAGGCCGATACCGGTGAGATTCTGTTCGATCGCAGCGGTGATACCTACTCCCGTACCGCCAGCGTCATGAAGGTGCTCACGTCGTCGGCGGCGCTTGCTGTGCTCGGCCCCGACTATCGCATCACGACGAAGGTCGTGGCCGGTTCAGCTCCGGGAACGGTGGTGCTGGTCGGCGGTGGCGATGTCACGCTCGCCAGCGGTTCGTCGAACATCTACAACAACACCGCGAACATGGCCGATCTCGCAGGTCAGGTGAAGGCGGCCTGGGCGGCCGATCCGGCGAATGCCGGGGTGCCGATCTCGACGATCGTGCTCGACAGCTCGCTGTTCAGCGGCGACAGCTGGCAGTCGTCGTGGGACAGGATCGAGCAGACCGAGGGATCCACCGCCGAGGTGACCGCGCTGATGGTCGACGGTGACCGGGCGAATCCGATGGCCGACACTTCTCCGCGCAGCTCAGACCCGGTGAGCCGGGCCGGGCAGGCGTTGCAGAGCGCGCTGGGCTCGGTGGCCTCCGGTGCTCAGCTGGTCGCGGGTACTGCTCTGCCGGGCGCCAGCACCCTGGGGTCTGTGCAGTCCGCGCCGGTGTCGACGATGGTGCAAGAGGCGATTCTGCGCTCAGACAACACGGAAGCAGAGATGCTCGCTCGGCTCACGGCGATCAAGCTCGGAGTCGGCAGTTCGTTCGCGTCGCTGCAGACGGCGATCACCTCCGCCTTGCACGACAATTACGGTCTCGACGTCAGTAACCTCGTCATCGTCGACGGGTCGGGGCTCAGCAACGACGATGCGGTTTCGGCGAAGTTCTTGACGACGCTGTTCGACAAGATCAACGCCCGCGTCGGTAACTTAGGTGTGATTCTCGACGGCCTGCCGGTCGCCGATCAAACGGGAACTCTGTCGTACCGCTTCACGGGCGCCAACTCGGTGGTCGACGGCAAAGTGATCGCGAAGACCGGCTCGATCGACACCGCCAACACGCTGGCGGGAGTCGTACACGCGGCAGACGGCACAACGTTGACCTTCGCTTTTTTCTCGCTCGATAGCTCGATCGATGCCGGGCGCGAGGCCCTCGACAGCCTCACCGTCGGTATCTACAAGTGCGGAAACGCGCTGTCGAACAACTAGCACGCCCGCGGGGGGAGCGTGCTGCCGTCGTAGAATGAGTGGGCGAGAAGCAAGGAGTTGGCGCTGGTGAAAAAGGCGTTGTTCATCATCGATGTGCAGAACGACTTCACCGAGGGCGGCGCGCTCGGTGTCGAGGGTGGGGCTGCGGTGGCTGCGGGCATCTCCCGGCTTTTGGCCGAGCATCCTGACGTCTACGACCTGGTTATCGCCTCACGCGACTGGCATGACGCCGAAAACGACAACGGCGGCCACTTCGCGCTCGACTCGCAGCCCGACTTCGTCACGACCTGGCCAGTGCACTGCGTCGCCGGAACCCCCGGAGCCGAGTACCACGACGACTTGACCGAGCAGGCCATCGACTTTCACGTGCGAAAGGGCCAAGGGCAGCCGGCCTACTCGATCTACGAGGGCGTGACCGAAGAGGGCGGCACGGTTCACGCGCTGCTCGACGAGCACGCCGTTACTGAAATCGACATCGCCGGCCTCGCGACCGACTACTGTGTTCGTGCCTCTGCACTCGATGCCATCGAGCACGGGCGGCGAGTTCGGGTGCTCACCGACCTGGTGGCGGGCGTGGGCGAAGCGTCGAGCGACGCTGCTCTCGCCGAACTCGCCCACGCCGGCGCGTTGCTGATCTCGTCGGCAGATGTCGAAGCACCCTGACGCGTCTGGCGTCGGCGTGCCCGATGCGGCCGCCGGCAACATCGTTCGGGTCACGACCCTCGACGACCCACGCTTGCGGGACTACTCCCATCAGACCGACGTCGCGCTGCGTAAGGCGCAGGGGTCTGAGCACGGTCTCTACCTGGCTGAGTCGGCGTTGGTGCTCGAACGGGCCGTGCGGGCGGGCCATGTTCCGCGCTCGGTGCTGGCGTTGGGTGCCTCGGTCGACGACGCGCGCCTGGCGCTCGGACCGTGGGCTGACTCCGTGCCGATCTTCGTCGGCGCCGGCGAATTGCTCGCCGAGTTGACCGGTTACATTCTGCACCGCGGCATCATCGCGTCGATGAATCGCCCGGTTCTGATCTCGCCGGTCGAGTTGCTTCGGGATGCTCGGCTCGTCGTCGTGCTCGAGAACGTCGCCGACCCGACAAACGTCGGCGCGATCTTTCGTTCTGTCGGCGCGATCGGAGCCGACGCGGTGCTGGTCACGCCGCGGTGCTCCGACCCGTTCTATCGACGGGCGATTCGCGTGAGCATGGGCACGGTTCTGCAGGTGCCGTGGACACGTTCGGGAGACTGGAGCATCTTGGCGCCGCAGCTGCACGACGAAGGCTTTCACATCGCCGCCCTGGCCCTCTCTGACGACGCTGTCTCGCTGCGCTCTTTCGCCTCTGAGGGGAGGCGCCCAGACCGGCTCGCACTGGTATTGGGGGCAGAAGGCGACGGACTCACACCAGAGGCTCTCGCTGCGGCAGACACAGTGGTGAGCATCCCGATGGCCCATGGAATCGACTCGCTCAACGTCGCGGCAGCCAGTGCGGTAGCGCTCTGGGCGGTGTCGTCGTGATGCTCGTGCAGGCGGGGCCGTCGACGCTGTGCGCGGTGGCACCGAGAACCCGTTAGCGTGGTACTTTCTGATCTCTCGAAAAGGAGCGTGCCCTCGATGGCGCCCGAAACTGTCGTGACACCTGTTGAGTCGGCTGCAGCGGATGCTGCGACTGCAGGCAGTGGCAGCAAGGGTGGCGACGCGAAAGACATCGGGCGGCTCACGATTCAGTGTGCAGACCAGCCGGGAATCGTCGCTGCCGTTGCGGGCTTTCTTGCTGAACACGGTGCGAACATCGTTGAGCTGGGTCAGTTCTCGACAGACTCTGAGGGCGGAGAGTTCTTTCAGCGCACCGTCTTTCATCGCGACGGCCTGGCCGAGGCTCTGGCCGACCTGCAACGTGACTTCGCCGCGCAGGTGGGCGACCGCTTCGGCATGACCTTCACCTTCACGAGTGTCGCCTCGCCGAAGCGCGTCGCGATCATGGTCTCGAAGTACGATCACTGCCTGCTCGAGCTCTTGTGGCGCAACAAGCGCGGAGACCTCGACATGAACGTGACCCTGGTCATCTCCAATCATGCCGACCTCGAGAACGAGGTCGCGAACTTCGGTATTCCGTTCGTGCACATTCCGGTGACGAAGGCGACCAAAGCGGAGGCCGAAGCACGGCAACTCGAACTGTTGCACGGCACGGCCGATCTTGTGGTCATGGCGCGATACATGCAGATTCTGTCGGCCGACTTCTTGCAGAACGTCGGTTGCCCCGTGATCAATATTCACCACTCCTTTCTGCCGGCATTCGCCGGCGCTGGGCCGTACTTGCGCGCCAAGGAGCGCGGAGTGAAACTCATCGGTGCGACGGCCCACTACGCCACCGCGAATCTCGACGAGGGCCCGATCATCGAGCAAGATGTCGTGCGGGTCTCTCACCGTGACGACGTGGGGGAGCTGGAGCGGAGGGGCGCGGAGGTCGAGCGCAGCGTGCTGGCTCGTGCCGTGCAGTGGCACTGTGAAGATCGCGTGATGACATGGGGCAACTCCACCACCATCTTGTAGCGGTGCGAGTGCTGGATCCGGCATCTGTGGAGAACTGCAGTGCCTTGATAAATGTGGAGGAATGACCATGGCAGCGGCAATCATCGATGGCAAGGCCGTAGCGGCGCGGGTACGCGAGAACCTGAAAGAAGAAGTCGCCGCCTTTCATGCCAAGACAGGCATACAACCGGGGCTCGCTACCGTGCTCGTGGGAGAAGATCCGGCCTCGGAAGTGTACGTGGCGAGCAAGCGGCGCTCCTCGGTTGCGGCGGGAATGGCCGACCTGCACCAGCATCTGCCCGCTGATACGAGCCAGGCAGACGTCGAAAGGCTGCTCAGAGAGCTTGCGGCCGACCCGGCGGTTTCGGGCATCCTGTTGCAGTTGCCGGTTCCGGCACACCTCGACCCTGCTCCGTTGATCGAGCTGATTCCGTTCGAAAAAGACGTCGACGGGCTCACGACGCAGAGCGTCGGCTTGCTTGCGCAGAAGAAGCCCGGGCTGCGGCCCTGCACGCCTTCTGGTGTGATCGAACTTCTGGACGCCTACGACGTTCCGATCGAAGGGGCGAACGTCGTCGTGATCGGGCGCTCAGAGTTGGTGGGCCGGCCCGTCGCGCAGCTGCTCGTGAACCGCAACGCCACCGTGACTATCGCGCACTCCCGCACTCGCGATCTCGCGGCGGTGTGTCGGTCCGCCGACATCATCGTGGCCGCGGTCGGCGTGAAGGGGCTCGTGACGGCCGATTTCGTGAAGCCGGGGGCGACCGTGATCGACGTCGGCATCCACCGCGGGCCAGAGGGGCTGAGCGGCGATGTCGACTTTGCCGGGGTCTCTGAGGTGGCCGGGCTGATCACGCCCGTTCCGGGCGGGGTGGGGCCGATGACCATCGCCATGCTGCTCAGCAATACCCTGCGGGCCGCCGAGCTGCAGTACGAGCTCGCGCAGCGGTAGCCCGCGCGCGCGCCCGCGCGCCCGCCCGCGCGCGCCTGCCTGCCTGCCCGCCCACTCTCGCTGAGCAGGGTGCATCGGTCTGGTTGGGCGGCAGTTTTGCGGCTGGCGGTGTCTCGGGAGACAGCTGCGTCAAGATGAGGTCGCTATACGCGCCGCATTTCGGCGCAGGTGTCTCGCGAGACCTTGCGAGACACCGTCGGCGCGGGACGGCACGCGTCGGTGCGGGACGTTACCCGTTAGTGCGGGACGTCACTCGGCGGTGCGGCGTCACCCGGCGATGCGGAGTCACCCGTCGGCGCGGAGCCACACGGCGATGCAGCGTCACTCGGGGCGCGCTCAGGCCGGGCAGTGCGCTCTAAACGAGCAGCTGGCGCTTGGCGAGCTCGCGGTACAGCGGGGTCGTCTCGACGAGTTCGGAGTGCGTGCCGACACCGACCACGCTGCCGTGGTCGAGCACGACGATAAGGTCGGAGTCGACGACCGTCGACAGCCGATGCGCGATGACGATCAGTGTGCGGTTCTCGGCAACGGCGTCGATGGCTTCGCGCAGCATCTGCTCGTTGAGCCCGTCGAGGCTCGAGGTCGACTCGTCGAGCAGCAGAATGGGCGGTGCGACGAGCAGGGCCCTGGCGATTGCCAGGCGCTGGCGTTCGCCGCCCGAGAGCATGACGCCCTCTTCGCCCACCTGGGCATCGAGACCCTGAGGCGAACGTTCGAGCACCTCGAGCAGGTTGACGGCGCGCAGCACCTCGACGCACTCGGCGTCAGTCGCCTCGGGCGAGGCGAGCAGCAGGTTCGAGCGGATGCTGCCGGCCAGCACGGGCGCATCTTGTTCGACGTAACCGATCTGTGAACGAAGCGCGCGTCTGTCGAGCTGCCGAATATCGATGCCGCCCATGAGAATCGCGCCAGCGGTCGGGTCGTAGAAGCGCTCGATCAGGGCGAGAATGGTGCTCTTTCCGGCGCCTGACGGCCCCACCAGCGCCACTCTCTTACCCCGCGGCACGCTGAAACTCACGCCGCGCAGTACGGTGGGGCTCAGGATGCCCGGCTGCTCCGCGCCGAATGCATCGTCCGTGTCACCCCGAGCCGTCTGCGGGCGAGCGAGGTAGCTCGCTGCCGACCCTTCGAACGCACCCTCGCGGCTCAAGCCGCCCGCGAGCTCGTCGAGTGCCTCGCCGTCGAGCGTCGCTTCGAGTAGCGCAAGAGGATCGGCGTCTGACGCCTCCGTACCGAACCCATCCGAGGCCGCGGCCGGCGCAGTGCCGCTCGAATCAGCCGAGCCGCTGCTGGCCGCGGCGGAGGCACCGCTCGAATCAGCCGAGCTGCCGCTGGCCGCAGCGGAGGCGCCGCCGGCCGCACCGGAGCCACCGCTCGAATCGCCGGACCTGCCGCTGACCGCACCGGAGCCGCTGCCGGCTGAACCGGGGCCGCTGCTCGAATCGCCGAAGCCGCCGCCGGCCGCAGCGGAGTTCGTGGGCGTCGTGGCGTAGGCGAACTGCACCCCGACGAACTGAACGGCGATCGACGGGTCACCGCCTGCAGAGTGGCCGGTCGATGCCATCGTGCCCGCGCCTGCCGCGCCTGCCGCGCCTGCGGCGCCGCTGCCCGCGCCAGCCGCGCCGCTGCCCGGGCCCGCGTCGCCCTGCACCACCGGGTCGTTCTCACCCTCGCTCGGCAGCAGAATGATCTCTTGAATACGACCGAGCGCCCCGAGCGCTGCGTTCACCGACGTGAAGGCTCCGAAGGCCTGGCCGAGCGGCATGATCATCATGAACAGAAAGAGAATGAACGACACGAGTGAGGCGATGGTGATCGCCCCGCTCGCCACCCGGTAACCGCCCACCCCGATGACGGTCAGAAAGGCGACCTGCATGGCGATTCCCGCCACCGGAACGACGAGCGCTGAGATGCGGGCGACCTGGATTCCCATGAGGTAGGCCCCCTCGGCGTCTTTCTCGACCTCTGCGATCTCGCGATCGGTCGCGTTCGCCGCGCGAACGGTGCGCACCGCGCTCAGTGCCCGTTCGACGCTCGCCGCCAGGTCGCCGACCTTCTCCTGAGCCTTTCTGCTGGCCGTGCGGATGCGCCCCGACAGCAGTACAACGACGACGACAGAGATGCCGACCACCAGCACAGTCAGCCCGAGCAGCACGGGGTCGATGATGGCCATGGCGATGAGGGCCCCGACGAACACGAATGCCCCGCCGATGGAGTCCACGAAGCCCTGCGTCAGCACGGCTCGCAGCAGCGTGGTGTCGCTGCCGACCCGCGACACGAGGTCGCCGGTACGCCGGGTGTCGAATTCGCGAATAGGGAGGTGCAGCATCCGTCGCACCAGCTGCTTGCGCGACGACAACACCACGCCCTCGCCCGTGCGCTGCAACAGGTAGTGCTGAAAACCGCTGATGAGCCCCGAGACCACCACGAGAACGACCAGCAGCCAGACGAGCCCGTTGAGGCTGCTGCCCTGACCGACCAAGGTGATGACCTGACTGACCAGCAGCGGCTGGGCCAGGCTCGCGGCGGCGCCGATGAGGCTCAAGACGATGACGATCGCGAGCACCTTCTTGTGCTCGGTGAGGTACGGCAGCAGGTCGGAGAACTTCGCTCGAGGCCCCTCGGCGGTGCGCCCGCGCCCCCGTGAACGGCCGCCGCCGCCCCGCCCGCCCCCGCTGCTGCGCCCGCTGCCGGTGCTGCTCGAATCGCGCGCCGAACGCGCCGAACGAGCTGACGAAGGTGCTGTGGTCATGAGTACTTTCTATCGTGTTCGGCTGACGGCGGGGTGGATGCCCGGCACAGGTTACATCGAACGGAGTACTCTCGCCCCCCGACGTACCCTGCCGGGAGCAGGCCTCAGGTGAGGTTGGTCTCGTATTCGACGTCGCCGGTGTCGCGGCTGATAATCAACGCGATGAGAGTGATGACCGCCATGACGCTGAGGTAGATGCCCACAAGGATGGTGCTGCCGCCGGTGGCGGTCCAGAGGGCGACGGCGATGAACGGCGCGACGGCGGCACCGAGAATCGAGGCGAAGTTGTAGCTGATCGCCGAACCGGTGTAGCGCACGTTCGCCGGGAACAGCTCCGGCAGAACCGCGCCCATGGGCCCGAACGTCAGCCCCATCAGCGTGAACCCGATGATGAGCAGCGCCATTGTTCCGACAACGCCGGCGCCGAACAGCGGCACGAAGAGCAGGCCGAAGACGATGATTCCGATGGTCGTCAGAATCAGCGTGCGCCGCCGCCCGAAACGCTCGGCCAACGGGCCTGACACGAGGGTGAAGATGCCGAAGAACACCACGCCGATGATGAGCATGATCAAGAACTCATTGCGGTTGTAGCCGAGCCCCGGAACGAATCCGGTGGCGTTGAAGGTCGTGCCGGCCTTCGAAGCGGCGGCCTGCCCCTGCGCGACCGACGACGCCGTCGTGCCGTAGGTCAGCGTGAACGTGGTCATCAGATAGAACAGCGTGTACGTCGCGAGCATGATGAAGGTGCCCAGGATGAGCGGGCGCCAGCTCGTCTTGAACACGCGGGCCAGCGGCAGCTTCACCACGTCGCCGGCGTCGAGCACCCGCTGGAACGACGGAGTCTCGACGAGACGGAACCGCACGTACAGACCGACGATGACGAGAACAGCACTCGCGATGAAGGGCACGCGCCAGCCCCACGCAGCGAAGTCGGCTGGCGACATCGCCAGGTTCAGCCAGAGAAAAACGCCGTTGGCGATGATGAAGCCGATGGGTGCACCGAGCTGCGGGAACGTGCCCCAGATGGCTCGCTTACCGGCCGGGGCGTTCTCGGTCGCGAGCAACGCGGCTCCGCTCCACTCGCCGCCGAGCCCGAGGCCCTGTGCGAAGCGCAGCACGGTCAGCAGAATCGGCGCCCAGAGGCCGATGTTGCCGTAGGTGGGCAAGAATCCGATCAGCACCGTCGCGATGCCCATGGTGAGCAGAGACGCGACGAGCGTCTTCTTGCGCCCGATGCGGTCGCCGAAGTGCCCGAAGATGATCGAGCCGATGGGGCGAGCCACGAAGGCCACGCCGAACACGGCGAACGAGGTGAGCAGGCCCACACTCGGGTCGGTGGTCGGAAAGAACAGCTTCGGAAACACCAGCACCGCAGCGGTGGCGTAGACGTAGAAGTCGTAGAACTCGATCGAGGTGCCGATGAGGCTGGCCAGAACGACGCGAGAGCGGGTATTCACGGGGGCGGGTGCAGAGGCGAGAGTGGGCGAAGACATGACGACTTTCGGCGATGAAGGGGCGAACGGGTGCAAAGCACAGCTGCGGTGAGAGCGTCGATCGGGCGCAAAGTCAACCACGATGTGACGGGGTGGGCGGTGACCCAACCCGCAACTTTACTCCTCAGAACGCGATGTTATCGAAAGAAGGCCGCAGCGACGAGAGAACCCGGTGCACGGGGTTCTCTCGTCCGTGCCGGCTTCTCTCGTCGGCGTCAGGGGGCGAGTGGATGCCCGGAGCGCAGTGCGCGCAGCGCGAGCGCCGTGGCGACCGCCGCCTCTGCCGCCTCGGCGCCCTTGTCTTCGCGTGAGCCTGGGAGCCCGGCGCGGTCGAGCCCCTGCGCCTCGTCGTCGAGGGTCAGGACGCCGAACCCGACCGGCTTGCCCGTCAGAACGCTGACCTGCGTGAGGCCGCTGGTCGCGGCATCCGAGACGTATTCGAAGTGCGGTGTGCCACCGCGGATGATCACGCCCAGCGCCACGACGGCATCGGCCCCCGCCTCGAGCGCTGCGCGGCTCACCACAGGCAGTTCGAAGCTGCCGGGCACGCGGATCTCGGTGACGGCGACGTTCGCTTCGGCGAGCACGCGGTGTGCTCCCGCGAGCAGGCCGTTGGTGATCTCGTCGTGCCAGCGGCCTGCCACGATGGTGACTTTCAGGCCGGAACCGTCGAGGGGTGTGCCGGCTGAGGAGGAGGTGGAAGGTGATCCGGCGCCGCTCATGGGGTGGGCCTTTCGGTTGGGGGAGAGGGGGTGAGTGGTCAGGTGGTGGAATTCGCCGCGGTGGAGGCTGCGGTGCAGCGCCGGAGGGCCGCAGCGCCGCAGCGCCGCTGTGTCGGTCGGGCCGGAACGCCGGCGTGGCGGAAGGGCCGGAACGCCGCGGAGTGTCAGCCGGCCTTCACGGGAAAAAGGTGCCCCATGCGGTCGCGCTTCGCATCGAGGTAGGCGGCATTCGCCTCGCTGTGCCCGACGATCAGCGGCTCGCGCTCGGTGACGGCGATGCCGTGCGCCTCGAGCTGGCTGACCTTGTCGGGGTTGTTCGTGAGCAGCCGCACCGACTCGATGCCGAGGTCTGTGAGAATCGCGGCGGCCGCGGTGTAGTCGCGCGAGTCGACCGCGAGCCCGAGGGCGAGGTTCGCGTCGAGGGTGTCGAGGCCGTCTTCTTGCAGGCGGTAGGCGCGCAGCTTGTTGATGAGGCCGATACCCCGGCCTTCCTGCCCGCGCAGGTAGACGACGACGCCGCCGTGCCGGGCTATCAGGTCGAGCGAGGCATCGAGCTGCGGGCCGCACTCGCACTTGAGCGACCCGAAGGCCTCGCCGGTCAGACATTCGGAGTGCACGCGCACGAGTGCGTTGGCGGTGGGCGGCATGCCGGAGATCACTGCGAGGTGATCGGCTCCCGTGACCAGGTCGTGGTAGGCCCGAAAACGAAAGGCACCGTGGATGGTCGGCACGACGGTCTCGACCTGAAACTGCACCCGGTCGGCCACGCCCGGCAGCGCGCGCGCGACGGCGGTAGCGCTCGCGGCGGAGGCGGAGGCGGCTGCGGAGGCGGCCGGGTCGGCTGCGGCAGCGGGCGTGACGAGCGCGCGCCTGACCTGCGTGGTGGCGGCAGGGGTGGGCGCGGCAGCGTCCGGTGCCGCCGAAGGCACCCGGGCAGCCTCGTCAGCGGCGTCGAGCCACACGATCATGGCCGCGATAGTAGTTACCGGCAGACCGTCTCGCTCGCCGAGGGCGATGAGATCGGGCATCCGGGCCATTGATCCGTCGTCGCGCACGATCTCGCCGATGACTCCGACGGGGGTGAGGCCGGCCAGCGTGAGCAGGTCGGTGGTGGCCTCGGTGTGGCCCGCGCGCTGGCGCACCCCTCCCGCGACGGCGACGACGGGCAGTACGTGCCCGGGCCGGATGAAGCTGGCCGGTGTCGAGGCCGGGTCGGCGAGGCTGCGCAGGGTGTGCGCCCGGTCGGCGGCGCTGATGCCGGTGGTGACGCCCGACGAAGCGTCGACGGTGATCGTGTACGCGGTGCGAAGAGAGTCTTCGTTGCGCTCGACCATCGGCGGCAGACCCAGCGCGGCGGCGCGGGGTGGTGTCATGGGGGCGCAGAGAAAGCCCGAGGTGTTGCGCACCATCCAGGCGATCCATTCGGGGGTCGCGAGTTCGGCGGCCAGAATGGCGTCGCCTTCGTTCTCGCGGGACTCGTCGTCGGCGACGATCACCGGCTTGCCGGCGCGCAGCGCAGCGAGTACCTCGGGCATGGGTGTGAGGGCCATCAGTTCGTCCTTTGTGCAGGGGTTTCAGAGGAGCCGCGGAACGACAGCAGCCGTTCGACGTGGCGGGCCAGAATGTCGGTTTCGATGTTCACGACGTCGCCTACTGCGAGGGCGCCGAGGGTGGTGGCGGCGAGGGTCTCGGGGATGAGCGAGACTTCGAACCAGTGTTCGCCGGCAGCGGCGGTGTCGTCGGGTGCGGTGTCGCCGGTGTTGCCCGTCTCGGCGGTGTTGCCGGTGTCGCCGGTGTTGCCCGTCTCGACGGTGTCGCCCGTCTCGGCGCCGGGCGAGGCATCCGGATGCCCGTTCCCGCCAGCGCCGGCGATGTGGCTGACGGCAGAAACCGTGAGCGACACCCCCGCCACCGCGATCGAGCCCTGGTCGACGACAAGGGGCGCGAGGTCGTCGCTGAGGCTGAAGCGCAGAACGCTCCACGCCTCGCCGGGGCTCACCGCGAGCACCGTGCTGGTGCCGTCGACGTGCCCCTGCACGATGTGTCCGCCGATGCGGTCGCCCACCATGGCGGCGCGCTCGAGGTTGGCCCGGTCGCCGGGCTGCAGCGAGCCGATCGTGCTCATGTCGAGGGTCTGCTGCATGACGTCGACCGTGAATCCGGAGGGGGACTGGTCGACCACGGTGAGGCAGACGCCGTTGACCGAGATGGAGTCGCCGTGCTTCGTACCGACGACCGCCAGCGGGGCGAGCACCGAAAGCCGAATGACGTCGGCGCTCTGGGTGAGGGCGGTGACTTCGCCGACTTCTTCAATGATTCCGGTGAACATCTCGGGGCTCCTTCGGGGGTGGGGGGGTCGGGCGCAGGGTGGCGCTGGCACGGGTGGTGCTGGCGTGGGAGGTGCCGGGAGCGCCGGGTGGGGCGGCACGGGGGCGAGCCACGATGCGCAGGTCGGGGCCGAGCAAGTCGGTCGAGACGAGGTCGAGGTGCTGGGCATCCGCCATCGAGACGATACCGAGGTCGGTGAGGGCCGTGTGCGGGCCGCCGAGCAGCAGCGGCGCCAGATAGATGACGAGTTCGTCGACCAGCCCTTCGGCCAGCAGCGCGCTTGCGAGGGAGGGGCCGCCCTCGACGAACGCCGATCGCATACCGCGCGCGAAGAGATCCTCGAGCACTGCGCGGGCGTCGCGGGTGCGGTACTCGAGCACAGGCAGCGGATGCTCGTGCACGCGTGCGCCCGAACGGATTGCTCGGCGCCCCACCACCACCGCAACCGGCTGGTGGGGGAGCAGGGCTCCGTCGCGGTCACGGGCGGTCAGGCTGGGATCGTCTGCGTCGAGGGTGCCGGTCGCGACCACGATGGCGTCGCTGGCGGCTCGGCGCGTGTGTACGTCGGAACGGGCATCCGGCCCGGTGACCCACTGGCTCGTACCGTCGGCCGCGGCCGTGCGGCCGTCGAGGCTCGACGCCCACTTGAGCGTCACGTAGGGGCGGCCGTTGCGCATCGCGGTGAGCCAGGGGCGGATGCTCTGCTCCACCTGCTCGGCGAGCAGCCCCCGGTGCACGTGCACGCCGGCGGCGGCCAGGGCTGCGGCCCCGCCCGCGGAGTCGGCTCCCGGGTCGGCCACGGCGAAATACACCTCGGCGATTCCCGCGTCGATGAGGGCGGCGCTGCAAGGCCCGGTACGCCCCGTGTGGTTGCAGGGCTCGAGGGTGATGACGGCTGTCGCGCCGCGTGCCGGTTGCGGGCCGGGGCCGGGGCCGGTCGGCGGGGCGGCGGCAGGCGGGACGGCGATCGCGACCGGGTCGGCGGAGGCGGCGAGAGCGGCCGGGTCGGCGGAGGCGGCTGGACCGGCGAGAGCGGCTGCACCGGCGAGAGCGGCTGCCGTCGTGCCCGCTGCGTTGGCGTCTGGGGCGGTGGATGCTCGCATCAGGTTCGCCAGGGCATCCACTTCGGCGTGGGGGGTGCCCGCACCCCGGTGCCAGCCCTCAGCGAGGGTTCGGCCGTCGGGCGAGAGCAAAACGCAGCCGACCTGGGGGTTGCCGCCCCAGACGGGTCCGTTCTGCGAGAGTTCGATGGCGCGGCGCATAGCGGCCAGCACGGCCGGCGGCACGCTGGTGGTCGCCGGTACAGGTGGTTCCGCTGTGGCGAGGGTGGTCAGGGGCTCAGCGTGTGACAAAGGCGAACGGGGAAGCGAACGCGCGGTCACACCGGCGGCGAGCGTGTTGCTCGGCCTCGTGGTGCGGGCGCTGGTCATCCGAAATCCTCGTCATCGACGACTCCGGGTATGCGCGTTGCGCCCGACCGGGTAGCCAAAGCCACACGGTACGTGTGCACCTCCCATCCGGACTACTGAAGGCGCAGAACGCCCTCATGACCGTCGGTTCTGGAATCACACCAGATCAACCTCGACACTCCACGCGACGCGTGAAGCCCCTCAGTTCGCGGACTATAACCGCCGGTTCGGATTCTCACCGACCCCGGAGCACGGTGCCAGTTTACTGCGCCGCCGCCCCTGCGGCGCAGTTCCTGCGATTTGTTACGCGATTCCAAGGTTGTTGCCGCGGAGACGCGGGGGCGACGTACACGCCGCCGCCCCCGCTGGCCGTGCGGTTGGCGCCGCCGCCGCCCCTGCGGCGGGTTCTGTGCGAATTGTTACTCGCCGTGAAGTGTTGGCCGCGTCCAACGGAGAAAGCGACGTACACGCCGCCGCTTTCTCCCGACCTCGACATGCTGGCAGCCGCCGCCGCGTTCTCTGGCTGCGCGCTTAACGCGCCGCCGCCGCCCCCGCGAGCCAGGTCGCGCGGAATCCGACCTGCGGCGACGAGATCACGTTGCGAGA
This sequence comes from Subtercola sp., assembly GCA_025463765.1. GTDB lineage: Bacteria > Actinomycetota > Actinomycetes > Actinomycetales > Microbacteriaceae > Subtercola. The sequence goes on along the minus strand of JAODBC010000039.1, from coordinate 64,517 downwards.
GCGTGCTTTCCGGACGAGAGCGAGGGGTGCGGCGGTCGCTCTCGTCCGCTAACGCCGCTCTCACGCCCGAGCGAGCACGTGGCGGCGCGCCAAGCGGGGTCGGATGAAAGCGGCGACCGCGCTCGGCGCTTTCATCGTCGGTAGCGGCCACTACTCGGGAACGAGCATCCAGTCGCACGGTTTGCCGTCCCCACCGGGCCACTCCACCCGCCGCAAGCGGCGCGCGGAGCCTCCGGCCGGCGTGGGCCCAGAGGCGGCGGCGCACAAAACTACTTCACCGCGAGCGGCTGCGACTTGGGGATGCGACCGAGGCGGGAAGCGATACCCCAGGTGGTGACTTTGGAGAGGGCCTCGACCACGATGCCCGTCGTCATCTTCGAGTGGCCCTCGATGCGCTCGACGAACGTGATGGGAAACTCGCGCACGACGCCGCCCGAGCGCTCGACGAGCCAGGCGAGCTCGATCTGAAAGCAGTACCCGGCCGAGTCGAGCTTCGAAAGGTCGAGGGCGCGCAGGGTGTCGGCGCTGAACCCGCGGTAGCCCGACGTGATGTCGTGCAGCTTCGACGAGAGCATGATGCGGGCGTAGGTGGTTCCCGAGCGGGAGATGAGCTTGCGGTACCAGGGCCAGTTCTCGGTCTTGCCGCCGGGAATCCAGCGGGCGCCGATGGCCAGGTTCGCCCCGTTGTCGAGCAACAGCAGCAGGCGAGACAACTCCTCGGGCTGGTGTGAGCCGTCGGCATCCATCTCGATGATGTAGTCGTAGCCCTGCTCGAGCGCCCAGCCGAAACCGTTCACATATGCGGTGCCGAGCCCGTTCTTCTCGGTGCGGTGCATGATGTTGACGCGGTCGTTCGACGCGGCGATGCCGTCGACGATGCGGCCCGTGCCGTCGGGTGAACCGTCATCGACCACCAGGATGTGTACGCTCGAGTCCGACGCCAAAACGCGGTCGATGATCGCGGTGATGGTTTCTTTTTCGTTGTAGGTGGGGATGACAACGACAGCTCCAGGCAATGGGCTACCTTTCTTTGGGACTGCCCCAATATACGGCACAGGCTCCTAGTGTTGTTGTGTGAACGCCACCAACTGGTTCAAGGGGCGACGGATGAACGTGGCCGCCCTGTCTCCTGACCGATACGCAAAGCTCATCCTCTCTTCGTCGCGCATTCCGTTTCTGCAGGTTGTGAAGACCGGCGTCGCGGCTATTCTCGCCTGGGGCGCCGGAGTGCTTCTGCTGCAGGGCGCGACTCCGCTGTTCGCCGTGATCGCGGCGATTCTCGTCGTGCAGCCGAGCCTCAATCAGTCGGTCGGTAAGGCGCTCGAGCGCTGCATCGGCGTGATCATTGGTGTCGTTCTCGCCTACATCGTTGGTGTCACCGTGGGTCAGTCGTCGTGGGCGATTCTGTTGGCCGTCGTTCTGTCGCTGTTTCTGGGCTGGGGTCTGAGGCTCGGCGTGACGTCGTCGGTGCAGATTCCGATCAGCGCCATGCTGGTGCTGATTCTCGGGTCGACCACGCCTGGCTACGCTTTCGACCGCATCATCGAGACGCTCATCGGCGCACTCATCGGTGTTGCTGTGAACCTGCTGATTGTTCCCCCTGTGGCTCTTCAGCCGGTGCACGAGGCAGTGGCGTCGCTCGGCAATGAGGTCGCCAACGTGCTCGAAACGATGGCCCGGGTGCTGAGTTCGCCGTCGACTCAGGCCGAGCGCACGGGCATGCTCGTCGAAGCTCGCCTGCTCACTCCCATGCGTACGAAAGCGGCGGCAGCTCTGGCTGCCGGCGATGAGAGCCTGAAGTACAACCCTCGCCGTTCGGTTCACCGCGACCTGCTCGAGCGCGACGGGCAGCTGCTGGCCATGCTCACCATCCTGGTCACCCGGGTGGCGGGCATGGCGCGCGGCGTGGTCGACCACTACGACGACGATCTGCTGGCCGAGCCGATCGTGGGCGACATCGTGTCGGAGCTGACGCGCGCCGCCCATGACCTGCGCCTGATCATCCTGAACGCCGACCTGCCCGGCACCGAACCCGAGCCGGTGACGGATGAACTGCCGGCCCTCACCGCGCCGCTCAGCATCGCGATTCCCCGCTCGGAGCACTGGGTGCTGCTGGGCTTTCTGCTCGAAGACCTGCGCCGCATCCACGAGGAGCTCGTCACGGCCACAGACGACGTGCGCGCGGTGTGAGCCGAGCGGAAACAGCTCAGTCGGAGCGGTTGCCGAACGACTTCAGGTGAGCCTGGGTGAGGGCATCCATCTCTTCGTCACTGAGCTCGTCGATCTGCTTCGCCTCTTTACGGTCGTGCTTCGACCAGCGGATGAACAGCAGAATCAGAATCGGAATGTCCGCGATCTCGGCGATGAACCAGAGCAGGTCGCCCGACAGCTGCTGATCGCGCAGCGGCGACGGAAACCAGCCCGGAACCGCCGTCGTGATCGGCCCCGCGTGGTCGAGAATGGCGTCGTTCAGCCGCAGCAGAATGCCCGGAATCGCGTCGATCACGAGCTCGACGAACGCGAGCATGAACTCGGCGGCGATGAACAGGCTGGTGCGGGCCACCACCAGCTCGGTCAGCGGCAGCACCATCATGAGCCCGACGACGGGAATCACGAGCCCGATCGCGTCTTGTGCTACCGGTGACGCGCGCAGGGTGCCGGCGATGGGCGTCAAGAAGATGGAGAACGCGACGAGCGCGAACACCGGCCCGAACACGGCGTTGCCCATGATGCCGACGATCTTCGAGTCGAGAAAGCGGTTGAGCGCACGCAGCGGGCGCCCGGTGAGCGCGGCGCGCGCCAGTTCGACGGGCTTGCCGGTCGCGAGCAGCGCAGGCACGGCGAAGAGCAGCAGCGCGATGCGCGTGGTGAAGGCGAAGCGCAGCTCTTGGCTGTACGCACCGAGAAACCCGAATTCGATGAACGCGTACGACCCCAAGCCGAGCGCGTAGAAGCCGAGAGTGGGCTTCAGTCGCCAATGTTCTCCGCGCCGGTGCAGCGCCAGGATGCCCGCGAGGTACGCGAGCGCCGCGAGTGCGATCGCGACCAGCCCGACCGCGTTGGGCTGCCACGTCGTGAGAAACGTGAGAATGTCAGGCGTGGCGGCTCCTCGGGGCGGTGTGGCGCAGGGCTTTCTGGGCAGGTGCGCTGGTTGTGGCGCTCTCCCCTTCCATTATGCGCGCGCCCCGCGTACCTCTCCCGCGAACCTCTCACGCGTACCTCGTCGAGCTACGAATTTCTGTGGGTGTTCGAACCCCGCACCCGCACCCGCACCCGCACCCGCACTCTTGCGTACTTCGGCCGGCCGCGGGCGGCGTCTAGCGCAGCGAGATGCGCAAAAGTGCGGGTGCGACGGCGTGCCATCCTCAACAACCCGAGTCTGGGCGGGCCGGGGCGGGGCGCGGCGGGGCGTCAGAGCAGGTGGATGCGGCGGCGGGGCAAGAAGCCGACGCGGTCGTAGACCGTGGCGAGCGTTCCCTCGGCGACCTCGTTGGCCCGGTCGGCGGCCGAACCCAAGATACGGTCGAGCTCGGCGGGGTCGGCGAGCAACTCGAGGGTGCGGCTGCGAATGGGCGCGATGGTATCGACGACCACCTCGGCCAGTGCCTTCTTGAAGTCGCCGTAGCCGCGGCCGGCGTACTCCGCCTCGAGGGTCGGGATGGCGACGCCCGAGAGCACCGAGAAGATGGTCAACAGGTTCGAGACACCCGGTTTTGCGGTCGGGTCGTAGACGATGCCGCCGTCGGCGTCGGTGACGGCGCGCATGATCTTCTTCTGCGTGATCGCCGGGTCGTCGAGCATCCAGATGACCCCGGCGCGCGACTCGGCCGACTTCGACATTTTCGAGCCCGGGTTCTGCAGGTCGAAGATCTTCGCGGTGGATTTCAGGATGTACGGCTCGGGTATCACGAACGTCTCACCGAAGCGGCTGTTGAACCGTGTGGCGAGGTCGCGAGTCAGCTCCACGTGCTGGCGCTGGTCTTCACCGACCGGAACCTCTTCGGCCTGGTACAGCAGAATGTCGCCGGCCTGCAGAATCGGGTAGGTGAACAGTCCGACCGAGGCGGCGTCGGAGCCCTGCTTCGACGCTTTGTCTTTGAACTGCGTCATGCGGCTGGCCTCGCCGAAGCCGGTGATCGAGTTCAGTACCCAGGCGAGCTGGGCGTGCGCGGGCACCTGCGACTGCACGAAGAGGGTCGACTCGGCCGGGTCGATTCCGGCGGCGATGTACTGGGCGACCGTGCGGCGCGTGTTGTCGCGCAGTGCAGCGGGGTCTTGCGGAACCGTGATGGTGTGCAGGTCGGCCAAGAAGAAAAAGGCGTCGTGGGTGGCCTGCAGCTCTTTCCAGCTGAGCAGGGCGCCCACGTAGTTTCCGAGGTGCAACGACTCGGCTGACGGCTGCATGCCTGAGAGCAGGCGAGGTTTGGGTGTCATGAGGGTGTGATCCTAAAGAACGAAGAAGAGAATCGAGCGAGAAAAGGAGAAGAAAGATCTAGATGGAGTAATCCACGACGACAGGAGTGTGATCCGACCATCGCTCGTCATGTGCGGCCGCCCGGTCGACCGAATACGCCGTCACGCGCGAAGCCAGCGCCGGCGTGGCGACCTGGTAGTCGATGCGCCAGCCCGTGTCGTTGTCGAAAGCCTGCCCGCGCCACGACCACCAGGTGTACGGCCCGTCGACCTCGCCGGCCTGCTGCCGGCCGATGTCGACCCAGCCGAGCCCGGTGCCCTTCGACCCGTCAACGCCTTCGACGCTCGAACCGGCCTCGCCGAAGAACCGGTCGAAGTACGCCCGCTCTCGGGGCAAGAAACCCGCGCGCTTCACGTTGCCCTTCCAGTTTCTGATGTCGAGTGTCTTGTGCCCCACGTTGAGGTCGCCCACCACCACGGCTAGTTCACTGTGCGCCGCGATCTCGGGCAGCCGAGCTTCCATGCCGTCGAGAAACTTGTACTTCTCGACCTGCTTCGGCGTGCCGTCTTCACCCGAGTGCACGTAGGCGCTCACCACGGTGACGATCTTTCCGTTCACCTCGTAGTCGGCCTCGAGCCAGCGCCCCGCGCTGTCGAACTCTTCGTCGCCGATGGTCACTCGGTGGATGTTCGCCCGATCGCGCGACGCGATCGCCACCCCCGCGCGGCCCTTGGCTGTGGCCGCGTCGTGCAAGATGTTCCACTCGGGCCCCAGCAGTTCTTCGAGGTCTTCAGTGGATGCCCGTACCTCTTGCAGCGCGAGAATGTCGACGCCCCGACCCTCCAGCCACCCCGCCATGCCCTTACGGAACGCGGCGCGCACGCCGTTCACATTGACAGAAGCAACACGCAGATTTTTGGAGCCTGAAACCATACCCGCAACTGTACCGGCCCCCGCCGACACCCATCTCCGAGTCTGTCTCAACGGTCCTGTGCTTCAAAACAAACCCGGATGAGTAATACTCATGGATCCTGGTATGCTTCTGCGATGAGGATTGACACTACCGGGCGGAAACAGCGCCGAGCAATTGTTGGTGGCGCGATTGCGTCTGTGATCCTGAGTATCGCGTGGGGCAGTCTCGCCGCGAACGCGACTGCGGTTACGAAGACGACAGTCCCCTTCCCCGGGACCCCTTTGAGCATTGCCGTCGATCCGCTGACGAACACGGTGTTCGCCGTCTTAGACACGGGGGAGCTGGCCGTGTATGACGGCTCGAGCCCTTCTCCCGTCCTGAATTTCTTCACGGTGGGTGTTCAGCCAGAGACGGTCGCCGTTGATCCCGTGACGCGTCAGGTTTTTGTCACCAACTACTCGCCAGGAACAGTGCGCATACTCGATGAAGATAATCTCGGTGGGCCACAGAAGCTCGTCGGCGTGGGCGCTGGGCCACGATCGATGGCGATCGACCCGACGACGCACTTCGTCTACGTCTCCGACAACCTCGGCTCGGAGGTTTCAGAATTCGACCCATCTGGCGCGGGCAGCCCTACCGTGTACGCCGTTCCAGTCGGCAAAAATCCCGGCGGCATTGCTGTCGACCCGGCTACCAAGTCTGTTGTCGTAACCAGCGTGAACGATGGCACGGTTTCGATTTTCGGCACGGTGTTAGGTGGGCCGGGTCTGGTGAGCACTATTCCGATCGGCGGCTCTCCCTTCGGTCTCGCCCTCAACAGGTCGACGCACACAGCTTTCGTCTCGGAAGAGACCTCTCGGCAGGTCGTCGCATTTGACTATCGGGCTGCATCTCCCGTCGTGGCTCCGGTCGCAGCGGTCGACGAGCCCGGCTCAATCGTCGTCGACCCGAACACAGGGACGATTTACGTCGCAGACTACGACGGCCATACGCTTACTCAGTTCGGTGGCCCCACTCCACCGCGGGTCATTACCCTTGACGAAGCTCCCAATACTATGGCGATCGATCCTTCGACGCACTCCCTCCTCGTCGGGACGACACTCACGCCAACTACAGGCCACATTTCGACGATTAGCACTCCCGTTGCGCCTCGAATCACCTCAGCGTCGCAATTTCAAACCGTGTCGCAAGGCGAGCCATTCGAATTTCACATCACCGCAATAGGCGAACCCGCTCCTTCACTCAGTTTGCAGGCCAGCACGGGTTCTTCCGTTCCGGAAGGCCTCTCTATCGATCAAGATGGAGCGCTCACAGGGCCCGTCACGGCTGACGCGGGCGTTTATCGCATCAGCATCGTTGCTACTAATGGTGTCGATCCGATGGCGACTCAGGAATTCACGTTGACGGTGGTCGCGGCGCTTACAACGAGTCCATCTAGTACCCCTAGGCCGACGAATTCACCAGTTCCAGACGGCAGCGGGCCGCACGCAGATGCGCATCTTCCACAGATAGCCGGTTGAAAAGATAAACCGCCGTTCTTGACGGCTCATCCGCGGGCTACTTCGGGAGGGGTCGCCGAAGAGGAGGGTTCTATGACGGCAGCGGCGGGCTCGCGCGCGAGTTCGCGGTCGAGCCGGCGCAGGGCGCGGCGCAGGTTCGTGCGGCGCAGGCCGTGGGCACGCTCGAGTTCGGCGGCGACCTGGGTGCGTTGCGCGGCCAGGGCCGTGCGATGCGCCTCGGCTTCGGCCTGCAGCGCCTCGCGTTCGGCTTGCTCGGGGGTGAGGTTGCGCGGGTCGATGTGGGCGTCTTGCATGCTCACCTCGATCCACGAGGCGAAGATCAGCAGCACCTGACAGATCAGGTTGAACCAGATGAGAATACCGATGATCACGGCGAATGACGCCAGTAACGGGTTCGAGGTCGCTCCGCCGAGCAGCGACGACCCGAGCACCTTCAAGACGCCCATCACGACGGCCCCGAGGGCGGCCCCCGGCGCGAGCTGCCGGAACGGGATCGGCACGCCCGAGAGGATGCGGTAGACGCCCGCCAGCACGACGGTGTCGAAGATGTAGACGACGACGAGGCCGATGATGCGGGCGATGACCTGCCCGGCGACCGAAGACTGATCCCAGCCGAACAGCCCGAACACGAAGCCGAGCGCCGAACTCGAGGCGATCGACAGTGCGGCGGAGATGAGCAGCAGAATCGCGAACGCGATGGCGAGGCCGAAGTCTTTGAGCTTCAGCAGCACGAAGTTCGTCTTCGGCCCGGGCAGGTTGAAGATGAGCCTGATCGCGCTGCGGGTCGAGCCGAGAAAGCCGACGGCGGTGAAGATCAGGCCCGCGATGGCGATGACGCCGGTCCAGCCGAGGGCGGGCGTGGCGCTGGTCAAGGCGTCGGGATGGATCGCACCGTTGGGGCCGATCAGACCTGGCACGCTCGTGTTGATCTGCTCGAAGATCGCGGCCTGCAGCTGGGGATTGCCGGCCAGGGCGAGGCCGAAGATCGAGAACGCCGCAGCAAGAGCGGCGAAGATGGCGAAGACGGCCTGGTAGCTCATGCCCGACGCAAGCAAGGGGCCGCCGTTGTTGCCGTAGTTCTGAAAGACGCGAACCGGCTTGGAGTGCAGCACCCAGTCGATGAGGCCCTTGATGCCGCTGGGCTTCGGCCCTGCGCTGGACTCTGCCTCGCCGGTGGCGACCTCGACCGCATCCGACGGTTTCGGGTCTTTGGCACTCCTGGTCTGCGTTGTGCTCACAGGGTCAGCCTAAAGCGAGCAGGCGCCAGGCGCACAGAAGGGCCGCACGGCTTGCGCGCGGCCCTTCTGATGTGCAAACGCTAGCGCTTGCCGAACATGATGGCCTGCTTGACCTCGGCGATGGCCTGGGTCACCTGGATGCCGCGGGGGCACGCCTCAGAGCAGTTGAAGGTGGTGCGGCAGCGCCACACGCCCTCTTTGTCGTTCAAGATGTCGAGACGAACCGAGGAGGCCTCGTCGCGCGAATCGAAGATGAAGCGGTGCGCGTTCACGATGGCGGCCGGGCCGAAGTACTGGCCGTCGGTCCAGAACACGGGGCACGATGAGGTGCACGCGGCACACAGGATGCACTTGGTGGTGTCATCGAAGCGAGCGCGGTCGCTGGCCGACTGGATGCGCTCTTTCTCGGGCTTGCCCGACGCGATCAAGAAGGGCTGCACCTCGCGGTACGAGTCGAAGAACGGCTCCATGTCGACCACGAGGTCTTTCTCCAGCGGCAGCCCCTTGATGGCCTCCACATAGATGGGCTTCGTGATGTCGAGGTCTTTCATGAGCGTCTTGCAGGCGAGCCGGTTGCGTCCGTTGATGCGCATGGCGTCAGACCCGCAGACCCCGTGCGCGCAACTGCGGCGGAAGGTCAGCGAACCGTCTTGTTCCCACTTGATCTTGTGCAGAGCATCCAGTACCCGGTCGGTGGGGTAGAGCTCGACGTCGAAGTCTTGCCAGCGCGGTTCTTCGTCGACCTCGGGGTTGAACCGTCGCACCATCATGGTGACGGTGAAGGTCGGGATGGGCGCGTCGGCGGGGGCCGGCGGAGAGTCCAGGGTTGCGGTAGACATCTGTCTAGTACTTCCTCTCCATGGGCTGGTAGCGGGTGACCACTACCGGCTTCGTGTCTAGCTTGATGTGGTCGCCGGCATCGGCGGAGTGCGCGTCACCCGAGAGGTATGCCATGGTGTGCACCATGTAGTTCTCGTCGTCGCGCTTGGGGAAATCTTCGCGGAAGTGCCCGCCGCGGCTCTCTTTGCGGTACATCGCCGAGTACACGAGCACTTCGGCCAGGTCGAGCAAGAAGCCGAGCTCGATGGCCTCGAGCAGGTCGGTGTTGAAGCGCTTGCCCTTGTCTTGCACCATGACGTTCTTGTACCGCTCGCGCAGGTCGGCGATCACCTTGGTGACCTCGATGAGCGACTTCTCGGTGCGGTATACCTGAGCGTTCGTATCCATCGACTGCTGCAGTTCTTTGCGCATGGTCGACATGCGCTCGGTGCCGTTGGAGTTGCGCAGCATCTCGACCAGCTCGCGAATGGGTTTGGTCGGGTCATCCGGAAGCGGAATGAACTCGGCGGTCGCCGCATACTCGACCGCGTTGTTGCCTGCGCGCTTGCCGAACACATTGATGTCGAGCAGCGAGTTGGTGCCGAGGCGGTTCGAGCCGTGCACCGAGACGCAGGCGCACTCGCCGGCTGCGTACAATCCGGGAACGACGGTCGTGTTGTCGGAGAGCACCTCGGCCGCGACGTTGGTCGGGATGCCGCCCATCGCATAATGCGCGGTCGGCAGAATCGGCACCGGCTCCGTGTACGGCTCGACACCGAGGTAGGTGCGGGCGAACTCCGTGATGTCGGGCAGCTTCGCATCGATGACGGCGGGCGAGAGGTGGGTGATGTCGAGGTAGACGTAGTCTTTGTTCGGCCCAGCGCCGCGGCCCTCGCGCACCTCGGTGGCGATGCAGCGGGCCACGATGTCACGCGGGGCGAGGTCTTTGATGGTGGGCGCGTAACGCTCCATGAAGCGCTCGCCCTCGCTGTTGCGCAGAATTGCGCCCTCACCGCGGGCGGCTTCGGAGAGAAGGATGCCCAGGCCCGCCAGCCCCGTCGGGTGGAACTGGAAGAACTCCATGTCTTCAAGCGGCAGGCCCTTGCGCCAGATGATGCCCACGCCGTCGCCGGTCAGCGTGTGCGCGTTGGAGGTGGTCTTGAAGATCTTGCCGAAACCACCGGTGGCGAAGATGACCGCCTTGCCCTGAAAGACGTGCAGGTTGCCCGTGGCGAGCTCGTACGCGACGACGCCCGAGGGGCGCTTCTGCCCGTCGACCTCCACCATGATGAGGTCGAGCACGTAATACTCGTTGAAGAAGTTGATGCCGTGCTTGACGCAGTTCTGGTACAGGGTCTGCAGAATCATGTGGCCGGTGCGGTCTGCCGCGTAGCAGGCGCGGCGAACCGGCGCCTTGCCGTGGTCGCGGGTGTGGCCGCCGAAGCGGCGCTGGTCGATCTTGCCCTCGGGCGTGCGGTTGAACGGCAGACCCATGTTCTCGAGGTCGTAGACCGCGTCGATGGCTTCTTTCGCCAGAATCTCGGCGGCGTCTTGGTCGACCAGGTAGTCACCGCCCTTGACGGTGTCGAAGGTGTGCCACTCCCAGTTGTCTTCTTCGACGTTGGCGAGTGCTGCAGCCATGCCGCCCTGGGCCGCACCGGTGTGCGAACGCGTGGGGTAGAGCTTCGAGATGACGGCGGTGCGGGCCTTGGGCCCGGCCTCGATGGCCGCGCGCATGCCGGCGCCGCCGGCACCGACGATCACGACGTCGTGCTGGTGGTAGGTCACGCCCTCGACGACGGTGCCGTCTGCATAGTCAGTCACTGAATCTGGTTCCTTGCGATTGAAACGAAAGTGCTAGGTGCGGTGGCGCTACGGCACGGGGCAGAACGCGAGAGCCTGGTCTGCCGGGATGAGCGTGCTGCACGGGTCGAAGGTGAATACGACGAGGGTGCCCAGCACGATGAGAACGACGGCTGCGACGGCGATGCCGCCGAGCAGCACGCGGCGCACGGTGCGGTTGCCGGCGTAGTCGTTCACGATGGTGCGCATGCCGTTCGAGCCGTGGATCATGGCGAGCCACAGCATGATGACATCCCACCACTGCCAGAACGGCGTGGCGTACTTACCGGCGACGAACGCGAAGTCGATCTCTTTGATGCCCTGACCGAGCACCAGGTTCACGAACAGGTGACCGAAGATCAGGATGAGCAGCAGCACACCCGAGAGCCGCATGTAGAGCCAGCCCCACTTCTCCCAGTTGATCCGGCCCTTGCTGGAACGTACCCGCGGCGTGCGGGGTGCCTCGATGATCGTCGACATCACTGCCCCTCGGTGAAGACGTTGTGCAGGTGGATGGGGGCGAAGCCCGCCGTGCCGATCACCCAGAGGGCGATCACGATCCAGAACATGACGCGCTGGTACTTGGCGCCCTTGCTCCAGAAGTCGATGAGAATGATGCGAATGCCGTTGAAGGCGTGGAACATGATCGCAATGACCAGCGCCGTCTCGCCCAGGCCCATGATGGGGTTCTTGTAGGTGCTCATCACGGCGTCGTAGGCCTGTGGGCTGACCCGGATCATTGCCGTGTCGAGAACGTGCACGAGCAAGAAGAAGTAGATGGAGACACCGGTGATACGGTGCAGAACCCACGACCACATACCCGTGTTACCGCGGTACAGCGTTCCGGCCGGCCGTTTCGACGAGCTTCGGGCGGTGGTGAGTGTCGATGACGCCTGGTCGGTCACGAGCAACCCCCTTTGGTTAAGGACGGTTCGCTAACCTGGCGCGAGCGCGCCGCACCCGGTGCGAAATCTACTTCAGCATAATGTTCGCATCGTGAAATGTCTTGTAAGGCAAACCTTACTAAGGGGCGAACTACAGTCGGGCCCGATGCTGCCGTCTCGCCTCCAGTGTAGGCAGGTTCCGCACCGACTCGTAGTGGTTGACGAGCTGTTCGCAGACGTGTTGCCAGGTGCGGCCCAGAACGGCCCGCCGGCCCGCCTCGCCCATGCGGCGGCGCAGCGTCGGGCTCGACGCGAGATCGCCGACAAGGTCGCGCATCTCGTCGCCGTCAGCCGGATCGAACAAAAAGCCCGTCTCGCCGTCGGCGACGAGGTCGATCGGCCCGCCGGCGCGCGGCGCGATCACGGGCAGCCCGCTGGCGTGCGCCTCTTGAATGGTCTGCCCGAACGTCTCTTCTGTTCCGGTGTGCACGAACATATCGAAGCTGGCGTAGGCCGCCGAGAGTTCTTCGCCGCCCAGTCGGCCGAGAAAGCTGACCGGCATGCCACGGGTCAGCGTCTTCACCTGGCCGAGCGAGGGCCCGTCGCCCACCAGGGCGAGATGGATGCCCGGCAGCCCCCGAAGCGTGGCGAAACGCTCGAGCTGCTTCTCCGGCGCGATGCGCCCGACGTACCCCACCACGACTTCGCCGTTCGCGCTGAGGCGGCGCCGAAGCGATTGCGTAGCCGGCAGAGTGCGGTGGTTCGGGTGAAAAGCGGTGAGGTCGACCCCGCGCGCCCAGTGGCAGAGATTCGGTACGCCGAGCTTCTGCAGATCATCCATCGACGCCGTCGAGGGCACGAGCGTGAGCGTCGCACCCTCGTGCACCCATTTGACAAAGCGCCAGGCGAGTTTCGTCGCCGGGCCGAGGTGGTTGCGGCGGGCGTAGCCGGCGACATCGGTCTGAAAGACGGCGACAGAAGGCACGCCGAGTCGATTGGCCGATGCGATGCCCTGGGCGCCGAGCATAAAAGGGGAGGCCGCGTGCAGCACATCGGGGGCGAAATCGGCGAGCAGCCGCATGACGTGCGGGTCGGGCAGGCCGACAGGAAACTGCCGGTATGAAATGGCGGCGACCTGGTGCACCGCGAAACCGCGGTAGTGCGATGGGGCGTGCGCCGCGGGGCAGATGACGATGGCCTCATGGCCGTTCGCCTGCAGGTGGTCGAGCACCTTGACGACGCTGTTGGTTACTCCGTTGACGGTGGGCAGAAAGCTTTCGGTGACGATCGCGACCCTCATGGCTTCAGGCTAGAAATGCGGCATGAACGGAGGGTGTCGTGCCTACGTCGAGGGTCAGAACAGCGGGCGCATATAAGGTAGGTCGCATGCCTACCAACGATCTTCTCGACCGTTATTACAGCGTCATTCCGGCAGGGGGGATCGGCTCTCGCCTGTGGCCGCTCTCGCGAGCCGACGCGCCGAAGTTTCTGCACGACCTGAGCGGATCGGGCCAGAGCCTGCTTCGCGACACCTGGGATCGCCTGGCGCCGCTTGCCGGCGAGCAGCGCATCATGGTCGTGACCGGCCGCGCGCACCGCGCCGCCGTCGAGAAGCAGCTTCCGGCGCTGGCCGACGAGAATATCGTTCTCGAGAGCGAACCGCGCGAGTCGACGGCCGCCATCGGGCTTGCCGCGGCGATTCTCGAACGACGCCAGCCCGGCGTCATCATCGGCTCGTTCGCTGCAGACCACGTCATCGGCGACCCGGCGCATTTTCGCCGCACCGTGAAGCAGGCCATGATCACCGCCGACGCCGGCTACATCACGACCATCGGCATCATGCCCACCGAGCCGGCCATCGGGTTCGGCTACATTCACGCCGTCAAGCCGCTCGGCGTCGAGGGCGCACCCGATGCCTGCTTCGTCGACAGTTTTGTCGAGAAGCCCGACCTCGAGACGGCCGAGAAGTACGTCGAGACCGGCGGCTACATGTGGAACGCCGGCATGTTCATCTCGCGTGCCGACGTGCTGCTCGAGCAGATCGGCCGCTCCCGGCCCGAGATGCTGGCCGGCCTGCTCGAGCTCGCCGAGGCGTGGGACACCCCGCGGCGCGGTGCTGTGGTCGACCAGGTCTGGCCGGGCCTTGAGAAGATCGCCATCGACTACACGGTGGCCGAACCGAGTGCCCTCGAGGGCAAGCTCGCTGTGGTGCCGGGTACCTTCAGCTGGGACGACGTGGGCGACTTCGCCTCGATCGCCAAGCTGCACTCGGGCGGCCGCAAGTCAGAGCTGGCCATTCTCGGCAAGAACGCGCGCATCCTCTCAGATTCGTCGAGCGGCGTCGTGGTCTCGAACAGCGACCGCGTCATCAGCCTCATCGGCGTCGAAGACATCGTGGTGGTCGACACACCGGATGCTCTGCTCGTGACCACGAGCGCGCACGCCCAGCGGGTCAAGGCCGTCGTGGATGCCCTGCGGCTGTCTGGCTCTGGAGACGTGCTGTAGGCGACGTTCTGGAGGCCAAGTAAAATCGGCGTGACGCGCCGGATTCTTGCGTAGACATTTCAGTCTGATTTCGCACGCATCCCGTCTTTGTAACGCTTCTGCCGCAAACTCTTCTGGAATACTCAGGCGGCTCGTAACTTTAGGTAACGTGTTACTCCACAGCACCTTCCCCACCCCTGGGCAGGGCAGCATTTTGGAGGACAACTTGAGCATCACCAAACGTCGCGTCGCCTTTGGCGGCCTGGCTTCTCTTGCCAGCGTGGCGCTTCTCGCCGCCTGCTCGGCAGCCCCTGCCACCACGACCGCAACCCCCACGGCCTCTGCCGTCGCAGGCTTCAAGCCCTGCATGGTCTCCGACCTGGGCGGGTTCGACGACAAATCGTTCAACCAGCTGGGCTACGAAGGGCTGCAAGACGCATCCGCCGCCCTGGGCGTCAAGCCGATCACCGTTCAGTCCAACGCGGAGACCGACTACGCGCCGAACATCGACAGCCTCATCTCTCAGAACTGCTCGCTGATCATCACGGTCGGCTTCGCACTCTCGGCGGCAACCGTGACCGCGGCGCTCGCGAACCCGACGGTCGACTTCGCGATCATCGACGACGCGGCCGACAACAACTTCGACGGCAAGACCGATGCGCCGAACATCAAGCCGATTCTGTTCAACACGGCTCAGGCCGCGTTCCTCGCCGGCTACGCCTCGGCCGACTACTCGACCGCCGGCAAGGTCGCGACCTACGGCGGCATGAACTACCCGACCGTCACGATCTTCATGGACGGCTTCGCGCAGGGTGTCGACTACTTCAACAAGCAGAAGGGCAAGTCGGTCGCCGTTCTCGGTTACGACGAGGCCAACCCCGACGCCGCGACCTTCACGGGTGGCTTCGAGGCTAACGACACCGCCAAGACCACGGCCCAGAACTTCATCGACCAGGGTGCAGACGTTCTGCTCCCCGTCGGTGGGCCGATCTTCCAGAGCGCAGGCGCAGCGATCACCGACTCGGGCAAGACCGTCGCCCTGCTGGGTGCCGACGCCGACGTGTACGACACCTTCCCGACCTACGACAGCCTCTACTTGACCTCGGTCGAGAAGGGCATCAAGCAGGCCACCGCCGCGGTCGTTCAGAACGCCGGAACCGCCACCACGTTCGATACCAAGACCTACATCGGTGATCTGTCGAACGACGGCGTCGGAATCGCCCCGTTCCACGACTTCGCCAGCAAGGTGCCTTCCACCCTGCAGAGCGAGCTCGACACGATCAAGGCCGGCATCATCGCAGGCACCATTCCGGTGAAGTCGTACCTCGCACCGTAATTCACACCGCGCTCACGCGCAGCGCACGAATCCGGGGGGCCAGTACATCTGGCTCCCCGGCCTCGTTAAGCGTCGGCTGTCTTTATGGTCGGCCCACCCCTCAAGTCGGATGACACCGAGTCGAATGACACTGAGTAGATTGACACTATGAAGCTCGAACTACGAGGCATCACCAAGCGTTTCGGGTCGCTCATTGCGAACGACCACATCGACCTTGTCGTGAAGCCGGGTGAGATCCACGCCCTTCTCGGTGAGAACGGCGCCGGCAAATCCACCCTGATGAACGTTCTGTACGGCCTCTACCAGGCCGACGACGGCGAAATTCTCCTCGATGACGAGGTGCAGCATTTCGCGGGTCCCGGTGATGCCATGAACGCCGGCATCGGCATGGTGCATCAGCATTTCATGCTCATTCCGGTCTTCACGGTGGCCGAGAACGTGATGCTCGGCCACGAGCAGACGAAGGGCCTCGGTCGGCTCGACCTCGCGGCGGCCCGCGCACGGGTGCGCGAGATCGGTTCGCAGTTCGGGTTCGACGTCGACCCCGATGCCCTCGTCGAAGATCTGCCGGTCGGCGTGCAGCAGCGTGTCGAGATCATCAAGGCGCTCTCGCGCGACGCGAAGGTGCTCGTCTTCGACGAGCCGACCGCTGTGCTCACTCCGCAAGAGACCGATGAGCTGATGGTCATCATGGGCCAGTTGCGCGATGCCGGAACCTCCATCGTGTTCATCACCCACAAGCTGCGCGAAGTGCGCGAGATCGCAGACCGCATCACGATCATCCGTCTCGGTAAGGTGGTCGGCGAAGCCGAACCGACCGCGACGAACGCCGAGCTGGCGTCGTTGATGGTCGGCCGCTCGGTCGAGCTGACCGTGCACAAAGAGCACTCAGAACCCGGCGAGGCTGCCCTGATAGTGAAAGACCTCTCGGTAGTGGATGCCGTCGGCCAGCTCGTGGTGAATTCGGTCAGTTTCGAGGTGCACCACGGCGAGATTCTCGCCATCGCCGGCGTTCAGGGCAACGGGCAGACGGAACTCTCAGAGGCCATCATCGGCCTGCAAGACGATGTGCGCGGCACGATCATCCTCGACGGCAAGTCGCTCGTCGGGCTCAGCGTGTCGAAGGTGCTCGACGCCGGCGTCGGGTTCGTTCCTGAAGACCGCAACGTCGACGGGCTCGTCGGGGAGTTCACCATCGCCGAGAACCTCATGCTCGACCGCAGCGACAACGAGCCGTTCGTGAAACGCGGCACTCTGCAGCTCAGTTACCTGAACACGTTCGCCGAAGAGAAGGCGAAGGAGTTCGATGTGCGTTCGCAGGGCATCCAGACCCCCGTCGGCCGCCTCTCGGGTGGCAACCAGCAGAAGGTCGTGCTTGCTCGTGAACTCAGCCGAGACCTGCGTCTGTTCCTGGCGGCGCAACCGACCAGAGGCATCGATGTCGGTTCGATCGAGTTCGTGCACAAGCGCATCGTCGAGACGCGAGATGCGGGGGTTCCCGTCATCGTGGTGTCGACCGAACTCGACGAGGTCACCGCGCTGGCCGACCGCATCGCGGTGATGTACCGCGGCAGCATCGTGGGCATTGTTCCGGGCAACACGTCGCGTGACGTGCTCGGCCTGATGATGACCGGCGAGGTTCCGGCCGAGATCACCACGACCGATTCGATCGAAGGAGCGCTGCTGTGAGCGACGCCGCATCTTCTGCCCCGGGCTCGTCTGCGCCCGTACCCTCTGCGCCCGTTCCGTCTGGCCCGGCATCGTCTGGACCGGCATCGTCGCCGGTGACGCCGGCCGGCTCGCCCACAATGGGTTCGGTCGCACCCCCGCCCAAATCGAACCAGATCTTGCGCGACATCATGGGTGGCAGCGTCGTCATCTCGATTCTCGCTGTGCTGCTGGCGCTCGTCGTCGGCGGCATTCTGATCGCCGTCACCGACGAGAATGTGCAGGCCGCCTCGGTCTACTTCTTCTCCCGTCCCGGCGACACCTTCAACGCGATCTGGGTATCGGTGTCGGGGGCGTACGGAGCGCTGTTCCAGGGCGCGGTGTACAACTTCGGCGGCAACACCTTCGTCAAGCAGATCAAGCCGATCACCGACACGCTCACCTTCGCGACCCCGCTCATCGCAGCCGGGCTCGGCGTGGGCCTGGCGTTCCGCGCCGGAATGTTCAACATCGGCGGCCAGGGCCAGATGCTCATCGCCGCGGCGTGCTCGGGCTGGGTCGCGTATTCGTTCCCGCTTCCGTACGGCATCCACCTCATCGTGGCCGTGCTCGCAGGCATCGTGGGCGGTGCGGTCTGGGGCGGAATCGTCGGCGTGCTGAAGGCGCGAACCGGGGCGCACGAAGTCATCGTGACCATCATGCTGAACTACATCGCCGTGTATCTGATCTCGTATCTGCTGCGCACGCCCGGTGCCCTGCAGGCGCCGGGTTCGTCGAACCCGAAGACGCCGGCCGACCTGCCGACCGCGATCTATCCCGACCTGCTGGGCGGGGACTTCAACCTCCACGCAGGGCTGCTCGTGTCGATCGCCGCGACGGTGTTCGTCTGGTGGCTGCTGTCGCGGTCGAGCCTCGGCTTCAAGTTCCGGGCCGTCGGGGTCAATCCGAATGCGGCACGGGTCGCCGGCATCAACGTCAAGCGCAGCTACATCTATGTGATGCTTCTCTCCGGTGGTCTGGTGGGACTGGCCGGTGTGGCGCAGGTGCTCGGCACCGTGACATCCGGTTTCAGTTCGGGAATCGACGCCGGCATCGGCTTCGACGCCATCACGGTGGCGCTGCTCGGGCGCTCGAAGCCGTGGGGCATCTTCGTGGCGGGCATTCTGTTCGGCGCGTTCAAGGCCGGCGGGTTCGCCATGCAGGCGGGCCAGGGCATTCCCGTGGACATCGTGCTCGTGGTGCAGTCGCTCATCGTGCTGTTCATCGCGGCGCCCCCTCTGGTGCGGGCGGTGTTTCGCCTGCCGACGCCGGGCACGGCGAAGAAGCCCAAGCAGCCCAAACCGCCGCGCGACTCTTCTGCACAGGCGAAACCGGCCGCGGCCGCTGAGGCGGTGGCAGCGAAATGAGCGACTCGATGAACCCTTCTGGAATCGACACCGGCGTGCCTGATGTGACGCGAACGCTCGACTCGTCGGGCCCCGGTACGGCCACTCAGCACGAACGCCCCGACAGCTCGAACGGGCTTGCAACCACCATCGTGAAGAGCTGGAAGGCGCCCATCGGGTTCGCCGTCTTCACGCTCATCGCGCTGGTGCTGTTCGTCATTCTCGGGCGTGACGGCGATTCGACCTTCACGCTTTCTGCCGACAGCGACCTGATTCAGCTGCCTGATATCACGGTGGCTGCTCGGCTGACGGGCATCATCGTCACGGTGCTGATGGCCGTGATCACGGTGGTCGCCTTTCTGCGGGTTCGGGCCGACCGGCGGGTGCCGCTGTGGCTCACCGCGCTGCTCGGTGTGCTGTTCTTGTTCGCCTTTCTCACGTGGGTCGATGCGGGTGCATCGCTGCCCGTTCAGGTTCCGGGTCTGCTGGTTGGAATGGTCTCGCTCTCAGTTCCGCTGATCTTCGGTGCGATGGGCGGGGTGATCTCCGAGCGGGTCGGTGTGGTCAACGTGGCGATCGAAGGTCAGCTGCTCGGTGGCGCGTTCGTCGCGGCAGTGGTCGCGTCGATCACGCAGCAGCCGCTGCTCGGCCTGGTGGCCGCCGCGGTGGCGGGAGCCGCGGTGTCGTTCGTACTGGCGGCGTTCGCCATCAAGTACCTGGTCGACCAGGTGATCGTCGGCGTCGTGCTGAACGTGCTGGTGATCGGCCTGACGAACTTCTTGTACTCGCAGGTGCTGTCGAAGAACGCTGAGCTGCTCAACTCGCCGCCGCGCTTCGATCGCATCAACATTCCGATTCTCAGCGAGATTCCGATCATCGGGCCGACGCTGTTCCGGCAGACGATCATCGTGTACCTGATGTACATCGCGGTTGCGGCTGTGTACTTCGCTCTGTTCCACACGAGGTGGGGTCTGCGCGTGCGGGCCGTGGGCGAGCATCCGCAGGCCGCCGACACCGTGGGCATCAATGTCAACTCGACGAGATTCTGGAACGTGCTGCTCGCCGGTGCGATCACCGGATTCGGCGGGGCGTACTTCACGCTCGGGTCGGTGGGGGCGTTCAACAAAGAGATGACGGCCGGCGCCGGTTATATCGCCCTGGCGGCGGTGATCTTCGGCCAGTGGGATCCGATACGTGCCACCCTTGCGGCGCTGCTGTTCGGCTTCGCGTCGAACCTGCAGAACGCCCTCGGCATCATCGGCTCGCCGGTGCCCAGCGAGTTCATGCTCATGCTGCCCTACCTGCTCACCATCTTCGCTGTTGCGGGATTGGTGGGCCGCTCGCGCGGCCCCGCGGCCTCGGGGCGCCCCTACATAAAGTCATAACCCACGCTGAGATCGCAAAAACTCCCTCAAAATCACCGTTTTTGTCGATTTTTTGTGATCTCGGCCCTGTGCGAATGGAGGCACGATGAACGCGAGTGATGTGGATTGGGATGCGCTGCGGGAGGTCGCCCTCGAGGCCATGGGGCACGCGTATGTGCCGTACTCGAAGTTTCCTGTGGGGGTGGCGGCGATCGTCGACGATGGGCGCATCATCTCGGGGTGCAACGTCGAGAACGCCTCGTACGGGCTGACGCTGTGTGCTGAGTGCGCGCTCGTGTCGTCATTGCACATGACAGGCGGCGGCAGGCTCGTGGCGTTCACGTGCGTCGACGGCCAGGGGGGCGCCCTGATGCCGTGCGGGCGCTGCCGGCAACTGCTGTACGAGCACTCTGCCGAGGGCATGCTGCTCGAGACCGTGTCGGGCATCCGCACCATCGACGAGGTGCTGCCCGACGCGTTCGGCCCCCGCACCCTCGTCGAGTACGCCGAAGCGACGGAGTGACGCGGGCCGCCCGCACTCACCTCCTGAGCACCGAGACAACAGAAAGCACCGCATGAGCACCGAAGCGCACGACATCATCGACCTCATTCGCACCAAGCGCGACAAGGGCACGCTCAGCACGTCGCAGATCCAGTGGATGATCGATGCCTACACCCGCGGCTACGTCGAAGATTCGCAGATGGCAGCCATGGCCATGGCCATCGTGCTGAACGGCATGCAGCGCCGGGAGATTCGCGACCTCACGCTGGCGATGATCGCGAGCGGCGAGACGATGAGCTTCGACGGTCTCGGCAAAACGACGGTCGACAAGCACTCCACGGGTGGGGTCGGCGACAAGATCACGCTGCCGCTGATGCCGCTCGTCGCCTCGTTCGGTGTCGCAGTGCCGCAGCTCTCGGGCCGTGGGCTGGGCCACACGGGTGGCACGCTCGACAAGCTCGAGAGCATTCCGGGCTGGCGTGCGGAGCTGACGAACGACGAGATGTTCGCGCAACTGCGCGATGTGGGCGGCGTGATCTGCGCGGCGGGCAGCGGGTTGGCGCCGGCCGATAAGAAGTTGTATGCGCTGCGCGACATCACGGGAACCGTCGAGGCGATTCCCCTGATCGCGTCGTCGATCATGAGCAAGAAGATCGCCGAGGGTACAAAAGCGCTGGTGCTCGACGTGAAGTTCGGATCGGGCGCGTTCATGCAAGACATCGCCAAGTCGCGCGAACTGGCGCAGACCATGGTCGACCTCGGTAACGACGCCGGCGTAAGAACTTCGGCGCTGTTGACCGATATGCACCGCCCACTGGGCCTCGCCATCGGCAACGCGAACGAGGTGCGCGAGTCGGTCGAGGTGCTCGCCGGCGGAGGGCCCGCCGACATCGTCGAGCTCACGCTCGCCCTGGCGCGCGAAATGCTGACGCAGGCCGGGCAGCCTGATGCAGACGTCGAGGGTGCGCTGGCTTCGGGGCGCGCGATGGACACCTGGCGTGCAGTGATTCGCGCCCAGGGCGGCGATCCGGATGCCGCGCTGCCCGTCGCCCACGAGACGCACACGGTCTACGCCGACTCTTCTGGGGTGCTGCTCGAGCAGCTCGCCCTGCCGTTCGGCATCGCGGCCTGGCGGCTCGGAGCGGGTCGCGCCCGGGCATCCGACCCGGTGCAGCACGCCGCCGGAATCGACCTGCACGCCAAGGCGGGCGACACCGTCGTCGAGGGGCAGCCGCTCTTCACCCTCAGCGCCGACGAGCCTGCGCGTTTCGAGCGTGCTCTCGAGGCCCTAGACGGCTCGTACGCCATAGGCCCCGCCGTGGAGTACCGCCCCCGTGGCCCCCTCGTGGCCGAGCGCATCGCGTAGCCCTCTCCTGCCGCGGCGGGCCAATCCACTTTGCGAAAAAGCCCCCATAATCCCGAGTTTGGGGCGTTTTTCGCAAAGTGGAACGTTTCAACGGAGGTGGGGGAGGGAGAGCTACGCGGGAGGGGAGAGCTACGCGGGAGGGGTGAGCTACGCGGGAAGGACGGCTACGCGGGAAGGACGGCTACGCGGGTGGGGGAGAAGTACGGGGGAGGGAGTGCTACGCGGGTAGGGGTGAGCTACGCGGGAGGGAAGGCTACGCGGGCGGGGGTGAGGTACGCGGGTGGGGTGAGCTACGCGGGCGGGGTGCCGATGCGGGTGAGGGCGTCGACGATGAGGGCCCAGAACCGCGGATGATCGAGGGCGGTGGCCACCTGCGTGGTGCACTCCGGCGGGGCTGGCGCCCGAAAGTCGGCCACGGTCATGCCGAGCGTGAGCGTACCCGTGAGTTCGACGTCGAGCGGGGTCTTACGCACGCTCATGACGCTCGGGTCGATGACGTAGGCGACAGCGCACGGGTCGTGCACCGGCGGATACTCGAACCCCTGATGCTCGCGGTATGTCTCGCCGAAGAACTCGAGCAGCTCACCGACGAACTTCGCGGGCGGCGTGCCGACGGCCTCGATCGCGGCCGCCACTTCGGGCGTCGCCAGCGCCTGATGGGTGAGATCGAGCCCCACCATCGTGAGCGGCCAGTTCTCGTTGAAGACGATGTGCGCGGCCTCGGGGTCGATGATGATGTTGAACTCGCTGGTCGCGCTCCAGTTGCCACCGGCGTAGGCGCCGCCCATCAGCACGACTTCGCGCACGCGCTCGGCGATGCGCGGCTCTTTGCGCACGGCCATGGCGATGTTCGTCAGGCCCCCGGTCGGTACGAGAGTGATTTCGCCCGGGTCGTGCTGCATCACGAGGTCGATGATGAGGTCCACCGCGTGACGCGGGTCGAGCGTGAGGGTCGGCTCGGGCAGCACGGGGCCGTCGAGCCCAGAGTCGCCGTGAATGGCCGGGGCGACCTCGATTTCGCGAACGAGAGGTCTCGGGCATCCTGCAGCGAACGGCACGCCCGTGATACCCGCCACTCGCGCAACAGAGAGAGCGTTTCGGGTGACCTTCTCGAGCGTTTGATTGCCGACCACGGTCGTCACAGCGAGCAGCTCGATCTCGGGGCTGCCGTGCGCGAGCAACAGGGCGATCGCGTCGTCGTGGCCGGGGTCGCAGTCCAGAATGATTTTGCGGGGCATTCAGCTAGCGTATGGCGCGTTCCGATAGATTGTGTGAGGCTCAGAACCTGGGCCGCGACGAGGCAGCCGGCCTCGCTTTTCTGGAGGATCCGATGTCTGCCGCAGCCGAAGAATACTTCTTGGCCTCCACCGATATCAGCATCAGCGGGTTGCCCAAAATCTCGCTGCACGACCACCTCGACGGCGGCCTGCGCACCGACACCATCATCGAACTCGCCGATTCCATCGGTCTTGAGTTGCCGGCGACCGACGAATCCGCGCTCGCCGACTGGTTCGAGAACAGCGCCGATTCCGGCTCGCTCGTGTCATACCTCAAGACGTTCGACGTCACCACTGCCGTCATGCAGACGCGCGAGGGTCTAGCTCGGGTCGCCCGCGAATTCGTGCAAGATCTCGCGACCGACGGCGTCATCTACGGCGAAGTGCGCTGGGCGCCCGAGCAGCACCTGGCCGGTGGGCTGAGCCTCGACGAGGCGGTGGATGCCGTGCAGAACGGCATCGAACAGGGCATTGACGACGCCAAAGCCGGCAGCTACGGGCCCGCGGGGCAGATCATCCGCGTCGGCCAGCTCGTGACAGCCATGCGGCACGCCGACCGCGGACTCGAGATCGCGGAACTGGCCGTGCGGCATCGCGACCGCGGGGTGGTCGGGTTCGACATCGCCGGGGCCGAGGCGGGTTTTCCGGCGGCGAATCACCGGGCTGCCTTCGACTACCTGGCGCAGCACTATTTTCCGGTGACCGTTCACGCGGGCGAGGCCGACGGGCTCGACAGCATTCGCAGTGCGCTCTTCGACGGCCGGGCGCTTCGGCTCGGGCACGGCGTGCGCCTCGCTGAAGACATCACCGTCGCGCGGCAAGACGACGAGAACACCTACGTCACGCTCGGCCTGCTCTCGCAGTGGGTGAAAGACCGCGGAATTGCGCTCGAACTCTCACCGTCGTCGAACCTGCAGACTGGGGCCATCGCGGCGTGGGGGGACGAGTTGGGCGATCATCCGTTCGACCTGCTCTACCAGCTCGGCTTCAAGGTGACGGTGAACACCGACAACCGACTCATGAGCAACACGTCGATCAGCCGCGAGCTGGCGCTGCTCGCCGATGCTTTCGACTACGAGCTCTCAGACCTCGAAGTCTTTCAGCAGAATGCGGCGGCAGCGACCTTCTTGCCGCTCGAAGACCGTGAGGAGCTCGCCGAGATCATCTCGGAGGGCTTCGAAGACGCGTAGGTCTCAGACACGAGAAGACAGGCAAACGGATGCTCGACCTTCCCGACCCGGCGGTGCTGCTGAAGCAGCAGGCAGCTGACTGGCGTGCTGCGGTGCTGCTGGCCGGCGCAGCGCTCGAGGCGTCGGGCGCGGTCACGGCGGAGTATGGGCCCCGCATGGTCGCCATGGTCGAAGAGTTCGGGGCGTACATCGTCATCGCGCCGGGGCTGGCTCTCGCCCACGCCCGGCCGGGTGACGACGTGCTTCGGGCGGGCATGGCGGTGGTGACGCTCGACGAGCCGGTGGTGTTCGGGCATCCGTACAACGACCCGGTATCGGTCGTGCTCGGGCTGGCCGTGCTGACGGCCGATGAGCACGTGACCGGAATTGCGGAGCTCGCGAACGTGTTCAACGAGACGGCCGCGATAGCACGGCTCGCTGCCGCGACCTCGGCCGACGAGGTGCGGGCGGTCTTCGGGCTGTCGGCGCAGGCGTGAAGATCGTCGCCATCTGCGGTGCGGGCGTGGGAACCTCGGCGATTCTCAAGGTCAATGCCGAACGGGCGCTTGCTCGACTCGATATCGACGCAGATGTCACCGCCGCAGACCTGGCGAGCGTTCAGGTCGTTGCGGCCGATGCCCAGGTGATTCTGACCTCACCCGAATTCGTCGAGGCGATCGGGCGCACCAACGCCGATGTCATCGTGGTTCAGAACTACTTCGACGTCGACGAACTGCAGCAGAAGCTCGGGGCGGCGCTGGGCTGACGCCGGCTCCGACCCGCGGCTCGGGCCGGGTGGGGCGTGGCTGGGTGGGGCGTAGGGCCTGCCGCCCGGCTGGGTGCGCGCAGGGCGCGGGGCGGTGGGGCTGGCCTCGGTCGACCCGAAGCCGGTAAAACGTAGGAGAATTCGACTCGGTGCACCCGTATAGGCCGTGCCCTAGCGAAATCTCCTCTGTTTCTGCCGCCATCGCGACACCGCGACACCGCGACATCGCGACACCGCGCACCCGCGCCACCGCGACAGCACGCGTGCGTCAGCGTCAGTGCGAGCGGGCGGCGATGGCGAGGTCGGCCTCGATGTGCGCGGCGGCGTCGAGCAGCGCGGGCAGGCAGGCGCGCCGCAGCGACTCGCTGGTGCCCGATGAAGCGGCCGTCGACACGTTGATCGCCGCGACGACGGCGCCCGACGACGAGCGGATCGGCGCGGCAATCGACCGCAGCCCCGGCTCGAGCTCTTGATCGGCGAGTGCCCAGCCCTGCTCACGCACACGGTTGAGCTCGGCGATCAGCGCCGCCTCGGAGCCGACGGTGCGTTTGGTGAGCGCCTGCAACTTCACGTCGTGCAGATAGTTCGACAGGGCATCCGGTTCGAGCCCCGCGAGCAAAACGCGGCCCATCGACGTGGCGTAGGCCGGCAGCCTGGTGCCCAGGTTGATGCCGACCGTCATGATGCGGTGTGTCGGAACACGCACGATGTACACGATGTCAGAGCCGTCGAGAATGGCGGCAGACGTCGACTCGCCCACACGCAGCGAAAGGTCTTCGAGCTGAGGTTGCGCGATCTGGGGCAGCGTGAGCCCCGAAAGGTAGCTGAAGCCGAGTTCGAGAACCTGTGCGGTGAGGGCGAACGTCTTGCCGTCGGTGCGCACGTAACCGAGCTCGATCAGCGTCATCAGAAACCGCCGCGTCGTCGCCCGCGTCAAGCCGGTGGCCCTGGCGATGTCGCTCAGTGTCATCAGTGGTGCGTCGGCACCGAAGACCCGGATGACCGACAACCCCCGCGCGAGCGACTGCACGAACCCGCTGCTCGGGCCCGGCAACTCGCCGATTTCGGGTGCGTCACGCGCTTCTGCACTCACGAGACGATTTCTCGCATGCCGGCTTCGAGTGCAGCGAGCCGGCTGGCCACCGACTTCTTGCGCTTCGCCAACGAGCCCTGGGCGCTCGAGACATCGATGTACACCTTGAGTTTCGGCTCGGTTCCGCTCGGCCGAACCATGATGCGTGATCCGTTGGCGGTGCGAATGCGCAGAATGTCGCTCGGCGGCAGGTCGGCCGACCCAGCCTTGAGATCGTCGATCGATGCAACGGGTGTACCGCCGATCTTCTTCGGAGGGTCGTTGCGCAGCGCCGCCATCACCTCGTCGATGCGTGCGAGATCAGAGACCCGCAGCGAGATCTGCACCGAGTCGAAATGCCCGAATCGTTCGCTGAATCGGTCGAGCTGATCGGCGATAGTGAATCCGTCGACGGCGAGATCGCTCGCCAGTGACAGAAACGCGACGGCAGCCGAGATGCCGTCTTTGTCGCGCACCGTGTTCGGGTTGACGAGGTACCCCAGTGCCTCTTCGTAACCGAAGACGAGCCCGGGAACGCGCGAAACCCACTTGAACCCCGTCAGAGTCTCGCGAAAGCCGAGCCCGTAGTCGGCCGCCACCGCCGCGAGTGCGGGCGAAGAGACCACCGAGCAGGCCAGCGTAGGGCGAGCAGTGGATGCTCGGCCGACCGTGCTCACCGTGCCGGCTGTGCCGACGTCGTGACTGCCGCCACGGGCTCCGCTCGCGCTTGCCGCGACTGCACCACCTCGCACTGCCGCGCCACCTTGCGCCGCCCCACCCTGAGCCACGGCCTCCGCCGCCCGCCAGCCCAGCAGCATGCCGACCTGGTTGCCCGTCAGCCGGCGATAGCCATCGGCGGTCGAAGTGTCGGGAATGGCGATGGCCAGCCGATCGGCGTCGGGATCGTTCGCGATGATGAGGTGCGCGCCCACCGAGCGCGCCGTCTCGAAAGCCAGGTCGAGGGCCCCCGGTTCCTCGGGGTTCGGGAACGAAACAGTGGGGAATCGGGCATCCGGTTCGATTTGCGCTGACACCAGGTCGGGCTCGATGAACCCGGCGGCGCCCAGCACGCGGCTGAGGGTGTTCCAGCCGACGCCGTGCATGGCCGTGTAGACGACACGCGGTTGTGCACCGATCTCGGTCGGTGGCAGGCGACCGACAGCCGCCGTCTGCGCGATGTACGCCTCGATCACACCCTCGTCGGCGACCTCGTAAGTGGATGATCGGGGCAACCGATCGACCGGAGTCTGCCGCGCGACGCGTACGATCTCCGCCTCGATCTCGGTGTCGGCCGGTGAGACGATCTGTGCTCCCTCTTCGACGCCGCCGAGGTAGACCTTGTACCCATTGTCGTTCGGCGGATTATGCGAGGCCGTCACCATGATTCCGGCGCTCACGTCAAGGTGCCGAACGGCGAACGCCACGAGCGGGGTCGGCAGCATGCGGGGCAGCAGTACCGCTCGAATTCCGGCTGCCGCCATCAGCTCGGCCGAGTCGCGTGCGAACACGGCAGAGTTCTTGCGACCGTCGAAACCGATCACGACAGAGGGAGTTGTCGCGGGTGCCGCATTCGCTTTCAGGTAGGCGGCCAGCCCCACGGCGGCTTGGGCGACGACCACCCGGTTCATGCGGGTTGGGCCCGCTGCGATCTCGCCGCGCAGGCCGGCCGTTCCGAACTTCAGCCGCCCGTCGAATCGGCTGCGCAGTTCATCGATGTCGGCTGCTGAGATCAGAGCCTCGAGTTCGGCGCGTGTTTCGGGGTCGGGGTCTTGCGCGATCCACGCCCGTGCAGTGCCGATCAACTCAGTCGCGTCGTCGAAATTCATAGGGCCGCCACGATGCGAGCGAGCAGCGCACTGATCACGGGCTCGGCCGACCTGCCGGCCTCGATGACCTCGGCATGCGACAGCGGCGTCGGCGAGATGCCGGCGGCGAGGTTGGTGATCAGCGACATGCCGAGCACCTCCATTCCCGCCTCGCGCGCAGCGATCGCCTCGAGTGCCGTCGACATGCCGACGATGTGACCGCCGATGGTCTTCGCCATCTGCACCTCGGCCGGGGTCTCGTAGTGCGGGCCCCGAAACTGAACGTAGACGCCTTCGTCGAGTGAAGCATCCACTTCTCGAGCGAGGTCGCGCAGACGCCGTGAGTACAGATCGGTGAGATCGATGAAGGTCGCCCCCTCAAGCGGCGAGTTCGCGGTGAGGTTGATGTGGTCGCTGATCAGCACGGGCTGACCGGGAGTCCACGTCTCACGGATGCCGCCCGCACCGTTGGTCAAGATCATCACCGACGCGCCGGCCGCCGCGGCCGTACGCACGCTGTGCACGACGCGCCGTACCCCGTGGTTCTCGTAGTAGTGCGTGCGTGCGCCGATCACCAGGGCGTGCTTGCCGTTCGGCAGCCGAACGGAGCGCAGCGAACCGACGTGACCGACGACCGCAGGAGCGCTGAACCCGACGATGTCGGTGGCCGGAATCGTAGCGATGGTCTCGCCGATGAGGTCGGCCGCCTTCGCCCAGCCGCTGCCGAGCGTGAGGGCGATGTCGTGCTTTTCGATGCCTGTCTTCTCGGCGATCTGCCCCGCGGCTTCGCGCGCGATTTCGAACGGAGAGAGGTCTGGTTGATCGAGTGGGTTGCTGACTTCTGATGACATCCCACCACTTTAGTTACCGATGCCCGATCGGAATCGGCGAAACTGCGAACCTGTGCAGTTTGGCCGCACAGTGCGGCCTGGGGAAGAATGGTGCGCATGGCCTATGAATTCGAGCGTAAGCAGAGAATCACCATTCTGGGGGGCGGCCCCGGGGGGTACGAGGCGGCCATCGCAGGGGCGCAGCTCGGCGCCGATGTCACCCTCGTCGAGCGTGTCGGCGTCGGTGGGGCGGCGGTTCTGACCGACGTCGTTCCGTCGAAGACGCTCATCGCCACGGCCGAAGCGGCGAACGCCATCGGCGAGGCCGCCGATCTCGGGGTGCAGTTCTTCAGCCGCACCGAATCCGGCCGCCCGGTACGGCCAGACGTGGCGGTCAACATCGCAGCCGTCAACAAGAGGCTTCTCGGTCTTGCCCGTCAGCAATCCGAAGACATGAAATCCACGCTCATCCGTTCGGGCGTTCGAATCGTGCAGGGTGAGGGGCGGCTGGATGGGCGCGACGCTGTCATCGTCTCGACGGGCCATGGCCCGAACGGTATCGATTTCGACCGCATCGAAGGCGACACCATCGTCGTGTCGGTCGGGGCCAGCCCGCGGCTTCTCACCAGTGCCATGCCCGACGGCGAGCGAATCTTCACGTGGACGCAGCTGTACTCACTCGAGGCGATTCCCGAGCACCTCATCGTCGTCGGCTCCGGTGTCACCGGTGCCGAGTTCGCCTCCGCTTATACCGCCCTCGGCTCGAAGGTCACGCTCATCTCGAGCCGAGATCAGGTTCTTCCAGGAGAAGACGCTGACGCCGCTGCGGTCATCGAGAACGTCTTTCGGCGCAATGGCATGACGGTTCTGTCGAAATCGCGGGCCGATTCGGTTGTGCGCACCGAGAATGGCGTGATCGCCACCCTCTCAGACGGGCGCATCGTCGAAGGTACACACTGCCTCATGGCGGTCGGTGCGATACCCAACACGGCGGGCATCGGGCTCGAAGAGGCGGGAGTTCAGCTCACCGAATCCGGTCACATCCGCGTCAACCGGGTCGCTCGAACGAGCGTGCCGAGCATTTACGCCGCGGGCGACTGCACGACTTTTCTCCCGCTGGCTTCTGTCGCATCGATGCAGGGCCGTACGGCGGTCTTTCACGCGATGGGCGACGCGGTGAACCCCACCGAGATTCGCAACGTGGCGTCGAACATTTTCACTCAGCCCGAGATCGCGACTGTCGGCTGGACGCAACGACAGATCGAAGAGGGCATCGCGCAGGGCGACATCTATAAGCTGCCGCTCTCAGAAAACCCGCGCGCGAAAATGATGGGCATCAAAGACGGCTTCGTCAAATTGTTCGCCCGCACGGGGTCTGGCACCGTCATCGGTGGGGTCGTCGTGGCGCCGAAAGCCTCTGAACTCATCTTCTCCATCGCGCTGGCCGTCGAGCATCGCCTGACGGTCGATCAGCTGTCGCGCGCGTTCTCGGTGTATCCCTCGCTCACCGGGTCGATCACCGACGCGGCGCGGGCAATGCACATCGTTCTCTGACGACGACTTTTCCACAGGCGGTAT
This sequence comes from Subtercola sp., assembly GCA_025463765.1. GTDB lineage: Bacteria > Actinomycetota > Actinomycetes > Actinomycetales > Microbacteriaceae > Subtercola. The sequence goes on along the minus strand of JAODBC010000039.1, from coordinate 34,285 downwards.
GTATCGGCTGCGCCTGCCGTCTTAGCTGACATATTCTCACTCAGTGTCACTTGGCCATTCGGGCCACGTGCACCCGGTGAAAGGATGATCGTGAGAAGACGATACGCGAACGGGTTCCATCGCAAGCGCATGAGGGCCCTCGCCGGGCTCCTCGTGATGGCGTCGGCCTCCGCAGCTCTGGTTCTCGGGGTCGGTGTGCTCGGCGCATCCGCTGCCCCCGTGGTGAATGACTGGTTCGCCGCGTTGCCCACCGCCGCAAGGCCCAGCGCGGTTCTCTGCTCCGACGATGGCAGCGTCTTCACGGTCGACAGTGGCAGCGACTCGGTGTCGAAGATTCTGGCCGATGGCACTGTCGACCCTTTCTTCGACGGAACGCTGCCCCCAGGTTCGCTTCCGCAGAGTATCGCTCAGGATGCCCGGGGTGCCCTCTATGTCACGAGTGCAATTCTCAGCACGGTGTACAAGCTCGACTCGGCAACCGGGCTCGTCGACGCGGCGTTCGCGTCGAATCTCGGCTCGTCGTTAGATACCCGGCATCCCGCCGCCGTGGCGGTGAGCTCGATCGGAGACATCTTCGTCGCGACCTCTGCCGATGACAGTGTGAATCGCCTTTCGCCGACGGGCGCCCTCATCGACACCTACCCCCTGGCGCACGGAGCCGAGCCTGTCGCGCTGCACTTCGCTGACGACGGGCAGCTCTATACGGCGAACGACGGCGATGGCACTCTCTCGCGAATCACCTTCGATCTGGCCGGGCGAGGTACCGTCGTCGCGTCATGGGCCGAGCTGCCCGTCGGTCTCTATCCAATCGACCTCGCGTTCGATCATCACGGATTCGTCTACGTTCTCAGTCCTTCCCGCGAGACCGTCTCGAAAGTCGACCTCGCCCTACCGGCCGGCACCAACGTCGTCGAGAACCGGGCGCACCCCGGCGACCATCCGGCGGCGATCACGAGCGACGCGCTGGGAAACGTATACACGAGCGATCTCGGCACGAATGCGGTGTCGATGCTCTCGCCCGACAAAACGGTCGTCGGGGAGGTCGCCCGTCTTGGCGGCACTCCGTTCGGCGAATCGATCACCGCGTCCGACGCCGGATCGGTGTTCATCGCGAACAGCGACACCAGTTCGATCGCACGCGTCGACATGGCCCCCCGACTGCCCGTCGATACGGTGGCTGCCGCGGCAACGGTCGGCGAGGCTTTCAGTAGCTACTTCCGGGCCGGCGGAGTCGAACCGACGCGCTACGACATCGTCGGAGACGCCCCGCCCGGAATCGCCCTGGTGCCGAGCAGCGGTTGGCTGACGGGTACTCCGGCCGCCCCGGGGGTCTACGAATTCGACGTGGTGGCGTCGAATGCCGCCGGCCGATCGCAGCCGCAACACGTCACTATGACCGTCGTGCTGGCTCCCGGAAGCACGGGATGCTGGTTCAACACGGAGGCGTGCGGCTTGTAGCCCAGCAGGGTGATGTCTTGGGTGTCAGGTGTCGAAGAGCCCGCGGATGTCATCGGCGGTGAGCGCCGAGCTGAAGGTCGCATCATCGTCGAGAACCGCGTCGAACAGCTGCGCCTTCTGCTCCTTCAAGGCCATCACCTTCTCTTCGATGGTGTCGGCCGAGACGAGACGGTAGACGTTGACGCTCTGCTTCTGACCGATGCGGTGGGTGCGGTCGATGGCCTGGGTTTCTGATGCCGGGTTCCACCAGGGGTCGAGCAGAAACACATAATCGGCCTCGGTGAGGTTCAGCCCGAACCCACCCGCCTTCAGGCTGATCAAAAACACGGGCGCACGGCCGGTCTTGAATCGGTCGATGACCTCGGGGCGCCGCCTGGTGGAGCCGTCGAGGTATTCGTATTCCATGCCCTGGGCATCGAGCCTCGCGGCAGCACGTTTCAGAAAGGAAGTGAATTGGCTGAACACAAGAGCCCGGTGGCCCTCGGCGGCGACGTCGTCGAGGTGCTCGAGCAGGGCATCCAGTTTTGCCGAGGGCACCGCAGCGTACTTCTCGTCGATCAGCGAGGCGTCGAGGCTCAACAGGCGCAGCAGCGTCAGCGACCGGAACACGATGAGCCGGTTCTTGTCGAGGTCGTCGATCAGGCCGAGCAGCTTCTGCCGTTCCCGCTGAAAATAGGTGTCGTAGAGGCTGCGGTGCGACGGCGCGAGGCCGATGCTGAGCACCTGCTCCTGCTTCGCCGGAAGCTCCGGTGCCACGAGTTCTTTCGTTCTGCGCAGGAGAAACGGGCGGATTCGACGGCGCAGCTTGGTGAGAATCTCGGTGTCGAAGCCGTGACCGAGAGGCCGGACATAGTCTTCGGTGAACTTTCGAGACGACGGAAACAGGCCTGGTGCAACGATGTCGAACAGCGCCCACAGTTCCATCAGGTTGTTCTCGATGGGGGTGCCCGTGATAGCGAACTTCACCGGGGCATCGAGGTCTTTCGCGCAGCGATGCAGCTTCGACGTGTGGTTCTTCACGAATTGAGCCTCGTCGAGCACCAGGGCCGACCAGCTCAGGGCGCCGTAGGCCGGGGCATCGAGCCGGAACAGTGTGTAGCTCGTCACGAGCACATCGGCGCCCTCGGCCAGCTCGGCGAGAGTAGACGGGCTCTTCGCCTGGGTGGCGGTGACCGGGCGCACCACAAGATCGGGAGTGAAGTGGGCGGCCTCGGTGACCCAGTTCGACACGACCGAGGTCGGCGCCACCACGAGAAACGGGGCGGCCGGTGCGGCACCCTCGAAGTGGTCTGCCGCGGGTTGCGCCGAGGCCTGTTGGGCGAAGCCGGGCTGTGCGTGAGTTTCTCGGGTGTGTGCGATCAGCGCGAGCGTCTGCACGGTCTTGCCGAGCCCCATGTCGTCGGCGAGCACTCCGCCGAGCCGATGGTGAAAGAGAAAGGCGAGCCACTCGTAGCCGTCGTGCTGATAAGGCCGCAGTGTCGCCTGCAGCCGCGGTGGCACCGGCAGCGTGTCAGGCGTCGCCGAACCGTTCAGCACGGAGACGGCGTCTCGCCACGTCACCGCTTGCTCGGATTCTTCTGCCAGGTCTTCGAACTCGCTCCACAGATCGGCCTGGTACCGGTTGATGCGAATGCCGGTCTCCCACTCGTCGAGGCCCGAAGCCTCTTCGAGCAGCTCGCGAAGGCGCTCGAAAACCGGGTGGTCGAGCGCGAGGTAGGTCTTGTCGACCATCAGCAGTTTTTTCTGCTTACGAGCGAGTGCCTTGAACAGGGGAGCGAACGGTATGCGGTAGCCGTTCATGTTCACGACGATGCCGAGATCGAACCAGTCGCGCTTCTCGCTTTCGACCGTCGTCACCGTGAGTTCGGGCACACCGTCGAGTTCACGATAGGCCGGGCGCTTGCCGACGATGTCGACACGCACGCCGACGACATCTTGCAGTTCGGTAAGCACCTTGTCGCTGAAAACGGCGGCCTCGAACCCCTGCAGCACCAGATGCTCGACCAGTCGAGCCGGTTCGGTCGCCGACTCGGCGATCGCTGCATCGATTCCCGCGTCGCTATGGTCGTCGATCAGCCGCTGTATGAGCGGAACGACCAGCGCGAGGGTCTGGCTCTCGGCCTCGTCGTGCCGGTCTACGTCGTATTGCTTGGTGTCGTCTTGCTCGGGGTCGTGTTGCTCGGTGTCGCGTTGTTTAGCGCCCATCACAGAATCCGTCGACAGTGGGATGCGGGTGGGGGTGTCTCCGCCGTACTCCCACTCCCAGTCGAGCTGAAGCACGTTCTTGGGCCGAAAACGCGCCGTGAGCACCAGAACCGGCGCGGAGATGCGCGGCAGCGGTATAGCGCTGTCGGCGGAGACGATGTCGATGGCTCGCTGCAGTCGCGGAAAGTAGCGGTCGAAGAACTCGGGCACCTCGTCTGCCGGAACATCGATGCCACCGGAGCGATCGAAAAGCGGTTCGACGCGCTCGTCAAGGGCGATTTCGAGTCGCGTGAACGTGATGAAGGGTTTTGCGCCCAGTTCGTACACGTACACCCCGTGCGAGCCGATCAACCCGGTGGCGCTGCGCTCATAATCGACTCCGTCGAGCGAAGTCACCGGCACGAGCCGCAAAGCACTGTCGTGACCGCCGTGTGCCTCGAGGCGTACCCGAGCGTGCTTGCCACGCCGTACGCGCACGCTCTTCTTCGACCCCAGCAGAGCGATACCCAGCTCATGCGCTTCGTCGAACAGGTTCCATAACAGCGGGCTCGTGAAGTCGTCGAGGTAGAGCCAGTCGGCCTCCTGACCCGTGTACAGCTCGCGGGTGGCTCGTTGCAGGGCCGCGAACTGCACGAACCATTTCGCTTGCGCGGGGTCGAGGTTCAGGCGATTGGTCTGGTGACTCAGCGTGGCCCAGCTGAGGCTCGCCTTGACGAAGCTGCCGACGTGGTTCTTCATGACCGGACGCACTGCCAGTCGGCGAGGGTAGCTGTTCGCGACTGCGTCGTGGTCGGCGTCGCCCGCCGTATTCGTGGTCGGCTTGGCCGTCTGCGACAGAGGGCCACGCCAATGCTCACGTGTTCGGGGCACGAACTCCCGAATCTCGAATTGCAGCCCCAGTGCGGTCGTCGCCTCTCGGGTGCGGCCTGTCGTTCGGCGGGCGCCGGATGCGCGGCCGGCCCCGCTCTCGGTGGCTCCGTTCGACGGCCCGAGTGCGGCGAGCGTCGACCGCCAGTCGAGCGATTCAGTGGCGGTTTCGGCCCGCAGTCGCGGCTCGGGCGGAAACCAGCCCTGCTCCTCGCGTATCGTGTCGCCCGACGGGTCGTCGAAGGGTTCGTCGGTGCTCCACCGATCGAGGGTGTGCTCGGCGAACTCGTCTGCCGGTTGCGTACCGCGTACGGGAGTGCGGGCCGGGTCGGCTGGCTGAAAGCGCGAGTCGAACCGTCGGCTTATTTGAACCTGCCGAGCCGGTTCGACACCGATGGAGGGCGTCGCCTCGACGAGGTGCCGGGTGTTGCTGGCCAAGAGCATCGCGGCGACGTGTTTGCAATCCGAGCGCATGGGGCAGCTGCAGAGCGCAGCACCTTCGACGATGAAGCGCGTTCCCAGGCGCCGCAGAATGACTTCGCTCTCGTACGGCTCGAATGCGCTGCCTTGAACACGGCCGGTGAGCACGAGCGTCTGCTCGTTCCAGTTCAGCTCGAGCACCTCGCGCCCGCGGGCGTAGACCCGGCCCCGCTCGAACGCGGCGCGCCCGACCAGCCGCGAGATCTCGCCGACGTCGACGAGCGGAAAGGCTGGTGTCGACATTCCCTTATGATCTCACGGGCATCCGATGCCCGAACCGGCTGCCCGTCAGGCCGCGTGGTCTGCGATCTCGAGCAGCCGATGACCCGACGAAACGGTGGTGCCGACCGTGGCGTCGATGGCGCCGACGACGCCGTCTTTGTGTGCCTGAATGGGTTGCTCCATCTTCATGGCTTCGAGCACGAGAATGAGGTCGCCCTTGACGACCTTGTCGCCCTCGGCGACCGCGAGTTTGACGACCGTCGCCTGCATCGGTGCCTTCACGGCGTTACCGGTCGACGACCTGCCAGAGGTGCCGGTCGAACGCCGACGCGGGGGAGCACCGAGCGACGACGACGGGCTGCCGTTGCCGCCCACTCCGCTGGCTGTCAAGAGCCGTTCTGGCAGTACGACCTCGATGCGTTTTCCGTCGACCTCGACAACCACAGTGCTTCGCGATTGTGGTGCGGCGGAATCTTCGAGCGAGCCGCTCCAGGGCTCGATATCGTTGACGAAGTCTGTTTCTATCCAGCGCGTGTACACCGTGAACGGTTGGCCGGCGGGAGGAGCGAACGCCGGGTCACGAACGATCTCGCGGTGAAACGGAAGCACTGTCGGCAGCCCGGCGACCTCGAACTCGTCGAGGGCGCGACGCGAACGCTCGAGAGCTTCTTCGCGAGTCGCCCCTGTCACGATGAGCTTTGCAAGCAGAGAGTCGAACGAGCCGGAGATGACATCGCCGGCGGTCACGCCGGAATCGATGCGTACTCCGGGCCCCCCTGGAGCCTTGAAGACGTGCACCGGCCCGGGGCTCGGCAGAAAGCCACGACCGGCGTCTTCGCCGTTGATGCGAAACTCGAACGAGTGGCCGCGCGGCTCAGGGTCGTCGTAACCCAGAATGCCGCCCTCGGCGAGGCGGAACTGCTCCCGCACGAGGTCGATGCCGGTGACCTCTTCAGACACCGGATGCTCGACCTGCAGCCGCGTGTTCACTTCGAGAAACGAGACGGTGCCGTCTTTCGCCACCAAGAACTCGCAGGTTCCGGCCCCGACGTACGACACCTCGCGCAGAATGGCCTTCGAGGCACGGTACAGCTCGGCGTTCTGTGCGTCGGTCAAGAACGGCGCCGGCGCCTCTTCGACCAGCTTCTGGTGGCGGCGCTGCAGCGAGCAGTCTCGGGTCGAGACGACCACGACGTTTCCATGAGAGTCGGCGAGGCACTGTGTCTCGACATGTCGAGGCTGGTCGAGGTACTTCTCGACGAAGCACTCGCCGCGACCGAACGCCGCGACGGCTTCCCGGGTCGCCGACTCGAAGAGTTCGGGAATCTCCTCGATCGTGCGAGCGACCTTGAGACCGCGACCGCCACCACCGAAAGCCGCTTTGATGGCGACGGGCAGCCCGAACTGCTCGGCGAAGGTCACGACTTCGTCGGAGCTCGTGACCGGATCGATGGTGCCGGGCGCGAGCGGAGCGCCGACCCGCTCGGCGATGTGCCGGGCAGAGACCTTGTCACCCAGAAGCTCGATGGCGTCAGGGGAGGGGCCGATCCAGATCAGCCCGGCGTCGATGACGGCCTGGGCGAACGCGGCGTTCTCGGCAAGAAAGCCGTAGCCGGGGTGCACCGCGTCGGCGCCGGAGCGCTTCGCGATGGAGAGGATCTTATCGATGACCAAGTACGTCTCGGCGCTCGAACTGCCGCCGAGGGCATACGCTTCGTCGGCCAACTGAACGTGCAGAGCCTCACGATCTTGGTCGGCGTAGACGGCGACGGAGGCGAGCCCGGAGTCTCTGGCCGCCCGAATCACTCGTACTGCGATCTCGCCACGATTGGCGATCAGAACTTTTGTCATTCGGGGCATAGTTACTTAGCCTATTCGGCGCTCAGGGCTGAGCTTTGGTATGTGCGCACAAAAATCTGGCCTGAAACGATGCGTAAGCCTACAAAGCTCGGCTCAGTGCCAGAAGTCGGTTCAGTGCCAGAAGCCGGCTTAGTGCCAGAAGTCGGTTCAGTGCCAGAAGTCGGCTTAGTGCCAGAAGTCGGTGTAGGTCAGGCCGAATCGGCCGAACATAGTGCGAAGGGCTGGCAGCGACATTCCGATCACGGCCGACGGTGCGCCGTCGATGCTCCGAATAAACGGTGCAGCGAGCCCGTCGATGGTGAACGCTCCGGCGACCTCGAGTGGTTCGCCGGAGGCGACATAGGCGTCGATCTCGGCATCGCTGATGTCATCGGCGAACTCGACGGTGGCTGCGTCGACCGCCCCGAGCGCGCCGACCGCCCCGAGCGCGCCGACCGTGCCGACCGCGCCGAAGCCGAGCGCCTCGATCGGGCCCAAGCCGATTGTGCTCGCCGAAGGGTCGGCTCCGGATTCGCCCGGGTGCAGCGTGTTCGCGGAGTTCTGTCGCCGATCGATCAGCCAGTGACCGCTGTGGAGTACCCCGGCCCGCCCGCGCTGCCGCCGCCAGCGGTCTCGTGCCACGTCGGGCAGATGCGGCTTGCCGTAGATGGCGCCGTCGAATTCGAACGCGGAATCGCCGCCCAGAATGAAGCCGTCGATCGGCTCGCCTCCGGGCTGGGCGTCGATCACGGCCTCAGCCTTCAGCCGGGCCAGAAGCTGCACGAGTCCGGGGGCAGACAGGGGCCCGCCGACAGCCTCTGCCTCGAGCACAGCCGCGTCTTCGTCGACGAACGACGGTACGACGACGGGTTCGATGCCGATTTGGCGCAGGAGGGTGAGGCGGGCGGGAGAGGTGGAGGCGAGATAGAGCCGCATAGCGGGAGCCTAACGAAGATCATCCGCCCGCCGCTGCCCGCCGCCGCCGCCGCCCGCCGCCCTCCTCCTCCCTCGGTCGTCGCCCGCCTGCCGTCTGCAGGCGCACTCGGCCGTTGCCGTCCGCCCCCGCCCCCGCCGTCTGTGGCTTGCTGCTCGCCGAGCGGCGTGTGCGATGCTGGAACGATGGGCGAACTCCTGGGCACGACCGCCGAACTCGAGATCACGAACGTGGCGCACGGCGGTGTGAGTGTGGCGCGCCTCGACGGGCGCGTGGTGTTCGTCGCCGACACGCTTCCTGGCGAGACCGTGCTGGCACGCATCTCGTCTGACGATCACGCGTCGTTCTGGCGGGCAGAGACCGTCGAGGTTCTGACGGTCTCAGAGCACCGGCGTGAGCACGTCTGGCAGGCGGCGAGCCTGCACAGAGAGCCCGATGCCCGGGCGGGCGGCGCCGAGTTCGGGCACATCGCGCTGCCCTGGCAGCGCGAGCTCAAACGCCAGGTGGTCGTCGATTCTCTGCGGCGCTTCGCGCACCTCAGCGACGACCACTCGGCTCTTCAGGTCGCGGTCGAGGCGGTCGAAGGTGATGACGAGCGAAACGGGCTGGGCTGGCGCACCCGCGTGAACCTGCATGTGGACGAGTCGGGCATTGTCGGGCCGTACGCGGCTCGGTCGCACCGAGTAGTCGCTGTGCGCGACCTGCCGCTGGCGATACCCGCGGTGGAGTACGCGGCGCCGCTCGACGAGCGCCTCTTCGGTGTTGACGGTGTAGATGTGATCTCCGACGGCCGCCGCGGCGCGCGGGTCGTGACGCACCGCGCCGAGCCCCCCGCTTCTCGGCAACGCGGCCAGGCGCGACGGTCGAAGGTCTCGCAGGGGCGCCCACCGGCACACTCCCCAGTGCGTTCCTCGGCGCATTCCCCAGCGAATTCCCCAGCGCGCTCACCAGCCCTCCCCTCAGCCTTGCCCACCAGGCCGCCGGTGGGCCCGCCGATCGTCGAGCGTGTCGGCGATCGTGAGTTCCGTCTCGACGAACTCGGCTTCTGGCAGGTGCATCACGGTGCGGCCGCGACCCTCACTGCCGCCGTTCAGCAGCAATTGCTCGAGAGCGAATTCGACGAAGAAGCGCCGAACCTCGATCTGTACGGCGGAGTCGGGCTGCTCGCCGCGGCCGTTGGCGACCGGTTCGGTGCCAACACGCGCATCCAATCCATCGAGAGCGACGCGGGGGCGACGGGCAACGCCGCCCACAACCTGCGTGACTTGCCAAACGCGACGGCCGTCACCGAGCGAGTCGATCGTTATCTCAGTGGTCTGCTGCGCCGTTCGACGGCCGACGAGCGCGCGGCGTTCGCGCGGGCATCCTTCGTCATCGACCCGCCGCGGTCGGGCGCCCAGAAACAGGTGATCCAGAGCCTGCTCGAGCTGCACCCGGCACAGTTGTTGTACGTGGCGTGCGATCCGGTGGCGTTCGCCCGTGATCTCGGCCAACTGACCGCCGGCGGTTATGAGCTGCGATCGTTGCGCGCGTTCGACCTGTTTCCGCACACGCACCACGTCGAAGCGGTGGGCCTTCTGACGCCTGCGCAATAACCCTGACACCCGAGCGGGGGCACCCGGCGACCGTCAAGCCAATACGATGGCAGTGAGGTTCGAACAGGTTTGACCGGCAAGGGGAGTCGACGATGGCTGAAGACGACAGCTCGGCCGCGGCCGACCTCGGTGTGCGGGTCGCTATCGTCGACGATCACGAGTCGGTTCTGCTGGGCATCCGCGCTGCCTGTCTCGAAGCGGGTTACGACGTCGTGGCGGTCGGCGGCACAGTGGATGAACTGCTCGACGCTCTCGGCGACAAGACCGTTGGCGTGGTGGTCATGGATCTGAGTCTGGGCGACGGGTCGTCGGTCACCGCCAACGTCACGCGGGCAAGGGCGACCGGGGCCGAGGTGCTCATCCACAGCATCGCCGACCGCACGTCGAGCATTCGGGAGGCGCTCGCCGCCGGAGCCGCCGGGGTCATTCCGAAGACCAGCGCGACACGCATCGTGATGGCTGCCATCGCCACGGTCGCTCGCGGCGAGGTGCTGAACAACCTCGAATGGGCGAGCGCCATCGACGCCGACCAGGAGTTCGCCCGCGCACAACTCGCAAGCCGCGAGCAAGACGTGCTGCACCTGTACGCCTCCGGTCTGCCGCTGAAGGCGGTGGCGCAACAGCTCGGCATCGCCCCGTCGACGGCCCGCGAGTATCTCGGCCGGGTGCGCGCGAAGTACGTGGAGGTGGGCAGACCCGCCCCGACCAAGGTCGACCTGCTGCGCCGGGCCGTCGAAGACGGCATTCTCGTGATCGACGACCCGCACGGCTCTGGAAAATAGCGGTGTCGCAGAACCCGTCGAGCTTCGCGCCCTCGGGTGCCGAGACACAACGCCCGGCAACGGCGGCGGAGCCTGGCGCAGCCGCCGACCTCGAATCGACGCTCAGCCGCCTGCGCGGCGCGCTCAGCCGCTCGACCGTGGAACGGGTGATGACCCGAGCGGCCGCGGTCTTCGGGCTGCTGCTCTCGCTGCAGGCCATCCCCGTCGTCACCGGTTCGTCGAGGTACGTGGGCGCTGACTGGCTCAACACCGAGTCGATCGTGGCCCTCGGGGCTCTGCTTCTTGTCGTGGTCGCCGCGATCGCACAGCGCTTCGTGCGCACCGCAATGCTGATCTTCTGCGGGCTGTACCTGGCGGCTTTCATCGCCTGGCCGCTGTGTGTCGTCAATCTCACTGCAGCGAAGGGCACCCAGCCCTGGCTGTGGTCGCTGATCGCCGTGGCGATGGCCTACGCCGCGATCGCCCTGCCCGTGTGGTGGGCGGCGGCCTACATCGTGGTCGTCACCAGCGTCTACGTCGTCATCCACATCCAGCCCTCCGGCGGGGCCGGCGACCTGAAGGGGGCGCTGCTCGACGCGGTCTACGTGCTGCTGATCGGCGCGTTCATGGTGATGCTCGTCGTTACCCTGCGTCGCGCGGCCGGCCGGGTCGACGACGCCCAATCGACGGCCATGCACCAGTACGCGCGCGCGGTCGGCAACCAGGCAGCCGAGGTCGAACGAACGAGAATGGATGCTCTCGTGCACGACTCCGTGCTCAGCACCCTCATCACCGCAGCCCGCGCCGAGACCGAGACCGAACGGATCGCCGCCGTGCGCTCGGCCGAGGCGGCGTTGAAGACGTTGCAGTTCGCGCCCGACGCCTTCGATTCCGACGCCGATGTGACTCTCACCGAATTCGGTCAGCGACTCGAGGAGGCGGTGCACCTGCTCAGCCCACGGGTTGCGTTCTCGGTCGAGCCGCTCGACGCCCGCCCCGTGCCGGGCGCCGTAGCCGACGCGCTGTTCTCGGCGACGGTGCAGGCGCTGATCAACAGCCTGCAGCACGCGAGCGTCGACACCATGAGCGACAGCGTGCTGCGAACCGTCTCGGTGCACGCGACGTCTGGTGCGGTGCGCCACCGCGAGGTCACGGTGCAGGTCTCTGACACGGGCGTCGGCTTCGACCTCTCGGCGGTACCGCGAGAGCGGCTCGGCCTGCGGGTGTCCATTCGCGAACGTGTCGAGTCGGTCGGCGGCGGAGCGGCCATCCACTCGCTTGCGGGCGGCGGAACATCGGTCATCGTCACCTGGCGGGAGGGCACCTCGTGATTTCACCGCCCCGCGCCATCGTCACGGTTCTGGCCGCCCTGTTCTCGCTCTACCACTTGGTGTTGGCGTTCAACTCCATGCAATACCCCGATTCCATCTGGCCGGTGATCGTGGCGATGGTGCTGTACGCGGCGGCCACGGTGATGAGTCTCTGGCCCACCAGCCCGCTGGCCATGCCGCTCTGGATGGCCGCGCTCAACTTCGCCGTCTGCCTGGTGATGTCGATTCTGGTGTTGTCGCAGCTCGACGGCTCGGTGTTCAACGGCTACGCCACCTGGTCGGTGGCCGCGGTCGGCACGCTGCTGACGATCACCGCCGTGCGTCAGCAGCCCGGCATCGCCTGGCTCGGCATCGTTGCTCTCGCCGTGTGCGTGTATCTCTGGGGTGGGCTCGGGGCGGTCACCACGACCGGAGTGATCGGCAGTGCGGTCTGGGTGGGCGTCGCGCACGCTCTCGCTCGGGCGATGGCGCGTGCGGCTCGGGATGCCCGGCTCTTCGGCCTGGCCGAGCGCGAGGCCGCGGCGTGGCATGCCACCCAAGAAGCACAGCTCACCGAGGGCCGTCACCGGCTCGACCAGATGAACCGGGTCGCGGGGCCCATGCTGCACCAGATCATCGACAATGCCGGCCGGCTCAGCGCAGAAGACCGCCGCGAGTGCCTGCATCTCGAGGGGGCGATCCGCGACGAGATTCGCGGCCGGCACCTGCTCAACGAAGACGTTCGAACCGAGGTTCTGGCGGCGAGGCGGCGCGGAATCGACGTCACTCTGCTCGACGACGGCGGCCTGGATGATCTGCCCGACGACGACCGGGAGCGCATCCAGTCGCGCGTCGCCGACGAGATCGCCCGGTCGCACGCGGATCGGCTGATCGTTCGAACCGGTATCGACGACAGCGCTGCGGCCGTGACGGTCGTCGGGCTGACGGTCAGCGACGACGGAAGCGCGGCCGCGCTCGGGTCAGACGCCGCCGACGACGAGGTATCGCAGTTCACCGAGATCGGCCGTGAATAGCAGAGCCGGTGGCGCCGGTCGTGCTGGTGCTCGCTCTTGGCAAGAAAAAACTGGGGGCCGGCGAAACGCCAACCCCCAGCTATTTTTTCGAGTCAGGGCGCTAACCCGAATAACGCCCTGACTCGCCCCCAAGCATTCGCTCACTTACCCTAGACAGCGAATGTTTGGCGATGTAACTCAAAGAGAGACACCTAGCACTAGTAATACTGCTCCTCTGCGCCGCCCGTGAATAGTCGGCACTTTGGGGGACACGCAGTGTCCCCCAAAGCAGTAAACACAGTGGGGGGCACGAAGTGTCCCCCAAAGCAGTACACGCAGCGGGGGACACGTAGTGTCCCCCAAAGCATTGGCGCAGCGGGGGACACGCAGTGTCCCCCAAAGCAATACACACAGCGGGGGACGCAGATCTCTTCCGAGCCCCCCGCAGATGCAGCCTTACCCCGTGAACGTCACCCACCAGTCCGACGTGCCCGATGTCGGATCGATGACGAGCGTCTGTGCAGCGTGATGCAGGCGCAGCGAAGCGACGTCGTACGTCGTGATCGTGCAGGCCCCGGCTGCGGCGCCTGCGGGCGCTTCGACGCTCCACACCAGGTCTCCCGCGACGCCGACCTCGCCTGGAACCCGGTTGTCTAACGTGTAGACCAGGGCGCCGTTCGCCGAGTACCCGTTCTCGCATCGCACGAAGGCGTTGTAACGGGTCGTATCGCCTTCGTTGTAACCCGTCACCGGAGCGTGACTAGCAATCTGCACGTCGAACCGGTTCGGCGTGTTCGGCGTCGCATACACCGTCTCGGTCAGCGATGCCGGAGGTGTCGGCGGCGTCGGCGCGTGGTGCACGCAGGCCGGCACATCTTCGCCAGGGGTGCACATCGGTTGCGCGCTCGCACCCGTTGCTCCGACCAGAATTGCCGGCCCGACGATGAACGCCGCCGCGAGGGCGGTCGCAGCGAGGCGTGACTTCGTGATTCGCATGATTCTCATTTCTCTTAACTGAATATCCCTCAGTAAAGAACCATACTGACACATCGTGTCTTTCAGTCAACCCAACTATTCGTCGCCGGGTTCAGCTCACCCCGCATGGAGCGCTGACTGCGCTGCCAGCGTGATGGTGGTTCGGTCTGCTCGACCCGAAGCGAATCGTTCTCTTCGATCAGCATTCCGCGCACGACGGCCGTCACCGCGGCGATCTCTGTCGCCGTGACGTTCTTTGTCGTCACGATGACGGGCGTGTTATCGGCGGGGGCTTCGGCGTCGCTCATACGTCGAACCTACCGTGAGTGGCCCCCGCGGGCATCCGTCGCCCGAAGCGGGCGGCTACAGCGGAATGTTGCCGTGCTTCTTGGCCGGAAGCGACGCCCGCTTGGTGCGCAACGCCCGCAGGCCCTTCACAATGGCGACGCGGGTCGCCGCGGGCTCGATCACGCCGTCGAGCTCGCCGCGCTCGGCCGCGAGAAACGGCGACGCCACGTTGTAGGTGTACTCGTTCGCGAGCTTTGTGCGCACCGCAGCGACGTCTTCGCCGGCCGCCTCTGCGCGCTTGATCTCGCCGCGGTACAGGATGTTCACCGCACCCTGCCCGCCCATGACGGCGATCTCGGCGGTGGGCCAGGCGAGGTTGAGGTCGGCGCCCAGCTGCTTCGAGCCCATCACGATGTAGGCGCCGCCGTAGGCTTTGCGCACGATGACGGTGATCAGCGGCACGGTCGCCTCGGCGTACGCGTACAGCAGTTTCGCGCCGCGGCGGATGACCCCGGTCCACTCCTGATCGGTGCCGGGCAGGTAACCGGGCACATCGACGAGGGTAACGATCGGAATCGAGAACGCATCGCAGAACCGCACGAACCGGGCCGCCTTCTCGCCGGCTTCGATGTTCAGCGTTCCGGCCATCGCATTCGGCTGGTTCGCGATGATGCCCACCGAGCGGCCCTCGACCCGGGCGAACCCGATGAGGATGTTCGGGGCGTACAACGGCTGAACCTCGAGAAAGTCGGCGTGATCGACGATGTGCTCGATGATCGTGTGCATGTCGTACGGCTGGTTGGGGCTGTCGGGGATGATCGTGTTGAGCTTGTGGTCGGCGTCGGTGATCTCGAGCTCGGCGGTCGACTCGTACACCGGCAGGTCGGCGAGGTTGTTGTCGGGCAGGTAGCCGAGCAACGTGCGCACGTAGTCGAGGGCGTCGTCTTCGTCGCTCGCCAGGTAGTGCGAGACGCCCGAGATCGTGTTGTGGGTGAGCGCGCCCCCCAGCTCTTCCATACCCACGTCTTCGCCGGTCACGGTCTTGATCACGTCGGGCCCGGTGACGAACATCTGGCTGGTCTTGTCGACCATGATCACGAAGTCGGTGAGGGCGGGGGAGTACACCGCCCCGCCGGCTGCGGGGCCCATCACGATGGAGATCTGCGGGATGACGCCGGAGGCCTGCGTGTTGCGGCGAAAGATCTCGCCGTACTTGCCGAGCGCGACGACGCCCTCTTGAATGCGGGCGCCGCCCGAGTCGAGCATGCCGATGATGGGCACGCCGGTCTTCAGCGCCAGATCCATCACCTTGATGATCTTCTCGCCGGCGACCTCGCCGAGCGACCCGCCGAAGATGGTGAAGTCTTGGGCGTACACGGCGACCTGACGACCGTGGATGGTGCCCGTTCCGGTGACGACCGCGTCACCGTAGGGCCGATTCTTCTCCATTCCGAACGCGTACGTGCGGTGCCGCACGAACTCGTCGAGCTCGACGAATGAACCGTGGTCGAGCAGCTGCTCGATGCGCTCGCGTGCGGTCTTCTTGCCCTTGGCGTGCTGCTTCGCGACGGCGGCTTCGCCGCTCTGCGTGACCGCCTCGTGGTACCGGTTCTTCAGGTCGGTCAGCTTGCCGGCGGTGGTGTACATGTCGGGGCCCGAGGGTGTTTCATCAGTCACGCCGTTCACTCTACCGGCCAGGTCTGCCAGCCTTCCGTTGATGATTTGCTACAGATAATGCCGGTGTCGCCAGAGGTTTCGCTGCCCCAGGCGCTCTACGCTCAGAAGTATGAACCTTCCGTTGAGTGCCGCAGAGGCTTCCCGGCTCGACTGGCTGGCCGAATCGCCGTCGACGAACCCGGCGCTGGTCGAGGCTGCCACTGGCCTCGATGCCGACGACTGGCCTGACTTCTCGGTGCTGGCCACCGACAATCAGACAGCAGGCAAGGGCCGGCTCGGTCGCGCGTGGAGCGCTCCGGCCGGTTCGTCGCTGGCCATCTCGGTTCTGCTGCGCCCGCAGCCCCAGCTGCCGATCGAGTCGCTCGCCTGGCTGCCGCTCGTGGGGGGCGTGGCCATGTCGCGGGCGGTCAACGCTGTGCTGGGGGCATCCGGCTCAGACGCGATCGCGACGGTGAAGTGGCCGAACGACGTACTCATCGGCCGGGAGAAGGTTTCGGGTATTCTCGCCGAGCTGTTGCCCGGGGCGAATGGAGTCGTGCTGGGTTCTGGCGTGAATCTGTTTCTCACGGCAGACGAGCTCCCGGTCGCCACTGCCACCTCTCTCGCGCTCGCCGGGGGCACCGGATTCACGGCTGACGACCTTCTGTCGGCCTACCTGCATGAGCTCAGGCAGCTGTACACGGCGTTCGTCGAGCACGCGGGCGATGCCGTCACCAGCGGTACCGCAGCCGCGGTGACGGCCGCCTGCAGCACCATCGGTCAGAACGTTTCGGTCGAACTGCCGGGCGGCGAAGTGGTCACGGGGCTTGCCACGGGGCTCGACGACACCGGCCGAATCGTGGTGCTGAGGGATGCGGATGCCGGTACCTTCGCCGTTTCGGCCGGCGACGTCACTCACCTGAGGTACTGACCCGCCGATGCCGCGACGATCTGCCGACGACGGGCCACCCGGGCTCGGGCTACAGCAGCCCTCTCTGCCCTCTCAGCCTTCTCTGCCCCGCGATCTCGGCGAGCCCGACGAGTTCATGACGCTCGTCAACCCCGAGCTCGGCGAGCGGGTGGTGGCGCGCTATCGCCGGCACCTCAGGCGCATGTTCGTGCCCACCATCGTTCTCATCGCGCTCGCCGTGGCGTGCGGCTACTGGCTCGGCCGTTTTCCGGAACAGTGGCAGAACCTCACGGCCCTCGGAGTCGCGGCGGCCATCCTGCTGTTCGGGTTCATCGGCCCGTTGCTCTCCTGGCTGGCGCATCGCTATACCATCACGACCCGTCGGGTGATCGCCGTGCAAGGTCTCTTCGTGCGCGAGCGGCAGGAGGTGTCGTTGCGGCGAGGGTTCGACGTGACGCTGCGGCGGCGCGGGCTGCAGGCGGTGTTCCGAAGCGGTGATGTGACCATTCACTCGGGTAGCGATCATCCGCTCGTCTTGCGCGATGTACCGGATGCCCGGCTCATCGTTGCGGCGCTGGCCGACCTGAGCGGCTGAGTGCGGGTGCCTAGCGCCTAGCCCGGGGAATCGAGCCGACTGCTCAGCTCTTGACGAGCGCCTCTTCGCGCTCGACAGCGCTCGCGGAGGCCGCGGCCTGCAGGTTCGCGAGCCCGTCGCTGCGGTTGGTGCCGTACACCCAGTAGCGGTACAGCACGAAACGGAACGCGGTGCCGAGCGCGAGCCCGACCACGTTGGCCGCGATGTTGGTGGCGAGCAGGCTGGTCATGCCGAGCACGTGATGCGTGAACCAGATGCAGCCCTCGGCGATGGCGAGGCCGCCGATGGAGACGACCGAGTACTCGAGCAATTCGAGCCAGACGCGTGAGCGGCGGTTCTCGCGAAAGGTCCAGTACCGGTTGCCGACCCAGTTGAAGATGATGGCCACGGTGGTGCTGATGAGCTTCGCGCCGATGGCGGTGGAGTAGAAGTGACCGGTACCGAACGTGCCGACGAGCAGCAGGTTGAAGATGCCGACGTCGAGCACCATGCCGAGAATGCCGACGACGCCGAACTTGAGGGCGTAGGTGAGGAATCCCTCCCAGACGCGGCTTGCAAGATTTTTCATCTCGTGTGAACCTGGCTGCTTTCTTGCGGCACCTGCGCTGCAGGCCGCCCACTACTTCGCATGTGACAACGGTTCTTCGACTATATGGGATGCTGTGCGCTTTTGGCTGGAAGCAGAGACCCCTGCCGTGAGCGTGCCCACACCGGTAAAGTGGGCAGGTGAGTTTACGTGTAGGTGTGATCGGTGGCGGCCAGCTGGCTCGAATGATGATTCCCGCGGCGGTGAACCTCGGGCTCGACATCCGCGTGCTTGCTGAGAACGACGGCTCCGCTGCCGCGCTGGCCGCGACGATGGTGGGTGACTACCACGATGCTGACACCGTTGCCGCGTTCGCCTCGACGGTCGACGTCGTCACGTTCGACCATGAGCACGTGCCTGAGACGATTCTCAGGCAACTCGTGGCTGCGGGCCATTCGGTGCAGCCCGGGCCCGATGCGCTGCAGTTCGCCCAAGACAAGCTGCGCATGCGTGAGAAGCTCGGAGAGCTGGGCATTCCGATGCCCGACTGGGCCGCCGTTCACGACGAAGACGAACTCCAGGCCTTTCTCGACGAGCACGGCGGTGAGGCCGTACTCAAGACCGCCCGCGGCGGTTACGACGGCAAGGGGGTTCGCTTCATCCGCGATGCGGCCGAGGGGGCGGATTGGTTCCGCATTCTCGACGAAGATGCCAACGGGGGCGCGCTGCTCGTCGAAGAGCGTGTCGACTTTCGCCGTGAGCTCGCGCAGCTCATCGCACGCCGGCCCTCGGGTGATTCGGCGCTCTGGCCCGTCGTCGAGACGGTGCAGCGCGGGGGAGTGTGCAGCGAGGTCTTCGCCCCGGCGCCGGGGGCGAGCATCCGCTTGGCAGAGACGGCCGCGTCGATCGCGACGAGAATCGCCGACGAACTCGGCGTGACGGGCGTGCTGGCGGTCGAGCTCTTCGAGACGACAGACGATCGGCTGCTCGTCAACGAACTCGCCATGCGCCCGCACAACAGCGGTCACTTCAGCCTCGACGGCTCGCTGACCAGCCAGTTCGAGCAGCACCTGCGCGCGGTGCTCGACCTTCCGCTGGGTGCGACGGATGCCCGTGCCCCCTGGTCGGTGATGGTCAACGTGCTCGGCGGCCCGCCGACCGGCGGCCTCGACGACACCTATTCGGTCGCGCTGGCCGACCAGCCCGGGGTCAAAGTGCACAACTACGGCAAAGAGCCGCGCCCGGGCCGCAAGGTCGGGCACGTCACCGCCGTCTCCGACGACCTCGACGACGCCGTCTTCCGGGCCCGCTCGGTGGCGGCCCTCCTCGGCTCCGACCTCTCCGCTCCCTAACCCACACCCCTCCGCTCTCGCCGCCCCGTAGCATCCACACCGGTCCGCTCTCGCCGCCCCGTAGCACCCACACCCCTCCGCTCCCCGAGCGCTCTCCCCTCCGCGCTCGCCGCCCCACACCCCCTGGGTTGCGCAGATGCACCTCCAGCGCCGCCAGAAGGTGCATCTGCGCAACCTGCGCGGCGTCGCGGTGTGGGTAGGCTCGTTCGCATGAGTGATGCAGGGCAAGGGCAGGTCGTCATCGGGGTCGTCATGGGCAGCGACTCGGACTACAGCGTGATGGGCGACGCCGTCAAGCTGCTGCGCGATTTCGGCGTGGCACACGAGGTCGAGGTCGTTTCGGCCCATCGCACGCCCGAGAAGATGATCGCGTACGGCCGCAGCGCCCGCGAGCGCGGCCTCAAGGTGATCATCGCCGGAGCGGGAGGCGCCGCGCACCTGCCCGGCATGCTCGCCGCCGTCACGACGCTGCCCGTCATCGGGGTTCCGGTGCCGCTGGCGCGCCTCGACGGGCTCGACTCGCTGCTGTCGATCGTGCAGATGCCCGCAGGCGTTCCCGTGGCAACAGTCTCGATCGGAGGGGCCACTAATGCGGCGCTGCTCGCCCTGAGCATCCTGAGCATCGGCACCGACGACCAGGCATCGGCTCTCGCCGAGGCGCTCACCACCTACCGCGCCACCCTGGAATCCTCGGTCGCCACCAAGAACGAAGCCCTTCAGCAGCGCCTCTGACTCCACCTCGCTCTGGCGCTCACCTGCACCCACCCGCTCGTTCACCCGCCGGGGTTGCGCAGAAGCACCTTCGGGGGCGCGGCAGGGTGCATTTGCGCAACCTGGCCACGGCGTTGAAAGAGGCGCGGGTCAGATGTCGGCGTGCAGCTGCCAGACTTTTTCGGCGGAGTCGCGCCAGCTGAAGGCGCGGGCGCGATCCAGCCCCACGATGCGCAGGCGCTCGGCCAGCTCGGGGTGCGACACGACCTGGGTGATCGCGGCCGCGAGTCGCTCGGGCAGACCCTCGGGGTCGTCGCGCGGCACCACGATACTCGCGTCGTCGGCCACCTCCATGAGGGCCGGCACGTCGGTGTGGATGACCGGGGTGCCGAAATGCAGCGCCTCCACCACGGGCAGCCCGAAGCCCTCTGCCTGACTCGGGTAGACGAACACCGTCGCCCGGGAGATGACCAGCGCAAGGTCTTCGTTGCTCAGAAAGCCGAGCACGATGAGGCGAGCCGGTGCAAGACCGGCTTCGGCCGCCACCGCGTCGATGTCGAGGTCTCCCCAGCCTTTCGGGCCGGCGACGACGAGGGGAATCTCGGGCGCGTCTGGCCGGGCGAGGGCGCGGATGAGCTGCGACAGGCCTTTGCGCGGCTCGAGCGTACCGACGGCCAGCACGTACGACGACGGGAGGCCGAGTGCCTCTGCACGGGCATCCGCGTCGGCTGGCACCACCAGGCTCGAACTCACGGCGCCGCCGATGACCCGCACGCGCTCGCCGAAGTTGACATAACGAGCCAGCTCTTGCGCTACCGCGTGGGTCGGCACGACCACCGCGTCGGCGTACTTGCGGGCCCGTTTCGCCATGGCCTTGTGCCACGAGACGCCGTGCGGCGTGAGAGTCTCGGGGTGGGTCCACGGAACGACGTCGTGAATGGTGACGGCGATCTGGTCACCGGGCTGCTTGAGTTGGGTGTGCTTTTTCAGCGGTGCCAGCAGCGAGGTGGCGTGCACCATTCCGGCGCTCGCGCCCGTCAGAAGGCCGTGCTGCCACGCCGCCGAGAGTTCGCGCCGAGCCAAGGTGGTTCGTTCGAGGCCGGCCAGGCCGGGCAGCCGCTTTTCGAGCTCGGCCATGGTGTCGTGCGACTGGCGAGAGATGATTCCTTGCACCACACAATCGCGCGGGGCCGTCGTGATGAGCTCTCGGGTGAGCTCTTCGGTGTACCGCCCGATGCCCCCCGGCACCGGCGCCACGATCTGGTCAACGATCACCCGAAGCGTTGCCATATGTCTCCCAAAACTACTGTGGGCATGACCCTAGCAGCCTGGCCGCGCGCTTCTATGAACGATTGCTGTGTACCGACGATGAACGTAACGGCCCGGCAGCAGCCCCGAGAGCGGATGCCCGGGGTCAGAGAACCTCGGCTGGCGGCTGCCTGCGCGAACCTTCGCGCAGGCGGATCTTGAGCAGTATCCACAACGCCTCGACGCCGTCCCACGCGGTGATCTTCTTGCCCTCGGCCCGTGTGCGGGCTTTGTACGAGATGGGAAGCTCGTAGGGCCGGTACCCGCGGGCGAGCAGCTTGCCGGTGATCTCGGCCTCCATGCCGAAGCCGTTCGAGGTGATCTTCAGCGACCGGTAGAGCTTGGTCGGCATCAGCTTGTAACAGGTCTCCACATCGGAGACGTATGAGTTGAAGATGATGTTCGTGAACAGGTTCACGCCGCGGTTGCCGATGACGTACCAGTACGAGAACGAGGTGTGGCTGCCGAACGTGCGGGTGCCGTAGACGATGGTGGCTTCGCCGTCGAGAATGGGCTGCACGAGCCCCGGAATATCCGACGGCTTGTACTCCTCGTCGGCGTCGCAGATGATGAGGTAGTCGCCGCCCGCCAGAGACGCGGCCTTGCGAATGGCCGCACCCTTGCCCCGATTGACGGGCTGGTGAAAGACCGTGACTCGGTCATCCACGATGCCATCGAGAATGTCTTTGGTGTCGTCTTTGCTGCCGTCGTTGACGATGACGAATTCGACGTCGACTTCGGGTTGCCAGGTAATGGCGAGAACGCGGTCGAGCACCTTTTGCAGAGTGGCTTGCTCGTTGTAGACGGGCATCAGTACAGAGAGTTTCACGGTCACCTTTCGGGAGGGAGGGGTGTGAAGGGGCACATCGGGTCGGGCCTGGGTCAGTTGTCTGCGAACCACGCGATGGTGCGCGCGAGGCCCTCGTGCACATCGACGCGCGGGTTCCAGCCGAGCAGGGTCTGAGCCTTCGTGATGTCGGGCTGGCGGCGTTCGGGGTCGTCGACCGGCCTCGGCTGAAGCTCGATGGTCGACGTACTGCCGGCCAACTCGATGACGAGCTGAGCGATCTCGAGCAGGGTCTGCTCGTGCGGGTTTCCGATGTTGATCGGGCCGGCCTCGGTGCTGGCGGCGAGTTTCAGAATTCCGTCGACCTGGTCGTCGACGTAGCAGAGCGAGCGGGTCTGGCTGCCGTCGCCGTGCAGCGGAATCGGCACATTCTTCAGTGCCGCCTTCGCGAACGCAGGAATCGCGCGGCCGTCGTTGATGTCCATGCGCGGGCCGTACGTGTTGAACAGGCGCACGACGCCGGTGTTGGTTTCGAAGTAGCGGCGGTAGGCGAACGTAATGGCTTCGGCGTAACGCTTGGCCTCGTCGTAGACGCTGCGGGGGCCAGTCGATGAGACGTTGCCCCAGTATTCTTCGACCTGCGGATGAACGGAGGGGTCTCCGTAGACTTCAGAAGTCGAAGCCAGAATGAAGCGGGCGCCGTCTCGGCGGGCCACGTTCAGCAACGCTTCGGTCACGTTCGACCCGGCGTGCAAGGTCTCGATGGGGTGCGCGAGGTAACGCGGCGGAGAAGCCGGGCTCGCAAAATGCAGCACCAGATCGAAGGTCTCGTCGATCGATTCGGCCGTTTCGGCGTCGATCTCCAGCAGCGTGAAATTCTCGTGGTCGACCAGATGCGCGACGTTCTTCGGCGAACCCGTGATGAAATTATCGACCGCGATGACCCGGTAACCGTCTGACAGCAATCGTTCCGAAAGGTGAGAACCGACGAAACCGGCACCCCCGGCTATCAACGCGGTCTTGGGCATGACAAACGTACTTTCTGTTGGCCGTTCTGATGAGGCAATGCCAGCGAGACGTGGCACAAAATCCGTTAACAGTAGCATCCGCCGCGAACCCGGTCTGAGCGCTCAGAACACGCCGCGCAGAGCGACCGTCGGTGGCGCTCTGGGTGGGGGCCGGCGGCGGCTCGCCGCCGCGCAACCCACACGGGGGCCACGCAGGCCGTAAGCTCTCGTGAGGTTACTCCTGCGCTGCCGTGAAGTTCAGCACCGCAGATCTGCGACATTCGAAAGGTCTATTGCCAAAGATGACGAACGGACCTCGGCGTCTCTGGTGGGTGTGGGTGATCGTCGGCGTGGTCGTCGTCGTCGCCCTCGTCGGGGCCTTCTTTCTGATCAGTGGCGCGAACTCGAATTCTCCCGTCTCGCCCACGCCTTCGGCCTCTGCGACGCCGACGCCGACGCGAACGCCGACCCCGACTCCGTCGGTGACCACGCTCCCCACGGCGACCCCCACACCCACACCCATTCCGACGCCCACACCGACTCCGACCGCCACGACGGCTCCTGCCCCCAGCCCCACGACGCTGCCGCCGGGCGTTGTCAGCCCGTTCATCACGTCTGCGGGCTGGGATCAGGCGAACAGCGGCATCAGCGTCAGCGCATTCGTGCCGTCGATCGTCGAATCCGGCGGTACCTGCACGATCACCGCAACGCTGGGCGGCGTTGTGACCACCGACTCCTACGACGCGACCGCGTCGGCGACCACGACAGACTGCGGCACCCACCTGATGACATCGAACACGTTGACCAGCGGCTCGTGGCAGGTGACCGTCAGTTATACGTCGGCGACGTCGAGCGGAACATCCGCAGCATCAGAGGTGGTAATACCATGACCGATCGGGCAACGACAAAACCGAGCGCGCGCACGCGACCCCGGCTGATCAGCCGAATCGCGGCCATCGCCGTTGCGCTCTGCCTCACCGTCGCCGGGCTCACCGTGGTCGACGGCCTTTCTGCGCCGGCCGCGAGCGCGCTGAGCGGCAGCTCGTTCAACCCGGGATTCATCATCAGCGACGCCACGTTCTTCAACGCGTCGGCGCTGACGGCTGCACAGGCGCAGACGTTCCTCTCCAGCCGAGGGTCGAGCTGCACGGGTTCGGCCTCGGTGCCGTGTCTGAAGAACTACACGCAGGCGACGCCGACGCGGGCGGCCACATCGTATTGCCAGACGTATACCGGTGCCTCCTCCGAGACCGCCGCGCAGATCGTCACACACGTCGGCGCGGTCTGCGGCATCAACCCGCAGGTGCTGCTGGTGATGCTCGAGAAGGAGCAGGGCCTGGTGACCACGAGTTCGCCGACCTCGTACATGTATCGTTCCGCGCTGGGCTTCGGATGCCCCGACACGGCCGCGTGCGACACGACGTACTACGGCTTCTTCAACCAGGTGTACGCGGCTGCCGCGCAATTTCAGAGCTACACCAAGAACAGCTCGTCGTGGAGCTACCAGCCCGGCCGCACCAACAACATTCTGTACAACCCGTCGACCTCGTGTGGATCGTCACCGGTCTACATTCAGAACCAGGCGACAGCGAATCTCTACATCTACACTCCCTATCAGCCGAACGCCGCCGCGCTGGCGAACCTCTACGGCTCAGGCGACGCCTGCTCGGCGTATGGCAACCGCAACTTCTGGGTGCTCTTCAACACCTGGTTCGGCGACCCGACCGGCGGCGGCCTGCAGAACGCCTCCTTCGAGGGATCCTTCGCCGGCTGGACCCAGCAGAACGGCCCGGCGAACTGGCAGAACATTCAGAACCCGTCGCTGGCCGAAGACGGTTCGTGGCTCTTCGCCACGAACACCACGGTCGCGGGGCGCTCGAACTCGCAGGATGTTCAGCGAACGGTGAACGTCGGCGATCAGGTCACCGCGACCATCTGGTTGCGCTCGTCGGGCACGGCCCCGTTCAGTGGCGCCGTGGCGGCGTGGGCTCTCGGTGGAGGAACGAACGAGACCGCCTCGACGGCATACACGGTGACCGGCGCCTGGCAGAAGATTACGGTCAAGCTGCCCATTCGCCAATCGTCGCACCCGGTCATCCGGCTCGAGGTCTACATGTACTCGACCTCGGGAACATTGCTGATGGACAACGCGGCACTGGCGTACGGTCAGGCGCCGCCCCTGAAAAACATGCTGAGCAGCCCGGGCTTCGAAGGTCAGCTCGGGGGCTGGGTGCCGGGGAACGGCGATCTCAACCGAGCTGTGTTCCAAGATTCGACGGTCGCACACAGCGGAAGCTGGTTCGGCGCTTCGAACACCCAAGTGGCGAATCGCTCACTGGCACAGACGATTCCTGTACAGGCGACAGTCGGAGACCGGTACTCCTTCTCGATCTGGGTCAAGCTGGCGAATCCGAAGGAATCGTTCAGCGGCACCCTGGCGCTGTGGGCGCTCGGCGGCAGTCCGTACAACAACTCGACCACCTTCACGGCAGGCGCGACCTGGTCGAAGGTCACCGTGACCACCGACATCACGTCGTCGGCCGTGTCGCTGCTGAAACCCGAGATCTATATCGGAACGACAAACGTGACCGTGCTCTTCGACGACGGGTCGCTCAGCCGCAATCTGCTCACCGCGGGGTCGTTCGAAGGCGGCTCCCTACTCAACTGGGGTGTCGGCAACGGCACGATCAACCAGGCCACCTTCACCCAGCAGCAGACGGGCATCCCGCCGCAGAACGGTACGTGGTTCGGCGCCACGAACACGACGGCGAAGGGGGGATCGTTCGCGCAGACCATCACCCGCGATACGATCGCCGGCGACACCTATACGGCCGAGATGTGGGTGCGTTCCGCCGACCCGAATAAGACGTTCAAGGGAACTCTGGCCTTGTGGGGGCTCGGTGGTACGACCGACGTAGGCACGGTGGACTTCACCGCGGGCAGTGGCTGGAGTCGCGTCGCCGTCGACGTCACCATGTCTCACCCCGATCACACATCGCTCAAGTTCGAGATCTACGAGAATTCCACCGACGACACGCTGCTGGTCGACGGGGCGCAGGTGTATTGATGACGGCAGATCAGAGGGCGGATAGACGGAGCATGAAGTCGGCGATTGCGAATTTCGCGCCGTGGCGCAGGGCGGGAATCGAGGCGCTGATCGCGCTGGGCTGCGGGGTGGTGGCCCTCGTCATCGCGCTCTACGTGCTGAAGATCGACCCGTCGCAGCTCGGCGAGCGCTGGGGCAGCGGCGGAAACGACCAGGTGCTGCACTACGACATCTTCAGCAGCGCTCTGCACACCTTTCCCTTTCTGCCCAACCACAACCTCGGCTTTCCCAACGCTCAGAATCTCTTCTTCGCCCCTCTGTTCGACCCGTGGTCGGCTCTGTTCGTTCTGATCTTCTCTCCGGTGCTGCCGAGCGGCATCTGGGCGCTGAATGTGTACTCGCTGGCCGGCTTCATCGGCGCGGGATTCACGGCGTACTTCTTCTTTCGCGCACTGCGAGTTCGGCGTGCCATAGCGATCTTCTTCGCGATTCTGTTCGCGACGGTGCCGTACCACTTCGTTCAACTGCTGTACGGGCATCCGTTTCTAGCGAACTACTGGGCGGTGCCGCTCATCGGCATTCTCGTGCTGATGGTCGCCGGCGACACCATGAACCCGTTCGCCGGGTGGGTTTCTCGCTCGCGTTCGGTCGCTCAACGGCGTTGGCGGGTGTGGCTGCCGATTGTGGTGATCACGCTGCTCGTCGCGCTGACGCAGTCGTATTACTTCGTTTTCGCGGCCATCGTGGTAGGCGGAACCTGGGCTGTCAAAGCCGTGCTCGAGCTCGTTCGAAGCCGATCGCGTCGTGAGTTCGTGCACACCATGCTGTGGCCGACCGTCACAACCGGGATGCTCGTGGTCTTCATCGGGGCCCAGCTGGCGGTGCTTTCGCTGAACTTGGGCGACCGGTACGCGAAGTATTTCGGTGCCCGGCTGCCCCTCGAGTCAGAGCTGTACGGCGGCAAGATCATGAATCTGCTGCTGCCGGCTCCGTCGACGGGGTTCGCCAAGCTGGCCCAGTGGGCGCAGATCTACCAGAGCCAGTCACCGACGTCGCCCTCGAGCGAGAACCCGTCGACGGCCATCGTCACAGGTCTGGCCTTCGCCGTTGTGCTCGTGGTCGTCGTGGTGCGGTTGATGCGCGGCTCTGTCGTGACCGGTCTTCGTAAGCCCACGGTGGTCACTCGCTTCATCGACGACGACCGCATCGGCGCGCTGCTCGTGGCCTTCGTGGTGGCGTTTCTCTTCTTCTTGGTCGCCGGGCTTGGGGCGCTGCTGGCGTGGGCCGTCTCGCCCGAGATCAGAACCTGGTCGCGCATGTCGATTGTGCTCAGTCTGCTCGCGCTAGGCGTGCTGGCTGTGCTCATCGACATGATCACGAAGAAGGTGTGGCTGCGCATCGTGATTCTGGTCGTGCTCGGGCTGGTCGCGGTTGTCGACCAGGTCGTCGGCCCGCGCAAGGCATTCGACATCCAGGTCACCGACGATTCCGACTTGCGGTCGTTCGTGAGTCAGATCGAGGGCACCGTCGGTGAGAACTGCGGCATCGTGCAGCTGCCTCTGAAGGGCTTTCCGGAGACGGGCAACCTGGGGCAGATGGGCGATTACGACGAGGGTCTGCTCTACGACTACGCGGGTGATTCCAGCCTGCGCTGGAGTTACGGCTCCGTCGTCGGCACCAATGCGAATTCCTTCTGGTCGGACGACGATGCGCCCGCAGCGTTCGCGGCAGACGTGAAGGAGTCGGGGGCGTGTGCGATTCTCGTCGACACCTTCGCGTTCACCGAGTCGCCCGGTTACTGGCAGGCCTTCGTCAGCTCCGTCGCCGACCCCAGCGCCCCCACCCTCGTCAGCGGCGACAAAGACAAACGCTACGAGCTGTTCGTGCTGAAGTCCTAACGCTCGCGTGCCTAAGCTGCAGGATCGACAGCGAAGTCGCCGGCGACATCCAATCCGTCGAGCAACGCGGCCTCCAGACTCGGCGGCGTCGCCAACACGATCTGGCCGGATCGAGCATCAACCGATGCAGTGCCGTCTTGAATAATTCGATTCAGCACTGTTTGCGCCCGATCTTGGTTTGCCTCTGACAGGCTGTCGTACAGTGTTGCTGCCAACGGAATCTCGTCGTCGTATTCGATCTCCGCGCCGATCTCGAGCAGGTGAAGCACGATGCTGCAATCGAGTCTCTGGCGGAAGTCATCGACGATTCCGTCAACGACGGGGTGGCCCGGACCGTAGAGAGGCTCCACGAACTCTACGCCTGAGAGTAAGACGCGTTCTCGTCTGAGGAGAACCTTCATGAACTCTTGAACTTTGCCCCACGGCAGCCCGCTTCTTCCGGCCGGCGTCACGTACCTGACTCGGGCGCTGCCGACCGCTTTACGAACAACCTTCATGGCGTCATAGCCGGGGTTGTTTCTCGCAAGGAGTTCCAGGTCGTCGTATATTTCCCCGCGAACCTGCTGGAATGGCCCGAAATTGTGTCGGAGCAGAATCAGCCACAGCTGAGCTTTGTCAACATTGACTGGCTCGTGCTCCGTCGTTTCGATCTCCGGAGTCGGTCTGGTCGCGGCGGGTAGAGCGGCCGTAGTCGAGAGGGCCTGCGCACCGGCAGCGGTCAGCGCAATCAGAGGTGTTCCTCCAGGCTTGGCCGACTCGACTATCTCGACGAATCCGGCGCGCACGCCGACTTCGACAACGGCCGAGATGAATCGAGGTGCAACCGAAAATGGGATCCCACTCGTTCGCGCGAACCGCGAGTCCTTGTTTCCGAGGGCGGTTCGGAGGGCGGTCTGCGGCGCTGCCTGGTCTGGATGGTCAGCAACCACGCTGGCGAGCACGAGTGCGGCTCGCCGTTCGGTCATGAAGGCCGGATCCCAGGTCAGGGCCTTCGTCTGCGCGGTCTCGACTTCGAGCGAGAGAAAATGCGCACCATCGTCTTGCGCGAATTGTGCGTCGAAAGCAGTTTGGAGTCGCGTGAGATACGAGGCGAGCGACACCTCTGTGTCTTCTGCGCGGGCTGACACCACGCCCTCGAAGAGACGAGCAACAAACAGCTTGTCGTCTCTGAGGTCGCTCTCGAGCACACGCAAGATCGCTGCGTCTCCGATCTCTGCCGGAATCAGAGCCTGCGTGAATCCCGCAACGTACGTGACCTGATCGCCCGGTACCAGACGCTTCGAGATACTGCTGATCACGTTTGAAGATGCATTTGCATTAAGACTGACTAAGTCAACAATGTAGAGCACAGATGACACCACCTAAGTTTGGATAGGGGCTCCACCTGTGGTGGAGCCCCTATGTGCATGTGGAGAACGAGTCCGAACGCCGAGCCTATGGGTGAGGCTGCGGCCAGTCAGTGCCGGATTTATCGATTATCACGGCGAACAGAACTGCCCAAAGCAGATCGAATACTCGTTCATGAGCAAATACGGCGACACAGAAGAACGATATAAGAAGCGTTACTGCGGCGATTCGCTGATTGTTTATGTTCATTTTGATTCTGATCCTTCAAACGAAACCTGCTTGAAGACGTGAGAACCTGAAAACGTAATACATAGAACGTCATGCTTGAAACTTATGACTTCGGTACGTTTGACCTGAAAGCATAAAGCGTGGGTACTTGAAACGTGGTACCTGAATGCCTGGGAAACTTTTGACCTAAGACATGGGGTCGTACCTGCGCAAATATGCCGGCCGACGACCTCACCATAGCAGTAGCCGAAGGCGGGGGCAACCGCATTGGCGACGAGTGCTACTCGACTTGCGTGCTGCTCTCAGTACAAGTCCCAGCTGTACGCGAAGGGGGAGAAGGGCTGGGCGAAGGTGTAGATCGCAAAGCCGGAGACCTCGACCCGGGTCGAGGGGGGAAACTTCTGACTGTTTTTCTTCAGCGCCTCGTCGTTGGTCGCGCCCGCGTAGACGATGAGCACGACGGGGTCTTGAGCCACGGCCGCCTCTTCGTAGGGCACATAACGACGATTGATGGCCAGCGCCCCGACCGTCACCTGTTCGTTGGTCTCGGCCGTCACCGCGTAGGCGAGCCAGTAGTCGCCCAGCGCCGCCTTCACCTGGTGCGCCTCCAGGTAGTCGCCGAGCGCCGAGATGTCCCCGATGATGTAGCGGTTCTGCGTGCTGAACTGCGGCACCGGAAAGACGATGTAGATCTGGCAGATCGTCAGTACGACCGAGAGCAGCATCGCGGCGAATCCGAGCAGACGGATGCGCGTCAGTAACCAGCCGGCCGAGATGACCAGTGCCGGCAGCAGAAAGAAGCTGTACCGAAAGTCGGTGGCGCTGAGCACGATGCCGGCCAGTGGCGCGATGAGCAGCACCTCGAGCAGCGCGCCCGCCACCAGCACGCCGGCCCAGGTGTTGCGCCGGCGCGCGGCGATCACGGCGAGCACCACCAACAGGCCTAAGCAGAGCAGCCCGACGAGCACCCCGGAGATGGCGTTCTCGGCTCCGAAGGTCGAGGCGAGCACCGCGGTGAACATTCCGCCGAGGTTGACGATGCTCGTGCCCCAGCCGCCGAAGCGGTTGGGGGCAGGATGATCGGCGGGCAGCACCGTCAGAAGAATGTACGGCAGCGCGCCCACGAGGAACGCGCCGATGCCAGACAGCCAGCGCTGCCACACTCGTTGCCGAGAAAGCAGAACAATGAGCCCGGGCAGCGCGAGCAGAAAGCCCATCGGCGACTGCCAGAGGGCAAGGCCCGCGAGAAGCCCGGCCAGAAGCCACTGCACGATCGGGCGATGCATCTGCGGGCGCAACGCGATCGCCACGCTGCCCAGACCGAGCAGAACACTTGGCCCGTAGAATCCGGGGTCGCTGATGCTCACGTGCAGCATCCAGAAGCCTGAGAACCAGAACAGCGTCGCGGCTACGTACCCCGTGCGCCTGTCGAACGCCAGGGTGGCGACGTGCCGCACAACGAGCGCGCAGCCGGCGACGATCAGGATGCTCGTCACACCGAGCACCTCGACGTGCGGCCCGAACACGAGCATCCCCGCGCCCGCGGCGAACTCGAGCAGCGTGCCGCCGTACTGCTGGCCCCAGAAGAACCAGGCGATGTCACCCTCGGAGACGTGCTTCGCGATGAGGTAGACCACGGCATTGTCGGAGTCGAGCTGCCAGACCGAGGTGAAGAGCAGCACGATACGCAAAGCGATGCCGGCCGCGAACAGAGCCCTGAACGTGATGCCGATCAGCCGGGATTCACGCACGATTCACCGCCCGGCTGCAGCAGAGCGCAGGCCGAGGCCGAGGCGCAGGGCCAGACGAACGGGAAGGTAGTACCACTGGTGGTACCGCTTGGCGAGGTAGAGATACGCGCTGTGATGGTGCGCCCGCGTCATCGCCGCGGAGTGCGCCTTCGTCGAGGTGCCGCCCGCATGGGCCACCGAGGCCGTCGGTACGTAGAGCACCTTCCAGCCGGCGTTCGCCAGCCGCTCGCCGAGGTCGACGTCTTCGAAGTACATGAAAAAGCGGTCGTCGAAACCGCCGACCTCTTCGAACGCCGACCGGCGAACGAGCAGGCAGGCGCCAGAGAGCCAGCCCGAGGTCACCGGTTGGTCTGAACGGGTCTGCGAACGGTCGGCCTGCAGGTAGCGGCGCGACCAGGGGTTTCCGGGCCACACCCGGTGAAAGATCGCGTGGCCGGCGCCGGCCGTGAGAGACGGCAGCGCCCTGGCCGACGGATAGATCGTGCCGTCGTCATTGGTGATGCGCGGGCCGACCACTCCGATGCGGTCGTCTGCCGTCGCGACGGCAAGAAGAGCGTCGATGCTGCCGGGGGTGAACTCGACGTCGGGGTTGGTGACGAGAATCCATTCGGCCGACGCCGGCAGTGACCGGGCGGCGAGGTTCACCGCCGCACCGTAGCCGAGGTTGCTGCCGGGGTTCAGTACCGTTGCACCGGTGAAGGGGGCGAGAACGGGCTGCAGGTCATCCGTCGCCGCATTGTTCACGACGATCAGCTGAGGCGGTTCGGCGCTCGCCGCCGAAACGGAGCGCAGGCAGTTCACCACGTCGTCGCCCGAGAAGTAGCTCACTGTCACGAGTGCGATGGGGCTCGTCATGCGTGCCCTCCGACGGCCGGGGATGCGGGCGTGACGTTCGGCCGTAGCGTCGGGCGGCCGAGGGCGGCGGCATAGGCGACGGTGTGCCGGGCGGCGCAGCGAGCCCACGAGAACTGAGCGGCCCGTTGTATGCCCGCAGCGGCATACGATTCCCGCTGGGCGTCGTCGGCCAAGAGACGGGTGAGCTCTCGGCCGATGCTCGCGGAGTCGGTGGCGCAGTAGGCGACGGCATCGCCGCCGACTTCGGGCAACGAGAGCTCGCGCGAGGTGAGCACGCAGGCTCCGCTCGCCATGGCCTCGAGCACGGGCAGGCCGAACCCTTCGCCGAGGCTCGGGTATGCGGTGACGCGGGCGCCGCCGAGCAGGGCTCGAAGGTGTGCGAGCGGGGTGTAACCGAGCATCCGGATGTCAAAACCGTCGCGTTGGGCGGTTTCGACCGCGCCGTCGACGGCTTGATCCCAGCCTGCACCTCCCGCCAGCAGCAGCGCGGGTCGTTCGGCGGGCGCGGTGGCACGGGTAGCGCTCACGAACCCTTCGATGAGAGCGGGAACGTTCTTGCGCGGCTCGAGCGTGCCGAGAAAAGCGACCCACGTGGCGGGTTCGGGTACGAGTGTGCTGCGGAACTCGGCGAGATCGGCCTCGCTCGGCACATGGAACACGGCGGTGTCGTAGCCGAGCGGCGCCGCGAAGACTCGGCTGGCGGAGGCCCGCGTGATGCGCACGTACTCGTCGGCCGTGGTCTGGCTCGGCGTGACCACCACGAGTCGCAGCGCTTTGGCCGCGCGGATCCAGCTGCGAAAGAACACCCGCTTCAGGCGGCTGTGCACCTCGGGCGCCGTGAAAAATGTCAGGTCGTGAATGGTGACCACGCGCTTCGAACGGCTGAACAGCGGAAAGGTGTAGTGCGGCGAGTGCAGCACCGCAGCGCCGGCACGACGGGCGATGCCGGGCAGCGCGACCTGCTCCCAGACGAACCGGCCGGATGCCCGTGCCACCCATCCGGCGGCCACGATGGTGCGGGCGCCGCTCGCCGCGAACCCGGCTTCGTCGCGTTGCTGGCAGACGACCACGAGGTCGACACCCGCGGCGACCAGTTCGGGCACGACATTCTCGACGTAACGCCCGACCCCGCCGCGGTCGGCGGGAATCGCTGTCGCGTCGAGCAGAACGATCGGGGTGGAGCGAGGGCGGGTCGTGCTGTTCACGCCGATCAGGCGGCCAGGAGTTGGAGGTCGTGGTCGACCATGCGGTGAACGAGGGTGCTGAAGTCGACCGTGGGCGACCAGCCGAGCACCGTGTGCGCTTTGCTGGCATCGCCGAGTTGTTCCGCGGGGTCGACGGGCCGCACGAACGCGGGGTTCACGGTCACGAGGCCCGACCAGTCGGTAATGCCGACCCGGCTGAAGGCGGCATCGAGAAAGTCGCCGATGGTGTGTGAGACGCCGGTCGCAATGATGAAGTCCCCGGGTTCGGGCGCTGTCGCGGCCAATCGCATCGCGGCCACGTAATCGGGAGCCCAGCCCCAGTCGCGGCGCGCATCGAGGTTACCGAGTTCGAGGCCGTCTTGCAGGCCTGCACTGATGCGAGCGACACTCGCGGTGATCTTACGGGTCACGAACGTCTCGGGCCGGCGCGGGGACTCGTGGTTGTAGAGCACACAGTTCGAAACGTGCAGACCGCGGGCCCTGAACACCCCCGCAGAAAGGTGCGCGTACGCCTTCGACGCCCCGTACGGTGACGTCGGGGCGATCGGCGTCGACTCGGTCTGCGGGGACTGGGCCGCCTGCCCGAAGATCTCCGCGCTCGAGGCGTGCACCAGGCGAACCGGATGCCCGTGATCGGCGCTCAAGCGTTGCGCGGCCTCGAGCAGCCTGACAACCACCTGCCCGTTGACCTCCCCCGTGCGTACTGGGTTCTTCCACGACTCGAATACCGAGCTGATCGCCGCGAGACTGTAGACCTCATCTGGTCGCACCTCGGTGACCAGATCTTCGAGCCTGCCCGGTTCGAGCAGATCGAGAGTGTGCAGGGTGAGCGCGTCAGGCGCACCGAGCCCGCCGATGTTCTCCTCGCCCGGGCTGCGCACGACACCGTGCACCTGATACCCGTCGGCGAGCAGCGACTCGGCCAGGTACGAACCGTCTTGCCCGGAGATACCGGTGATCAACGCGACAGGCACGGTCGTTTCCGTTTCGGGTCAGGCGACACGGGATCGTGGCGCTGTGGGGAGGGCTGCGTTCACAGTCGGGCGAGGGCCTTTTGTTCGATCACGTCGTTCTCGACCATCATCGTGACGAGCTGCCCGAAATCGACTTTCGGCTTCCAGCCCAGAACCCGTTCCGCTTTCGCCGACGAACCGAT
>JAODBC010000099.1 GCA_025463765.1 Subtercola sp. | reverse complement strand
ATCGGTTCGTCGGCGAAAGCGGAACGGGTTCTGGGCTGGAAGCCGAAAGTCGATTTCGGGCAGCTCGTCACGATGATGGTCGAGAACGACGTGATCGAACAAAAGGCCCTCGCCCGACTGTGAACGCCTCTGACGAGATGTAGGTCTCGCGGCGAGCAGAGATTTCTTAGAATCGACGATTGCGTTACAAGCTCTGGTCACGGGTCCAATTGCACCAGATTCGCGATTCAGTCTGTCAACTCTCGAGTCAGACACATCTGCAATTCGGCAAGGCGCAGTTGTTCGCCGAGTACGCTCAGCTTCCGAGCAGTGGAGGTTGGTGTGCAGAAGATTACGCGGCGAACTCTCATTCGATCGACCGGAGCCGTAATCGTTGGCGGTTCCATTGCGGCCGTATTTGCCGGCTGCGCCCCAGATTCGAGCCCGGCCCCGAAATCCGTTTTGGTATATGGCGGTACCCCGTCGGGCATCGCGGCCGCCGTTGCGGTAGCGAGAGCTGGGGTCGCGGTGACGATTGTGTTGGGAGAGAGCCCGCTGGGAGGCATGATGACGAACGGTCTCGGCCATTCCGACATCGAAAACTCTGCTCTCGTAGCAGGTCTTGCCGATACCTATTTCCGCGAAGTAGGGAAACTCTATTCCGCGGCGGGTCCGGTCTACGATTTCGAGCCGCACATTGCGCTCAAGGCCTTCCAATCGATACTCGGGCGATACTCGATAGTGCCTGTCGAAGGCATCTTGGACCGTGTCGCTAAAAGCGGCACGACAGTGACGGGCATTGTCTTGGATGACGGAACGCAGTTCAACGCTGACATCTTCATCGATGCTTCGTACGAGGGTGTCTTATTACAGCAGTCCGCTGTGAGCATGACGTATGGTCGGGAGTCCACCGAGACGTATGGTGAAAAGGTCGCCGGGTACGGGTATCAGGTGAAGCCGTACCCCATCACTGCGAAAAATGCTTCCGGCGAGCTTTCGGCAGGCTTATCTTCCTCTCCGACAACCTTGCCGGGCGCTGCGGACAAGAAAATAATGGCTTTCAACTATCGGCTCTGCTTGAGTAATGAACCGAGTAACTCGATTCCGTTCAGCAAGGGGGCGAATTACGATGCGACGCAATTCGATCTGCTGGCGCGAAGTTTCAAGACGTCAATTCCTTACACGCTGAATGCTGTTGCGGTGACGCCGCACAAGTTCGATTTGAACGGTGGCGGCTTCTTCGACACCGATCTGGTGGCTGGCAGCTGGGGATTTCCCACGGCTGACCGCGCCGGGCGCAAGGCTATCGCCGACGTTCACCGTGACTACACGATGAACCTCATGTACTTTCTGGCAAACGATCCGTCAGTGCCACAGCACGTGCGCGATCAGACGAACCAATATGGTCTTGCGAAGGATGAGTTCACGACCACTAATAATTTTCCTGCACAACTCTACATTCGAGAAAGTCTTCGGATGGTTGGAGAGACGGTCGTGACCGAGTCGGATCTAGTCTCCGACAAGGTCAAGGCCGATTCGATCGGATTAGGTACATACCGCATCGACTGTCATCACGTGCAGCGCTTCATCGACACCGGTGGAGATGTGGCAGTGGAGGGCGGCATACCTACCACATCCACCGACGAGGTGACCGGTTATCAAATTCCCTATAGTGCGCTGCTGCCGAATAAGGCCGAGGCCACGAATCTAATCTCATCCGTCTGCATTTCGGCGTCGCATGTTGCTTGGGCGTCGATTCGCGTCGAACCGACGTTCCTTGTACTGGGCGAGGCCGCAGGGGTGGCTGCAGCGCTGGCCGTCACGTCAGGCGCGCCGCTGCATCAGCTCAAAGTGACCACGTTGCAGTCAATGCTCATCGCGGCGGGAGCGCGCATCACCGTGTAACGGCATCAGGGGGAGACCAGGCACCACGGGCGTCCAGAGTTTCGAAGATTGACGTTAGTGCGGGTGGTTCCTGTATCGGTGGCACCCAAGGCGGCCCCCCATTTCGAGTGGCGCACTGAGGGGGGTCTATTCGTATGTATGGAGGCTCGGACACTATGAGGGAATGAGCCTCGACGCAGAGTCGGCGTGCATCCGTGCACGGCAGCGATTACGCGTCGAGGTCGCGCGCTGAAGCTGACGCAACGAGATGTTCATGGTGCTGGCGACCTTGCCGGGAGTGAGGTCGGGGTCGGTCTTATAGGCGGCGATGTAGGCCATTGCGCGAGCGTAGAGGCTCTGCTCGACAGACGACGACGCCGAGATCTTACGCAGGCCTTGCGTCTCGAGCAGTAGGGAGAGCGTCATCTCGAGAATCAGCTTTTCGACGAGGTAGGCGGGCAGTCGATCGGCGGGTGCTCCGTCGTCGGTGAGGCTGCGCACGAATTCGCGCACCGGGTTGCGAAGCGAGAGGTCGCGGCTTGCAACGATCGGGAGAGTGTAGGCCGGGTCGGCGCTCTCGCTCAAAATGCGTTCGGGCACGAATACGGAGATCGCTTGGCACGGGTTTGCGACGTAGAGCGAATACGGCTCGGGCGGGTCGGCGACGATCGTCTCGCGAACGTGACTATCGCTATCGCGCGATTGAGGAGTTCTCGCGGAGGCTCGGGATCGGCTTTGTGCGGTGGCTGCGCGCCCGACGAGGAGGTGACGGGCAAGCCGGGTTGACCGGCTCGCGCATAGCCCGCGGCTTTGCCCCCATATGAGGGGCTACGTGATGATTCCTCGGCAACAAGTCCCAACTTGGGGCGATGACAGTCGGGCGCAGGTCGTTTAGCGTAACTCCTGCCTAGACGCAGGGACAGGTGCGAAATGGCGCGATCCGAATGGGGAAGGACAGTATGAGTCTCGAAGTTGCGAACATCAGTCTCGAAGCACCAGTAAACAGCAGGTTTTCCTGGGTCGACGCAGCAAAAGGAATTTCCATCTTTCTCGTCGTGATGGTTCACTCGGGTGAGTGGCTGGCGTTCGCCGGCGTGCACTCCCCGGTCATCAACACGCTTAATGAAAGCTTCGCAACGATCCAGATACCGCTGTTCTTCTGCATGTCAGGACTCTTCGCAGTCAAATGGTTGACGAAGCCATGGCGAGAGCTGGCTTCCCGCAAGCTAACGGCGCTGCTCTGGG
This sequence comes from Subtercola sp., assembly GCA_025463765.1. GTDB lineage: Bacteria > Actinomycetota > Actinomycetes > Actinomycetales > Microbacteriaceae > Subtercola. The sequence continues at coordinate 2,713 of JAODBC010000099.1, read as the reverse complement.
TTTTCGTCATGTGGCAGCCCGTAGTGTTCTTGTACAAGTACCTGGCAGCGCGTACATTGCCCGACCAAAACGACTCGTCACTTCTTGCGCACATCGCGCGCATAGTCTTGTCGCCACTGCGCCCCTCAGGAGAACTTTGGTTCCTTTGGGCACTGGCTCTGTTTTTCGTTCTAGCGAAATGTCTCTCTCGTCTGCCCGTGTGGGTTCACCTAGGGATTGCTGCGGTTGTTTCAGCATCATGGTGGGGATTCGCGGAACCGGCTCTCGGTCCGAACGTCGTTCGCGTACTAAGTAACGGGTGGAATGGCGTTTTCACGTACTACTTATTCTTCTTGGTTGGCGTATACGGTCGGCGCATCATTCTGACGATTGCGCAGAGCACTCCGAAGTACTTGCTGATTGGAGTGATTGCATTGTGGGCCGCCACGGAATGGTTTGCCGTGCAGCATAACCTGGTGACGGTGGTTCCGATCGCCTACTTCTTCATGAAGTGTCTTGGCTTACTCTGCGGAATCTCATTGGCCCTGCTCATCTATCGTTTGCCGGGGTTGACCTGGCTCGGTGCGCGGACATTACCCGTCTACGTCGCACACACGCTGTTCATTGTTCTTTTCGCCGTCGCTATAAACAGCATGGCTCTCCGTCTGCCGACTGGAGTGACTCCTGCCTTGATCTTGATCGGCGTGGGTGGGATCTCAATCGCGGCAAGTCTCGCAGCGCACCATTGGCTCGAACGGTCACGACTTGGGAGATACCTGTACAAACCGCCTGCTCGGGTTGAAACCCTCGTGGAATCCTATTCGTTCGAGGGGGTGTCGACAGTATGGACAAGACGCTGACCTCGGTCGCCGACGCCGTGCGCGGCATCCCGAGTGGCTCATCGATTGCCGTCGGCGGGTTCGGCACCGCGGGCGTGCCGGATGCTCTGGTAAACGCGCTTTTGGAGAGCGGCGCTGAGCATCTCGAGATTGTAAGCAACAATTGCGGTCTCGATGGGTGGGGTCTCGGAAAGCTGCTGGAGGCTGGGCGCATAGATCGAGTTGTCGCGTCGTTCATCGGCAACAACAAGGAGTTCGAACGACAGTACATGTCTGGTCAGATCGAGCTCGAGTTGACGCCTCAGGGCACACTCGCCGAGAGAATGCGTGCTGGCGGCGTTGGCGTTCCAGGCTTCTACACAGCAACAGGCGTGGGAACAATGGTGTCGGAGGGTGGGCTGCCGATCAGATATGCATCCGACGGCACTGTGCTTGCCAGATCCCTGGCAAAAGAAACTCGGGTACTGAGCTCGTTGGGCCAGCCACGCGAATACGTGTTCGAGCAAGCCATCCGCGTGGACTACGCACTCGTGCGGGCGGCTCGAGCAGACCGCCACGGCAACTTGATTTTTGAAAAGTCAGCTCGCAATTTCAACCCGTTGGCAGCGATGTGCGCGAACGTGACTTTCGCCGAGGTTGAATCGCTCGTCGACGCCGGCGAACTCGACGCCGACTCTATTCACTTGCCGGGAATCTACGTCGATGGCGTCGTACTGCTTACGCAAGAGCAGGCCCACGTTCGCATCGAAAGGCGAGTCACCCGACAGCGATCTCTCGCCGGAGCGTACTGATGGTTTGGACGCGCGAAGAGATCGCCGCACGCGCAGTCTTCGAATTGGTCGACGGAAGCTACGTCAATCTGGGCGTCGGAATTCCAACGCTGATTCCAGAGTTCCTACCGATCGACAGTACGGTCGTTCTCCACTCGGAGAACGGGATACTCGGTGTCGGACCACATCCCTTTGATGGAGACGAAGACCCGAACCTCATTAACGCGAGCAAAGAAACGGTCACCGTCAACGCTGGCGCATCGTATTTCGATTCGGCGGCCAGTTTCGGGATGATCCGTGGAGGCCGAGTCTCCACCGCGGTCCTCGGTGCGATGCAGGTCTCGGTAAAGGGCGATATCGCCAACTGGTCCGTACCCGGCGAGCTCGTGAGGGGCATAGGTGGGGCCATGGATTTGGTGAGTGGCGCAACAAAGGTGATCGCGCTGATGAAACATCAGACGAAAGACGGGCGTTCGAAGATCGTCGAAACCTGCGACCTGCCCCTCACAGGGCGCCGATGCGTCGACGTGATTATCACCGACCTCGCGGTAATTGACATTGTCGGCGGTGAACTTCGACTGCGCGAGATCGCACCAGGAGTGACGCTATACGACGTCGTAAATGCGACGGCAGCTCGCATTCACGTTGACTAGAAGTGGCCGCGCGGGATAGAGAGCGAAGGCGACAAGCCCGGCGATGACGAATGGAGCGGACACGGATCTGCGTTTCCCGCCATCCCGACGAGCGTCACCGTTACCGCCGTGAGCGGCCAGGCGAACAGCGACGTCGGAACCTACTCGATTACCCCCGCGAGCTAGTCGAACCGGCCGTCTAGGCCGAGACGCGCAGCTGGGTCGGCGTGCATCCGTGCACGGCAGCGATTGCGCGCCGAAGGTCGGCACGGCCGCCGAAGCCGGCGTATTGGGCGATCTGACCGAGGTCGAGATGACGGTAGGCCGGGTTGGAAAGCAGACCAACAGCGGTATCGACGCGGTGCTGGCGAATCTCGTCGTTCACCGACGAATCTTGGGCGGCGAAGGCGCGCTGAAGCTGACGCAACGAGATGTTCATGGTGCTGGCGACCTTGCCGGGAGTGAGGTCGGGGTCGGTCTTATAGGCGGCGAT
>JAODBC010000037.1 GCA_025463765.1 Subtercola sp. | reverse complement strand
ACTTCACCTGGCTCGGCGACTCGTACGTCGACGACGATCGCTTCGCTGTGAACTACGGCGGAAAGACGGGCGCCGCCTTCGTGCGAGACGCGATGCGAGTCTTCGCCGACGCGAACCTCTAGCGTGGTGGCGGCGGCTGCGGCGCGGGCACCAGGTCGGCGGGTTCCGCGGCATCGAGGGCGAGCCCGAGGTACCCGTGCGCGTCGGGTGCGCTGCCGCCATTCATCAAGAAAACGGTGAAGGCGGCCCGCGGAATACCGGCAACGGGCGCGGCTGTCTCGTCGAAGTTCGTGAGCAGACTCAGAACGGCGGCGCGTGCGCTGAGCGACGCCGTCTCGACCGTCAGGTAGGGTCGCCAGTCGTCGAGGGAATCCGCCGGCCGGAACGCATCGTACGACAACGACGTGACACCCGGCTGGGTGATCACGGTGGTGAGCCCCGCCAGGGTGGCGTCATTCGGTGAGACGGCGTCGACGGTCATCCAGCTGTCGACGGCGCCTCCGTCTTCAGGCCCCTGGCCGTACAGCGTGACCGCAGCGAGAAGCCCGTCGCCGAACCCGTCGAGAGCGCGAAGCTGCCGAATTGTGCTCAGCCAGTCGCGGGGCGAGGTGACGGTGACGCTGGGCTGCAGAGCGCCGAACCAGACGTGAACCGCGTGGATGCCGGTCATGCGTCGAAGGCGAATGCCGGCGTCGACGAATTGCGCGACCGTCAACCCGACTCGCTCTCCGCCCCCGAGAAAGTCGAACGTGGTGTCGGGGAGGCCGTCACCCCCGAGATTCAGCGTCGCGGTGGCGGAGGCGATCAGCCGGGCTCTGTCGAGCTCGTTTTCGACCACAGCAGCGACCGCCTGCACGTCTGGCAGTGAGGGAGTGGCCGTCACCGTCGCTGAGATGCGCCAGGCGCCAGGGTTGTCGAGGCTGCCACCGTCTTTATAGTCGCGAGGCCCGACCGACACCGTCACCTCGCCGACGCCGGTCGTCTGACGCAGTGTCGACGCGAGAGCGGTCGCGGCCTCGGCGACGGAGGCGGGAGGCGGTGGCGTCACGAACAGGCTGCAGGAAGCGAGGCCGCCGAGTATCAGCACGCCGACAAGTGCCGCGGCGATTCGGGAGACGAGAGAGACGCGCATGGCCTAAGCATATCGAAAGTCGTTATCTACATATTGATATTCGATATGTATGCACCGCTCGGGGCCGAACGGGCCCGGAATGCGGGTTAGTGAGCGAAGACCACTTCGACGAGCGGGCTGTCTTGGATCCACGTCGCGGCCGGGTACGTTTCACCGAGGTCGCCCAGCGGTGGCAGAATACCCGCGAAGAGCTCTTCTCGCTCAGACTGGTCGGTGATGGGCCGTGCCGTCGCGGACAGGTCTGCCGTGGCCGACTGCTTGAGGTGAAAGGTGAATTCGGGGTGCGCGACGAGGTTGGCGTACCACGAGCGCGGCCGGTTCGGCGTGCCGGTGATGTAATAGCGGCCGCCGAGGCGGTGATACCAGATCTCGATGCGCCGCGGTTCACCCGACTTTCTTCCGATGGTCGTGATGTCGATGATCTGATCGTTGGCGAGTGCGTTCGCCGCGTCTTCTGTCATAGCCGGTTGTCCTCCGTCGTCGTTGCTGGGGGTGAGTGCGGTCAGTGCGTGACCCGCCGCTCGTAGGGGCAAACAGCATTTCTGCCCCACGCATTCCTCGTCGGCGCAACCCCTATCGTTGTGGCGTATCGTTATATATCGTTGAGTATCGTTCGTAGGCAGACTGAGGAGGTCATCATGGCTGGTTCGTTTTCAACCGGAGCATTTGGTATGGGCAATCCCGCAGAGGGAATCTGGGAGGCAATGCATCAATTGCGCTCGGGCTTCGAGAAGCGTGTCGGCACTCGCGTCGGTCGTGGCGAGGTGCGCTCAGCAGTGCTCGCCCTGCTGGCCGAACAGCCCATGCATGGGTACCAGATCATCCACGAGATCGAAGAGCGAAGCGGCGGCAGCTGGAAGCCGAGCGCCGGCTCGGTCTACCCGACGCTGCAGCTGCTCGCCGACGAAGGTCTCATCACGGCCGAAGAGTCCAACGGCCGCAAGATCTATGCACTGACCGAAGCGGGCCGCGAAGAGGTCGCCGGCGCCGAGACCAGTGAGTCATCGCCCTGGGACTCGACCACCACGTCTGACAACACTCGCTTCACCGCGCTGCCGAAGGCGGGTCTCGAGCTGGCTCAGGCGGCAGCCCAAGTGGCGCGCACCGGGTCTGCCGAGCAGGTTCAGCAGGCCGTGACGGCGCTCGACGAGGCGCGCAAGCGGCTCTATTCGATTCTCGCTCAGGACTGACGGGGGTGCCGCCCCGACGACAGGGCCCCGATCAGCCAATAAGCCCCGACCTGCGAGTAAACCCCGGCGAGGGCATAAGCCCTGGGCGCATAAGCCCAGATGGGCGCAGAGGCGCCGGCGAGCGGATGCCCGGGGCCGTCAACGCCCGTGCCCGCTACCGCCGCATCTTGCGGTTCGCCGCCTGGAACCTCGCGGTGACGTGGTGGTACGAACTGCTTCTGCCGCGCATTGGTCTCACACGTGTTGCCGAGCGCACCCGGTCGAGACGCATGCAGCGCTTCGCGAGGCGCTTTCATGTGCTCGCCGTAGAGCTCGGTGGGCTCATGATCAAGGTGGGGCAGTTCATGTCGTCGCGCCTCGACGTGCTCCCGCCCGAGATCACTAAAGAACTCGAGGGCTTGCAAGACGAGGTGCCGGCCGTTCCGTTCCCGCAGATCCGCGCCCTTGCAGAGCAAGAACTCGGGGTGACGCTGCAGTACGCCTTCGCCGCTGTCGACGAGACACCTGTTGCCGCGGCATCCCTCGGCCAGGCGCACCGCGCCCGGCTCGCACCGCTGGCCGCTGCCGACGCGGGTCTCGACGGCGTGGTGCTGAAGGTGCAGCGACCCGGAATCGACGCCATCATCGAGGTCGATCTGGCTGCCCTGCGCAGAGTGGGCGGCTGGCTCAGTCACGTGCGGCTGGTCTCCGATCGTGTCGACATGCCGTCGCTGGTCGAAGAGTTCGCGCAGACGAGTCTCGAAGAGATCGATTACCTGCACGAGGCGGCCAGTTCGGAGCGTTTCGCAGCCGACTTCGCGGGCGACGATCGGGTGAGCGTGCCCGCCGTGGTGTGGGAACGCACCACCCGGCGCGTACTCACACTCGAAGACGTCACCGCGATCAAGATCACCGACGCCGAGGCGCTGATCGCGGCGGGCATCGACCCGAATGAGGTCGCGCCCGTCTTCGCGGCGGTGATGTTCGACCAGCTCTTCACGAACGGCTTCTTTCACGCTGACCCGCACCCGGGTAACATCTTCGTCACTCCGGTCGAGGCGGCACCCGGCGAACGCTCGTGGAAGCTCACCTTCATCGACTTCGGCATGATGGGTGAGGTTCCGGCGAACACCCGCAGCGGCCTGCGCAAGCTGCTGATCGCCGCGGCGTCACGCGATGGCAAGGGCCTGGTCGATGCCATCCGCGACGTCGGCGTCTTGCTGCCTTCTGCTGACACGAGAGAACTCGAGCGAGCGATGACACAGCTCTTCGCCCGGTTCGGCGGCATGGGCTTCGCCGAGCTGCGCGAGGTGGATCCCCAGGAGTTCCGGGCCTTCGGCGACCAGTTCGGCGACGTGGTGCGCACGCTGCCGGTGCAGCTGCCCGAGAACTTTCTGCTGATCATCCGGGCGATGTCTCTCACCTCGGGAGTGTGCAGCGCTCTCAATCCTGCGTTCAACCTGTGGGATTCGGTCGAGCCCTACGCCCAGCAGCTGATTCGCGACGAGCGTGGCAACGTGGTGCAAGACATCGCCAAGCAGGCGCTCGAGACGGCCGGCGTCGCCGTTCGGCTGCCGAAACGACTGGATGCCCTGGTCAGCCGCTTCGATGAAGGAACGGTCGCGGTGACCACTCCGGCCGTCGAACGCCGCATCGCTCGGCTGGAACGCACCGCTCGTCGGGTCGTCTCGGCGATTCTGTTCGGCGCCCTGCTCATCGCCGGGGCGGTGCTGCATGCCAGCGACGCCGTGTTCGGCACGGTGCTCATGATCGTCTCGGTGCTGCCGCTGTTGCACGCTCTGCTGTCTGGGCGCCGCGGCCGCTGAGTTTCTCACCGCGGCAGTGCCGAGTGTGGGATTGTTGACGCATGAGTCGCAGAAACGTCAGGCTCGCGGCGACGGCGCTCGCGAGCATCCTGGTGGCCGTCGCTGTGACGTCGTGCACCCGGTCGTCAAGCACCGAAGAGTACGGTTCGGTGTCGGGTCTGCCGCGCGCGGCGCTCGCCGTGATGAACCAGCCGCAGTACGCGAACGGGCGCTGGCTCATTTCGGTGCGCGACCTCGACAGTGGCAAGCAGCTGATCGACCTCGACGGCGACAAGATGGCCGAGCCCGGCTCGTTCGTCAAGACGTACAGCGTGGGTGCTGCGTGGCTGAAGTGGGGCCCAGACCACACGATCACTACGCCGGTGAAGCGCACCGGAGAAGTCGTCGACGGAACACTGAACGGCGACCTCGTGCTCGTGGGCAAGGGTGATCTCACGATGGGCGGCCGTACGAAGGCCGACGGCACGGTCGACTTCACGAATCTCGATCACAACGACGCGAATCCGCTGCCGGGTTCGACATTGACCCGCGAATATCCGCTCGCGGGGCTGAACGAGCTCGCTGAGCAGGTCAAGGCATCGGGTATCAACGCCGTGAGCGGCGATGTCGCCGTCGACGACCGCCTCTTCGACGGCACCCTCGGTGGGCAGCCGGTCACCCCGATCATCATCAACCAGAACCTGATCGACGTGCTGGTCACGCCGGGCGCGGTGGGCCGGGCGGCGAGCATCCAGCTGACCCCTGCAGTGGCCCCGTGGAAGGTCACCAGCGCGGTGCAGACCGTGGCCGCCGGCGGCACGACCAAGATCTCAGATCCGAAGTCGAGCCAGAACGGCGAAATCGTCGTCAGTGGCACCATCGCGGCCGACAGTGCGCCGCAGCTCAAGGTCTACGCCTTCAAAGACCCCGCGACCTTCGCTCGAACCGCGTTCATCGAGGCGCTCGGCCGGGCCGGCGTGAAGGTCACCGCAGACCCGCTCGCGACCAACTCGACCGAGGCGCTCGCGCCCGAGAACGAAGTGGATGCTCTGCCCTCCGTGGCGCAGCTGCAGTCGCTGCCGCTCGCACAAGAGGCCACCTACGTCATGAAGATCAGTTACAACCGCGGTGCCCAGACGTTCGCCTGCCTGCTGGCCGCCGATGCCGGGTCGAAAGATTGTGACGACGGCATGGGTATCGCGGGCGAACTCTGGGCCGACGCCGGGTTGAACACCACCGATGCTGCGCTCATCGACGGGTCGGGGCTGCCGGGCAACCTGATCACCCCCGACAACGCGGTGGAGGTGCAGACCCTCATGGCGAAGCGACCCGACGCCGCCAGATGGAAGGCGACACTGCCGATTCTCGGAGTAGATGGTTCGCTTGCGACGGTGCAAACCGATAGTCCTGCGGCAGGAAAGGTCTTCGCGAAGACCGGATCGCTACTGGCTGTCGACGACTTCAACGGCGGGCGCTTCCGTCTCATCACGAAGACCCTCGGCGGCGTCATGGACACGAAGAGCGGGCACCGTCTCGCCTTCACCATCATGGTGAACCAGGGCTTCTACCCGAGCCTCGACGGGGTGCTCGAGGCCAACAACGACGTGGGCAAGGTCGCCGCGCTCATCCAGCAGGCCTACTGACCGCGGCACTGGCGGCACTGACGCGGCACTGACTCGGCACTGACTCGGCTAGGCGACGGAAAAACCGCGGAGACTTCGAAGGGGTGGGCGCTCTACGGCGTCACCCCCTCGAAATCTCCGCCGTTTGTGAGGGCGGGCGGGCCGAGTCTAGGCCGGCGCGCCCGAGGTGGTGCCGGCCAGGAGGGCGCCCGCGTCGACCTTCAGCTGCAGGCCCGTCACGTAGCGGGCCTCGTCTGATGCCAAGAAGAGCACCGCGTTGCTGATGTCGACGGGCTCGACGAACCCGATCGGCATCGGCTGCATCGCCCCGAACGCCGCCATCGCGTCTTCTTGCGTGGGGTTCTCGAGGTCGGGGCGGAACACCTTGTACATCGGCTCGCTCATCAGCATGTCGGTGTTCACGTTGGTGGGATGCACGGCGTTCACCCGAATCGAGTGCGGCGCGAGTTGCAGGGCGAGGTCGTGCACGAACCGCGCAACGCCGCGCTTGGCGTGGGAGTACCCGGCACCGCCGGGGCCGTTGGCGGGGTTGTCGGTTCCGCCGGCCAGGAGACCGGCTACCGAGCCGGTGCAGACGATCGAGGCACCGGCCGAGAGGTAGGGCAGCGCTTCAGAGACCGCGTTGATGACGCCGACGAGGTCGACCTGCACGGCATCCAGAAACCCTTGCGGCGGAACGTCGGCGCCGAGCGGGCAGATGCCCGCGTTTGCGATGACGAGGTCGAGGTGCCCGAGCTGCGCGACACCCTCAACGAGAGCGGCCCGCAGTTGCGAGGGTTCCCGCACGTCGGCCTTGAAGGTGACGACGCGGCGATCGAGCGCCTCGATCAGGCGTGCGGTCTCGGCGAGGTCGGATTCGCGTGACAGCGGGTAATGGTTCGACTCGATGTCTTCGAGAATGTCGACCGCGATGATGTCGGCGCCCTCTTGCGCCAAACGAATGGCGTGACTGCGGCCCTGGCCGCGGGCGGCTCCGGTGACGAAGGCGACTTTGCCCTCAACTCTTCCTGGCATTACTGGTGCTCTCTTTCTTTGTTGGCGGAACTTTCGGCAGGCGCGTCAGCGCGTCAAGAACTCGGCGGCTCGCTCGCCCCAGGTGAACAGATCTTCTTGCGTCTCAGAAACGTGCAGCTCAGACCCGCCGATGGCGGCGTGCAGCTTCTCTGCCGTCGACACCGGATGCCCGGGGTCGCTCGCCCACGCAATGATGAGTGTCGGCTGCGTGATGCTTGCGATGGTTTCGAGAGAGGGCAGATCGGCAAGCCCGGCGCCTCGGAACACCGTCGGCATGAGGCCGTTCTGAATGTCGGGGGCGGGCGGGTAGCCGGGCAGGCCCTGAAAGATGGGAGGTACCGGCGCCTGGCTCATCATGGCGGCCAGTGTCGCGGGGTCGCTGGTCTCTACCAGATCGGCCATGGTGCGGTACATTCCAGCCTGGCCGGCGCGGGTCTCCCAGGCGGTCGGGGGAGCCGTCAGTACCAGACGGTCGAACATCTGCGGGCGCTGGGCGACGGCGTGCAGCAGCGTACCGGTGCCCATCGACGAGCCGATGGCCGAGACGGGTGTCTCGGGGGAGAAGTGGTCGGCGAGAGCGAGCAGGTCTTCGGCGAGACTCGCCCAGGTGTAGTGCGCTTCTTCGTCGGTGCCGGGCGTCTCGCCGTGCCCGCGTGCGTCATACGAGATGAGCCGGCGGCCGGCCCGGGCCACTTCGGCAAAATCGGCGAGACCGAGCGCGCGGTTACCTGCTCGACTCGAGCTGAGCCCGTGAGCGCTCAGCACGACCGGGCCCGTTCCCTGATCGGAATACGAGAATTCGAGGCCTCTCAGCTCGACGTGTTCTGACTCGGGGGTGGGGGTGGTCGTCGTCACAATCGGATCCTTCTTCGTCGAAAAGATTATTGACACTCTATCTCGTAATAGCCGTCGCGGGTGAGGTCATCCGCCGCATCACCGGGCAGAAACTCGGCGAGGTCGTCGCAGCCGAGGTCGCGCGGCCTTCGACGCCGTGAGCTGAGGCGCCTGCCTTACTCGCCGGTGGCGAGCGTCCCGCCTGCGGAGTGCGCTGCGTCGGCGGAGAGCGCTGCGTCGGCGGGGGAGAGTGCATCGAGGCTGAAGCCGTGGCGGAGGCCCGCGAAAGCGGTTGCGAGCGCGGCGTCAGGCCGGCGCTGGTCGCTGACTGCCCAATAGGTGAGGGCCGACCATCCGGCGCTCCAGACGCAGCGGCTCATCACCATCGGCAGCAGGTCGGTCGGTCGGGCATTCGAGCGCGCGGCGATGAACTCGGCCATGATCGAGACCCACTCGGCTGAGCGGCGATCGGCGTGGCCCCGAACGGCCGGAACGGAGGCGATGATCGTCACTTGGGTACGGAGCAGGTCGAGATCGTCATCGTCGTACTGCAGCAGGCGGGGCAAGATGTCGCACAGCACGTCGAGGGGTGGGCGGTCTGGGTCGGCCGTGGCGAGAGCGTGGCGCAGTTCATCCGCTTCTTCGTCGTACCGATCCCACACGATGTCGGTTTTCGAGCGAAAGTAGCGGAACAACGTCGGCCTGCTGATTCCGGCGGCGTCGGCGATGTTCTGCATCGTCGTTTCGTCGTACCCGTCGCGCTGGAACAAACGAAGTGCGAGTGCGGCGACGTCGGAGCTGAGGGCTGCACGCGGCCGGCCCGGCCCGGGCTGGTGTTGGGGCTCCATATCGAGAAATGTACACCGGCGGGTGGGAGGGCAGCCCGCCGATGGGCATATGATGTCGTTACGACACTAAGTCGTGTCGCGACTGTCTCAACGACGTTTCACACACCAAAGGATCGAACATGCTTCTCGAAGGCAAGAACTCACTCATCACCGGCGCCGGATCGGGCATCGGAGAAACAACAGCCAAGCGCATGGCGGCCGAGGGTGCCAAGGTGCTCGTCGTCGACGTCAACGACAAGGGCGGCCAGCGCGTCGTCGACGAGATCACCGCAGCGGGCGGAACCGCCCTGTTCTTGCACGGCGATGTGACGAAAGTCGACGAGGTCGACGCGATGGTCGCGTTTGTAGTCGACACCTGGGGCAGTCTCGACCTCGCGGTCAACAACGCCGGTCTTGCCGAGACGCCCGGTCTGATGCACGAGCTGAGCCCGGAGGCGTGGGCGAAGACGATCGGCATCGACCTCACCGGAACGTTCCTGTGCATGCGTGCCGAGCTGCGCCAGTTCGTCGCACAGGGTGGCGGCGTGATCGTGAATACGGCATCGGGCGCCGGTCTGAAGGCCACTCCTGGCCTGACCGCCTATTCGGCAGCGAAGCACGGTGTGGTGGGCCTCACGCGTACGGCGGCTATCGACTATGTGAAGCAGAACATCCGGGTGAACGCTGTGGCCCCGGGTACGATTCTCACTCCGGCGATGTCGTCTTTCGGTGACGAGCAGGTCGCGACGTGGTCGGAACTGATGCCGACGGGTCGCATGGGAACCACCGACGAGGTTGCTGCTGGTATCGTGTGGCTGCTCTCTGACCAGTCTTCGTACACCACGGGGTCAGTGCTCGAAATCGATGGAGGGTATATGCAGGCATGACAGAACCGCACGGTTCGCTGTTCGACTCCGAACTTCTCAGCAACCTCTCCGAGCTCATCACCCGGCTCAATTCCTACCGGTTTCAGGCCGCGCATGCCTCGCGGCTCAGCAACGAGTTCGACTTCACATCGAACCGCGTTCTGTACCTGCTGGGAACCGAAGGCGCCAGTAGACCGTCGGTTTTGGCGGCGCAGCTGACCACCGGGCGATCGAACATCAGCAAGGTGTTGAAGCGGCTCGAATCCGACGGGCTCATCGTCTCGAGCGTCGACCCGGCCGACTCTCGGGCAACCGTGGTCTCTCTCACTGAGAAGGGGGTGGCCTTCAGTCACGAGGTCTTCACCATCGGCGACGACATGATGGGCGAACTGACCGCCGAGTGGAGCGCAGAAGAGGCCGAGCAGTTCAGCGCCCTGCTCGCTCGGCTGAATGCGGCCGCGGCCGCGTACGAGAACCGGTTGAGCAGCGCGATGAAGCAGCGACCCAGACGAAAGAACACCGCAGATGACTGACCCGCTCGAGCATTCCCACGCCGTGATTGTCGGCGCCGGCCCCGGCATCGGTGCGTCGGTGGCGCGCCGTTTCGCGCGGGAGGGGTATCGCCTGACGCTACTCGCGCGCAACACCGAACGGCTCGAGGCGCTCGCTACGAGCATCCGGAGCCAGGGCACGGAGGTTGACGTTCGGGCCGCCGATGCGGCCGAACCAGGTTCGTTCCGGGTCGCCCTCGAGGCGGTTCGCGCGCAGTCGGTCAGGCCCGCGGTTCTTGTCTACAACGCGGCGATGCTCGTGCCGAGCACTCTGCTGACCGTGTCGGCCGACGAGCTGCTCGAGGGCTACTCGGTCGACGTCGTCGGCGCGATCATCGCCGCACAGGTCTTCGTGCCTGCCATGCAGCAGGCCAAGGCGGGCACCGTCATCTTCACGAGCGGCAGCGCCGCGGTTCGGCCGAGCCCGGATATCGCGACGGTTTCGCTCGGCAAGGCGGCACTGCGTTCGGCCGCCACGATGCTCGCCGAGACCGTGCGCGACGACGGTGTGCATGTGGTCAGCGTCACCGTGAGCGGTGCGGTAAAAGCGGGCACACCGTTCGACCCCGACCTGATCGCCGACACGTACTGGCGGCTGCACCGGCAGCCTGCGGCGGAGTGGATGCCCGAAGAGCCGTTCGACGGAGTGTACGACGAACTCGCCGCCGACACCGGTTTCGCCCGGGCATCCGATTCGGCATCCGTTCCGGCATCCGATCGGGCCGGCGCATGAGGGCGGCCGTACTGCACGGGGCCGGCGATGTTCGGCTCGAGAGCGTTGCGACGCCGACGATTCTCGATGCCAGTGACGCCATCGTGCGCATCACGGCGTCGTGCATCTGCGGGTCTGACCTTCATCCGTATCGGCGCGGCCTCGGTGCGGGGGCGCCGAAACGGGCCGGGCACGAGTTCGTCGGCGTTGTTCAGGAGGTCGGGGCGGGCGTTCGCGCGCTGAGCCCCGGTGACTTCGTCATCGCCCCTTTTGCCATCAGCGACGACACCTGCATCAATTGCCAGAACGGCATCACCACCTCATGCCTGCACGGGTCGTTCTGGGGCGGAACCGACCACAACGGCTTCGCCAACGACGGAGGCCAAGGCGAGTACGCTCGCGTTCCGCTCGCCGACGGCACGCTGGTTCGTCTCGACGGCACCCCCGATCACGACCTCGTTCCGCACCTGCTCGCCCTCTCTGACGTCATGGGCACGGGCTACCACGCGGCAGTGACCGCCAACGTTCAGCCCGGGTCGACGGTCGTGGTCGTCGGTGACGGAGCGGTCGGGCTGTGCGGCATTCTGGCCTCGCGTCTGCGCGGAGCCGAACGCATCGTGATCATGTCGCAGAACCCCGCTCGGCAGGCCATCGCGCGGCAGTTCGGTGCCACCGACATCGTGGAGACGCGCGGCGACGACGGTGTGGCAGAGGTCGCCGAGCTGCTGCGCCTTCCCGGTGCCGACTCGGTGCTCGAGTGCGTGGGCACTGAACAGTCGATGACTCAAGCGGCGGCCGTCGCCCGGCCGGGCGGAACGGTCGGCTTCGTCGGCGCGCCTTCTGGCACGTTGCCGACCGCAGCACTCTTCGGGCGCAACCTGCATTATGCGGGTGGCGTGGCGCCGGTTCGCACCTACCTGCCCCTGCTGCTCGAGCTGGTGCTCGACGGCACGCTGCGCCCGGGTGCGGTCTTCGACCGTACGCTGCCCCTCGAGAGCGTCGCGGAGGGCTATCGCCTCATGGATTCTCGCGAGGCCGTGAAAGTGCTGCTCACCCCCTAATTTCCTGTCCCGTGCCCCCGTGCCCCTGTGTCTCCTGCCCCTGCCCCGTGTCTCCTGACCCCTTGTCTCGTGCCCCTGCCCCGTGTGTTCTGACCCCTTGTCTCGTGCTCCTGCCCCTGCCCCTGCCCCTGTGTCTCCTGCCCCCCTCATCCTGACTCATCGCGACAATCGAGTTTGCGAAAAAGCCCCCAAGATTTGATTTTTGGGGGCTTTTTCGAAAAGTGGATTCTGCGCGGAGCGAAGGGGCGGAGGCGGAGGGCGAGGGGGGAGGGCGGAGGCCCGGCTCAGTTGCAGGTGTTGCTGCCGCTGTAACAGGGCTGGTAGTTCGAGGGCAGGTCGGGCTGCGGCGCGGGGGTGGGGCGCAGGATGCCCTGCGGCGCGGTGAGCAGGGCGGCGACGATGAGGGCTCCGACGAGCGCAACGCCGCTGAGGGACCCGAAAACGACGCCCCAGCGACCGCGGATGATCACCGCAACCACGACGGAGCCGAGGGCCGCGAGCACAGAGACCCCGGCGCACACGTCGATGCCGGCGAGCTCGGATGCGGTCGGATTCGCGACGGCGCCGGCCAAGGCGAAGTACGCCCGGAACGCGAACCACACAGCGACGATCGCAAACACTCCGCTGCCGAAGAACAGCAGCACGTTGAGGGTGATGAGCCCGTTGCGAGGGCGGCGAGGTGCCGTCACGAGTGGTCGCCGTCGGCGCCGCCGCCAGCATTAGTGGCGTTGCTGCCTGCGCCTGCGTCAGCGACGCTGCTGCCTGCGCCTGCGCCTGCGCCTGCGCCTGCGTCAGCGACGCTGCTGCCTGCGCCCGCGCCCGCGTCATCGCTGCTGCTGCCCGCGTCGGCACTGGCGCTGCTGCTGCCCGCGTCAGCGCTGCTGCTGCCAGCGCCCCCGCCGGCACTGCTGCTGCCCCCGTCGGCACTGGCGCCGCTGCTGCCCGCGCCTCCGGCGGCGCTGCTGCTCCCGTCCCCGCCGGCCAGGTGAGCGTTGAGCCGCTCGGTCGCAGCGGTGAGCACCCGAACGGCGATGGCCAGCTCGCCGGGGTCGGCGCCGTCGAACGAGATGTCGTGTGCGAGGGCGACCGGGTCGGGCAGCTGCTTCCAGAGTTCGACGCCCGCGGGGGAGAGACGCAGCATCCGTTGCCGTTGGTCGACGACGTCGGGCAGCTGCTCGACGAAGCCCTTGCGAACCAGTGTCGTGATGATGCCGCTCAACGTCGCCCGCTCGATCTTCAGAGCCCGGGCCAGATCGCGTTGCATCGTCGGGCCGTCGTTTGCAAGCTGGTAGAGCACCATCCATTGGGTGGAACCGAGATCGTAGTGCCGAAGCACCTTTTCGATGGTCGATCGAGAGGTGAGGTAGTAGCGCTTCGCCCACGCCCCGACGGACTCGTGCTGGTTGTCGGATTCGGCGCTCACCTCACACAGTCAGCTAGCTGGCGATCGATTTGTCAAGCCAGACACGGCTGAACTCACCACGGAATCGTCGTGTTCTCCCAGCGCGTGAACGTTCCCGTCGGGCCGTCGGGGCCGAGCAGAGCGACCCGCACCACTTCGCGAGAACCGTCTTCGATCGACTCCGTGCCCTCGAAGCCGTTGAGGTTGGTCTTGGTGAATGCCGGCGAAACGAGATTGACCTTGATGTCGGTCGACTCGAGCTCGACCATGATCGCGAGCGTGATGGCATTCAGCGCCGCCTTCGAGGCGGGATAGACCGGTCCGAACATCGCGTGATAGGCGTACGCGGGGTCGGCGTTGGTCGACAACGACCCGACGCCGCTCGAGACGTTGACGATGCGGGCATCCGTCGACAATCGAAGCAACGGCAGCATGGCCTGATAGACGGCCAGAACACCGAACACGTTGACCTCCCACACCTCGCGGATCTCGTCGAGCGAGGCTGTGCTCGCCCGCGACAGCGGGGCGTACTCCGCCATCGAGCGGTCACCCTTCTGGGTGTTCGAGAGGGCTGCGTTGTTGACCAGCAGGTCGAGATGGCCGACGTCGCTGCTGATGCGCTCGGCGGCCGCAGCGATGGATGCCGCATCGGTCACGTCGAGTTGCAGCGCGATGGCGCCCGCGCCGATCTCGGCCGCCGCGGCCTCGCCGCGTTGGAGGTTGCGCGACCCGACGTAGACGGTGAGGCCGTTCGCCACCAGCTCTTTCGCGACCTGCAGGCCGACTCCTTGATTCGCCCCGGTGACCAGGGCGATGCGTGAGGTACTCATGTCGTCAGTTCTCCTATTCGTTTGCTACCTGACGAGTATTGTCAGGTGCCGAACGAATTGTCAAGACTGCTGAGTCGACACTCGGTCCGTGAATCAGCTCGGCCTCGCCGTCGAGCAAGAAGGACGACCGTGCCGCGCGGCCGAAGGTGCTCAGCGCTCGACGCCAGAAGAGGGCACGGCCGAGTCCGCAGGCGCGCATTGCGGGCCCATGGTCGACGGCGACGACGGTGGCCGCAGCAACGGCCACGACCGAGGCGGCGAGGGCAGCGAGCATCCGCCCTGCCCGCGGGGTGGTCTCGAAGCCGACTCTGAGTTGGTCGATCTGAAATCTCACGTGCTCGATTTCGTCGGTGGTCACGCGGCGCGCAACGCCACGGATGACCGGGTCTGCACTTCGGCCGAGCGCGTCGAAATACCCCATCGCCGTCGTCTCGGCGATGAGAAACAGGGTGATCTCGGTGCGCAGGCCCATCAGGCGGCGCAGCACGACGAACGCTGCGTCAGACCAGTGCGAGGTGAGGCGTTCGGCGCCGAACCGCGTGAGCGCTCTGCCGAACAGCGCCGAATGTTTCTGCTCTTCGGCGATGAAGAGGGTGAGGGCCGCGTCGTACTCTGCGTCATGGCGACGGCGTGCCTTCGCGCGCAGGTTCTTTCCTTCGCCGCTCTCGCCGAGCTCGAAGCGCTGCAGCGACCTCGCCAGGGCTACGACGGTGGCGCCGGGCAGGGTCGATCTCGACGACCACGGAATCAGAGCGTCGAGGCGCTCGTGGCGGCTGAGGTTCGCTTCGAAGTAGCGCGCCCAGACGGCGAATCCCGTAGCGGCGGTGTCGGAGGGTGCAGTGTCGGTGGGCGCAAGGTCAGTGGGTGCAGGGTCGGTCATAACGGCTCCTCGGGTCAGGCACGCCGGTCGCCGAGGTGGCTCTCAGAACATGCTTGCGGTAGTGTGATGAGCGTTAACGTATCGAATAACAATACGAAATGCACGTTATTCGATATTTTGGCTGAGGAGGCCTCGTGTCCCGACCGATTCTTGTCACCCTGCGCGCGCTACTCGTGGTGCTGTTCGTGGGCTTCGCCGTGGCCGCGCTGTATGCACCGTCGTTCGTGCTCTCGGTGTTCGGTAAGCCTGTCGGTCTGGCGCTCGCGGTGGTGCTGTTCGCCGGTGCACTGTGTGTGGAGCTCGTGCTGGTGAGCGTGTGGATGCTCGTCACCATGGCCCACGACGACAGCATCTTCGACGATCGCAGCCCCGCCGACCGCTGGGTGAATATCGCCATCGGAGCGCTGACGGCGGGGGCGGCGGTCTCGCTGATCGGGCTCGTCTATTTCGTGGCGGCGCAGGTCGCGAATCCGTCGTCGGCCACGGTTGCGGTGCTCGTCATCGCAGCGGCAGCGTCGGGCGCGAGCGCGGCACTCGCCCTGCTCGTGGCGGTCATGCGTCGCCTGCTGCACAGTGCGATGCAGCTGCGCAGCGAGCTCGCCGAGGTCATTTGATGCCGATCGAAATCAATCTCGACGTGGAGCTTGCGAAAAAGAAGATGTCGGTCACCGACCTCGCGGGCGCGATCGGGCTCGCGGTGGCGAACGTGTCGATTCTCAAGAACGGTCGTGCGAAGGCGATCAGGTTCTCAACGCTCGACGCGATCTGCGAGGCACTCGGCTGTCAGCCGGGCGACATTCTGCGGTACGTGCCCGACTGACCGGGCCCAAGCCGAATCAGATCTCGTCGTGCAGCTCTGTGCGCGTCAGCGACGGAGCCGAAGCCACGATGGCACCGAGGTCTGATGCGCCCTCGGGAGTCGCGCGCCAGGCGCGGTAGGCGTTGTCGGCTTCGATCGACGCCCACTTCTCGACGAGCACGAAATGCGTGGGGTCGTCGACATCGACGGTCACGTCTACCCCGAGGTTGCCTTCGCGGGCGCGGGTCGCCTCGAGGGTTTGGTGAATATTGGCGGCAGCGGCCTCGAGTGCGTCGGCTTTGACGTGCAGGTCGAGAAAAGAGAGAACAGTCATGACGTCAGACTATTCCTGCTGAAGGCCCTGTGCCTGCTGAATTGCGCGGCGTTACGCAGGCGGCGTCAGTAGCCGCCGTCGAGGGGAGTGCTGTCGGAGGCCATCGGTTCCTGGGCCGAGGCGACGGCGGCACTGGTCGGCGGCTTCGTACGCCGGCCGTGGATGGCGGCGCCCTCGGCGAGGTAGACCTCACGTGGTAGGCCGGCATCCGACTGCTTCACCGACGAGATCCAGATGGACTCCGGATGCACGTCGTCACCGGCACGCACGTCTTCCGCCGTGCGCAGCTTCGCCACGCGGTGCGTCTGCGTCGAGAAGCCGAGCTTCACGATGACATCTGCCACGGTCAGCGTGATCAGAATCGTCGTCGTCAGGCCGCCGCTGGCGCCGAACAGCGGCAAGAAGTACACGATCGGGTAAACCACCCACCCGGCCAAAAGCACGATCGCGGCACGCTTCAACATCGTGTGCGACTCGGGCGTCAGCGTCGGCAGCGACTGCCTCACCGCGCGGATGAGCACGACATTCGCAATCACCCAGAAGACGCAGCTGATGACGGCCCAGAGAATGAACGCGCCGGTGTTCGTTCCGTTGTCGATCACGATGGCGCCGAGAAAGCCGCAGAAGATCATGGCTGCCGAAGCTGTCACTGCGATGGCGGTGTTTCGGCGGGCCTGCACTCCGAGTGTCGCGCAGACGGCGAGCAGTTCGATGGTGAGCAGAG
Source organism: Subtercola sp. (assembly GCA_025463765.1). GTDB lineage: Bacteria > Actinomycetota > Actinomycetes > Actinomycetales > Microbacteriaceae > Subtercola. The sequence goes on along the minus strand of JAODBC010000037.1, from coordinate 50,786 downwards.
GAACGCTGACCGTCCACTCGATGTACCTCGTCGAGAAGATGTTGATGGCGCCGTCGTTCGGCACCCAGCCGGCCGCGGTGCTGCCGTACCCCAGCAGGAAGGTCACGGCGATGAGAACGTAGGCCATCAGGGCGACCCCGAGCATCCCGAGCCGGGCGGAGACCGCCGTGCGGTAGCGGGAGCCGACCTCGTTGCGGGTGATCCAGGTGCGAATGAAACCCGCGAAGAAGGCCAGGGCAGCGACGATCAGAAAGTAGAAGATGAGTTGGTGTTCGGGGTTGCTGAGAGTCGCACCCCACGGAACGCTGACATTAGTGAGCTGCAAGGCGATCCTTAGCTGACGGTTCAGCGGTGAAGAAGAGGCCTCCACCGCTGTTTGCCGAGTTCATGAGCACGTCGATCCATTCGCGGTTGATCGCCGGCACTCGGCTGCCGTAGAACCGGTAGTACAGCGTGCTCGACGGGTCGAGCCAGATGGAGCTGCGACCGCTGCCGATATCGGCCGAGTCGGCCCACGAGAACACGAAACTCTCGCGCCGGCGCAGCTTCGCGGTAATGACGATCTGCAAGTGGGTCAAGGCGCGGTCGTCGAAACTTACTTCGATGCTGGGACTGCCGTACATCAACATGCCCATCGAGGGCCCCCTGCCGTTGCCCTAACCCTAGTCGTGCTTCGTCGCCTCGCGCTCGCTACTCGGTTTCTGGTTTCGGGGGAAGGGGGTGTGCGTTTCTCATCCACCGACCTACTCTTCAGAGCGTCCCGCTATAAGGGTCCCCCATAAAAAAGGAGTAATGCGTGTCTCAAGCGATCGAAACCATCGATGTCAACGTGCCCGTTTCTGTGGCATACAACCAGTGGACCCAGTTCGAAGAGTTTCCGAAATTCCTCGACGAGGTCGAGTCGATCACGCAGCCGACCGACACTCTGACCGTGTGGAAGGTCAAAGTCGGGCCGGTGGAGCGCCAGTTCGAGGCGAATATCACCGAGCAGCACCCCGACGAGCGCGTCGCCTGGAACAGCACCGGTGGCGAGGTCGACCACGCCGGCGTCGTCACCTTCCACAAGCTCAGCGACACCGAGTCGCGCGTCACCGTGCAGATCGACTGGGAGCCGACCGGCGTCTTCGAAAAGCTCGGCGCGACTCTCGGCGTCGACAATCGCGCCATCAAAAAAGATCTGAAGAACTTCAAGGAGTACATCGAGTCGAAGGGCAGCGCTGACGGTGCCTGGCGAGGAGACGTTCAGAACTGACGCCTGGGCCGCTCTCGACGGCCACTATGCCGCCGAGAGCGGCGATTTCGGGCGAAAGCGACCGCCGAGATGGCGCGTCTCGACCGCAAGACTCGCTCTCGCTGCGGTGGCGCCGGGTACTGCTCGACTCCGGCGCCGCCGCGGTGCTCAGTTCTCGTCTTGCAGAGCGTGCTTTGCCTCGCCGGCCTGGTCTTTCACGTCGGCGACGGCCGACTGGGCCTGGTCTTGCACGCTCGCGGCTGCATCGGTCGCGCTGTCTTTCACCGCGGCCGCGGCCTCTTGGGCCGGCTCTTTCAGATTGCCGGCGACCTCTTTGGCCGCATCCTGAACGTGCTCGACCAGAGGTTGTGCCGAGTCACGGATGCTCGAAGCAAGTTCTTTCTCCTTCGTGCTCGCCGGAAGCAGCGCGGCGGCAAGCAGGCCGGCGCCGAACGCAATGAGCCCGACGGCGAGGGGAGCGCCTTGTGCCTTCGCTACCACCGTGTGGGCGGCATCGGAGACGGTGTCGCTCGCAGAGCCCGCCGCGCCGCTCGCGCTGTCGCCGGCGTCTGACGCGGCGCCCATCACGCGGTCTCGAGCGCCGCGAAAGGCGCCCTTGACCTTCTCGGCCTGGCGGTCGGCGATTTTCGACGGGGTGACCTTGTCGGCCAGGGCGTCGACGTTGTTGCTCAGTTCGTAGCGAGTCGCTTCGATGTTCGCGCGGATCTCGTTGGGGTTGTCGCTCATCGGTTCTGCTCATTTCGTTTGAAGGTTTCGGGGAATTCTTTGACGGTGCTCGCGGTCTGCGGCAGACCTCTGACCGCCTTCATTTCTCGGCGGCCGATCAAGAACAAGATCAGCCCGACGATCGCCCAGACGACTGCGACGATCACACCGGACCAGCCGTTACCGATGAGGTATCCGAGACCCCACCAGGCTGCGATCGAGAGGAACAGAATCGCCATCAGGGCTGCGTAACCGGCTCCACCGAACATGCCGGCGCCCTTGCCTGCCCGTGAGGCCGACTGCTTGAGCTCGGCCTTGGCAAGGTCGAGTTCTTGGCGCATGAGCGTGGAGAGATCACGGGTGACCTCGCCGATCAGGTCACCGAGTGAGGTGGTGGCGGCTTTCTGCTCGGAGGGACTGTTTACACCACCGCTCGCGGCGCCGTCGGTCATGCGCGGTCACCGTACAGGGGGCCGTCGACGGGTGCGCCACCGAATTCGTCGTCGAGGTAGACCACCTCACTGTCGGCCGGGGCGAACGTCTCGGCGGGCGGCGTCGCAGGAGCCGAAGGCTGAGCGTAGAGCGGCACCTGGGTAGGTGATGCCGCCGAAGCGTCGCTCGACGTCTGCTGCGCGTTCTGATCGGCAGCAGCGCTGGCGAGGTTCTTGGTGAGGCGGCCGGCCGCGAGCCCGGCCAGAGCGGCGATCGCGATGAACGTTCCGGGCTTTCGCGCCGCATACGCGCGCACTTCGTGCAGCACCGAACCGGGGTCGCGGTTGTCGAGCCAGGTGGCGACGCTGCCGGCGCGCGAGGCGGCCTGCTGCACCAGATCGGTTGCGACGCCGCCCGCCTCGGAACTGCTCGCCATAGTGCCGAGCTCGTCGGCGAGGGAACGCAGCCCGGTCGCCACGCGCTTCTGCTGCGTGGCTGCCTGGTCTTTCAGCTCGCTCTGGGTCTGCTGAAACAGGTCTTTCGCCTGAGTCTTGGCCTCGCCGACGACGTCGCCGGCAGCGTCTTTCGCGGCTCCGGCGACCTGCGAGCCTGAGCTGACGGCCTGGTCTTTCAGCTGGCCGGCCTGGTCTTTGGCCGCTTCGGCTGTACTACTCGGCTTTTCGTTCGGGGTCTGCTCGGAGGGCTGCGCGGGCGTCTCGAAGTGCTGCGCGGGCGTCGTCGGCGGCGATACCTCCGTGGAGCTGGCTTGCGGCGGGTAGAAGTTGGCGGGTAATTCGTAGTTGTCGCTCATGGGGTTTCCTTTCGGCGCTTTGGCAGCCCAGTCTTCGGCACCGAATCTGCGGCCAGAAGTACTAGACAGCGTCGAAATCGGCACCTATCACGCGCCCGCGAGTGTCACACGAATTCGGCCGATTGTCATCCCCGGCTGGAGGGCGATCTGCAGACCGTACGGTTGCCCGAACGACGGGAGATTTGCGTGTTCTTTTACGAGCAGCATGCGTAGGAGATCGATACTCTCGGGTCATGGATCTCGAGAGCGTCGCGCGCGAGCTGTACCGGTTGCCCCCGGCAGAGTTCACGGCCGCTCGTAATGCGCGGGCGAAAGAGATCGCGGCCGAAGGCGACCGTGTTCTCGCCGCCGCTGTGCGCTCGCTCGCTCGGGCGTCGGCGGCAGCCTGGGCTGTGAATCGGGTGTCTGCCGAATGGCCAGAGCTCGAAGCCGAGGTGGTGCAACTCGGTGAGACGCTTCGGCAGGCTCAAGAGCATCCGCATCGCCAGACGCTCACCGAGCTCGGGGAGCAGCGCAAAGCCCTGGGGAAACGGGTAACAGCCCAGGCAGCGCAGCTCGCCGAGCAGAATGACGTCGGCCTGAGCGACGTGGCTCGAAGTGAAATCGAGCAGACGTTTTTCGCCGCCATCGCCGATCGGGTGGCGGCAGCGGTGGTCTTCAGTGGGCGCCTCATCCGCTCGCTGCAGTCGACAGGGTTCGAAGAGGTCGACGTTTCGGGCGCGGTCGGCGGGCCGGCTGTGGATTCCCGGCGTGAGCTTTCGGGCACGACGTCAGTTGAATCGGCCTCAGCTGAGCGGGCCGCAGCCGCCACCGCTGCCGATTCGCCGGAGTCCGACCGGGCTGCCGAGTCGGCGAAGGCCGCAGAACACAAGCGGGCTCACGACGATGCCGTGCGGGCGGCCGATGCAGCTGGCCATGCCGCCCGCGAAGCGCAGCAGAAGGCCGAAGCGCTGGCCGACGCGCTGAGCGGATGCGACCGCGAAGCCCGAGACGTGGCGGCGCAGATCGATGACCTGGAGGCCCAGCTGGAAGAGCTGCACGACCGCCAGCGAGAGCTTGCGGCGCATCAGCGCTCGGCCGAGCACGACCACCGCACCGCCGTGGTGACCGCGCGGCGAGCCGCTCGCGACGCCGACGATGCGGCCGCTCGCGCCGCAGAACTCGCCTGAGTGCGAGAGACTTTCGTCGGAGCTCAGCGAGCATCCTCGCAAGAGGCCGGCAGCTCACGCGTGCTCCGACGAAAGTGCCGGCTGGGGCTGGGGCTGGGACTGGGACTGGGTGGGGGACTGGGCTGGCGCCAGGGCATGAGGGCAGAGTTCAGGGTGCGAGGGCGGCCGCGCGCAACTCCGCGTAGGCGGCGCCGGTCGCGTCGGCGAGATCGGCGATGCCGGGCAGCGCCGTGGGGTCGGTGCAGAATCCGATTCCCACGGTCGTGGCGTTCGAGATCGCCGAAATGCGGAGGGCGTGGTGAGTAGCCGGTTCAGACGAGGTGAAGAGCTCGTCGATGCGCCGCCCCGCGACAGCAACAGGCACCCGCGGGCCCGGAACGTTCGAGATGGCCACACTGAACTCGCGTGGGCTGCCCGCTAGGCGGTGCACGAACTCGTCGGCCGGCGCGACTCGCCCGAGGGCGTGAAACAGGTCGTACAGCAGCGCAGCGTCGTCGAGCTGCTTCTCGGTGCGGGTCTGGCCGCTGATGTGATCGAGCCGGCGCAGCGGATCGGGTTCTGACAGCGGCAGATCGACGTTGATGAACGAGTCTCGGTTGCCCAAGTCGGCTGAGTCTTCGTCACGATGATGCAGACTCACCGGTACCTGGGCACGCACGTATCGAGCCCGATCGCGGTCGCCGAGCCACCGGTGCAAACCCCCCGCCACCACGGCGAGCAGCACGTCGTTGACGGTGGCATGCGCTCGCCGCGAGGCGCCGATGGCCTTCAGCTCGTTCAGCGGAGTGCTGACGAAGGCCAGATCGCGCGCTACGGTGACGGGCCGGTCGAACGGCGAGCGACCGCCCGGGTGCGCCAGTTCGCGCCAGGCCGCCCCGGGCATCCGCAGCCACTCGTCGGCCCGGGCCGGTCGGATGCTCGTGGCCCGCGTGCCGGCGGGGTGCATGGGTGCATCGTGCGGATCGAAGAGTATGGCGTCGAGAAAGCGCATACCGGCGATTCCGTCGACCATGGCGTGGTGCATGCGTGCTGCGATGGCCTCGGTGCCGTCGGCCAGCGGGCCGATGAGGTCGAGGGTCCAGAGCGGTCGGTCGCGGTCGAGGTGCTCCGACATGAGCGCGCTCACCACGCTCCGCAGGTCGCCCCGAGTCGAACACTCAGTACCGGCGCGCCGCCGCACGTGATCGGCGATGTCGAAGTGCTCGGCCGAAACCCAGCGTGGGCCGGCCGAGGTACCGTCATCGGCCGGGCCTGTCTCGACGCGTTCACGTGCTCGGGGCTGGCCGCTGAGCCTCGCGCTCACGATGTCGCGCAAAGCATCGAGGTCGACCGGCGGCCCGGGTTCGAGAATCATGAGCTTGAGAGTGTGACCGGTGAGTGCAGCCGACTCCATGGCCAGAATGCGCGCGTCGTCTGCAGAGAGACGCTGCGACTGCTCGGTCATGGCGACAGTTTAGGGTGCACGGGGCTGGCGCGGTTAGACTTGGCGCCGCAGGTAACGGCGAGAGGCTGAAGCCCTCGCCGTATGGAACAGGCGGCGGCGGGATGATCATGGGAACTTTCAATTACGACACAGTGCTCAAGGTCGACTTCGACGACCGGGTTCTGGCGCACATTCAGATCGTTGTCGGTGCGAAACTGCGCCGCGGCGAATCGCTCTATTTCAGCTGGCGAGACGACGATGGCGTCGGTGACGGGCGCACCACGGTGTGGCTGCACCCTGCGCTTCCGCTGGTCTACAAGTACTTCGGCAGCAAGATGCCGCGCATCAATCCCGCCTGGATCGAGAAACTCACCGAGTCGGCCAACTCGGCGGGTGGCCTGCAGTTGCTGCCCGAGCCCGAAACCACGACCACTTCGGTGAATGGCGGCGAACGATGAAGCGCATCAATATCGTCTATGGCGGGCAGCCGTACAGCATCGGCGGCAGAGACCTTGACAGCGTGCTGAGCGAGATCGGGCTCGGCCTGCAGTCGACAGAGCCGCGGTGGCTCACCGTGAACTACGGTGAGGGTGTTCCGCGCACGGCGCATCTGTTGTTGACCACGGGTATCGACATTGCGGTCATACCCGTTCCGGGCGTAGACGAAGACGCCGAGCAAGAGTCTGCCGAGCCACCGCCCCCGCGTGCACGCTGACGTAGTGCTGCAAATCACGACGCACAAGCCGCTTGTCCACGTGCTGCAAAAAGAATAGCTTTCGACAATGAAAGAGATTCACTACGCCGGCGGTGTGCTCAACACCGGAGACGATATTGCCGATGCCGTGGTGCACTTCGCCGAGTCGCTGGCCCGGCGGGTTACGTCGGCGGCGGTCGACATTCCAGCGCGGCTCGCCGACGGCAGCGTGGCGAAGGCGAGCCTGCTGCTCGGGCCGGCGAGTCAGCTGGTGTGTATTCCACAGCTCGGTGACGCCGACGAGGTCGTCGACGCCGAGCTTGTTGCGCATCTGTACGCGGAAGCTGCCCGCCTCGCGGATCCGAAACCCCTCACCACCGCCGAAGAGAGCACGTACGACGACCCCGGCCTCTAAAGTGGCGGTATGGTTTCGAACCGACGCTGGAGCACCGAGGCGATCCGAGAGCTCACCGCCGACAGCACCCGCAGCGCCGACACACATCTGCTGCGCTTTGCGCTTCCGCGCGCGTGGGGCGTCGACCTGTACTTCAAAGACGAGTCCGCGCATCCGACCGGTTCGCTGAAGCATCGACTGGCCAAGTCGCTGTTCATCTACGGGCTCGTTGGCGGCAGGATTCACGAGCACACGACAGTCGTCGAGGCGTCGAGTGGGTCCACTGCCGTCTCAGAGGCGTACTTCGCCCAGTTGCTGGGCGTTCCGTTCATCGCCGTGATGGCTGCGTCGACGAGCCGGCGCAAGATCGAGCTCATCGAGGCCTACGGCGGGCGATGCGTGCTGGTATCGACGGCGGGCGAGGTCTATGCCGAAGCCGAACGGCTGGCACAGGAGTGCGACGGCTATTACCTCGACCAGTTCACGAACGCGGCCGTCGCGACGGATTGGCGCGGCAACAACAACATCGCCCGGTCGATCTTCGACCAGATGGCAGGGGAGCGGCATCCTGAGCCCGCCTGGATCGTCGCCGGCGCGGGTACCGGCGGCACCTCGGCGACGATCGCCCGTTACGCCCGGTACGCCGGAACGAGCACCCGCATCGCGGTGGGCGACCCCGAGGGCTCTGCCTTCGAAGAGGCCTGGCGCACCGGCCGTCGTGACATCACGGCGCGCGGCTCGCGCATCGAGGGTATCGGCCGTCCACGAGTCGAAGCGTCGTTCATGCCCGACGTGATCGATCTCGTCACGACGGTTGCCGACGCCGCGTCGATCGCCGGAATGCACGTGGTCGCCGAGAAGCTCGGGCGCGCGCCCGGGCCCTCTACCGGCACGAACCTGGTGCTCGCTCTCGACCTGGCGCGCACGATGGTGGCGAACGGCGAGACCGGAAGCATCGTCACGTTGCTCTGTGACGGTGGCGACCGGTATTCCGACACGTACTACGACGAGGGCTGGGTGGCCGCGCAGGGCTTCGACATCGAGCCGCACCTCATCGAGTTGCGCGAGCGCCTCGAGGCCTGAGCGGCGGGTGGGTCGACCGGTAGGCGGCGCGATCGGCCGATCGCCAGAGCGGCGGCCGGATGCCCGGCGAGCGCTCAGGCGACGGCAGCGTTCGCGTGCAGCCCCTCGACGATCGTCGCGTTTGCGGGGTCGGCCGCACCCACAATGGCTACCAGCGTGTTCGAGAGAAACGCGACGAGCTCGTCGTCGGGCATTTCGGTGTTGAGTGCGCCGTCGACGAGGGTCTGCTCGGCGAAGGCGACCCACGAGCGCAGGGCGACGCGCAGCAGGTTGGAGTCGGGCATGCCGAGTTCGCTGAACAGCACGAACACACGCTCGGCTTGCGCGGCGCGGGCTTGTTCGATGACCTCGCGAACCTCGGCGTCACCGCTGGCCGTACCCCGCACCAGCGAGTAGAACGTGCTCTCGTGCTCACGGGCGAACCGAACCGTGCGGGCCAGGGTCGAGCGCAGGCGCTCACCGGGAGGCACATCGGGCGAGGGCTCCGTCGCGTGCAGCATGCTGTCGCGGGCGGCCCGAACGATTTCGCGGTGAAAGCCCTGTTTCGAGCCGAAGTGGTAGAAGAACAGGCCCTTTGAGACTCCGGCCTGCTTCGAGATGCCTTCGATCGACACCGCCTCGAGGGAGCGGTCGGCGAGTGCGGCTACTCCGAGCGCCACGAGCTGTGCTCGACGCTCGTCGGGCGTGAGGCGCGTTCGTCGCAGCTCTTGGGCCATCTGCACAGTTTATGGGCGGGGGTTCGCAGATTTCTGCACGAATGCCTCCAAACGATCATCCGCTCAGTACTGACTCGTGAACAGTAGTTATTGACCGGCGCACAGTTAGCTATTGACAAGCGGTCAGTAACTGCCCTAGCGTCGCTGCTGTTGCACCCACTTCATTCGCATCAAGGAGGATCCATGAAGTTCAGTTCAGTCACGGGCTCACGCGCCGGCCGAGTCGCTCTGGCCGCCGTTCCGGTCACGATCGCTGCCACCCTGCTGATGGGAAGCGTCGCGAACGGCGCTGTTCCCGTCTCGTTCGCGGTGTCGGGCAGCCAGTTCCAGATCGGGGCGTCGCAGCTGGACGGCACCGCGTTCTCGCAGTATTCGGGTGTGGCGATGGACGGCTCGGGTGTGCCGCATCCGGTCGCCATCGCCAACATCGGCTCGGCCACGCTCGCGAACCTCTGCCAGTCGGTCGTCACCGACACCCCGCTCGGCAAGGTGGGCCTGCTCATCAACGCCGGCGGCGGAGACACTCCCGCGACGGCGAGCAACCTGCAGCTGGGCATGACCGATCTCAAGGGTGACGCGACGTTCAACAACATCCGCATCGGTGTCGATGCGTCGAAGGTGAATACGACGGCGAAGGGCAGCGGCGGAGACTTTGCTCAAGACGCCGATTCGCTCACCATCAAGGGCCTGCAGCAGACCGCTTGGAGCACGCAGGCCTCCGTGTTCAACCTGAACGGGCTGCACATGCAGATCACCAACGGAACCACGTGCTTCTGATGAGTGGATTCGTCGCGTGGTACCGGCGGCGCCCCTTCGTGGGCGGGTGCTTGTCGATTCTGGCCGGAGTAGAGATGTTTCTGTCGAGCCAGCTCGACCTCGGCAACATGCACATTCAGGTCGGTATCGAGGGGTTGCAGGCGACCATTCTGCCCATTCTTCTCGTGCTGCTCGGTCTGCTGAGCATTCTGATGCCGGCGCAGCGCATCTTCTACGGCGTTCTGATTCTCGTGATCGCCGTGTATTCGCTGGTCGGGGTCAACCTCGGCGGGTTCTTCATCGGCATGCTGCTGGGCATGGTCGGGGGAGTGATGGTGGTGTCGTGGATGCCGCGCCGCCGCGCCGGCGGCGCCCGTGCGCGTCACGCCGGTGACGGCGATGCCGCCGACGCAGACGCGTCCGTCGAAATGGTCGACGAAGAAACGGCCGGCGTCGGGGTCGCTGTGAAGGTATGACGGTCGTTCAACAGCTCACGCGAGTCGGCGTCATGCTGGCTGTGGCGGTTGGTGCGGCCTCGTCGATCGGGGCCGCACCGATGCCGAACGGTGCAGCGATGCCGAATGGTGCGGCGATGCCGAACGGTGCAGCGGTCGAGAGTGAGGCAGCGGTCGAGAGTGGGGCGGCGGGGCAGGGAATCTGTTTTCTCGGGTTCATCGACTGCGCGGCGCCGCCCTCGGCGGCGCCGACCGTCGGCCCGAGCAGAGTGCCGACGGGCATCCCGAGCGTGCCAGCGCTTCCCACGAGCGTGCCGGCGACGCCGGGCTTGCCTGCGCTGCCCACGATCGTGCCCTCGGCACCGCCGCTCACCACCCCGACGGCACCGATCACGCCGTCAGCTCCGACGAAACCTGCCGCGCCGGCGCCGGCACCGGCACCCGCGGCCTCCGCGCAGCCGGGGCCGCTCGCCGACGTTCTAGCGCCGGCAGACCCGAACGCCATGCCGCTCACCGACAAACCGGCCGTGATGGGCGCTGCGACGCTGTCTCTTTCAGGCCTCGAGAGCATTGGCGTCGTCACGGTGACACTGCCGAACGGCGACACGGCCAGGCACATCCGGCTCGAGGCCGATCACATCTCGATTGACGGATTCTCGCTCGACACGAGAGACGCCGACGGTCACGGCGTGCTCACGACGGCGTCGAACATGACGGCCGACGGATCGGTCGTGGTGTACCTCGACTCGATCGCAGGCCTGCTCGCGAGTGGCGTATCCGCCGTGTTCGACGCCGCCCACACCCTGCCGACAGCCACCGATCTGTCCGGTCTGACGACCCTGAAACTCGACCTCTACGGGCTCTCGGGCGGCACGCTGACGCTGACCGACTCGCACGAGGCTCTGTCGTAGGTGCGTGCGGCCCGCCGGCGGCACACGCCGCCAGGCGGCAGCCGGCATCCGGCAGCCGCGTGCTGTCCCGCCGGTCGCCGGTCGTCGGCCGCCAGCCGACGGCTGTTCGGCGGCACTTCGGGCGGAGCTGAGGGCACATGTACGCACAGAGGGCCACATGTAGGCTCAGCGCCGCCGCCGCCGCCGCTAGAGCGTCACGACGAGCCGAATATCACGACGACATTTCGTGCAGGCGGCGGCGGGGGCCGACGCGAACATCGTGGTTTTGACAGCGGCCTCGGCCGCTGTCGTGATGCGGGGGCCGAGCGGGGCAGCGCTAGCGTGGGCACGTGGCCGGCGTTCGTGCCGACACAGCTGGGGATGCCCCTTGATCACGTTCTCGTCTCTGCGCCGCTGGGCATCCTGAGCTTCACGGTGCTGACCGATGAAGAGGATTCTGGCGCTCGACATCGGCCGATCATGGTCGTTCTCGGTTCGTGATCTGCCTCGTGCCCGGTGCGGGTTGCGCAGTCGCGAGAGGCGAACGGCGCTAGGAGGCCGGCCCGAGCAGAATGGCGAACAGCGCTGCGGCACCGCCCACGATGAAGAACAGGGTGCCGAGCTGCATGGTGCGGGTCTTGTTGCGGTCGGCGACGGGCACATTCACCTCGAGAATGGGGCAGCCCGACCAGCCGAAAAGAGCGATGCTCAGCGCCACGAGTGCAGAGCCGACCCACCAGATGATGGCGAGGCCGGTCGGCAGGGTTTCTGGGCGCCAGCCTGTCGAGAGCAGAAAACCCATGACGACCGCGACCGCGCCGACCGACACGCCGAACCAGGCTGCGCCGATCCACATGATGCGCTGAACGTTCTTCTCGGGGGTCATCAGGTCGTGCAGGGGAGTCGACATCGGCACTTCTTTCATCGGTGGGCTCCAGTTTATAACCGCGGCCGCGACGGCTCATTCCCGCTCCGGTAGTGAAATCAGGCTCGGTCTGTCAACCCCGTGCGCCGGCCCAATCCGTCGGCTGTGCTGGTGCGAAGAACCACTGAAGAACCACTGAAGCACCACCGAAGAACCACTGAAGACCCACTGAAGCGCCACCGAGCGCGCTCGAACCGAATGCGTTCAACGGCAAGAAACCACGAAGGAGTCGCGCATGACAGACATCACCGCCCACCACGGACTTTTCGGCCACACGAAGCTGCACGTGGACGACACCGGCGGCTCAGGCCGGCCCGTCGTGCTGATTCACGGCTGGCCGCTCTCGGGCGAGTCGTGGAAGGCGCAGGTTCCGGTGCTCGAACAGGCCGGCTACCGCGTCATCACCTACGACCGCCGTGGTTTCGGCCGCAGCGACAAACCACTCACAGGCTACGGCTACGACACGCTCACCGAAGACCTGCACACTCTGCTCACCGAGCTCGACCTCACCGATGTCACGCTGGTGGGCTTCTCGATGGGCGGCGGCGAGGTCGCCCGATACTTCACGAAGTACGGCGCCGAGCGCCTGCACAGCGTGGTGTTCGCTTCAGCGGTGCCGCCCTACCTGCTGAAGACGCCCGGCAACCCCGACGGGCCGCTCGAAGCAAGCGAGGCCGCCAAAATGACCGCGGCCCTCACCGCGAACAGAGACGCCTTCTTTGACGACTTCACCACCCAGTTCTTCTCGGTCGACGGGGTTCTGAAGGTCACCGAACAGCAGCGGCAGGATGCCCTCGCCCTCGCCGAACAGGCCAGCAAGGTGGCGGCGCTCGAGACCATGGCCGCGTTCGCCGGCACCGACTTTCGTGACGACCTCACGAAAGTCTCGGTGCCCACGCTCGTCATTCACGGCGACGGCGACGCGACCGTTCCGTTCGAGGGTTCAGGCGCACGAACGCACGCGGCCATAACGGGCAGCGAACTCGTGGTCATCGCCGGGGCCCCGCACGGCGTCACCGTGAGCCACCCCGACGAGTGGAACCGGGCCGTGCTGGAGTTTTTGGCGAAATGACCGCTTGGCGCTATCGCCGCGCAGAGCCGGCGTACTCGATGCCCTGAACCAGGGCCGAGAGGCGGGCGGCGACTTCTTCGAGGCTGAACGGCTTCGTCATGTAGTCGTCGCCCCCGGCCATGTAGGCGTCGACGCGGTCGGCTGTCGAATCCAGCGCCGTGAGAAACAGCACGGGCGTCTGGTCGCCGGATGCCCGCAACGCACTCACGACACGAACGCCGTTCAGGTCGGGCAGCATGACGTCGAGCACGATCGCGTCGGGGTTGAACTCCCGTGCCTGTTGTAACGCTGATGCACCGTCGGCGACCTCGCACACGTTCCAGCCCTCGAGCCTCAACGCTCGCCCGAGCAGGTCGCGGAGCGGCTCGCCGTCTTCGACCACAAGGATTCTGATCGGCTCGGGCAGCGACGCAGCGCAGGTCGCTGTCGAGGTCGCTGGTGCCGTTCCTGTCGTGTTCGGGGTCGACGTTGAGCGTGCGGTTGTCGTTGTCATGCCTCCAGGCTGCGCCACTGCCCTGAGCGCTGCCGAGCATCCGGCAATGAACCTGCCATGAGCCTGTATCGGCGATAGCGACGGCGACGCACTCAGACGGTAGCGGCGGGCAGCGAAACGCTGGCCGTGACCGGTGCGGTGACCCGCTTGATGAACTCGGTGAGCCGTTCGTACACGGTCTGCGACTCGGCGAACCGGTAATTCTGCTGCCAGGTGTGCCGGGCGTTTCGATGTTCGCGATCGAAGATGAGCGTCTCCACAGGCACGAGAGCGGCCCGCAGGCGCGTGATGAAGCGCAGGTTCGAGGCGTAGAAATAGTCGCGCTCTGAGGTCGAAACGAAGACCTCCGGATGCTCGGGGCTCACCCATTCGATGGGCGAGAGATACGTTGCGGCGGCCCGTAGCGATCGGCTCGCCGCGCCGACACGGAGACCCCTCGGGTGAAGCAGGCGCACGAAGTTCTTGCTCAGAATGGGTGCCTTGTCGAACAGTTCGGTGAGATCGACCGCGCTGCAGTGCAGCACGAGCCCCTGAACACGGCCGAACCGAGGCGTCACGGGCATGCCGAGGTGCTCGCGCAGCTCGCCGTTGCTCGAACTCGCGGTGAACAGCGCCGCGATGTGTCCGCCTGCGGAGTCGCCGCCGAGCACCACCCGCGACGGGTCGCCGCCGAAGCGCCCGATGTTCTCGTGCACCCAGTGCACGGCTTCTTCGGCGTCTTCGATCAGGTGATTCATCTGAAACCGACCGGCCTTGCGGTAGTTCACGTTCACGACGACTACGCCCTCAGCGGCCTGGTGCGCGCAGTATTTCGTGACGGTGGACTTGTCGCCCGACGTCCAGCCGCCACCGTGAAAGTACACGTATACGGGCAGCGGATCTGAACCCGCACCCCGGGCTTCGGGGGCGAGAACGTCGAGATGGTGCGAGGCGTGCCCGTCGCCGACGTAGTCGATGTTGTTGGTCGCTCGCACTCCCGGGAGGGGGTCGACGTTCATCCGCTTCGTCTCAGAGCCCTGGATGAAGAACATGCCGGCCCGAAAGGCCCACACCGGTGTTCCCCTGAAAATCGAGCGCAAGGCGAGATGCCAACCGGGGATCGCCGAGGTGGCGGCGGGAGTGGCAGCCGGGGTGGTCGCCGAGGTGGCGGCCGGAGTGGCAGCGCTGACCACGGCTGCCGGTAAATCGATCATGATTTCCAGAGTACGAACCGAATTTGGCCGTGAGCAGTGATTCACCTGGTCATGTTCTGCGAGTGTGGTGTGGCCCGCGTTCGGGGGAAGAGGGTAAGTTCAGACCAGCACACCGACGATCCCCCGTTGCCCGAGAAGGACCGAACATGACTGCACCGCTGGCGCAGCCCGCTGCCGACCTATCACAATTGATCTTTCGTTCTCGTGTGGTGCAGATTCTGGCCGTCGAGACGGCCGTTCTTTATGCCTTTTTGGCGCTGTTCGTCGACCTGCACCCCTTCTGGGTTCGGCTGGTGCTCGGGTTCTTGGCGACGAGCGCAGCGGTCGTTGCGCTCGCGGTGCGCGGCCGGGTCATTCCGTCGCATCTGCCGGGGCGCATACTCATCGTGTCGGCCATGGTCTGCGTGAGCTTCGTCGGCTATGCCATCAGCAACAGCGGCATTCCGGTCATCATCGCCTTCTCGATACTGTCGCTCACCATGGCGGCAACGGTGCTCGATACCTATCGCGTGGGCATCGTCATCAGCGCCGTGGGGTACGTGCTGGCGCTCAGTGTGATCGTGCTGCGCAGCTCCAACGCGCTGTCGGCCGTGCTCGTTTTTCTCGGTCTGGCGGTGACCAGCAGTTTTCTGCTGATCAGGCAGCGCCAGTTTCTCGAGCAGGCGCGAGACGCCGCGCTCGACCTGGCCGTGACAGACTCGCTGACGGGGTTGTTGAATCGGCGCGGCATGGAGATTCAGGTGCCGCTGCTCGACAGCGTCTCACGCCGCACCGGGCAAGAGCTGGCGTGCATCCTTCTCGACCTCGACCACTTCAAGGCCATCAACGACAAGTTCGGGCACGCGGTCGGCGACGTGGTTCTGCAGACCACCTCACGAACCATCGTGACGGCGATGCGCGAGGCGGATGTGGCGGTGCGCACCGGCGGCGAGGAATTCGCCGTGTTCTGTCTGGTATCGGGCAAGGCCGACATGGTGATGCTCGCCGAGCGGCTGCGGGAGTGCATTGCGGAGCAGACCTCGGAGCCGCGGGTGACGGCGAGCATCGGCGCGGCCATCGGCTCGGGCGCCAACGAAGTCGCCATCTCGGAACTGTCGGCGCGCGCCGACAAGGCGCTCTACGCGGCCAAGCAGGGCGGCCGCAACACCATTCGCGCCGCCTGAGGCGGGCGGATGCTCGTCAGCTCGCCTGCGCGAGTGCGGCTTCGGCGCGTTCGGCGCGATGCACAGAGATGGTGACGGATTCCGTCGTGAGAATGGCGAGGGCTGCGGCGTAGCCGGGTTCGAGGTCGGGTTCTTGGGCGAGGGCTGCGGCGACGTCGACGTGGAGGTCGAGGTCGAGGTCGAAGAGCTGAAGCGCTGGGATGGCCCGAGGGTACGCCAGAAGCCGAGGTGCCTTGTGGGGCGGGGAGACGATGACAAATTCGGGAGGCACCCGCAGACCGTCGCCGGTCGCTTTGACGACGGCTTCGGTGCGGCACCAGGTGCGGAAGAAGTCGGCGTCGGAGGCTCGTTGGTCACTGCTGAAGCTCCCGCTGCCGAACCGCCTGCCGCCGACCGGGTCGCCACCGACGGGGTCGCTGCTGGCGAGGTCGCTGCCGGCGACGTTGGTGCCGGCTCGTCGCGCGGGGTCGATGAGCTCTACATCGAGCCCGACCGGTGCGGCCCTCGTGATCGCCACCGCGACGAGGTCGGCGGAGTGCGAGATCGAGAGGTGCACGCCCGTTCCGGGCAGCGCCGGCTTGCCGTGTGGCGCGCCGCAGCGCACGCAGCTGCGGTCGAGGTTCACCTGCGCCGGAGCGACGCCGAGCATCCGCCCCGCCAAACGACGTGAGAGTGCGACTCCGAGCGTGAACCGGGAGCGGTCGGCGGCGAAAACGTAACTGTCTCGGCGAGCGAGCTCGACGGGGTTGAGCAGTGCGAGGTCGGCGGTCGTCTCGGCGGCGAGCCCGGTCATCCAGATCTCGCAGCGTTCGCTCACAGACCCAACGGTACAGCGCGGCGGCGATAAGTGTGTTATGGTTACGGCTGCGAGTTAGAGTGCTGTAGCGCCACTCGCTGGGGGAGCACGGAACTTTCTGACCGAGGTTCCCTCCACACTTCAAGCCTCACACCGAATCCTGCGATTCGCAGCACGGTAGAGAGCGTCACTGATTCTTTGATAACTCGTGGCATTCTCTGAAAAAGCGCCGATCAATGCGGTTCGAGCAGAGGCTTGTGCGTTCGACGAGCAGAGCGATTTCCTTCTCCGGGCTGACGGAGCAGGAAATCGCAGCCGTGGGCGCGGTCAGGTCTCACCGTGGGTGAACAGCCGTGGGCGAACAGCCGTGGGTGATAGCTGTGGGTGACAGCCGTGGGTGATAGCTGTGGGTGACAGCGTTGAGTGAGAGCGCGGAGTGACAGTCGTGCGCGAGAATTGACGTGATGATCTCGCCGCCCTATTTGTATGGCCGCGGCAGGCGCCGGCCCGCCGACGTGTTGTTGCGGTCGATTCCGTCATGGTTCGGCAGCTACGTCGAACCGTTTTTGGGTGGGGGAGCGCGGGCGATCGCCGTGCTGGAGCGGTTCCCCGACACCACCGTTCGACTGAACAGTCTGAGCGCCGAACAGCTGCTGGTCTGGGCGGTGCTGCGGAACGACGTCGAGACGCTGATCGACCTGGTCGCAGAGCACGCTGACCGGCATTCCGCGCGGCATTTCGACGCGGTGCGGCGGTGGGGCGGCGAGGGCGCGCTCACGGCGAAGAGCGATGCCGAGCGGGCGGCCCGATTCGTGTATCTCAGCGGCACCGCCGCGGGCAACGCTCTCGCCGGGTCACTCGACGATTTCGCCGGCGCAACCCTGGCGCGCGACACGGTGGCGTTCGACTCGGCGAATCTGCGGGCGCTTTCTCGGTTGCTCGGCGCGCGCGACGTGCGACTGGATGCCCGGCCGCTCTTCGACCTGCTGCCGGTCATCCGCGAAGACGACGTGGTCTCGCTCGAACCGCCCGCCGGCGCGGCAACTCGAGAACTCCGTAGTTTCGTGGGTTCGGTCACCGCGAAGGGTGCGTTTTTGCTGCTGGGCGGGCCCCGTGGACTCGGTGGCCCGGGGGGTCCCGACGACGATGCGCCAGCGAGCTGGCCGGGCCTCACTCGCGTAGCCGGCGACCCCGGCGATCCGCCCCAATGGCTGAACGGCGCACTTGCGCGTGCCCTCCGGTCGCCGCGCTAGCTTTCACCTGCGGCGGCGGGCGCGGGTGCGGGGGCGGTACGTCAGTCGCGCGGTATGAGGGCGCGCACGGCCTCGATGGAGGCGATGCGGCCCGCGGGGGAGTGCGCCAGGGGCTGCACGAGCAGAGTCGTCACGCCCGAGGCCTCTAAGGCGGCGAGACGATCGCGCACCTGCGTCTCGTCGCCGATGAGCGCGGTCGCCCGAACGAGGTCTTCGGGCACGGCCTCGGCTGCGGCATCCTTCTCGCCCGCAAGGTAGAGCTCTTGCACACGAGCGGCTTCGTCGGCGTAGCCGTAACGTACGGCGAGATCGTTGTAGAAGTTCGCCCCGCGCGCGCCCATGCCGCCCACATAGAGGGCGATGCGCCGGCGGTAGGCGTCGAGCATCCGGTCGGCGTTGTCGCCGATGTACAGCGGAACAGCGACGATGGTGTCGAGTGCACCCAACCCGGGGTCGCGTTTGGCGAGGCCGGCGTCGAGCGCGTCGCCCCACGCCGCCCGCGCGTGGTCGGGGTGATAGAACAGCGGCAGCCAGCCGTCGGCGATCTCGGCCATCTGCGTCACAGCGCGCGGGGTGAGCGCCGCAATCGAGATCGGGATGCTCGGCCGCACCGGCTCGTTGATGATCTGCAGCGACTTTGCGAGGCCGGTGCCTTCGTCGGCGGGCAGCGGAATGCGGTAGTTCTTGCCCTGATGCTCGACGCGCTCGCGCCGCCACACCGAACGGCAGATCTCGACCGTCTCGCGGATGCGCCCGAGCGGAGCCGTGAACGGAACACCGTGAAAACCCTCGATGACCTGCGCGCCCGACGTGCCGAGCCCTAGCTCGAACCGCCCCTTCGACACGGAGTCGAGCCCCGCCGCGGTCATCGCGATGAGCGTCGGAGTGCGCGAATAGATCGGCAGAATGCTCGAGGCAAGGGTGATGGTCGACGTGACGGCCGCGAGATACCCGAGCCGGCTCACCGCGTCGAACGAGTACGCCTCAGAGACGCCGACGACCTCGGCTCCGACTCGTTCGAACTCCACTGTCTCGGTGGCGGCCTGCGCGAAGTCGTCGGAGTAGTCGATCGTGACGCCGAGTCGCATCTTTGCACCCATTCTGGTCGTGGCCGCCCCGTACTGACCGGCGCACAGGTAGCGTACCCGAGACAGCCGAAGGAGCGTGCAGCGGGCGGCGGCGTCGGCCGGCCGCTCCGGCTTCAGGCCTGCGCGGGCACCCCGACGCGGTAGCTCGCCCCGAGGTGCTCGGCGGGCAGCCGGTCGCCGCGACCGTGCAGCTTGTTGCGCAGACTGCCCTCGGCGTACTCGGTGGGGTACGCGCCGCGGCGCTGCAACTCGGGCACGATGAACTCGACGATGTCTTCGAACGTGCCGGGAGTGATCGCGTAGGCGAGGTTGAATCCGTCGACGTCGGTGTCTTCGACCCACTCCTGAAGGTGATCAGCGACCTCGGTGGGCGAGCCCACGATGAACGGCCCGAGTCCGCCGATGGCGCCGAGGCGGGCGATGTCGCGCACCTTCCACTCGCCGCCGTCTTCGTTCGCCTCCTGAAAGTTGGCGACGGCCGACTGAATGGCGTTGCTCTTCACATTGCCGATGGGCTCGTCGAGGTCGTAGTGCGACAGATCGATGCCCATCCAGCCCGACATGAACACGAGAGCGCCCTCTTCGCTGGCATAGGTCAGGTAGTCCTGGTGCTTCGCGTGCGCCTTCTCGCTGGTTTCGTCGGTGATGATGGTCAGCAGGGTGTAGATCTTTGCACTGTAACGATCACGCCCGGCTTCTTCGAGGGCATCCCGAATCTTCGATACGGTCGCTTTCAGCCCGGCCTTCGTCGACGCTGCCACGAAGATCGCCTCGGCGTTGCCCGCGGCGAACGCGATGCCGCGCGGTGATGCGCCGGCCTGGTAGATCACCGGCGTGCGCTGCGTCGAGGGCTCCGAGAGGTGGATGCCCGGAACCGTGAAGTTCTTACCGTAGTGCCCGATCTCGTGCACCTTGCTCGGGTCGGTGAACACACCCGATTCGCGGTCGCGGATGACGGCGTCGTCTTCCCATGACCCTTCCCACAGCTTGTAGAGCACCTCGAGGTATTCGTCTGCCACGTCGTAGCGGTCGTCGTGCTCGAGCTGGTCTTCGTGGCCCATGTTGCGGGCGGCGCTGGGAAGGTAGCCGGTGACCACGTTCCAGCCGACCCGGCCATTGGTGAGGTGGTCGAGGGTCGACATGCGCCGGGCGAAGGGATACGGATGCTCGTAGGCCGTGCCGGCGGTGATGCCGAAGCCGAGGTGCTCGGTGACCGCCGCCATGGCAGACACCAGCAGTACCGGATCGTTCACCGGCACCTGTGCACCGTGCCGAATGGCCGCTTCGTTCGAGCCGCCGTACACGTCGTAGGTTCCGAGCACGTCTGCGATGAAGATGCCGTCGAAGTTGCCGCGTTCGAGCAGCTTGGCGAGCTCTGTCCAGTACGAGAGCTGCTTGTAGCGCCACGACTGGTCGTCGGGGTGGCGCCACATGCCGGAACTCTGGTGGGCGACGCAGTTCATGTCGAAGGCGTTGAAGCGAATCTGGCGGGTCATTTCACCAGGCTGCGCGGCTTGGCTCCGAATCGCGCTCGAGATCGTTACATTTCGTCACAAACCGTGCTGGCCGAGTGAGAGGCTGGCCCTGGAGGTGTGGGGAATGAATCGGAGTCATTCGGTGGCGGGGGTGGCAGACGCCTGTGCCGCTTTGTGCGCCATGGCCGATCGTCTGGCGGGCCGGGAGGCGGGCGCTGAGCGCCGTTACCTCGTCGAATTCGGGCGGGCCGGGGCGGGCATCCCTTCCGGGCCGCTCTGGTTCGTCGCAGCGGGGGCGGGCGGCCGCAACGTCTTCCGAGGTCGCGGATTCCGGCCCGAGCTCGACGACGGCTCTAACGGCCAGGCGAGACACTTCGCGGGCATCGTGGCGACGGCCGCACGCATCGGCGCGCCCGCGACGCGGTGGCTGTCAGTTCACGTTCGCCGCGACGGACTCGACACGGCAGACGGCCGGCTCACCGAAGTCGCGCTGGAGTTCGTCACGGGCATCCGCTCGGGCGACATCACGCCTGCCGACGCCTCGGCCTGGCTGCGAGCTCGGCTCTGCGCCTGACAGCTGGTCGCCTAACCTGAGCCTCGCGGCCCGCCACGCCGGCCCGCTGGCCCGCTTATTTGAGCAAGCGCGACAGCACCCGGTCGGCAAGCGGCTTGCCACCGGTCTGGCACGTCGGGCAGTACTGCAGCGACGAATCGGCGTACGTCACCTGCCGTACGGTGTCGCCGCACACCGGGCAGACCTCACCGGTGCGGCCATGCACTTGCAGGCCGAGCTTCTTCTCGCGCTTCAATTCTGACGCCGCGAGCCCGTCGGATCGTTCGATGGCGCCGCGCAGGGTCACCAGCATGGCGTCGTACAACCGCTCGATCTCGTCGTCGGCCATCGCGGCCGGCTTGAAGGGCGACATCTTCGCGGTGTGCAGAATCTCGTCTGAGTACGCGTTGCCGATTCCGGCGATGACCGACTGGTTGCGCAACACCCCCTTGATCTGGGCTCGCCCGGCGGCCAGCAGGATGCCCGCGAACTGCTCGAGCGTGAACGCGGGGTCGAGCGGGTCTGGCCCGAGGCGGGCGATTCCGGGCACCTCGTTCGGGTCGCGCACCACGTAGATCGCGAGGCTCTTCTTCGTGCCGGCCTCGGTGATGTCGAGCCCCGACCCCGGCGGATCGCCGCTCTCGTCGAGGACGAGTCGTGCCGCCAGCGGGCCGTTCCCGGCGCCCGGGCGGCCGCCGCGACCCGGCCTGATAACGGGTGGGCCCTCGCGCCACCGGATCCAGCCGGCTCGCGCGAGGTGCATCACGAGGTGCAGCTCGGCATCTGCGGTGTCACTGCCCGGGTTCGCGTCTGCGTGCGGCGCGAACGTGAGGTCGAGAAACTTGCCGTGCCTGGTGACCGCCACGATCATCCGCCCGGCCAGCGCCGACGTCGGCGGATCGAACGTCTTGAGCGCGGCGAACGACACGACGTCGAACCGCTCGAGCGTGCGCCCCACCAGGCGCGCGCCGAGGTCGGCGACGAGCGCATACACCTCTGGTAACTCAGGCACCCCTCAAGTATGCCGCCGCCCGCCGAC
Source organism: Subtercola sp. (assembly GCA_025463765.1). GTDB lineage: Bacteria > Actinomycetota > Actinomycetes > Actinomycetales > Microbacteriaceae > Subtercola. The sequence continues at coordinate 28,956 of JAODBC010000037.1, read as the reverse complement.
ACCGTGCCCTTCTTGCCCGCCCAGGTTGCATAAAAGCACCCCCCTCAGAGCAGGAAGGTGCTTTAGTGCAACGCGGGCGGGCGAGGCGCAGGCTGTCAGACCGAAGCGCCGAGCATGGCGTCGGCGGTCAGCTCGACCGAGCGGAGGCGCTCGGCGACGTGCTGCGACTGGTGCGCGACGATGAGCTCGTCCGCGTTCGCGGTGGCCGCGAAGTTTTCGAGAAAGTCACGAACTTCGTCGCCGGTGCCCGCCACCGAGTACTTCATCATGTTCGCGAGCTGATGCCCGTTCGGGGTGAGCAAGAAGGCATCGATCTGCTCGTCGCTGTACTCCGGTGCGGCCGGCCCGCGCGAGATCATGCCGCGAACGCGGGCACGGCGGGTGGTGGTGAGTTGTTCGCGGGCGTCGGCGGGGTCATCCGCAGCGATCACGTTGGCCCCGGCGATGACCCAGGGCTCGCTCAGAACACCGTCGCCGGTGAGGTCGGCAGGCGTGAACTCGCGGCGGTACAGGGCCACGGCTTCGTGCAGAGCATCCGGTGAGAAGTGCGACGCGAACGCGTAGGGCAGGCCGAGCATCGCGGCGAGCTGGGCGCCGAACAGCGACGAGCCGAGAATGTAGAGCGGCACGCGAGTGGATGCCCGCGGCACGGCCTGCACGTCGGGTACACGTGACTCGCCCCACAGGTAGCCCTGCAGCTCGACCACGTCTTGCGGAAAGGAGTCCGCCGACATCGGGTCGCGGCGCATCGCGCGCATGGTGGCCTGGTCGCTGCCCGGGGCACGCCCGAGGCCGAGGTCGATGCGGCCCGGAAAGAGCGTCTCGAGAGTGCCGAACTGCTCGGCGATGGTGAGGGGCGCGTGGTTCGGCAGCATCACGCCGCCGGCGCCGAGACGAATGCTCGAGGTGTGAGCCGCGACGTGCCCGATCAGAACGCTCGTGGCCGACGACGCAATCGTCGGCATATTGTGGTGTTCGGCGTACCAGACCCGGCGGTAGCCGTTCTTCTCCGCGGTCTGCGCCAGTGCGACGCTCGCCGCGAAACTCTCTCGCGCCGTTTCGCCGGGTGCGATGGGGGCGAGATCAAGAATGGAGAGAGGTATCGACATGCTCTTCTCAACCACCGTGACGCTCAGTTCCTTCCCGCGACCGTGCCGCGATCTTCCCCTGCCGCGGGGATCGATAGGGTGTGAGGTATGGCAGGCCGCATGCTCAGACCGTGGCCCGCGATCGGGCTGATCCGCCGGCTGTTCACGAAGGGCGCTCGTGACACGGTGGCCGAGCTGCAGCGGCACGCGGTCGACGGCGTGCTGATCGAGCACATCGACGTGGCGTACGGCTCCGGGGGAGCAGGGCCGACACTCAGCGTGTTCGCACCCCCCTACGATGGCAGCAATACCCGCGGCCTCCCCGCGGTCGTCTGGATTCACGGCGGCGCCTGGATCTCGGGCGCCAAAGAAGACGTCGACCCCTACCTGCGGCTGCTGGCACACCGCGGCGTCACGGCCGTGAGTATCGACTACAGCATCTCGCCCGAAGTGACGTATCCCACCGCGCTCGCCGAGCTGAACACCGCCCTGGGGTTCTTGGCGCAGAACGCCGAAACGTACGCACTGGATGCCCGGCGCTTCATCCTCGCAGGTGATTCCGCGGGCGCCAATCTCGTCACCCAGCTCGCCGCCGTCACCACCGACCCGCACTACGCTGCGCTGGTCGGCATCGAACCGGCGATCGCGGCCGAGCAGCTTCGAGCGGTCATTCTGCACTGCGGCATCTTCGACGTGCGCGAAATTCCTTCGGCACCCGGTCTCGGCGGCTGGGGGTTTCGGCGCGCTCTGCGCGCGTACCTCGGCGAGAAAGAGTGGGCGAGCACCCCGGCGGCCGAGCAGCTGTCAACGCTGAACCACGTCAGTGCCGCGTTTCCGCCGACGTTCATCTCTGCCGGAAACGGCGACCCGCTCACCAGGAGCCAATCACGCCCGTTCGCCGAGCGACTGCGGGCGCTCGGCGTGCCGGTGACCGAGCTCTTCTATCCCGACGATCATCAGCCTGCGCTGCCGCACGAGTACCAGTTCCACCTCGACTTCGCGGATGCCCGTTCCGCTCTCGATGCGAGCGTCGAGTTCGTGCGTGACCACGCCGGCCCCGCAACCTGACCCCGCAGGAGTCTGGAGTATCGGCACCCGGCGCCGATAGGCTGGCGACATGTCGAACCTCAAGGCCCAGGCCTACCTCAAAGAAGCCCGCGAAAGTGCCAGTCTCGCCGCGTACGACGTGCAGAAATTCGAGTCGGATACTCCCGAGCGCCAGGCGATCCACAACCTGCTCACCGCGCTCGACAAGGTCATCGAGACCCTCGACGCCCTCGCCGACGACGAGCCCGCCTGAGCTCTCGGCGTGCGGGCGCTTCCCGCGTGCTCACGCCGCCTCAGGTCGCGGCGTGCGCGCGCGCTTCTCGTGCTCACGCCCGCCGCACGTGAGACTGGTGCGCCGAGTTGAGGCCGCTGTACCGCCCTCAATTTGGCGCGGGTGTCTCACGAGACAACTGCGCCCCTGGCTGACCCGCGCTACCGGCGCTCAACCGACGCCATACCGGCGCTCGCCCGACGCCCCTCGGCAGCCGTCTCAGTCTTTCGACGGCCGCCAGGCGCGCTCGAAGGGCAATCGCCAGGCGTTCGGCGCGATGAGCTGGTGAATGGCATTCGGCCCCCAGGTGCCCGGAGCATACGTACGCACGGGAGGCGGGTCTTCGAGCAACTCTTCTGAGATCTCCCAGAGTCGTTCGATGCCCTCGGCCGTGGTGAACAGCGTGTGATCGCCGCGCATCGCGTCGAGAATCAGCCGCTCGTACGCCTCGAGCACGTCGCCGGCCCGTTCGTGATCGTGCAGGGCGAACTGCATCGAGAGCTTGTCGAGCTTCATGCCCGGCCCGGGGCGCTTGCCATAGAACGACAGCGACACCTTCGACGCGTCGGCGAGGTCGAACGTGAGGTGGTCCGGCCCACTCTTTCCCACGCCAGACCCTGCCGGAAACATGCTTTTCGGCGGTTCGTGAAACGCGATGGAGATGATGCGCTGCCCTTCGGCCAGCTTCTTGCCCGTGCGCAGGTAGAACGGCACCCCGGCCCAGCGCCAGTTGTCGATCTCCACCTTCAGCGCGACGAAGGTCTCGGTCTCCGACTCGCGCGACACCCCCGGTTCGTCGCGGTAGCCGCCGTACTGGCCGCGCACGACGTTCGCCGGGTCGATGGGCCGCATCGAGCGAAAGACCTTGTTCTTCTCCTCGCTGATTGCCCGCGGTTCCAGGGCGGTCGGCGGCTCCATGGCCATGAAGGCCAGAATCTGAAAGAGGTGCGTCACGACCATGTCTTTGAACGCACCGGTCGATTCGTAGAACTCCGCTCGACGATCCAGGCCCAGTGTCTCGGGAACGTCGATCTGCACGTGAGCGATGAAATTGCGGTTCCAGATCGGCTCGAACAACCCGTTCGCGAAGCGAAACGCGAGGATGTTCTGGGCCGGCTCTTTACCGAGAAAGTGGTCGATGCGAAAGATCTGCGACTCGTTGAACGTCTCGTGCAGCTTCGCATTCAGCGCCACCGCGCTCGGCAGATCGGTGCCGAACGGCTTCTCCATGATGACGCGGGAGTGGTCCACGAGATCGGCGTCCGACAGCATCTTCACGACGGCCAGCGCGGCCTTCGGGGGAACGCTCAGGTAGTGCAATCGGCGCGCGCCCTCACCCAGCAGGGCTTCGGCGGTGCGCACGGCATCGGCCAGGGCATCCGGGCCCTCGTTCTGACCGACATACGTCAGGCGCGACGCGAAACTGTCGAGCTGCTCGTCAGAAAGCGGCCGGGTACTGAACTCGTGGCACGCCTCGATGGCGAACTCCCGAAACGAATCGTTGTCGTACGGCTCGAGCGACGTACCCACGATGCGGATGCTCGGGGCCAGCGACGAGAGCACGAGATGCGCCATGCCGGGAATGAGTTTTCGCCGCGCGAGGTCGCCGGTCGCGCCGAACAGCACAACGACGTGCGGGGCGATGGCGGTCGAGAGGTCGAAGTGGTCGGGTTCGTCGGGAATCATGCTCACTGTCGAATAGTGGCAGCGGTGGGTAGCCGGCGGGGTGCACGCAAACAAACCTTCATGTGAACGAAACATGCCCGTATCGCAGCGACGTTTCAAACCCTCACTTTTGCATACGCCGTTCATAGAACCGGCATAGTCGCGCCATAGCGCGCCTTCGTAACGTCTGTTCAGACCCCACACGAAGGAGCCCCATGTTCGGCACGTACCTCAGGCGAGAACTCGTCAACAGGCGAAAACAGACCATCATCATTTCGATCGGAATGGCCCTGGCGATCGGCCTGGTCATTCTGGTCAACTCGATCTCGGCCGGCGTGCAGGGCGCGCAGGCTTCAGTGCTGCAATCGGTCTACGGCGTCGGCACCGACATCACCATCAGTCAGGCGGCCGCTGCGCCCACCGCGGGCGCCAACCCCGGTGGTCAGTTCAACTTCGGGTCGGGGTCTGGATCGACGTCGGGCGGAACCACGACACTGGCGCAGTCGACGCTCACCGCCAGCCGCACCGAGACGGTCTTCGCCGACACCACGTTGGCCACCGTGCAGGGCACGGCGGGCGTCTCGGCCGCGACCGGAACGCTGTCGCTCACCAACCAGACCTTCAGCGGGCAGCTGCCCGACCAGTCGGCCTCTGGCACGACCGGAACGACCGGCGGCGCGGGTGCTGCTGCCGGCTCGGGCACTGACTCGACCCAGACGATGCCCACGGGTGGCGCTGACGGCGCCGGCGGAAGCGCGTTCGACGTCAACAGTTTCACAGTGCTCGGCCTCGACCCGACCGGCAGCTCGGTCGGCCCGCTCTCAGCCGTCACGTTGGCCACCGGCCGCCTGCTCGACGCCTCAGACGTCGGCACCGACAACGTCGTTCTCGACAGCAGCTATGCAACCTCGGCCTCGCTCGTCACCGGCGGAACCATGGACATCGGCGGAACCACGTTCACCATCGTCGGCACCGTCTCGTCTACCGGCTCCGACAGCGTCACTGCCTCGAATGCCTATATTCCGCTCGACGTCGCTCAGACGCTCTCGAGCAACGCCGGCATGATCAGCAACATCTACGTGACCGCCGCAAATTCGGGCGATGTGGATGCGGTTGCGGCCGCGCTGCAGACCGCTCTGCCCGACGCGACCGTCTCGACTCAGGCCGATCTCGCGTCGACCGTCTCGGGTTCGCTCTCGACCGCCTCGTCGCTCATCGCCAATCTCGGCACCTGGTTGTCGCTTCTGGTACTGGCAGCCGCTTTCCTGATCGCCATCTTGTTCACGATCTCGGGAGTCACCCGCCGAACCCGCGAGTTCGGCACGCTGAAGGCCGTCGGCTGGAGCAACCGGCGCATCGTGAGCCAAGTCGCCGGCGAATCGGTGGTGCAGGGCCTCATCGGCGGCCTGATCGGCATCGCCGTCGGGCTGATCGGCATTCTCGTGGTGAACATCATCGCCCCGACGCTCAGCGGATCGGCGGCCTCAACCACCGCCGCTGCCGGCGGCCCCGGCGGTGCGGGCGGAGGGCCCGGCGGCGGAGGCTTCGGGGCCGCCGCGGCATCGGCGGCGTCGAGCACCACCGTGGTGTTGCAGGCGCCGGTGACGATCGGCATCATCCTCGTCGCTGTGGGGCTGGCCGTGCTGGGCGGACTGCTGGCAGGCGCGATCGGCGGCTGGCGTGCGGCCCGGCTGCGGCCCGCCGAGGCGTTGCGGTCGGTCGGCTAGGGCGGCACGCCCTGCACGGGCATCCGGAACCAGACGAATCCCCGCATTCACTAATTACCGAGGAGAAACGAACATGTACGAACTGAAGAACGTCACCAAGACCTACAACGCATCCAAACGAAAGGTCACGGCCCTCGATGGTGTGACGCTGAGCATTCCCGACGGGCAGATGGTGGCCATCCAGGGCCCGACAGGTGGCGGCAAGTCGACGCTGCTGCAGATGCTCGGTGCGCTCGACCGGCCCACCTCGGGCGAGGTTCAGCTCGGCGCATCGATGCTGTCGAAGCTGGGCGATCACAAGCTGGCCGAGATTCGGGCCAAAGAGATCGGATTCGTGTTTCAGGGGTTCAACCTGATTCCGACGCTGACCGCCCTCGAGAACGTCGAGACCGCACTCGCGCCGCTTTCGGTGTCGGCGGCGGATCGGCGGCGCCGCGCTCACGAAGCCCTCGAGTCCGTCGGGTTGGCCGAGCGCGAGTCGCACCTTCCGGCGGAGCTGTCGGGTGGGCAGCAGCAGCGCGTCGCCATTGCGCGGGCGCTGGTGAAGTCGCCGGATGTTCTGCTCGCCGATGAGCCGACGGGAGCCCTTGACGAGGGCACCCGCGACGAGATCATGGAGCTGCTCGAGAGCTTCTGGCGCGACCAGGGCCTCACGCTCATCATCGTGACGCACGACTCGGCCGTTGCGCGTCGTGCCGAGCGTCGCCTGCACATCAAGGGCGGCAAGGTCACCGAGGTGGGCGCCTCCCCGTCTGCGGCGTCGCGCGCCGCGTCGGCGCCCGCCGCGGCCTGACCCTCCTCGAAGCCCCGGCGAGAGCGACGTCTCCAAACCAGAGCGACCGCCCCGGCGGCTCATCTCGTCGACTCCGACTCCGTCGCTCTCGCTCCGCCGGCGGTGTGCCAAAGTCAGAGCAGCGTTTCGAGGCCGATACGCACCGTGTCGCCGAGGTCGACGCCTTCGGATGCCCGCACCGACAGCTTGATCGGCACCACGTAGGCCCCGCCCTCGGGAAAGATCGACGTCGACCAGCGTGACGCGCCGAGGGTGACCTGCACCTTCACCGAGTTGAAGCCGGCGGGCGGGTGCGGCTGATCCGTGATCTCGGCGCTGATGTCGTCGGGCAGGCGGGCGAACACCCACTTCTCGCGACGCGCCGCCCACTGATACAGCTCGGCCTCGAATTCGTAACGGATGCCAGCCATGATCAGCCTCTCTTCTCGCCCGGTGCCGCCGGCGCCGTACCGCTCCCGCGGTTCGCAACGCGCCATACGAACTTCAGCGCCGACCAGTCGTCGTCGAGTGCCGCCACCTTCACATCGACCAGCCCGAACTCGAGGGCGGCCTTGCGCACCACCACGTCACCGAGATCGCTGACGTGCCCGCCGGCTTTGCGCGGCCACGCGATCCAGAGTGCACCAGCGGGAAACACACGCTGCGCCAGGCCGGGGATGCGCGGCGACAGCTCGACCGCCCGCCGCACGAAGGCGACGACGATGTCGGCGGGCGCCGGCCCCGAGATCAGCGTCAGGCCCTCGGGCGGATCGTCGAGCATCCACCCGTCCGGCGCCTCGTCGAGACAGACTCGCAGTCCCGGCTTGAGACCGAGTTTCTGCGCCTGCGTCATGGCACGATTCTAGGCCAGCGGTGGTCGTCGTCAGACGCAGGGGGCGGTGCTTATAACCACAAGATGCACCCTCCGCAACAGCTTGCCGCATCGTCGGCCGCGCGACAGAGTAGGGCGATGAGACGCATTTCGTACGCCGGCGAATCGTTCGTCACGTCAGACGGTGTCGCCGACGCGCTACTGCGACTCATCGCCGCGCTGGGGGTCAACCACACATCGGCGGCCGTCGAGATTCCGGTTTTTCGGGTGCGCCAGGGCGGCCGGACGCTCGGCAGTCGCGCCAGCGCCAGCCTCAGCCGCGCCGGTCGGGCCGGCCACGCGCTTGCGGGCCGCCGGGCGCCGGGCGCCCTGCAGGTCGAGATGGTGCGGCTGGTCGCCGGCTCGTCGACGGCTATGGTCAGCCGCGTCGAAGATGTGGGTCACGCCGCCATCGGCGAGGAGTTCGGCGCCGACGCGCTCGCGGCCATCGAGCGGCTCGACGCGTGTATCGATTCGCTCGGGGGAGCGCGCGCGATCATCCACGCGCATCCGCACGGCGAGGTGGGCTTCGACTACGACGGGCTCGAGTCGATTTGACGCGAGCCGAGCCGGTCGGGTAATCGTTGCATTTATGCAACAACCCTCCTTATAATTGCATATATGCAACGATTTGAGACGTTCGATGCGTGGATGACCGCGTCGGGTCTCAGTGCTGCCGAAATCGCACGACGCTCCGGGCTGTCGGCGTCGACCATCCACCGCATTCGGCGCGGTCTGGCCGACCCCACCGTCGGCACGCTTCGTGAAATTGCCATCGCCTGCGGGTTCGACCTGAACTTCGGGCCGCAGCCGCTCAGCGACCCGCATGCTGCTGCCGGGGCACGCCTGCTTCTCGAAAGCGGTTACGATTCGTCAGACCCGAGCACAGTCGAGTGGGTGACACGTCTCACGCGGTTGGCGCCGGCAGAGAACCCGCTCGAGGTCGTTCTCGCGGCCAGTGCTGCGTCGAATCCGCTGGCACGGCCGGGTGCCGTTCACCTGGCTGGGCGTGCCACCACCGGAATGCTCGCGTCGGCAGCGTCGAATACCGCCGCCGCGTGGGCGATTTCTGGGTCGCCCGGCATCGATCTGCCTCCGCGCCAAGCGGTCTACGAGGGCCACGCTCTTCTCTGGACAAGTGACGTCACCCTCGTCAGCAGCCTGCTGCACGAGTCGTTGCGCGTCGTGCCGCACCCGGCCATCGCAACGGTCACGATAGTCACGGCCGAATCGCAGCTGTTCACAGGCTCGTTCGACTTCGACGCGATCACGTTCGCGGCCCCCTTGCAGATCATGCTCGACTGCTTTGCAATCGGCGGCGACTCCGCGGCCGAGGCCCGGGAGATCGTGAGCACGTGGTGAGCGATTCGAAACGGCAGATCCCCGCAACCGCTGCCCGAGGCACAGACAGGGGCTGGGCGCAGACTGCCAGTGAGTATGTGAAACGGCGAACCACGGTCGCCGCGCCGCGACCAGCTACTCTGTCAGCGCGAGACGCCGCCGCTCGTCGACGCGAGCAACTCGATCTCACCGGAATCACCTGGAGCGAGGTCGACTTCTCGCCCATCCCGACGTCGACGACCGATCGGGCTCGCGCGCGCTTTCGTGCCCGGCTGCCCGAACTCATCTGGAACACCGCCGCCTTAGAAGGCAACGCATTTACTCTGCCTGAGGTTCGCACTCTGCTCGACGGTGTCACGGTCGGCGGCCGCCGAACCGACGACGAGCGGCAGATTTTAGCGCTCAGCGAGGCGTACAGCTCGCTCGACGAAGTGGTCGCAGCGGGCGGCTTCACTCTCGACAAGGTCACCTCCGACCGACTTCACCGCGAGCTCGCCCTGCATGAGTCGATCGAATCCGGGCACTTTCGGGGCCAGGGCAGCGTGCAGGGCGGAGGGTCCGTTCGGCTGTCGAACGGAGGCTTCGTCGAAGGCCTCGATGCCGGGGCGAACGGCGAGACGCTTGTCGAGTTGCATCAGAACCTGCTCGGCCACCTCGCCACGATTCCGGATGCCCGTCAGCGCGCCCTCGTCTACAACGCCGCTGCAACGCGGTACCAGTTCTACTTCGACGGCAACAAGCGCACCGCGAGACTCCTGATGACGGGCGAACTCATGACGCACGGCTTCGACGCCGTCAATATTCCCTTCGCGAGGCGGCTCGAATACAACCTGGCGCTCGACACGCTCTTCGAGACGGCCGACGCGACGGAACTGCTGAACTTTCTCGTGTCGTGCGCTTCTGTACGTCTTTTCTGAGCGCGGGCTGGTGGTGCTGGTGCTGGTGCTGGTGTTTGCGATGGTGCTGCCGAAGCCGAAGCCGAAGCCGAAGCCGATGCCGATGCCGATGCCGCAAGCGCTCCTGCCGCTCGCGCTGCCTCTGCCGCTCGCGCTCCGCTCCCGCGGTCGCCGCCGCGCCGGCGCGGTGCGCGACTGGGGTTGAATGGAGGGGTGAGTTCTTCCCTGATAGCAGCGCTACGGCGCGACCTGGTCACGTCGTCGTTCAGCGTCGAGACGGTAGGCGAGCTGTGGGGGGAGGATGCCGCGGCGGCCCTTTTTCGCGGGCAGCGACTGCCGGCCATCCGCGCTCTCCACCGACGGCGTCGTGACGGCGTGGCACTGTCGAAGGCCGAGACGCTCGCCGCCCTGTTCGTGCTGAACGTGCCGGTGGCGCGCGCGGCAGTGGATGCTGCGCTCCCCACCCTCGGGTCGGCGGGCGCCGAGCAGCTGGGCCTCGTTGGGCCCGGCCCGGCATCCATCCCCACCGCTGTATCTGCTCGTGCAGGCTCGGCGGCGAAAAACGGCGGAGATTCCGAAGGGGTGAGCGCTATAGGCGACCACAACCCCGAAATCTCCTCCGTTTTCGACCCAGCCGAGGCCGCCGCGGGGGCCGCAGCCCCCACCGACACCCTCGCCGCCCTGCTCGACCTGCGCCCGTACAGCTTCGTCGACACGCTCGGCGCGGGCAGCTGGTGGATCGTCTCCGACCTCGGCGAGGTGGCCCTCGGCGGCCGCCCGCTCGACGTAGACCATGTGCTCGGGGTCGGCGGAGCATCCACTACCCTCAGCGGACTGATGATCAACGAACCCGTCGGCCGCGTGCTCGACCTCGGCACCGGATGCGGCATTCAGGCCCTGCACGCCTCGCGGCACGCAGGTGTGGTGGTCGCCACCGACATCTCCGAGCGCGCGCTGATACTTGCACGCATGAACGCCGAACTCAACGCGATCGACAACATCGAGTTTCGGCTCGGCAGCCTGTTCGAGCCCGTCGCGGGGGAGCGTTTCGACCAGATCGTCTCGAACCCGCCCTTCGTCATCACTCCGCGGCGCGAGGGCGTGCCCGTGTACGAGTACCGCGACGCGGGATTCGTGGGCGATGAGCTGGTGGCAACGGTCATCCGGGGCTGCGAAGAGCACCTCGCCCCCGGCGGCATCGCTCAGCTGCTCGGCAACTGGGAGTACCGTACCGCGGCCGGGGTGGCCGTCGCCGCCGACGGACTCGACCGCGTGCGCGGCTGGCTGCAGGGCAGCAGCCTCGACGCCTGGGTCATCGAGCGCGAGCTGCAGGATGCTCCGCAGTACGCCGAGACCTGGATCCGTGATGGCGGCACCCGCCCCGGCACCCCCGAATTCGACGACTTGTACGCGGCCTGGCTCGACGACTTCGAGGCGCGGGGCGTCTCGCACGTCGGATTCGGCTACGTTCTGCTGCGCAACAACCGCAATCAACGTAACAACCGCAACCACACGGCCGGCTCACCCCTGCGCCCGATGCGGCGTTTCGAAGCGCTCGACGGCGCTCGCGGATCGAACCCGACGGGACTCGGGCAGTACTTTCAGACGAGCCTCGAGGGCTACGACTGGCAGCAGGCGAAGAGCGACGAGGAGCTGCTCGCATCGACCGTGACCTATGCTCCAGACGTCACCGAAGAACGCCACTACTGGCCCGGCCAAGAGAACCCGACGGTGATGACGTTGCGCCAGGGCAGCGGATTCGCGCGCACGGTGCCCCTCGGCACCGCGCTCGCCGCCCTCGTGGGAGCCTGCGACGGCGAGCTCACCATCGGCCAGATCTGCGGCGCCATAGCGCACCTGCTCGAGGTCAACGAACTCGAGCTGCTCGTCGAGGTGCTGCCCAGCGTGCGCGACCTGCTCGTCGACGGCTTTCTGCTGCCCGTCTAGCTCGCGAGCATCCCCTCTCCCTCCCTCTCACTCCCTCCCTCCCTTTCTCCCTCCCCTCCCTCCTCTCCCTCCCTCCCCGTTTCATCCGATCGACTTTGCGAAAGGGGCCCCAAACTCGCGGGGTTGGGGGCCATTTCGCAAAGTCGATCTGCGAGGCGCGCCCCGAAGTCACTTACCTGCGAACGCGGGCGCGGGTGAAGTCGCGGGTGAGGCCCGTGCCCACGAGGATGCCCAGGGCGATCGAGAACAGCGAGATACCCGTATTGACGAGCGTCGTCACGCTGGCCGCGCCCGAGCTCACCGAGGTTCCGCCCGCGCTCTCGCTGATGCCGATGAACCCTAGTGCGCCGGGAACGAGCAGCCAGAACGACGCGAGCATCATCACGGTCGCGGGCGGGGCGGTGCGAAAGCGGGTCAGCAGCAGAGCCAGCGGAACCACGACCAGCGCCCCCACGAACCCTGACAGCAACGGGCCGAGAAACACCACCCCGATCGTCTGGGCCCCATACGACGCGAATAGGGCGACGAGAATCCACAGGAACGAGCCCTTCGGCGCCGACAAGAAGAACACGAACCCCACCCCGACCAGAGCGACCCCCGCCAGGGCCGACCACCAGCCGAGTCCGTGGCTGATGACGACCTCGGTGCCGCCGTGTGTCACGGTGAGCCCCGCGATCACGCCGAACGCCAGAAGCAGCAGCTGCGCGACCCCGTAGACCACGCGGCTCGCCCCGGCGATGATCTGGTTGCTCGTCAGCTCGATCGACGCGACGGTGAGCGTTAGCCCCGGCAGAAAACTCACTAGCGCCGGAGCGATGAGTTTGAGCGGGCTGTCGCCGGCGGCTCCGGCGAGAAAAAGAGTGGTGATCACGGTCACAATGAACGACGCGAACACGGGCATCGCGCTGCCGAGCGTAGGCAGGCGTTTACCCAGCAGCAGCAGGCCGCCCACGATCGCGCCCAGCAGAATGTACGCGGGAATGGCCGCCGCGGTGGGGTTCAACGTCAGCCCGAAACCGAGACAGAGCACGGTGTGGCCGACCACGGTCATCCACGGCCCGTATCGGGGCGCGGAGGTGCGGATGCTCGCGAGCCTGTCGAGTGCGTCATCGGGGTTGAGCGTTCCGCGGCGGGCGTCGTTCACGAGTTCGTCGATGGCGGCCGCTTGGTCGAGCCGTATCGACAGCGTTGCTACCGTGTCGAGGTCGGTGCGCCCCGGCCTGGCCGCCAGGTCTTCGGCGCCGTACTGGCCGGCGGGACGTTTGGTGTGAGGGGTGACGGCGCGGTGAGACCCGGTTTCGGTCGACACCGCTCCGGCCACGGGGGCCTCGCCCGGGCCCGCGACCGCGTCGAGTTGCAGAATGACCAGCGTCGGCAGCACGGCGATGCGGATGCCCGTGAGATTGTAGGTGTCGGCGATCTCATACAGCGTGGCTTCGACATCATTGGTCGCCTGGCTCGAGGCGAGCATCGCCACGCCCAGAGCCCGCAGCATCGTGAGAATCGCCGTATCTTTGGCTTCTTCGTCGTCGCGTTCGGGGGCCGGAGCCGGTGGCTTGAGCGTGCGCCCCCACTGATGCTGCAGTGCGCGCCACGGATTGAAAGCCATACGGCGCAGTATATATTTGTGCGCCGCCGCCTCTGCGGCACACGATCGGCAGTTCTTGTGGCACCGCACTTGTTGCGCCGGGGATCGAAGAAAGCGACGAGCGTGGTCGCCGCTTTCTTCTGATTTCGTTGGGTGCGCCGCCGCCGCTGGGGCGCACAACCGGCAGTTCTTGTGGCGCCGCACCTGTTGCGCCGGGGAACGAAGAAAGCGACGAGCGCGGTCGCCGCTGTTCTTGTTTGTGCGCCGCCGCCTCTGCGGCGCACGCCGGCGGTTCTTGTGAGGCGGTGCTTGTTGCGCCGGGAATCGAAGAAAGCGACGAGCGCGGTCGCCGCTTTCTTCTGACCTCGGGGGCGCCGGGCGGACGGCCGGGAAGTCACGGCGGAGTTGCGGGTGACGATGTCAAGAGCTCGTCGGTTGCAGGCCGGCGCCGGTATTCTCGAAAGGGTCGACCGGCAGCATCCGCACCGGCGATCTCGAAAGGAAAACACGTGAGCGACACCGTCTACACCGCCATTCTCGACAGCGGCAGCACCACTGAATCGATCGAACTCGAGTTCATCGAAGGACTGCCGCAGAAGTCGCTCGTGCGCACCGCCGACATCGACGGCGAGGCGGCCGAAGTCGTGTGGGAGCTCGACCCCGACGCTGCCGAGTACACCTACCGTCCCACCGAGATCCAAGAGGGTGCCGACGCGTAGTGCTGTATTTATTGGTGCGCCGCCGTCTCTGCGGCGCACGCTGGCAGGAGTCTTGACGCGGCAGTAGTCGCGCCGGGTTTCGGAGACAGCGAAGAGCGTGGTCGCCGCTTGCCTTTGAGCCCGTTGGGATACCCAACGTGGTTGTTGGGTGGCGATGTCGCGAGGTTGGCGCTAACGCGCACTTTGGTGCATCGGCGGCTGCTCGAGCAGGGGCGGATGCACCGAAGTGTGCGTGCGGTGCCAGGGCAGCATCTCCAGGTGGCGGCCGGGCCGGCCGCCGGCTAGGCGGGCTCGGCCGCGCGGAGGGCGCGCAGGGCCTCGCGACGGGAGGCCTGCTCGACGGGGTCGGGCACGGGCAGCGACGCGAGCAGCCGCTGCGTGTACGGGTGCTGAGGAGCACCCAGCACCTGGGCGCCGGTACCCTCTTCGACGAGCTTGCCGCGGTACAGCACCGCAATGCGGTCGGCGAGCAGATCGACCACCGCGAGATCGTGGCTGATGAACAGGGCCGCGAACCCGAACTCCTTCTGCAGCGACGCGAACAACTCCAGCACCCGCGCCTGCACCGACACGTCGAGCGCCGAGGTGGGCTCGTCGGCGATCAGCAGCGTCGGTTCGAGCGCGAGAGCACGGGCGAGGCTGGCGCGCTGGCGCTGCCCCCCGCTCAGTTCGTGGGGAAAACGGTCACCATACGAGGCGGGCAGCTGCACGGCCTCGAGCAACTCATTGACCCGGGGCCGGGCCCCGCGGGCATCCCGAGCCCGGCCGTGCACCACCAGCGGCTCGGCCACACAGTCGGCGATAGTCAGCAGCGGGTTGAAGCTGGAGCCGGGGTCTTGAAAGACGAACCCGATGTCGCTGCGGCTCTTTTTGAACGTGCGCTCGCGAATGCCGTTCATTTCGTGGCCGAGCACCTGCAGCGAGCCGCCGCTGACGCGAGTGAGCCCGGCGATGGCGCGGCCGATGGTTGTCTTGCCCGATCCGCTCTCGCCCACCAGCCCGAGCACCTCACCGGCCCGAATCTCGAAGCTCACTCCGTCGACGGCGACGAACGGGCTGCGCCCGAACCGGCCAGGGTACTCGATACGCAGCTGCGAAGCGACGACGACGGGCGCCGCCGAGGCCCACGCGGCGTCGCGACGGGATGCCCGTTCGGCCGTCTGCATCGAACCCTGCCCCACGTGCGGAACACTGGCGAGCAACCGCTTCGTGTAGTCGGCTTGCGGGCTTGAGAACAGCGTGACCACATCGGCTTCTTCGACGAGCTCGCCCTGGTACATCACGGCGACCCGGTCGGCCAGATCGGCGACGACCCCCATGTTGTGCGTGATCAGCACGATCGCCGCACCGAACTCATCGCGGCAACGACGCAGCAGGTCGAGAATCTCGGCCTGCACGGTGACGTCGAGCGCGGTGGTCGGCTCGTCGGCGACGATGAGCCCGGGGTTCAGTACGAGCGCCTGCGCGATGACGACGCGCTGCTTCTGACCGCCCGAGAACTGGTGCGGGTAGTAGTTGACCCGCGTCTCGGGGTCGGGAATGCCCACCCGGCCCAGAATCTCGATCGCCTTGGCCTTCGCCTCGGCGCGCGAGTACTTTCCGTGCGCGCGCAGGGCTTCCCCGATCTGCCAGCCCACGGTGTAGACGGGGTTCAGTGCGGTCGAGGGCTCTTGAAAGACCATCGACACCTGAGACCCGCGGATGCCCCGCAGCTGCTTTCTCGACAGCGTCACGACATCGTTAGAGACACCGGCACCGGTCAAGACGATCGCGCCCCGTGCGGTCGCGGTCTCGGGTAACAGGCCGAGGATCGCCTTCGCCGTGACCGTCTTACCCGACCCGCTCTCGCCGACGATGGCCAGCACCTCGCCGGGGTTCACGTGCAGGCTCACGCGGTCGACGGCCTTGATGGCGCCGGCGTCGGTGGCGAACGACACCTCGAGGTCGCGGATGTCGACGACGGGCGTCACGGCCGGGCTGGACAAAGACTCATCGGTCACGGTCGTCGCCTCCTTCGGTGTCTTCGAGCCCGGCGAGTCCGCCTGGCCCTCCCTCGAGCGGCCCACCCGGCACGACCGAGGTCTGCGCGACGGTACCCGACGCCGCAGCAACCGCACGACGGCCGCGCAGGCGCGGGTCGGCGAGATCGTTCAGGCTTTCGCCGACGAGCGTCACGCCGAGCACCGAGAGCACGATGGCGAGGCCCGGGAAGATAGCCGTCCACCAGATGCCGCTCGTCACGTCGCTGAGCGACTTGTTGAGGTCATAGCCCCACTCGGCCGCAGCGGTCGGCTCGATGCCGAAGCCTAAGAACCCGAGGCCGGCGAGGGTCAGCACGGCCTCCGACGCGTTGAGCGTGAAGATCAGCGGCAGCGTTCGGGTCGAGTTGCGCAGCACATGCCGAAACATGATGCGCGGCGTCGATGCGCCGATCACCATCGCCGATTCGACGAACGCTTCGCTCTTGATGCGCACCGCCTCCGACCGGATGACCCGGAAGTACTGCGGAATGTAGACCACGGTGATCGAGATCGCAGCCGCGAGAATGCCTCCGTAGAGGTTCGATTGCCCACCCGAAATGACGATCGACATGACGATCGCCAGCAGCAGCGAGGGGAACGCGTAGATCGCATCGGCGATCACCACGAGAACCCGGTCGAGCCAGCCACCGAGGTACCCCGACACCAGGCCGAGAAAAACGCCCACGAAGATCGACAGGATGATCGCCACGACCATCACCTCGAGCGCCGTCTGTGCACCCCAGATCACTCGCGAGAACACGTCGTACCCGCCGACCGTGGTGCCCCAGATGTGGCTGGGGCTCGGCGGCTGCTGCGACCCGAATGGGCCGCTGGCGTCGCGCAGTTGTGCGAAACCGTACGGCGCGATCCACTGGGCGAACACCGCGCAGATCACATAGACGGCAGTGATGATGAGCCCGGCGACGAGCATTCCGCGCTGCAGCCCCACGCTCTGGCGCAGCTGATGTACGACCGGTAGCCGGCCGAACAGGCTCGGCTTCGCCGGTCGCGACGAGACCGAAGTGGATGCGCCCGAACCAGGCTCGGGGCTCGAGCCCGGCGCGCCGCCGCCCGTTCCGCTCGGGGGAGTCGTGATAGTGCTCATGCTCAGTACCTCACCCTCGGGTCGATGATGGCCGCAGCGACATCGACGATGAAGTTGGTGATGGCGACGATCACCGCGAGCAGGGCGACGATGCCCTGTACCGCGACGAAGTCTCGGGCGCCGAGGTACTGGGCCAGCTGAAAGCCGAGTCCCTTCCACTCGAACGTGGACTCGGTCAGTACCGCGCCGCTCAACAGCAGGGCGATCTGCAGACCGATGACGGTGATGATGGGAATGAGGGCGGGCTTGTAGGCGTGCTTGCGCACGAGCCGGTATTCGCTGACGCCGCGCGATCGTGCGGCATCCACGTAATCGGTGTTGAGCGTGCCGATGACGTTCGTGCGCACAAGTCGCAAGAAGATGCCCGCGGTCAGCAGGCCGAGAGTGACGGCGGGCAGAACGGCGTGCAGCAGCACATCGCTGATGACGGCCGGGTCGCCGGTCTGAAAGGCGTCGATGAGGTAGAAGCCGGTGGTATGAGGCAGGTCTTGCATCTCGAACTCGCTGCCCGTACTCGCTCTGCCGGCGACCGGCAGAACGTTCAGCCACACCGAGAAGATGAGCTTGAGCAAAATGCCCGCGAAGAACACTGGGGTGGCGTAGCAGAGAATCGCGAAGACGCGAAGCACGGCATCTTGGCCCTTGTCACGAAAGTACGCGGCGACGAGGCCCAGCGGAATGCCGACGATGAACGCAACGATGAGGGCGTAGAACGCCAGCTCGAGCGTGGCGGCACCGTAGGTGACGAGAATCGTGGTGATCGGCCGGTTGTCGCTGATGCTCGTGCCGAAGTTGCCGGTGGCGATCTGGCCGAGGTATTCGAAGTACTGCACCAGAATGGGCCGGTCGTAACCGGCGGCATGGATGCGCTCCTGAAGCTGGGTAGCGTTCAGCCGACCGCCGAGGGCGGCCGTGATCGGGTCGCCGGTCAGCCGCATCAAGAAGAAGACGAGCGTGACCAGAATGAAGATCGTCGGAATGATCAGTAAGAACCGAACGACGATGTAGCGGCCGAGGCCGCCCCCGTTACGCTGCTTTTTGAAAGTCGTTGTCGACTCGGCAGCGGTCTCGGGGGCAGCCTCTGAGATGAGAGAACTCAACCCTTCGACAGTGCCGCGTAACGGAACTTGAACGAGGCGTCGAGCGTGTCAGCCGCGCCGTTCACGTTCGAACCGACAACGGCGACCTGAGCACCCTGAAGGTAGGGGATGGTCGACAGGTCGCCCGCCACCTTCTTCTGGATGTCTTGGATCTCGGCAGTGCGAGCCGCGGGGTCTGTCTCGCCGACCTGCTTCGTGATCTCGTCTTGCACCGTGGTGTTGTTGTAGTGGTTGGCGAGAAAGTTGTCGGCGGAGAAGAACGGCGTCAGGTAGTTGTCTGCGTCGGAGTAGTCCGGGAACCAGCCGAGCTGGTACTCGGGGTACACGTCGTTCGTGCGGTCTTTCGAGTACTGCACGTAGTCGGTGGTCTGCAGGTTCACAGTGAAGAGGCCGCTGGATTCGAGCTGGTCTTTGATCAGCGCGTACTCGTCGGCCGACGAGGGGCCGTAGTGCTCCGAGACGTACTGCAGGTCGAGCGTGACCGGGCCGGTGACGCCGGCGGCGGCGAGAGTCGCCTTCGCCTTGTCGAGGCTCGGGCCGCCGTTACCGTCGCCGTACATGTCTTTCAGCACCGTGGTGGCACCGGTCAGACCCGCAGGAACGTAGGAGTACAGCGGCGTGTAAGTGTCTTTGTACACCTGTGTCGCGATGGCCTGCCGGTCGATCAGGTCGGCCACGGCCTGGCGAACGGCGAGTGCCTTCGCGGGGTCGGCGTCGGTGGCGGTTGCGCCGTACGGCATCGTATTGAAGTTGAACACGATGTAGCGGATCTCGCCGCCGGGCCCGTCGACGACCTTCACCTTGCTGTTCGTGCTCAGGTCGGCGATGTCGGTGGCCGAGAGACTGCGGAACGCCACGTCGATGTTGTTCTGCTGAATGTCGAGCTTGAGGTTCGCCGATTCGGCGTAGTACTTGACGTTCACCGTGGGGGTCTTCGCCGCGCCGAGCAGACCCTGGTAGTTCGGGTTCGCCTTGTACTGGATCGTGTTGTTGAAGTCGTAGCTCGTGATCGTGTACTGACCGGCGAACGCATTGCCCTTCACGATGTCGTTGTCGGGCGTGAGCGCGGTGGCCGAGAAGACCTGCTCGTCGACGATGGGGCCGGCGGGGCTCGAAAGCACCTGCGGGAAGGTCTGGTCGTTCGGGGTCTTCAGGGTGAAGACCACCGTGGTGGGGTCGGGGGCCGCCGTGCTGACGAGGTTGCCGAGCAGCGATGACGGGCCGTTCTCATCGGCGATGCTCACCACGCGGTCGAAGCTGAACTTCACGTCAGACGAAGTGAGGTCGTCACCGTTGGCGAATTTGAGCCCCGACTTGAGCTTCACCGTGTATTCGGTGGGGCTGGTGAAGGTGCCGGAGACCGCGATGTCGGGCTTCACGTCAGGGCTGCCGTACGGCGTGTTCATGAGGAACGGATAGACCTGGTTCTCGACAGCGAACGAGCCGTTGTCGTAGGAGCCCGCGGGGTCGATCGTCGTGATCTTGTCGGTGGTGCCGACCGTGATCGAGCTGGCGGATGCGCCGCCGGTCGACGAGCTGTTGCCGCCGCCGGAACAACCGGCGAGCACGAAGGCGGAGGCCGCCAGCGCGGCAGTCACCCCGATCAGGCGTTTGGTGCGCGGGCGCGCATCGATGCGGGGCAGTGACGGCATTGGCGTCTTCCTCTTCTTGTGGGTGCACTCGGGAGATATACACGGGGCTACAAAAAAATGCGCGCAGGAAGAAGATTGTTCATCCCGCCGCGCATTGCTGTGTAGACAGTATTAACCCCCCAGAGAGGTGCCGACGTTCGATACGCAGGATTTTGTTACCAAACGCAAAGTTCTAGCGCCATCTGTGCAAATGCACAGCATTTCGGCGTCTAATTCAGCCCAGACAGAGCTTCTTCGAAGAAAGCCAGGGTTCTCTGCCACGAATCCTCGGCGGCAGCGGCCCGATAGGCGACGTCATTTGTCTCATTGAAGAAGGCGTGTCCCGCACCTGGGTAGACCACGGCGGTGAAACCGGTGCCCGATTCGCGCATGCGGGCGTTCAGCGTGGGCAGGGCATCCATCAGCGGTGCGTCGTCTTGACCGACGAAATACAAGATCGGGCACGAGATCTCGCGCAGCAGGTCAGTCGTGTAATTGGCGTAGCCGTAATAGGGCACGGATGCCCGAACGCGAGTGTCGGCCAATGCCAGACTGAAAGCATAGCTGCCCCCGAACGAGTAGCCCGTGACCGCAATGCACCCGTCGATGCCGTTCTGGTTCTGGAGGTACTCGACTGCGGCGATGAGGATAGTGAGCGCGCGGGTGGCGAACTCGGGCGCGGCGACCGGCGCCATCAGCTCGCCGAGGCGTGTTTGGGCACTGCGCTGCACCTCGGGGTCGGCGTCGCTGAGACCCCGCTGCAGTTCGGTTGCGACCTCGGGGTCGAGGGCGGCATCGCCCATCAGGTCGGGCGCGAGCGCGAGGTACCCGGCGGCGGCGAACCGATCGGCGATACCGGTGATCTGGGGCGTGAGGCCCCACACCTCGTGGATGACCACGACGCCGCCCTTGAACTCATCGAGCGGCCGTTCGGGCGCGGCGAGGTAGGCGTCGAAAGGCTGCTTGTGCGACCCGAGACGGATGAACGGAGACGACGACGGGGAGCCTGATTCTGACACCAGACGAGTCTAGAGCGCACAAACGAAACGGGCCCCGCCGTGATGGCAGGGCCCGTTTCGGGAGGGATAGTGCTGTGTTGTTTTGTGCTGAGCTGTGTGGTGCGTGTTACTTCGTGTTGACGGTGATCTTGGCGATGCCGACCTCGAGCTTGTCGGTGACGGCGGTGGTGCCGTAGGTCTTGTTCAGCAGCGCTGCAGCGTCAGGCGACACGTAGACCGTCGTGCCCTCGAGAATGGCGGTGTTACCCGAGGTCTGCAGGGGCTTCAGGGTCGAACCGTCGAGGTTGAACAGGTAGGCCTGCTTGGCGACCGAGGCGCCGTTGGCGGCAACGTCACCGTAGAGCTTCGAGGTGCCGGGGTCGATCGTGAAGTTGGTGAGGTCGACCTCGATGCCGCCACCGGTCAGCGACAGGCCGGAACCCTCGTGCTCGATGCTGCCCTGAACGTACGGGCGGTACGACTGGGTCGGGTCGTAGTACTTCACGTTGCCGCCCGTGATCGGGAAGGCGAGAACGCCGGCATTGGAGAGGGTTGCGGTGCCGAGAACGCCGGGGGTGAGGTTCAAGGACTTCAGTGCGGCGAGGAAGCCCGGGTCGACGGTGACCTCGGTGTCGACACCGGTCAGGTTGGGAATCGAGGCGACCGGGGTCGGGGTCGACGACGTCGAAGCGGAGGGTGAAGATGCGGTCGAAGTCGACGACGACGAGCAGGCTGCCAGCGAAAAGGCGAGAGCGCCAGATGCAGCGACGGCCAGAACGGCGGTAGTGATTTTACGCATGGGATGGAATCCTTTTCTGTGGGGAGCGGCCGGTGGGCCGATCCGTTGGTGTCGGTGATTGCCTGACACCATGAGTTCGGCCTCGTGCCCGAAAAGGGTTGGAAATCCGTTTGCGCGTACAGGTTGCGCTCAGGTTCGATAGACCCGACGGTAATAGGTGCGATACGCGAGGCCGGCGAGCACAACGACAATCGCGAGGGCGAATGAGACCCGTGCGACGGCCAGAGTGGGAACAAGAAGTTGGGCCGTGAGGGCGGCCGGAACGGCCATCCACTCCCACCGCCGGCTGAGCACGACGAACGGCACGAGCAGCAGCGCATACCAGGAGTAGTGCGGGGTCACGATGAGCATGGTGGTGCCGATCATGACGACCTGGCCGAGCCACGGGTTCTCGGGGTCGGTGCGCCGCCACACCAGCACGGCCGTCACCAACAGCAGGATGCCCGCGAGCACGATGGAGACCGGACCCGGCGCCACGATCGAGAGCAACGCGAACCGGCTGCCGTCGTCGTAACCCTCTTCGGCGAGGTAGCCGGGCAGAAAGCCGATCACGGCGATTCCAGTGGCGAGCACGTAGGGCACGTAGAGCGCCGCGAAGGTCAGGATGGCCGGAATGGCGACCTTCAGCGGATGCCGCCGCAGCAGCGCGGGGGCTCCGATGACCGGCACGAGCTTCACCGCGATCGAGAGGCCGAGAAAGACGCCACCGACGATGGTGCGTGCTGTGGAGGCGCGAGAAGCGGCGGCAGTGGGTGCGATGGCGCCGGGCTCGCGCGTCGCGAGGGGTGGTGATCCTCGCGCCACGAAGAGCGTTGCGAGCAGCAGCAACAGCGCCGCCAGGGCATCGACGTGCGAATTCGTGACGGCCTCGGTCGCCACAAAGGGGCTGAAGGCCCAGAGGGCGGCCCAGCGGGCATCCATTCGGCGGCGCAGCAAAGCGAGCACGAGAACGATGCTGATGCCCACCGAGATCAGGGCGCCGGTGAGCTGAAACGGCCAGTACTCGGCCGTGGCCGGCACCCAGAAGCGCACTCCGGCGAAGTACAGTTCGGCACCGGGTGGGTAGATCGTGTGCACCTGCGGGCGATTGACGACCGTGCAGATGACCTGGAACGACGGCAGCGAGACAGAACGCTCGATGCGCGGGCTCGCAGGGCACTGCGGATGCCCGTCGCTGTCGTTCACAGCGGGAACGAACAGCCAGGTCGTGCGAAACTGCGCCAGCGCGTCGTCGGCCGGAACGTACGTGTAGGGCGAGCCGCCCTCGTTCGCCACCATGCCGTCGAGCGCGTACCGCGCCGAGTCGGTGCTGGTGTTCGGCGGCCCGGCCAGGGCGGCGCCCGAGAGCACAGCCGACCCGGCCACGATCAGCACGATCGCTGCTCGCCTCGGCACCCGGCGCAGCAGAAGCGCAGCAGCGACGAACAGCAGCCACAGGGCGACCGTGTACCAGACGATGCCGCCAGCGTCGGCGGGGTCGAAGAACCCGAGCGTCGAGACCGACAGAGCCGTGAGTACTGCCATGACAGCGAGCACGAGCGCCGTCAGCGCGGTGAAGACCCGAGCGTGCGGCAGCCGAGGTGGGTCGGGGCGGGAGGTGCTGCTGGCAGCGGCGTGGGCGGTGTCGGCCGGCTCGCCCGCGGGCTGAGCGTCGGCGCTCGGCTCGCGGGTATTTGGCACGGCCCTATCTAAACACCCCTCCGCTCCGAATACGGCAACATGCAGCAACAGCCTGTGCGACGTCTGCTTCTGAACATGCAGCGGGCGGTCGCAGCCCCCACGCGTAACCCTCGGCTCGCCGTGGTGCTCGGCAGGCTTCTGGCGACGGCGTTTCTGATCTGCTTCGCCACGGGGCTGTACAGCCACTTCTTGCAGCAGCCGCTGCCCTGGATGCGCTTTCCGACGTGGCCGGCGAACCTCTATCAGGTGACGCAGGGCATTCACATCACCGCCGGCATCGCGTGTTTTCCGCTGATCTTCGGCAAGCTGTACACGGTCTTTCCGAACCTCTTTCAGACGCCGCCGGTGACCGGGCTCAAGGGCCTGCTCGAGCGCGGATCGATCGCGTTGTTCGTCGGCGCCTCGCTCGTCGAGATCGTGATCGGGCTGCTCAACACATACCAGTTCTACCCGTGGCCGTTCGGGTTTCGCGAGACGCACTTCGCGTTGTCGTTCGTCATCATCGGGTCGCTGGCCATTCACATCGGGGTGAAGCTGCCCATCATCGCCACATACTGGCGCAAGCGTGACGGTTACGCGCCGACGCTTGTGCAGACGGCCGAAGAGCTGTCGCTGGTGGATGCTCCGCTCATCGACGCCGTACCGCCGGTTCTGCAGGGTGCACCCGGTGTACGGCAGGCCGCGGGGCTCACCGGCCGGCTGTTGCGCTGGATCGACTCGACGCCGTCGTTGGATGAGGGGGCGCCCGCTGTGGTGGCGCCCGCCGAGGTGGCGCTCGCTGTGGTGGCGCTCGCCGAGGCGGCGCCAGTCGAGCCGGCGCCAGTCGAAGCGGCGCCAGTCGAAACCGATGGCATCGACCCCGACCTGCGGTCGCTGGAGCCCGAACCTCGGCCCCGGGCATCCGCCAGTCGACGGGCCTTTCTGATCACGATCGGTGCATCGGCGGCTGCCGTCGTGCTGCTCACCGCCGGTCAGTCGTTCGCTTTTTTGCGCCCGTTCAACGTTTTTGCGCCGCGGGAGAAGGGCATCGGCCCGAATCAGCTGCCGATCAACCGCACCGCGGCGGCAGCTCAGGTCACGAAGACGGCGGTCGACCCGAACTGGGTGCTGACCGTGTCGAACGGATCTCGCTCGCAGACGTTCTCGCGGGCATCCTTACTCGCCCTGCCGCAGACGACCGTCGATCTGCCGATCTCGTGCGTGGAGGGGTGGAGTCAGATGGCGACCTGGACGGGCGTGCGCCTGCAGAGTCTCGTGGCGATGGTCGGGGCGAGTCCCGACTCTGCGCTCAGACTGATGAGCCTCGAGAAAGAGGGCGGATACCGTGTCACACAGATGGGATCGGAGTACGTGAGCGACCCCACGACACTCGTCGCCCTCACCCTCAACGGTGAGACGCTCGACATCGACCACGGGTTTCCGGCGCGCATGATCGCTCCGGGCAGGCCTGGGGTACTGCAGACCAAATGGCTGAGCTCGCTGGAGGTGACCTCGTGACCGATCCGCGACTCTCAGAACCGCAGATCGCCGTCTCGCCCGGAATGGCGCGAGTGCGGGCGCTGCTCATCGGCGTGGGTGCGGCAGGCCTCGCACTCGGCGCAGTCGTGCTTTTCGTGCTGCAGAGCCCCATGGCCATTCTCGGTGTCGTCGCGTGGTTGCTCGGTGCGATCATCTTGCACGACGCCGTGCTGTCGCCCATCGTGCTCGGAGTCAGCGTGCTGGCCCGCCGCGCCGGACGAAAGGTTTCGCGCACGGTTCTGCTGATCATCCAGGGCGCCGTCATCGTGGGAGCCATACTGACCCTTCTCGTGGTGCCCGAGATCTACGCCAAGACGCTCGGCCCGGCGCCCACCGTGCTGCCATTCGATTACGTGCTGCGGCTCGCCCTGATGTGGCTCGCCCTCATCGTGGTGACCGCCGCTGTCTGCGCGGTCTACCTGCGTCGCGCTCGCCGCCGGCAGGCGAACGGGATGCCCGTGAGCTAGTTGTTGCCCACGGTGCAGGTCTCTTCGGCCGCCGTCTGACCGCTCACGTTGGTGGGCAGTGCCACCGAGGTGTCGGTCGGCGACGGAGTCGAGGTGTCGCCCGGGGTCGCCGTGTCGGTGGGGGTCGCCGTGTCGGTGGGTGCCGTCGTGTCGGTCGGGGCCGGCGTCGCGGTAGACGTCGTCGACGGATCGGCTACGGCCGCACGGCCCACGCCGCCCGTGAGCGTCAGTGGCGAATCGCTCGCCAGCGCTGCATTCAGCACGGCGACCGAGGCGTCATCCGCGATGACCCGGTTCGCGTCATCCGGGTCGGTGATGACGGGGTATTGAACGAAGACGAGGTTGCTCAGGCTCACATTCTTGAGTGCGAGAGCGATCGCAACCATGGCCGCCGGGTCTTTCAGCGTGGTCGAGAACGTCATGTTCTCCACCGCTGCGTTCGCCAGCGAGAACAGCGCGATCGGGTTCGCCAGCACGCCGGCGCTGGTGATCTTGCGCATCAACGCCGACAGGAACACCTGCTGGTTGCTGATGCGGCCGAGGTCGCTGCCGTCGCCGACGCCGTGTCGACTGCGCACAAACGCCAAGGCCTGGTCGCCGACCAGCGTCTGCTGACCGGCCGCGAGGTCGAGGCCCGTGAACGGGTCGGTGACCGCAGTCGCTAGGCACACGCTGACACCGCCGACGGCGTTCGACATGGCGATCACACCGTCGAAACTGATCTCGGCGGCGTAGGCGATCTTCAGGCCGGTGAGTTTCTCGGCGGTGAGAACGGTGCAGGGCAGGCCGCCGCGCGAAAGCGTGGTGTTGAACATCGCCGCGTCGGTGCCTTGGACGATGTCGGTCTTCGTCGGGTCGGGGTCTGGGCAGTCGGGAACCGCGGCGATGAGGTCACGCGGAATGCTGATCACCGTCGCGTTGGTGTGGTCTGCCGAGATGTGCAGCACCATCGTCACGTCGTTGTTGCCGGCGCCCGACGATGCATCTTGGTTCGCCGAGTCGCTGAACGCGTCACCCTGGTTGGTACGCGTGTCGGTTCCGGCCAGCAAGAGGTTCACACCGCCTTCGATGGCTCCTACGCTCGGAATCGCCGCCGCCGAAGCGTTGGGGTCGGCGAGCTGGATGCCCGGGCCGATCTTGCTCAGAGTCTGGTACACCGCGATCGCCGCGACCGAAGTCGAACTCACCGCAAAGACCACGACGACGGCCACCAAGATCTTCAGAAAAGTGCCGATGGGGCTCTGAGAGGGGCGTTTCGAGTGTTTGAGCGGCGAATGTGGGGAAGTCATGTGCGTCGGCCGGAATGCCCTCTCGTTACGGTCGGTGATTTTCCCATGTTGCCGTACGAGTTCGTGAATTTCGGTTCAAACAGGTGTTTCCGATGCAAATTCCTTGACAAGTCCCAGTTTTTGCGATGTCAGCTGCGCACAAGTCGCGCGAAGCTACGGCCCTGCCGCTGCCAGCTCTCGCTCACCCGCAACCCGGCGACGGATGCTCGGCGCTTCAGCGCCGTCACGCCGATCTCGCTCCAGGGAAACAGGTCGCTTGCGGTTCCGTCGTCTCCGACGACCCGGCACTCGAACGAGCGATCCAGCTGCGGCTCGCTGTGCACCTCGACGAGCGCACAGCCGGTCGGCGAGAGCAGTTCTGCGCACCGCTGCAACAGAGCAGAAGGATCGCCGCCGATACCGATGTTTCCGTCGACGAGCAGCACGGTCATCCATTCGCCTTCGTTCGGCAGCGTGTCGAACACCGACGCGCGCAGGGCCGGAATGCCCGACCGCCGTGCCAGGTCAACCGCGGCCTGCGACACATCGACGCCGAGGGCGGCGTACCCGATGGTCAGCGCGGCGGCCACCATGCGGCCCGGCCCGCAGCCGATGTCGAGCAGGGGGCCGGAGCCTTCTTCGATGAGGCTCATGTCGGTGGGGTCGGCGCTATTGCTCCAGCGGCGAACATCCATCACCGCCGTCTCGACGAGGCGGTCGTCGGCCACCAGACGCAGCAGCCCGCTGTTCTGCAGGGCGCGCGTGTACGGCTCGCCGCCCCCGCTGCCGAAGGTGGCAGTGGCGCGCGCAACTCCGGTCACGGTCGAGCCGCCGTGTGTGCCGCCGTGTGTGAGACCGCGCGCATGGCGGTCGCTGTGACGGCCTCGGGGGCGCGCACTGCCGATTCGAAGGCGTGGGCGAAACGCGAGTGCGGTGCGAGGGCGGCGACGTCGACGGCATCGGCGAAGGTATCGACATCGATTAGTTCGGCGAGCAGCGACACCTCGAGTCCAGCGCCGAGCAAGCGCTCGAGCTGAGCCCGCCCGGTGTCGTGCTGAGACATGGCGACACCGCGAATGTGGTCTCCGTCGGGGTGGGTCATTCCGAGGGCCCAGAATCCGCCGTCGTTGGCAAAGCCCAGCCAGGCGCTCGCCGGGGAGTCGTGCTCGGCGGCCAGCTGCATTCCGCGTGCTGCCGCGTTCAAGTCGGCCGCGGTCAGCTGCGGCGTGTCCATACCGACGAGAAGCGTCGGCCCTGTGCACTGGTCGAAGATCGAGGCGAGCCGGGTGTCGAGACCGCCGCTCGCCTGCTGGATGACCTCAAACCCCTCAGCCTCGTCGGGCGCGTTGTCGGGGTTGCCGTCGAAGGCCAGAATCCGGCGCGTCGCCGAAATATGATTGACGGCTTCGAGGGTGTCGCTGAGGCTCGCGAATGCCACGTTTGCAGCCTGCTCGTAACTCAGAGCGGGCGTGAGCCGGGTCTTCACTCGGCCGGGAACGCACTCTTTGGCGATGACGACAACGGTGAGCATGATGTCTCCTGACGGTTGGGTCGCTCGGGCGCATTTCGGTGGGCGGATGCCCGTGATGCCGGCCAAGCGAGAGGAACACCTGCATGCATCCCTCGGCATCTGTTCGGAGCGGGGGTGGGGATGGATGGTTCGGGTTGCGGTCACTGTGCAAACCCACAGGGAAGCGGTGCTGAGTGCATCTCGAAGGGTTCGTCGTTCGCCATTTCGCGCGGGTTCGATCGTTGCGGAAATCTGTGGGGCAATCGCGATTTCTTGGTGACCGTCTCAGAAACGCGCTCCGACCTGAGTGGTGTCGGTGGTTGCTGGTATTTCTAGTGGTGCGGTAGGTCGTTGGGTGGCAAGCCCGGTGGGCGCGGCAGCCCGGGATGGGCGGGGTGGGTGTTCGGGGTACGAATTCCCGTCATCCTCGGCGGTCGGAACCACGTCATTTAGTGAGATTACCTCGGTATTGTGGTATGCTGGGACTATGACCACAACATCTCCTGACCCCACCGGCAGCCCTGCCTACGGCACCGATGGTCGCGACGATTGCCGCGATGCTGGTCGGGTGGCGTTGGGTGTTTTGTTGGCGGAGGCGGTTGCGGCGTGCGAGGAACGTGGAACGTTCCGGGCTGCCGCGCCCTGCGGGCTTGCCGACGGTGATCTGCTCGCCGGCCTGGTAGCGGTGGAGCGGCTGGGCATGTTGGTGGACGGGTTGCGTACGCGGGTGGCTGGGGAGGTCGCTGACCGTAGCAGGCATGAGTTGGGTGAGGAGTCTTTGGCGAGGCGGCAGGGGTTCGCGAACGCGGTCGAACTGATCGTTGCCAACACGGCGGTGGCGCGGTCAACTGCGAGAAGCCGGATCAGGTTGGGCGGGCAGGTGCTGCCCTCGGTCGTGGTCGGGATGCCGATCCTGTCGAAGTTCCC
>JAODBC010000114.1 GCA_025463765.1 Subtercola sp. | reverse complement strand
CAATGCATCCAAAACCAATGCGCAGTCGGTCCTTATGTCCAGACAGTGCGATACCAACGATCGAGCACTGCCGCGATCCATCAAGCCGGGTCCGACGAGGATGGCATCGGCATTTTGAATACTGCGGGTAAGCTGCGCAGTAGGCATTGGCCCCCCATTCTCGGTCTCTCCCAGCGCCACGATCCCACATTCTGGGAACGCGACCCCGGCCGCCGCCCCAATAGATTGGGGTACGGCCAACTGAACCTTTCCAGCACCCGCCCTCAAGCTTGCAACACCAGCAAGCAGGCCCGCGCCTGGGACGCCGCTGGACCCAGCAATTGCGAGTACGCGGCCACGGGCATTTTTGTCTTCCGCCTCATTGGGATTTGGAAGAGGCCGTTCCAAGAGAATGTCGCGGCTTAAGGAATGCGCCTTGATCATCGATCCATATTCACCTTCCTCTCAGCGGTAATGATGGTGCCTTCCTGCGCAAGGGGGGCGACAAAATTGTAGCGGCGAAGAACCAATTCGGGCTTTCCTCCTATGCCTTCGCGCTGATATTCGGTGACCGCGCAATTGGCGGCATCGCCAGCATCGTCAATTGAAAGCAAGGCCTTTTCGTCCAATCGCTCGATCAAATACCGAAAGCATAGAACCACCACCTGGTGGCTTATGATCAGTACCCGCTTGTTCGCATAGTGAAGGCAGAGGGTGTCAAAGACCGCCCGGCCGGCCCTCAAGTACGGTTTCAGACATACGTCGCTGCGCTGCGCGGCACGGCGCCGACAAATGCGGGCCGCAGCGCATCACGACTTTCGAGCTTGAAACCAAAGAATGTCATGTGCGTTGCGGGATTGGGAACCTTTGTAGGAGATTTCATGAAACGTGCATTTGCGACAGTTACCGCGGCAATTCTTTGCGGATCAGCCTGGGCTGCACCCGCCGACAAACCCGGCCACCAGAACCCCAAACCTGGCTCCAATTCTGAAGCGATGAGCGCCACCGAAGACACTGTCGCCGGCGCTATTGGAACGGTATCTGCGGAAATGACCACCACGACGAAGGGATTTGTCACGGCGGCTGCGACCAGCGATATGTATGAAGTGACAGCAGGAAAGATCGCTTTGGAACGGTCGCAATCTGCGGACGTCAAGGCGTTTGCGCAGCAGATGGTCGATGCGCACACCAAGACCACGGAAACCTTGAAAGGTATTTTGACGGCCGATCACATTGGCGTGGTGCCGCCGGCACACGTCGACAGCCGTCGCCAGGCCATGCTGGACAATTTGCGTGGCGCATCAGCTGCGGATTTTGACCACCGCTATATCGTACAGCAGGTTGCTGCACATAAGGAGGCCGACATCCTCATGCGGGGCTATGCCAAAAGCGGTGATAACGCCAAAATTCGGAGCTTTGCCTCAGACACGGACGGTCATGTGAAGATGCATCTCGCGAGGGCACAAGATCTTGCAAAAAAGAAATAGCGAGGTCGCAAGGCGGAGGAGCGCCGAGAGGGGAGGCGGGGAGCGTTAAGACGTGCCCCGCCCTTCGTTCCGCTCTCGCTGTCCAGGCCCTACTGTCCAACCGCAAAGCAACCGCATGGCCCCGCTTAGTCCAAGACCGGTCAAAGGATCGGGACGGCCAGAACTTCCGGCTTACGTCGCCAATGGCGTGGTGGGTTTACGTGTCCGCGATAATCCCCTGACGGCAGGGATGGCGTTGGTGTGTGGGTTCAGCGGCCTGCATCCCGAACGACAAATTGAAGCGGCCGCGGTGGCGCCTTATCCATTGGCGGCCGACATCTATGTCGATGGTGTTTGGTTGTCCGATGTCCCGCACCGGCTTCGGGTGATCTCACAATCCTATGACTTTGAAACCGGTGAGCTGACCAGCCGGCTTCGGTTTCAAGCAAGCGGCACTGCGGTAAATATAGCCGTTCTGACCTTCTGCTGCCGACATCAGCCCACCTTGGCGGCGCAGGAAATCAGTTTAACCGTCACTCAGGGCGCGGAACTCAAAATCCGCGCTTTGGTTGATGGCCGAGAAATCTCCGGCCATCTGATCGAGCAGACCTCGAAGCTACCCGGCGAGGAAGGGGGCGGTATTGATGGAAGCCTAATTTGGCGAAGCGCTGGCGGACTCTCACAGTGCGGGATCGCCCTGGCGACGAGGGTGGAAGGGCAGGCGAAGCGTGAGAAGCCGACGAGCGGTGACCGGAGCCTTCTGACAGCACAGTATGCCCTGGGTGGGCGCGCTGGAGCGACATACCGCCTTCAACAGATTGTAAGCTTGGTGCCAAGCGTCATGCATGCCCAACCTCAGCGTCATGCAGAACGAATGGTTGCGCTGGGCGCGCACTCGGGCTTTCGCGCGCTTCGCCAAGCCAACCGTGCTGAATGGCGGGAACTTTGGAAGGGGCGCATCCTTTTGCATGGCGCTGGACAAAAGTGGCAACGTCTCGCAGATGCCGCTTTCTTTTATATGAATACATCCGTCCATGTGGGATCTCCGGCCTCCACGTCAATGTTTGGATTGGCCACTTGGCACGACTATCATTATTACTATGGCCATGTGATGTGGGACATCGAGACCTTCTCGATTCCGCCACTATTGCTGCTTCAGCCCGACGCTGCGAAGGCGCTGTTAAATTACCGGACACGCTGCTTGCCGGCGGCCAAGGCAACGGCACAAGCCTTTGGAAGGAACGGGCTACAATTTCCGTGGGAGAGTGCACCCACCCAGGGCTTTGAAGCTTCTCCGTCACCCGGAACAGCCGCCTGGCACGAAGATCATGTCTCACTCGATGTGGCGCTGGCCTTTCTTCAATATGCGGACGCAACTGGCGATATGAATTTCCTGCAAGATCAGGTGTGGCCCGTGATCTCGGGCGTTTGCGACTGGATCGTTAGCCGCGCGCACAAAACCCGCAAGGGGTGGGAAATTCGGCGCTCGATGGGAATCGCAGAGCGAAAAATCGAAAGCGACAACGAGGCTTTCACGATGTTGTCTGCCAGGCAAGTCTTGCTAGGCGCACTGCGTGTCGCCGCGCAAATCGGGCGACCGGCCGGACTCCAGTGGCAAGAGTTGGCCGAGCGTCTTGTGTTGCCTCTTCGGGCCGGCGTGCTAGTTAGCCATGACGGCTTCCGAGCGAATGAAGAAAAAGGGGCGACGCCATCCCCGCTGATGGCGGAATTTCCCCTAAGCGCGAGTTTGGATGCCAACGTCAGCGCCAAGACGCGGGAATATTATCTCGGGAGAGCCAAAGAATATATCGGCAGTCCCATGCTTTCGGCTTTGTATGGCGTATGGGCGGCGCAGGGGCATGACCGGGTTCGTGCTGCGGGGCTGCTAGAGGAAGGGTACGGCCGATTTGTTACAGGTCGCTTCCTCCAAACATTGGAATATCGCCCCGACAAATTTCCAGAGCAGCCGCAGGCGGGACCGTTTTTTGCCAATATGGGCGGATTTCTGATGTCGTTGTTGCTGGGCTTTCCCGGCCTTCGAAT
>JAODBC010000117.1 GCA_025463765.1 Subtercola sp. | reverse complement strand
TAATCGACGGAATGCCGATGGCGCTGACGCCGACGCCGCGGACGAAAAGGCTGGCGGACAGGACAGCTACCACGAGGCCGTGTCCGGCAAGGAAGATGAAAGGCAGGGTTCCGGCCAGGGCCAGAAGCGCGCCGCTGGCGGCAAGCCTGCGGATGCCGAAGCGCCTTGTGAGGCGGCCCATGAAGGGATAGGTGCACATCATGCCCAGCCCCAGCGGCGCCAGCAGCCAGCCCACGCGGCTTGGCGACAGGCCGCAGGCATTGACCAGATAGATGGGGATCAGCATCTGTCCGGCGAAGGCGATGCCGTTGGCCATGAACATGGCGACGATCGACGCCGAGAATACCCGGCCCTTGAACAGCCGCAGGTCGATCAAGGCGGCGTCGCCTCTGGCCCTCGCCGTCCGATAGAACAGCGCGAACGCGACGACGCAGCCGCCGAGCGCCGCGACGCCGATCCGCTCGCCAAAATGGTCCGCCCCGTAGAGGAACAGCACCAGCCCCGGCGACAGCAGGCAAAGCCCGAGCAGGTCTAGGCTGCGCGGGCGGGTTTCCTTGCGATCGCCGGGCAGGAAAGCCGCCGCCAGCGCAAGCGCCAAGGCGCCGACAGGCAGGTTGATCAGGAACAGCCAGCGCCAGGACGCAAATCGTAGAATGGCGCCCGCCACGACCGGACCCAGAAGCGGCGCGAGCAGGACCGGCAGGGCGGCGACACTGACGACCTGCGCCATCTGCTTGCCGGCGGCGCGGGCGATCATCAACTGCGCCATGGGTGCGAGCAGTCCGCCGCTCAAACCCTGCAGGACGCGCAAAGCGATCAGCGAATTGGCGGACCATGCCAGACCACACAGGGTCGATGAGATGGTGAAGGCCGCGAAGCACCACAAATAAAGCGCCCTGGCGCCGATGCGGTCGACGAGCCAGCCATTCAGGGGCAGCACCAGCGCAAGCGCCAGCAGATAGCCGCTCGTCACCCACTGGATCGTCGCCAGGCTGACATGCAGGTCGGCAGCAAGGCTGGCGAGCGAGACATTGACGACCGTGGCGTCGAGCTGCGCCATGAACGAGCCGATGGCGGCAACGCAAACGATTTTCCAGACCCCGGGCGCGAGCCGGTCAGCCCGGACAGCGACTGCGCTCACAAGGCATCAGACGGCGAATTCCCGCCGTGAAAGCGTCCGAACAGGCGCGCCGTCACCAGGCCGAAGAGCAGGACACCCGATCCGAAAGCAACGGCATGCGCCGTCGATCTCAGGTCAAAGTTTCCAATGCGGCAGGTCAGAACATAGCCAACGGCCAGGTTGAAAAAGCCCCAAAGGACGTTGACGGTCGATGACGAAAGCCCCTGCCCCGACGGCCTGGCGAACGGGCTTTGAAAGGGCCGGCCCATGACACCGCTGACAAAATGCGGAACGGCATTAGTGAGACATGCGCCGCCAAAAAACCAGGAGACATAGTGAAGCCATGCCATCGTCAGGCGTCCCCTTGTTCGAGCAGGTCAATGATCGCCTGGGTCGTGCCGGTCTCGCCCAGTTTGGGGAATATCCGCGTGACGCTGTTGGCATGGGCATCGGCGTCCAGGTCGGTCATCGCATCGATGGCGAGGGTGACGTTGAAGCCGAGTTCAAAGGCATGGCGGGCCGTGGATTCCACGCCGACGCTGGTGGCAACACCGGCGAGCACCAGTTGGGTGACGCCGAGCGTCCGCAGCCGCGCCTCCAGACCGGTATCGGTAAAGGCGCCCCAGGTCTTCTTGGTCACCAGCAGGTCGCCCGGCTGCGCATTCAGCTCGGGCACCAGATCGGCCCAGTCCGCCGGCATGCCTTCGAGCTTGCGGCTGCGTTCGGCACGACCGGGCGCACCGCCCGTGACGTTGACCAGCACCACCGGCAACCCGCGCCGCCGGAACGCGGCGGTCAATGCCGTGGCGCAGGCCAGGACACCGCCGATGGGATGGACCGCGGGCAAGCCGACAATGCCCTTCTGCAGATCGATGACGACAAGCGCGGTTTGGGGATCGAGCGTGGTAATGGTCATGGACAGCCTTTTGCCTTGCTAGGATTCGAGAAGACGCTTGAGCAGCGCGACGGCATCGGCGAGCTGGCGCTGTTCCTGCACTGTCAGGCGCGCCTGCAAGGTCCGCTGCAGCCAGTCCTGCCGAACCGCGCGCGCCGCGCCCACCCTGGCGCGGAAATGATCGGTCAGCGAGATGATGGTCTGGCGCCCATCTGCGGGATCGGGTGCCCCCTTCACATATCCCGCCGTCTCCAGCGCCGCGATGATCGCGCCCATGGATTGCGGCCGCATGGCCTCGGCCCGGGCCAGCGCGCTTCCGGTCGCGGGTCCGTCCCGCTCCAGCCGCAGGAGAACGGATTTTTGCGCCGAGGTCAGGTCGCCCTCGCCGGCCTGTTCGCGCAAGCGCCGCAGGAGCGCGCCGACCGCGCTGCGCAGCTCTGCCGCCAGGGCAGAGGCTTCGGAATCGGGAGGTTCTGACGTCACGGGTCCATGCTTCATATGTGAAGCTTAACTTCAAAGTTTTCATGCGTATAACAAAATCCGACGCCTGCGCCGTTTATTTGCATCGCCACGGCAAACCGCCCGCCTGCAACCGGGCCCCTCGGTAAGGAGTCGTTATCT
>JAODBC010000021.1 GCA_025463765.1 Subtercola sp. | reverse complement strand
GATCGACAAAACGGTGATGACGACCTGAACCTCGTTGCGGAGGCCGGTGACGAACGACGGGCGCAGCGGCCGGTCGATCAGGCGGCAGACCAAGATGGCCTCGGTGGAGGGGCGGCCTTCGCGACGGAAGAACGAGCCGGGGATCTTGCCGGCTGCATACGAACGCTCTTCGACGTCGATGGTCAGCGGAAAGAAGTCGAAGTTGTCTTTCGGGTGCTTCGAGACGCTGGTAGCGCTCAGCAGCATGGTTTCTTCATCGAGGTAGGCGGCGACGGCACCCTGTGCCTGCTGCGCCAGACGGCCCGTTTCGAAACGGATCGTGCGAGTACCGAACGAACCGTTGTCTAAAACGGCTTCGGCGAATTTGATTTCTGGACCCTCCATATGGGGGTTTTCTCCTTTATTTTGTTGTTCCGCACCATACCGGCGCGAAGAACGTCGCGTTCCCGTGTGGAACACGATCCTCCTGGGAGCAGGGGCACATTTTGAGAAAATGCCGCAGCCGCTCCATGTATAACCCGAACAGTCTATCAGCGAGGCTCTGATGCACCTAGCGACGGGCCGACGGCCACGCGAACAGTGAATGGCTTCTGGGGGTTCAGGATGCTCGCGGGCACGGTCACGTACTGCGAGGCGAGGGCGAGCGGGGCGAGTACGGCATCCACTCGCTGGTCGATCTCGCGCGGCAAGAAGCCTGCGCGGTAGAGCTTGCCGCCCACCAGAAGGTCGACGGCAACACGGTAGTCGCGGCCCAGCCAGGCGGTGGCCCGCGGCACGAGAACGGCGGTGAACGGCGCGTCGCCGTGTGCGACCGCAGCCTCGACCGAGCCCTGGTATCGCTTACCGTCGACCACGGGCAGCACGGTGTCGGAGTCAGTCGCCGTGATCGCCTCGAGCGTGGTCTCGGGGCCAATGCTCAGGGTGCCTTCGCCGTCACGGCGCAGCGCACGCACGAACAGCGGCAGCACGATGAGAACGGCCGCAGCGGCGCCGATGGTGAGCACCACGGCGAGGCCGATCGGCGAGAGCACCGGCGCGTCGAGGCGCTCGAAGACGGTGCCGATCAGGGAGGCGACGATCAGCACGCCGAGCAAGAACGGATCCCAGCGCCAGAGCGGCAGCTTTAGACGTTTAGTGTTCATATGTGAAAAGGGCCGCCCTCCCTCAGGAAGACGGCCCCTTGCCAGCTCGAAAGCTCTCTCGACGCCGCTTATTATCGACGCAGCCCCAGGCGCGCGATCAGCGAGCGGTAACGCTCGATGTCGACGCTCTGGAGGTAGCCGAGAAGTCGGCGACGCTGCCCGACCAGCAGCAACAGGCCACGACGTGAGTGGTGGTCGTGCTTGTGAAACTTGAGGTGCTCCGTGAGATCGAGGATGCGGGTCGTCAGCATGGCGACCTGAACCTCGGGAGAACCGGTGTCACCTGGGTGGGTGGCGTACTCGTCGATGATGGCTTTCTTGGCATCTGGCGTTAATGGCATAGATGACCCCTTTTCTCTCGTTGCGCGGTGCCCGACACCTGATGTGTGGGCTCTCTTCATCCGCGGCCGTTAGACGGCAACCTTGTGAGTTTAGCAGAAGATCTTTGCGCTCGAGCAGATGGGGCGACTGGCCCTACAATGACCCTAATCGACACGTAAGGGCTTGATCTATGGCAGACGTAAGCCCGACGGGCGACTCGCTCGGCACCGAGCTCGCCGAGATTCTGCGCGAAGCGCGTCTGCGCACGGTGTTCCAGCCCATCGTCGAACTCGAAAGCCGTGCCGTCGTCGCGTACGAGGCATTGACTCGCGGGCCGTTCGGCTCTGCCCTCGAGCATCCGGATGCCCTGTTCGCTGCCGCACGAGCAAGCGGCCGACTCGCCGAACTCGACTCGGCCTGCCGCGTCGAAGCGTTTCGTACAGCCTTCGCCGCCGGGCTCGATACTCCCCGGGGGCTGTTCGTGAACTCGGAACCCGAGGCCCTGGCGCTGCTCGCGACCGATGTTCGGCCTACCACGCCGGCCATGGTTCTCGAGATCACCGAGCGCGAGATCACGGGCGACCCGGCACAACTGCTGCGCTCGATCGATCACGTTCGCGACCTCGGCTGGAGTGTTGCGCTCGACGACGTCGGCGCCGACTCCGCCTCGATCGCCCTGCTGGCGCTCATTCGCCCAGAGATCATCAAGCTCGACCTGGGCCTTGTTCGCGACATGCCCAATCAGCACGTAGCGAAGATCATGAACGCCATCACCGCACATTCGGAGTCGACCGGCGCGATCATCGTGGCCGAAGGCGTCGAGACCGAGCGTCACCTCGACAACGCCCGCGCGATGGGCGCGACCCTGGGCCAGGGCTGGCTGTTCGGCAAACCCGACGACCTGCCCAACCCTCTGCCTGTCATCACCGGGCTGCCTTCTCCGCTTGAGACCGTGACCGAGCCGGCCGGCTCCACGCCGTTCACCATCGCGGCCAGCAAGCGGGTCGCCCGCGCGTACAGCCGAGATCTGCTGGCCGAGATCAGCACGCATCTCGAGGCACGCGCTCTTGCTGCCGGCGATACCGCGGTCGTGCTGGCGACGTTTCAACACGCCACGAACTTCTCGCGCGAAGTGGCTGCGCGGTACCGTGAGCTGAGCGAGACTGTCGCTCTGGCCGCGGTGCTCGGCACGGGCTTCGAGCCCGGCACGTCGATGGGCCGGCTGCATGTGGCGTCGATCGGCGACGGGGATGCCCTGAAGAACGAATGGAGCGTCGCCGTGCTGACGCCTGACTTCGCCGCCCTGCTCGCCGCCCGCGAGCTGCCGCCGTCGGCCTCAGACGCGGGGCAGGCCCAGTTCGAGTTCGTGCTCACTCACGATCGAGCCATCACGATCGCGGCCGCGCGCTCGCTGATGGAGCGGCTCTAGGGTTCGCTCGCCGCAGGAGCGACTCTCGGGTTCGCGCCCCGATGACGCGACTCTACGGCCGAGGCACCAGGCGCAGCGCCTGAACCGGACAAAGCGCCACGGCGTCGGCGGCCGCGTCTTGTTGGTCGGCCGGAATGGGCACGTTCGACCGGTCGCGCGCTTCGAGCGACCCCGAGTCGACGCGGGCGAGCGGATACCCCCACTCGTCGCGGTCGAGCTGGTCGCCGAGCAATTCGGTGCAGAGGCCGCGGCCGTCGCAGCGGGTCCAGTCGATGTGCAGGAGGGTGCCCGTACTGCCGGTGCTTTCGAATCGTCGTGCGGCCATCAGCCGTACACCTCACAGCGACCCTCGAGATGTGCACGAACATCGGTCTGAAAAGCCGTGAGGCTCGACAGCACGAACCGCGCTGTTCCGTCGGGATGCGAACACGAGCCGCGGCCCGTGACCAGCTCGGCCAGCCGCACGATCTCGGCGGGCAGGCGAGCATCGCGATGTCGCGCAGCGAGCCGGCTCAGCACGTCGGCCATGGCCGGCAACCCGTTCACGCACACTCCGCACTGCCGCGCCGACTGACCGGCGAGGTACGCAGCGATGTTCGCCGACGTCTCGAGCCCGCAGCCGCCGGTACCGAGCACGAACAACACGCCGGCACCCGGATGAGCGCCGTACGGTTCGAGGGCAGCGCGAGAGAGCGGTACCGCCAGGTCGCCGCTCGGAACCCAGCCCCCGTGGTAACCGCCGATCAGCACCGCGCGCACCGACGACAGCGCGCCTGCGGCCGCGTCGGCATCGTCGGCGGGGTCAGCTTTGTCGGCGGGGTCAGCTCCGTCGGCGGCATTCATGCACGCCGCGATGATCGTCTGCACGGGCGTGCCGCCGGCCACCTCGATCACCTGCGGCGCGTCGACGGCCCCGCTCACCGTCACGACGCGGGTTCCCGGCTCGTCTTCGGTTCCGATCGAGCGGAACCACGCCGCACCGAAGCGAGCGATCAGGGCGAGCTGCGCAAGCGTCTCGACGTTCTGCACCAGCGTCGGGCGGCCTCTGACGCCCGACTCGCTGAGGTGCACCACGTGGTCGCGGGGAACGCTCACTCCGTGCTCGAGCGCGTTGGCGACCGCGGTCGCCTCTCCGGTGACGAAGCCGTCGGGCGCGACGACGACCGCGATGCGGGCCCCGTCTGCACGTTCGGCCAGGGCGGTGCGCATCGCGTTCGCGCCCTCGGTCGAGACGTACAGCGTCGCCTCCGTCGCCCCGACGACAGCCGCGCACGCGAGCAGCCCATCGATCACCAGGTGCGGAGCGCGGCGCATCAAGGTCTCGTCTTTGCGGCTGAGCGGCTCGCCCTCCGACCCGTTACCCACGACGATGGGGCGCTTCGTACGCATTCCACCCGAGTTATTATGCGCCGTGTTCGTGCGGGCCGTGCTGGCCAGCACCGCGGCGAGTTTGCGCCACACCGAAAAGCCGGCGCCGCCACGCCCGTCAAGGCCCGACAGCCGCACCTCGTCGACGAGGGCATTCGGATGCTCGATGCCCGGCATCGGGCCGTACACCGCGCGATGGGCGGCGAACGTGGGGTCTGCGGCGAGAAACAGCCGGGCCGTGGTGGCAGGCGGCACGACCCCACCCGCAAGCGGAGCGGGCGTCGGCGCCGCCGAGGGCCCGGGTGCTCCGTGAGCCGGAGGCAGGGCATCCCTCACCGTCACGACGTCTCCCCCGTTCGAACCGACCTGAACTCGACGAACCGCGCCGAAACTCGCCACGAGAGGGCAGCGACCACTGCCAGCGTGCTGATGCCGGCCAGCCACAAGAACCACGGGCTGGTGCCGTCGGTTCCGTTGCCGATGGCGTGCGCCAGCGCGATCGGCCACAGCGCGTAGGTCAGCCAGTGCACCAGCCGAAACGCGCGCAACCCGAGGCGATTGCGCAGCAGAGCTGTCACCGTCACGGCGATCAGCAAGTCGACGGCGACGGTGCCAAGGCCCTGCCAGAA
This sequence comes from Subtercola sp., assembly GCA_025463765.1. Taxonomy (GTDB): domain Bacteria; phylum Actinomycetota; class Actinomycetes; order Actinomycetales; family Microbacteriaceae; genus Subtercola. The sequence continues at coordinate 25,606 of JAODBC010000021.1, read as the reverse complement.
CGGCAGAAAACTGCCGAAGAACGGCACCACGAAATCGAGCAGAGTCAGTTGCGCGAACGAATCGAAGAACAGCGCCACGACGTGAATCAGCACGAACACGCACGCCACGAGCGACAGATTACGGTGCACCAACGTGATGGCGAAGCGCGGCAGGCCGGGCAACGGCCGCCCGGAGCGGGTCACAATGCCCAGCAGCACCGCAAGCGTGAGCGCGACCAGCCCGACGACACCGGTTCCGCGGCCGATGGCCCACAGCGCGGCGTCCACGGCTACCGCCCCGCCGGCAGGGGGTCGCGGGCAAGCACCGGCTCGCGGGACAGCACGGCGTCGCGGGGCAGCACGGTGTCGCGGGGCAGCACGGTGTCGCGGGGCAGCACGGCGTCGCGGGGCAGCTCGGCGTCGCGCGACAGCACGTCGCGGCTCAGCACGTGCACGCTGTTCTCGTCGGGCCAGCCGCCGAGGGTCAGCACGCGTGCGCTCGCGTCGACGAGTCGCGCGGCGGTCTGTGCGCCGGCGAGCCAGCCGATCGCGCGGTAGCCGCGCACGATGCACGCCGTGCTCACCGTATTGGCCTGAACGCAGCTCGGGGCGGCGACCGTGACGGTTCGCCACACCGGTTCGGCCGGCATCCCCAAGCGCGGGTCGAGAATGTGATGCAGGCTGCGCGCACCACGCTGCCAGCGCCGCTTCTGGGTGCTCGAGGTCGCGAGGGCGTGCCCAGCGGCCAGCGTGATGGTGCTCTCAGGGTCGCCGTCGAGGTCGCGCACGCTCACCTGCCAGCCCCCGTCGGGCGCAGGCCCGGCCGTGGCGATGTCGCCGCCGAGGCTCACCAGCACCCCGCAGCCGAGCTGCTCGAACACCTCAGCCGCCGCGCGGTCGGCCGCGAAGGCCTTCGCGGTGGCGCCGAGGTCGAGCGTGAGGTCGGCGGGCACCGTCAGCGTGGTGCCGACGAGGCTCACTCGGCGCCAGCCGGGCACGCGGGTGCCAGTGCGAATCCCCGTGCGGATGCCCGTGCGGGTAGCCGAGAGGATGCCCGAGCCGGCGCTCATCGGCGTACTCGTCTCGAGTGTGGCGTCGTTCGCGAGCACCAACCCGAAGTCGCGGTCGTAGCCGAGGTCGGCGAGCAGACCGCCCAGCGTCGGGTCGACGTCACCGTCGGTCTGCCGTGCCGCATCGAGAGCCGTGCGCACGAGCGAGGCCAGGGTGTCGCTCACGACGGCTCCGTGCGGCAATTCGCCGTGCAGACGGTTGAGTTCGGAGGTCGCACAGAATCGATCGCAGGCGCCGGCCACCGCGGCGAGCACCGCATCGACCTGAGCGCGCGCACGGCCGAGCAACGCCGCATCGGTCACGACGAGCCGCATCGTGGTGCTCCACTCTGACCATTCGGTGGCCGCGGTCGTTTCGCCCAGTAGCGTCATCACGAACCCGACGAACGAGCGTGTGACGAGGAACCCGATCCGGAGCTCACCGACGACGAGCCAGACGAACCGGACCCCGACGACGACCCCGACCCAGCTGAATTCGACGCGCCGGAGTTCGACGTGCCAGAGCTCGACGTGCCAGAGCTCGACGTGCCCGAAGACGCCGCGCCGGTGTCGGAACTCGTGCTCGCCGAGCTCGAATCCGAGGCCAGCGGCGTGCTCACCCACAGGGCGACACTCGTCGCGCCGGCGGCGATCAGGCTCGCGGCGCTCACGGCCACGGTTACGAGTGCTGCGCGGCGTCTGCCCGACTCTCGCAGGTTCATCTCGTCGGCCCTCCGTCTGTTTCACCCAGCATGCGCCTCGTGTCTGCAAGAAACACTGGAGGAGTCTATGAACCCAGCGAGGGGGAACCGATCCAGTAGCCCAGAGCGGCGGCGGCAACCGAGACCACGAGCATGCCGAGCCCGTTCGACAACGCGGCGGCGTAACGCCGCGACTGCACCAGCCGTACCGTTTCGAAGCTGGCCGTGCTGAACGTGGTGTATCCGCCGAGAAAACCCGTGCCGATGATGAGGGCCCAATTCGAATCGAGGACCGCCGAGAGCGAGACGGCGGTGACCAGCCCCAACAGGAACGACCCCGTCACGTTGATAACAGTCGTAGCGACGGGGTAGCTCGTTTTGACGACCGACTTGATGGCGCCGTCGAGCATGAACCGGCACACGGCCCCGAGGCCTCCCGCCACAGCGATGGCGAGAAACTCGACGGGGGTCACGAAGCGCTCTCGCGGCGCCGATGCGCGGTGGCACCGAGAGTGATGCCCGCCAGAGTGGCGAGGGCCCCGACAACGACGGTACCGAGTGCGTAGACGACCGCAACACCGCCGAGCCCGGATTGCAGGAGTACGACGGTTCCGACGGCGAGCGTGCTGTACGTCGTGAATCCGCCGAGCACCCCCGTTCCTACCAGCAGGCGTACCCGCTGACGCCGCCCCCCGTCGGGCCCACGGCGAGCAAGGCTGTCGAGCAGCAGACCCAGCACGAACGCACCGACCACGTTGATCAAGAACACGGTCACCGGCAGCGAGCCTATGCCTGGAACGATCTCGATCAGGCCGAACCGAATCGCGGTGCCGACCGCCCCGCCCACGAACACCAGGGCGATGTTCGCCGGCCGAACGTGCGCGGCCCGGGCAACGCGTGATCCCTGCGCAGCCGTTTCCGGGTAGGAGTCGCTGTCGATCGGCAGATCGCTGCGGTCGTCGGCGGGTGAGGTCACGAGTTACAGCCTAGAAGGTGTCGCGCACCCTAAACTCACCCCATGAGCAACTACGAATTCGGTGGTCGAGCAGACATCGAAAAAGCCCTCGACATGCTGGTGAACCTCGACAACGTGCAGAACAATGCCATTGTCGTGCTCGAGATCGACGAAGAGATCGCCCGGCTGCAGTTGGAGCTCGACAAAATCGACGCCGACCCGAGCTACGTGCCCGACAACGACTTTCTCGAGGTGCTCAGCGGCTACGTCGAGCGCGCCGACGACTGGAACAACAACAAATAGCCCGCGTCAGCGCTGGAAGACCAGCAGCGTGGAGGTCGCGGTGGCCAGCAGGGTGCCGCGGGCATCCACCAGCTTCGCCTCAGTGAACGCGGCGCGGCCGCCCATCTTGACGACGGTCGCCTCTGCCGTCACGGGTCCGGTCTTGCTCGTGATAGCCCGCAGGTACGAGACCTTCAGCTCGAGGGTCGTATAGGCCTGGTCGGCCGTGAGCAGCGAGTGCACGGCGCATCCGCACGCCGAATCGAGCAGGGTCGCTGCGTAACCGCCGTGCACCGAGCCGATGGGGTTGTAGACGCGCTCGGTGGGTGTTCCGGTGAACACCGCGCGGCCCTCTTCGATCGAAACCAGGTCGAATTGCATGGTCTGCCCGATGGGCGGCTGCACGCCGATCGTGATCAAGGCGCGCAGTTGTTCGATGCCAGACAGGCCGGGGCCCGCTTCGTCGGCGAGTGTCACGGTGACTTCCTCTTCAGTGATGTCGTGGTGTGATTGTTGTGGTGTCGAAACTAGACGTTATAGCCTTGCGCCCGCGGCGGAGCAATACATTAGACACTTTCAACAATCGAGAAATGGATTTTCGTGATTCCCGCTGTTAGCACCGCCCCGTGAATGCCGACGACGATCGTGATGAGCTCGCTCCGGTCGACTCCCTGCACAGTGCGGAACCGTTCGAGGGCAGCACAGAACAGGCAAGCACAGAACCGCTGACCCGGCGCAGCCGCTTCGTCGATCTCACTCCCCTGCGCGAGAGCCCGCCCTTCGCGCGTCTCTGGGCGGGCGCGGCCATTTCAGGCATCGGCGGCCAGATGACCATTGTCGCCGTCGGGCTGCACATCTACGACCTGACTTCCTCGACGCTCGCCGTGGCTCTTGTCGGAGTCTTCACTCTGGTGCCGATGATCATCTTCGGGCTCTACGGCGGGGTGCTCGCCGACACCTTCGATCGGCGCATCGTTGCTCTCGTCGCCGCGATCGTCTCGTGGGTCTCGACGGCGACGCTCGCGGCCATCGCCTGGGCCCAAGTCGACGTGGTGTGGCCGTACTACGTGCTGGCCGTGCTCATCGCGGTCGGCAGCACGGTGATCGGCGCCACGAGGCAATCCATCGTTCCGAGGCTGCTGCCGAAAGAGCTGCTGCCCGCCGCCAGCGCGTTGAACGGCATCAGCATGGGTCTGATGATCACCGTCGGGCCCGCGCTGGCGGGCGTGCTCGTCGCGACCGTCGGCATCCAGTGGACCTACACCGTCGACGTCGTACTGTTCGTCGCCGCCTTCGCCGGCATCTTCTCGCTGCCGAAGATCATTCCCGAAGGCAGCAGTGGGCGCGCCGGATTCTCTGCAGTGATCGATGGAATGCGCTTTCTCAAAGGCGCGCCGAACGTGCGCATGTCGTTCATCGTGGACATCGTGGCGATGACGTTCGGCCAGCCCCGGGTGCTTCTGCCCGCGGTCGGTGCGGTGCTGATCGGCGGTGGGGCCATCACCGTGGGCATTCTGACGGCCGCCGTCGCAGCGGGTGCGCTGCTCAGCAGCATCTTCTCGGGGCGGCTCGGGCACGTGCGCTGGCAGGGCACGGCCATCGGGCGGGCGATCACGGTGTACGGCGTCTTCATCGCGCTGTTCGGCGTGGTGCTGCTCGTGACGAGCATCCAGAACAACCTGCAGCTGCACACGGTGACGGAGTCGATCGCCGATGTGAATGTGGTGGCACTGATCGCCGCCACGGTGTTCTTGGCCGGATCGGGGGCCTCCGACAACGTGAGTGCGATCTTCCGCTCTACGCTGTTGCAGGCGGCTGTTCCCGACGGAATGCGCGGGCGCATTCAGGGCGTTTTCACGGTCGTGGTGGCCGGTGGCCCCCGGGTCGGTGACGCCTACATCGGCATTCTCTCGGCGTTCGCCGCGGTCTGGTTCCCCCCGTTGCTGGGCGGCATCATCATCGTCGTTCTGATCGGCATCCTCGTGCGGGCCAACCCGGGTTTCCGTCGTTACGACGCACAAAACCCCATGCCCTAGGGGCACGGGGTTTTGCTTACGCGTTCTGCGGGCGAATCGAAAGGGCTCAGCTGACACCCTTGAGGTCGATCACGAAGATGAGGGTGTGGCCGGAGAGGCTGTGGCCACCACCGGCGGGGCCGTAGGCCAGCTCGGGCGGAACGGTGAGCTTACGACGACCGCCGACCTTCATGCCGGGAATGCCCTGCTGCCAGCCGGCGATGAGCTGGCGAAGCGGAAAGTTGATGGAGGTGCCGCGACTCCACGACGAGTCGAATTCGTCGCCGGAGTCGTAGTCGACACCGAGATAGTGCACGTCGACGGTCGAGCCGGCGGTGGCCTCGGGGCCGTCACCCTCGACGATGTCGACGATTTCGAGCGTCTCTGGAGCGGGGCCCTCAGGGGCGTCGAGTTCGGGCTTGGTAGTGAGATCTGTCATGGTTCCATCCAACCCGGGTCGACACCCGAAAGTCAAAGCGGTTACGCCGTTAGCGCACCCGACGCCGGCTCGACGAAGGTGAGGCGCTGCGTGGGCCGCGTCATCGAGACGTAAAGTGCCGACGCCCCCCGCGGAATCTCGGCGACGATGCGCTGCCGGTCGACGATGACCACCGAGTCGAACTCGAGCCCTTTCGCTTCTTGCGGGGTCATCACGGCCACGGAACGTGTCAATCCGACCGCCCCGAGACCGACCTCGCCGGGCAACTCGGCCGACAAGAACTCGAACGTGGCCAGCAGGTCGGCCGGCACCACGATGACCCCGACCGTGCCGACGGGGTCGATCGCCCGGTCGGCGGTCACGGCATCCAGTACCGCCCGGTTCAGCGCTGCCAGCGGCTGCACGTCGCTCGGCACGCCGTCGAGTGACACAGCGCATGCCCGCACCGTCGTTATCGGCCACTCACTCTCACGCACCGACGTGGAGCGCGTCACGGGCAGACCCTGCTCTTCGGCGAACTGCTGCGCTGCGTCTGCGATCTGGCTCGGCGTGCGGTAGTTCACCGTGAGCTCCTCGAGGCGCCAACCGTCGCCCTGCCGAGAGCGGCCCACCAGCGGGGCGACCGCCTCGCGCCAGCTGTTCGCGCTGGCGGCAGCGCTGGCCTGGGCGATGTCGCCCACGATGGTGAACGAGCGCAGCGGCCCGCGGCGGCGAAGCAGCCGCCACTGCATGGGCGAGAGCTCTTGGGCCTCGTCGACCACGATATGGCCGTACGTCCAGGTGCGGTCGGCGGCAGCACGCTCGGCGGTGGTACCCCGGGAGGCCTGCTCGGCGAAGGTGTCGGCCAGGTCTTCTGCCCGTACGATGCCTTCGACGTCCATGTTCTTGATGGCCTGTTCGGCGTTCTGGATGTCGCGTTTGCGCTGTTGCTTCGTCTCGCGGTCTAGCGCGGCCGAGCGCTCGTTGTGCTCGCCGAGGTGCTCGGCGGCCTCGTCGAGCAGCGCGATGTCAGACACGGTGAACGGCGCTTCGCGGTCGCGGCGCAGCAGGGCGCGCTTGGCCGGATCCCACGTGGGCGTGAGCTCGGCCAGCCACTGCGGCCGGGCATAGAGGTCTTGCAGCAGCTTCTCGGGGCTGAGCGGAATCCACGCCGTGTTCAGCACCACACGAATGTCGTACGACTGCCGCAGATCTTCGCGCAGCCAGCCATAGTCGTCTTCGTCGACCGTGTTGCCGTGCGAACGCAGCTGCGCGGCCAGCAGACGGGTCAGCTCGGCCAGGGCCGATTTCACGAAGATCACCCGGGCCTCGTTGTAAGGCTTACGGCTCTCGTGCGCCCGGTTCATCGCAGCGGCGATGAGACTCGGCTCGACCGTGAGCTGCTCGCCGTTCACATCGACGACCTGTGGCTCTGCTGGCACCCGCTGGCGGGAGCGCACGGCACGCTCGATGAGCGCCGCCATGCCCGTCTCGCCCTTGACCTTCGCCACCTCGGGCAGGTCTTCGAGCGTCGCCTCCACCCCGGGGTAGAGCTGCCCGACGCTCGCCAGCACCACACCGCTCTCGCCGAGGCTCGGCAGCACCGCCTCGATGTACTGCAGAAACGCCCGCGATGGGCCTACCACGAGCACTCCCGACGACTTCAGACGGTCGCGATAGGAGTACAGCAGGTACGCGGCACGGTGAAGAGCGACCGCGGTCTTGCCCGTGCCCGGCCCGCCCTGCACCACGAGAACGCCCTGCAGCGGTGAGCGGATGATGCGGTCTTGTTCGGCCTGAATGGTGGCCACGATGTCGTGCATGCGCCCGGTGCGTTGCGTCGACAGCGATGCCATCAAGGCGCCCTCGCCCTGCAGCGAACTCGCCTCTTCGGCGCTGAGTTCGCTGCTGTCGAAGATCTCGTCTTCGATCTTCACGATGCGCCGGCCCTTGCTCAGCAGGTGCCGGCGCGAACGGATGCCCATCGGTGTCGCCGCGGTCGCCTGGTAGAAGGGGCCCGCCTGGGGCACACGCCAGTCGAGCAGAATCGGCTTCAGGTTCTCGTCGCGCAGGCCGATACGACCGATGTACCGGTAGGCAGACTCCGCGGACGAGTCGTCTGGCCCGTCGACGTCGGTGGCGTCGTCAGCATCGCCGTCGGCGGCGGACTCGTCGTCGTTTTCGCCGGCAGCGATCTCCAGGCGCCCGAAGGCGAGGCGCTCATCCACATCGTTGAGCTGCACGATGCGGTCTTCGAACACCCGGGCGAAGGCGTCACGCTCTGAGCGGCTCTGGTGGTTGCCGCCGACGTCTTGGGAATGCACCCGCGCGAGCTGCCGCTGGGCATCTGCTCGCAGTTCGTCGAGCCGCTCATACAGCTTCGCCGCGTAGTCGCGTTCACGATCGAGTTCAGCTGAAACCACGTTTGTTACCCCTCAAAAATCCGGCTAACAGTCTATCTCGCGCCCGAGGTGCTTCTCCCCCGCTCTAAAATCACAGGATGACCGAATCCTCAGACTCCTCGCCCACCGGCGAGACGCCGACCGAGCGGGTCGAACGCAATTGGAGCGAGTTGCTGCAGGAGTTCCGGGTCATTCAGACCGGCACCCAGATTCTCACCGGGTTCTTACTCACGCTGCCGTTTCAGGCGAAGTTCTCTTCACTCACCACGCTGCAGACGACGCTGTATCTCGGTCTCGTGTGCGGGTCTGCTCTGGCGACCGCGCTCGCGCTGGCGCCGGTCAGCGTGCACCGACTGCTCTTTCGCCGGGGCGAGAAGAGGCAGATCGTCGAGACGGCGAACCGGCTCGCGCTGTTCACGCTCGTCGTGATCTCTCTCGTACTCACCGGTACCATCGTCTTCATTTTCGATGTCGTCGTCGGCGACGTGGCCGGCATCGTCGCCGGTGTCGTCGCACTGGTCGCCCTCGCCCTGCTCTGGGTGGTTCTGCCGCTCTCGATCCGGCGAAGTCTGCCGACTCCGTGACCGAAGATCTCACGAGCGACAACGACGACAAAAAGACCGGCAGCGATCGCCGGCGCCTCGACCGCAGAGCCGTCTGGTACGCCGTTCGGCGCGCCTACTTCGGCTTCTTTCTGCACCGCGGAATCGACTCCAGCGCGGCGCTCACCTTCTACATCGCGCTGGCGTTCTTTCCGGCGTCGCTGGCCGCCGTCTCGATTGTCGGATTGCTCGATCCCAACGGCGACGCCGTGCGAGTCATTCTGAATGTCGTCGACGGATTTCTTCCGCGCGGAGCCGCCCAGACCACTCGGCTCACTCTCGAGCAATTCGCGCACGTTCCCGAGCCGGTGCTGTCACTGCTGACCGGCCTCGGGCTGACCGTCTGGGCCGGTGCAAGCTATGCCACCGCCTTCGGGCGCACCGTGAACGCCGTGTACCAGGTCACCGAGGGCCGCCGGTTCATCAAGCTCCGACTGCTGATGCTCGTCGAATCTGTCGCGCTCGTCGCACTGCTCGCAGTGATGATCGTCATCGTCATTGTTACTCCGGAGGTCGCGCGTTCGGTCGCGCAGACCATGGGCTGGCCCCCGCTCGCAGCAGACGTCTGGAGCTACCTCAAGTGGCCGCTGTTGGTCTTGTTCGCTGTGTTCACCGTCATCGTGCTCTACTACGGCACGCCCAATATGCGGCGCCCCCGAGTGCGCTGGGCCTCGATCGGCGCAACGTTCTCTATCGCCGCCTGGGCCGCGACGACCGCCGGCTATTACCTCTACGTGTCGACGTTCGCCGCCTACGACCACCTCTACGGGCTGCTCTCCGGCGCCATCATCACCCTGATCTGGCTGTTCTTGACGAACCTGATGCTCGTCTTCGGTGTGGAGGTGGATGCCGAGTTCACGCGGGCGCGACAGTTGCTCGCCGGCCTCGAGTCTGAAGACACCATTCTGGTCGGCCTGCGTGACACGAAGCGCATTCGTATTCTGCTGGCCCGCCACCACCGAGACATCGAGCAGGGCCTGGCTATTCGCGAAGAGGCCGGTCGTCTGCAGCCGCGGCCGCCAGCGCCTCCGCATCAGAGCTGACCACCGAGGTAGCCACCGACGTAGCAACTGAGCCGGCCACCGAACCACCTACAACACCGTGTGCGTCGACGATCGGAATCGCGCTGGTGATGGCCTCGAGCCCCGAGAGCCGGGCCGGCGACAGCAGCTTGGTAACGCGCTCGCGCGACATCAGATCGGCCTCGACGACCAGGTCGGCGATGTTACGCCCGGTGAGCAGAGCGGTCTTGGCCAGAGCCGATGAGGCCGAATAGCCGATGTACGGCGTCAGCGCCGTGACCACGCCGACCGACGTCGACACCAGCCGGTCGAGCCGGTCGAGGTTGGCCGTGATGCCATCGATGCAGTTGACCCGCAGCGTGAGGCAGCCCTGTGTCATCCAGGCCAGGCTCTGCAACAGCGAGTGCGCGATCACCGGCTCGAACGCGTTCAGCTGCAGCTGGCCACCCTCGGCCGCCATCGTGACGGTCACGTCTGCGCCGGCCACCGAGAAGGCGATCTGGTTCACGACCTCGGGAATGACCGGGTTCACTTTGCCGGGCATGATGCTCGACCCCGCCTGCCGCGCCGGAAGGTTGATCTCGCCGAAGCCCGCCTGCGGGCCGCTGGAGAGCAGCCGCAGGTCGTTGCAGATCTTGCTCAGCTTGATGGCCGAGCGCTTCAAAATGCCCGACAGCTGCATGAACACGCCGGCGTCGCTCGTCGCCTCGATGAGGTCGGGCGCGGTGACGTACTCGAACCCGGTCAGCTCGCGCAGGTGCCGCCGAACGGAATCGGCATAACGCGGATCGGCCGTGATGCCGGTGCCGATGGCGGTCGCGCCGAGGTTGATCTCCCAGAGCAGCGGCACCGTCTCGGCCAGACGCTGGTTGTCTTCGGTGAGAGTCGTCGCGAAGCCGTGGAACTCCTGGCCAAGGGTCATCGGCACCGCATCTTGCAGCTGCGTACGGCCGATCTTCAGCACATCGGCGAACTCGACACCCTTCGCGGCGAACGAGTCGCGCAGCAGCTCGTGTTCGGCCAGCAGGCGCTGTAGACCGAAGCAGAGCGCCAGCTTGACCGCAGTGGGGTACACGTCGTTCGTGCTCTGGCTGCGATTCATGTCGTCGAGCGGATGCAGCACGTCGTAGCTGCCCTTCGGCTTGCCCATGAGCTCGAGCGCCACATTGGTGAGCACCTCGTTCGCGTTCATGTTCGTCGACGTGCCGGCGCCGCCCTGAATCACGCCCACCACGAACTGGTCATGGTACTTTCCGCCCCGCACCAGCTGGCAGGCCTCGTCGATGTACCGGGCCTTCGTGGGGTCGAGCACGCCGATCTCGGCGTTGGCTCGCGCCGCGGCCTGCTTCACGATGACCAGGGCGTCGATCAGATCGGTATAGACCGAGATCGGCCGCCGGCTGATGGGAAAGTTCTCGAGCGCACGGGCGGTATGGATGCCCCAATACGCCTCATACGGAATCTCGACGGTGCCCAGCGAATCGGTCTCGGTTCGAGTACGAGGCTGGGCGGCGTCAGAAGCGGCGTCTTCGTTGACGGCGGGCGCGGACGCAGGCGTGGAAGTGGAGGGAGTGAGAGCAATAGGCTGAGTCGAGGTGTGCACGGGCTGCGACTTTACTCGCCTTAGGTGAGCTTTCGTAGGAAACCGCGGATGAACGCATCTTTCTTGTGTGTGAACGGCGGATACACCAGGTTGAATGTGTCTGGCTTCAAACTCTTGCTCAGCACAGCCTTGTCGTGGCTGAACACCTCGAGACTGCGCTCGCCGTGATAGGCGCCCATTCCGCTCGCCCCGACTCCCCCGAACGGCAGCCCCTGCACGAGCAGATGCGCCGCCGGAACGCCGAACGCGATGGCGCCCGACGAAGTACCGGTGATGAAGCGCCGGCGCACCGCCTTCGACTCGGTGAACACATACAGCGCCAGCGGCTTGTCTCCGGCGTTGATGTACGTGATGGCGTCGTCGAGTGAGCTCACGGTGACGATCGGCAGAATCGGTCCGAAGATCTCTTGGGCCATCACCGGGGCATCGGGGCTCACCCCGCGCAGCACCGTCGGGGCGAGGTAGCGTGAGCGGGCATCCGAATCGCCCCCGGTCACCACATCTTCGCCGGCCAGCAGGCCTGTGAGGCGCTCGAACTGAGCGTCGTTGACGATTCGGCCGTAACTGTCGCTGAGCGCCGGATTCGAACCGTAGAACTCGGCGATCACCTCGACCAGCAGCGGCTCGAGCTTCGCGGCGATGGCCGGCGTCGTGAGCAGATAGTCGGGAGCGACACAGGTCTGACCCGCGTTCATGAACTTGCCCCAGGCCACCCGGTGCGCGACCACGCGCAGATCGACGGTGTCGTCGACATACACAGGCGATTTTCCGCCGAGCTCTAGCGTGATGGGCGTCAGATTCGGGGCCGCGGCTTGCATCACGATGCGGCCGACGCGGCCGTTTCCGGTGTAGAAGATGTGGTCGAAACGTTGCTTCAGCAGCTCGGTGGTCTCGGGCACCCCGCCCTCGACGATGGTCACCGCGCGGGCATCGAAGTACTGCTCGAACAGATGCGCGAAGACGGCGGAGGTGGCCGGGGCCAGCTCGCTCGGTTTCGCCAGCACGGCATTACCGGCCGCCAGCGAACCGACGATCGGCACCAGCAAGAGTTGCACAGGGTAGTTCCATGGCGCGATCACCAGCACCACGCCCAGCGGCTCGCGCACCGTCTTGGCCGAGGCCGGGGCAATCAGCAACGGCGACGGCACGCGCTTCGGGCGCAGCCAGCTCTTCAGGTTCGAGAGGGTGTTCTCGATCTCAGCCAGCACGAAACCGATCTCGGTGAGCTGCGCCTCTGCCGGGTTCTTGGCCAGATCGGCCAGCAGCGCGCCCTCGATGGCCGGCGTGTTCTCGAGTAAGAGGGCTTTGAGCGCCTTCAGCTGCCGGATGCGCCAGGCATACGGTTTGGTGAGGCCCGCGTCGAACGTGGCACGCAGCTGCGTGACGACGGCGCCGATGTCTCGCGAAGCCACGTCGGCGACTGCCGGAAAATGCGTTTCAGGTGCAACAGGAGAAGCGTCGATGCTCATAATCCATCGTAGGCCTGGTGCCGCACGTCGTTACAGTCTCGTGAGCTAAGACGCCAGCTTCTTCAAGGAGAAATTCGGGTTCGAGATGGCTTTCGCCTGCCCGGTTCGGGCGAAGCCGGCCCAGAGCCGGCGCAACACGCTGCCGAAGCGGTCAAGATCTGCCCACGTCGTGCCGCCGAGCATCGGCGACCCGCGCCAGAACTCTTCATCTGCCCAGAAGAAGGGCAGCTCGAGGCAGTGACAGGCGCCCCACTGCGTCTTGGCCGGCCGCCAGTCGAGCCGGTAGGTGTAAACGTCAGCGCCGCCACGCTCGAGCAGCTCGGCCAGCTTCAGCGCAGGGGCGCCGAATGCGCGCCGGGTGAAGCCGTAGTTCAGCGGCTGGGTGAGCGGACGAAGAACAGCGGATGATCGGGCGATCTGCAGCGCGTGAACGTCTTCGAGAAACGGGCTGAAGTCGTCGCGGTTGTAGCCGATGATGGCGTCGACAGCCTCAGCGCGCCGCTCGAGCAGGCCGGCAACGTCGCTCGCCGCCGGCACGGGCCAGACTCCGGGCGTCGGAGCGTACGGCATGCCCTTGGTGAGCAGGTCTCCGCTCAGGCCCTTCATCGCGGCCACCTGCGCCTGGATCATGTCGTGCGCCGACGCCGTTCTCGGGTCTGCATCCAGTTCGGCCAGAAACCTGGCACTCAGCTGGGGCGCGAGTGTCTCGCGCCCCACATTCAGCCCGAGCGGAGCGCTCTGCAGAATGACCCGGTGGTAGTACTCGTCTGCCTCGACGATGCTCAGCAGATGCGCGATGGAGTCGGCCCCCGCCGACTGGCCGAACAATGTGACGTTCTCGGGGTCTCCGCCGAAGCTTGCGATGTTCTGTTTCACCCAGTCGAGCGCTGCGAGCTGGTCGAGCACACCGAGGTTGGCCTGCGCGACGCCGTCGATCGGCAGAAAGCCGAAGACGCCGAGGCGGTAGTTGAACCCCACGACGATGACGTCGCCGTCGCGCACGATGCGGGAGGGGTCGTAGATCTCACCTCCGCCGGAACCGTTCACGTAGGCGCCGCCGTGAATCCACACCATCACGGGCCGAGGGGTCTCGCTCTCGGCGGCCGGGCGGGTGACGTTGACGTAGAAGCAGTCTTCCTCCATCGGCGGAATACGCTTCGGAAGCGCCAGCAGCGTCATCGCGAACCTCGGCTGCGGGCACATCGGGCCGTCACCGAGCGCCTCGCGCACCCCGCTCCACGATTCGGCCGCGCGAGGCGGCTCGAACCGGTCGGCGCGGGCATACCGAATGCCGCGAAAGCGCAGGAGATCGGCCTCGATCGAACCGCGCAGCGTGCCCCGGGGCGTTTCTACATCGACGGTCGGTGCGTCGGCCGGCGCGTGCTGAAACCCGGCGTCTGCCGCCTGGTCTGGTGTGGCGAGGTGCTCGTCTTCTTTCTCCATCAGCGACCCGCCAGCACGTCTTCGAGCGTACGCGGCGCGTGCCCGGTGAGCCGCTGCACGTCAGGGCTGAGGGCCTCGAGCTGGCCGGCGCGGATGCCCGTGTACGTGCTCACCCAGGCATCGACCATGAATGCCGGAGCCCCGAAATGGGCGCGTGAGGCGTACGCCTCGTCGACCGTCTCGTCGAGAAACGTCAGCGTTCGGCCCGTGGCTGCGGAGGTGCGCCGAGCGACGTCAGCGAAGCTCACCGCCTCACCGCCCGTCAAGGCGTAGACCGCATGACGATGCGCGGCCGAATCGCGCAGCACTGCGGCGGAGACGTCGGCCACGTCGGCGCCGGCTACGGCGGCGATACGCCCGTCGCCGGCCGGCCCGCGAATCACCCCGTTCTCGTCGGCCCACTGCGGCAGCAAGTCGAGGTAGAAGTTGTCTCGCAAGAACGTGTAGTCAAGGCCCGACGCCCTGATCACCTCTTCGGTCTCACCGTGGTCGCGAGCCAGAGTGAACGACGCGTGCGGCCCGGCCCCGACGAACGAGGTGTAGACGATGTGCGAGACGCCGACGTCGACGGCCGACTGGATGAACTGCACATGCTCGGCGACCCGATCGGGTGACTCGGCCGCCGACACCATGAACAGCACGTCGATGCCCTCAAGAGCGCGCCGTGCGGCGTGGGCGTCGCCGTACTCGGTCACTCCTACGGAGATGTCGAGCTGCTGCACAGAGGCTTCGCTTCCCCCCGCCAGCAGATCGGGCACCCGGCCCGCGTCGCGCACGATGAGACGGATGCTCTGCGCTGAACCGTCGACACCGGCATCCGCCGCCAGCAGCCGCGCGACCGCGCCGCCGACATGGCCGGTCACGCCCGTGATCCCGATGACGGTCATCCGTTCTCTCCGTGGATCTGCTCGATGATCGCGAGCGTCTCGAGTGAGCTACGGGCATCTACCGGCAGCGCCGACCCAGTGGTCAGGGCGTCGCCCAGAATGCCGTAGAAGCTGCGATAGTCACCTCGCTCGGTCGGCACCGTGGTGAGCGAATCGGCAGCTTCTGAATCGTCTGTGCCGAGCTCACCCCAGGTCGACTCCGGTTCGACCCCGAAATCGTCATCGGTCACGCGAGCGCCCGCTTTGAGTGCCGCCTCCTGACCGTCGAGACCCCACTTCGTGTAGGCCGCCTTCGAGCCGAGCACGTGAAATCGCGCGCCCTTCTGCGCCGCCAGCGAATTCATCCAGAGGTGGCTGCTGACGCCCGACACATGTCGAAGGGCGACGAAGGCGTCATCGTCTGCCCCGGCGCTCGGCAGCCTGGTCGAGACCTCGGAATAGACCTCATCGACCGGCCCGAACAACTGCAGAGCCTGGTCGATGAGGTGCGAACCGAGGTCGAAGAGAATGCCGCCGCCTTCGGCGACGGTCGCCTCGCGCTTCCACTCCCGTGCCCCCTGCGGCTTCCACCACTCGAACCGTGACTCGAAGCGGTACACCTCACCGAGCGCACTCTCGTCGAGCAAACTGCGCAGCGTGAGATAGTCGCCGTCCCAGCGCCGGTTCTGAAAGACGGTGAGCGCGACGCCCCGTCTCTCGGCGAGGTCGATCAGTTCGGTCGCCTGCGCCACCGTTGCGGTGAACGGCTTATCGATGACGACCGAGAGACCGGCCTCGATGGCGGCCAGAGCGAGCTCATAGTGCGAAACCGGTGGTGACGCGATGACCACCAGATCGAGGTCGTCGGCCTTCTCGAACAGCTCAGCGGTAGTGGCGACGATGGTCGCTTGCGCATAGCCGGCGTGCGCTTCGGCCTGCCGCTTCGGGTCGCCGGTCACGATCGCAGCGAGGTCGAAACGACCGTCGGCGCTCAGGAACGGGGCGTGAAAGACGCGACCGGCCAAGCCGAAGCCGATGAGCCCAGTGCGAACGGGTGAACTGAAGGTGCTGAGCGGCATGAACCCCAGACTAGCCAGGCGGGCCTAAATTCTGAACGCCGACTGGGAATTTCCCTCACTACTTAACAGTTGCAAACCTTGTGCAGCCAACGACACCGACTCCCGATGCCCCTGGCATTCTCACCGCCCGCCAGCGAAAGCGCCTGAGCAAGCCCGAAAACGAGCGCGCCATCATCTTCGCTTTGGCCTTTACCGGGCTCATCGCCGCCTTCATGCAGACGCTCGTGACGCCCATCATTCCCGAGCTCCCCACGCTTTTGAACACCTCGGCGTCGAACGCCTCGTGGGTGCTCGCCGCCACGCTGCTGGCCGCTGCTATCACGACGCCGATCGCCGGGCGGCTGGGCGACATGTTCGGCAAACGCCGCATCGCACTCGTTCTGCTCGTTCTGCTTTTCGCCGGCTCTGTGCTCTGCGCATTGTCGACCGATGTCATCGTTCTGATCGCCGGGCGAGCCCTGCAAGGCATGGGTCTCGGCGTCATTGCGCTCGGAATCAGCATTCTGCGCGATGTGCTGCACCCGAAGCGCCTCGGCGGTGCAGTTGCTCTGGTCAGCGCGACGCTCGGCATCGGAGCTTCGATCGGTCTGCCGATCTCGGCCCTGATCGCGCAGAATTTCGACTGGCACATGCTGTTCTGGCTGTCGGCTCTGCTCGGGCTCATCGCCATCGTGCTGACGTTCACCATCGTGCCCGTGAGCACCCTGCGCACCGGCGGCTCGTTCGACTTCATCGGCGCCGTCGGCTTCGCCATCGGTCTCATCGCGATTCTGCTCGCCGTCTCGAAGGGCGGCGAATGGGGCTGGGGCAGCCCGCTGACACTCGGAATGCTCGTCGGGGGCGTCATCGTGCTCGTCGTCTGGGGGCTCTTCGAGCTGCGCACGGGCAATCCGCTCGTCGACCTGCGCGTCGCTGCGCGTCGTCCGGTTCTTCTCACCAACCTGACGTCGATCACGGTGGGCTTCGGATTCTTCGCCACGGCGGCCATTCTGCCCCAGCTTCTCGAATCGCCTACCACTACTGGTGTCGGGCTCGGCCAGACTCTGCTCGTCGCCAGCCTCTGCCTGATGCCGAGCGGCCTGGTGATGTTCTTCATGTCGCCGGTGGCGGCGCGCCTGATCGCCACGCGAGGGCCACGCACCAGCCTGATTCTGGGCGGCGTGATCATCTTCTTCGGCTACGTCTTCGCCGTCGGATTCATGACGCAGGTGTGGAACGCGATCTTGGTCGCGACCATCGTCGGCTTCGGCGTCGGCTTCGCCTATGCGGCCATGCCGACCCTCATCATGAGGGCTGTACCGGCAACAGAGACCGCCGCGGCCAACGGCCTCAACTCGGTCATGCGCAGTCTCGGTTCGACGATCGCTGCGGCGGTGCTCGGGCTCATCTTGTCGGGAAGCGTGGTCGTTTCCGACGGGTATGCGATTCCCACCGCCGGGGCGTTCCAACTGTGTTTCGCCATAGCCGGCGCTGTCGCTCTGGCCGGGGTGGTCGCCGCGTTCTTCCTTCCACGCCGAGAAGTGGGAAGCGAAACGGCGAGCATCCCCGTGGTCGCTGAAAAGCAGCCCGTGCTCTCGTAGCGTCTGCCGCGAACGACCCGCGCTGCTTCTCCCGCGTCAAGACCCAACAGACCGCGGGGGTTTTCCGTAAGGTGAGGTGTCATGGAGACCGGCGAGCTGCTCATCATTCTCGCCGGGTCGCTGGCGGTCAGTGCCTTCGCCCGCTGGCGGGGCTGGCCGGCTCCCCTGTTGGTCGTCGCGGTGGGCCTTGCCGTGTCGTTCATTCCGGGTGTGCCGAGCATTGAGATCGACTCCGAGGTCGTTCTCACGGTCATCCTGCCGCCCCTGCTCTACTCGGCATCGCTCGACGTCTCGTACCAGAACTTCAAAGAGAGCGCGCGCCAGATCAGGCGGCTCGGCATCGGTCTG
Organism: Subtercola sp.; assembly: GCA_025463765.1. GTDB lineage: Bacteria > Actinomycetota > Actinomycetes > Actinomycetales > Microbacteriaceae > Subtercola. Next base: position 7,793 of record JAODBC010000021.1, on the reverse strand, counting down.
GTCGTCGTCACCGCGCTCGTGGTCGGCGGGGTCGCGTATCTGCTGGTTCCGTCGCTGACGCTGCCCGGCGCGCTGCTGTTGGGCGCGGTGGTCTCGCCACCCGACGCCGTGTCGGCCACCGCCATCGGCCGGCGCCTGGGCCTGCCGCGCCGGGTGATGACGGTGCTTTCGGGTGAGAGCCTGATCAATGACGCGGCGTCTCTCACGCTCTTCAAGGTCTTCTTGGCCGTGATCGGCGGCGAGATGCTGAGCTTCGGCGGGGTGGCCTGGCTGTTCATCGTGACCATCGTGGTGGGCATCGCCGTGGGGCTCGTCATCGGCATCGTCGTGCAGTACATCCGGATGCACGTGCGAGACTCGCTCGTCGGCACGACGCTCGGCCTGCTGGTGCCGTTCGGTGCGTACGCCGCGGGCGAGGCGCTGCACGGTTCGGGCGTACTCGCGGTCGTCGCCGCGGGGCTCTACATCGGCTACAACTCGCCCCGAACCGGGTACCAGACCCGATTGCAGGAACGCCCGGTCTGGGCATCCATCGACTTGTTGCTCGAAGGCTTCGTATTCGCTCTCATCGGTCTGCAGATGAGCCAGGTGGCCAGCGACGTGGCGCAGAGTCCGTTGGGGCTCGGCCCCTCGCTCGCCCTCGCCGCAGTAGTGTTCGTGGTGGTGGTCTTGATTCGTCCGCTGTACGTGTTCGCCGCCTACTATCGAACGAAACAGTGGGAATCGACCAGGCGAAAGCTGCCACTGCTGCGCCGGTTGCGTGACCGCTCCGAGCCCGAGCTGAGCTGGCGAGAGCTCACCGTCATCTCGTGGACTGGTATGCGCGGAGTGGTCACTCTTGCCGCCGCCGCAGCGGTGCCTGCCGCCACGGCTTCGGGCGCTTTCGCCGGGCGCGACACCATTGTGCTCGTGGCATTCGCCGTCACCGTAGGAACGCTGCTCGTACAGGGGCTCAGCCTGCCCGGTGTGATCAAAGCACTCGGGGTGGTCGATGAGGGTCAGGTCGAACGCGACACCGAAGACGAGGTGCGCGTATTCGAGCGGAGCATTCGCGAAACAAGCGACTACATCGATGAGCACCACGACGAGTGGGCCAAGAAGTACGGCACCGAGAAGCTCGACCGTTCGATACAGATTCTGAAAGACCAGTACGCGCGTCAGGTCGCCGTGCTTCTTGAAGAGAATGGGCTCGACGAACAAGATCTCGACGCCACCTCCATCGAAGAGGCGATCGACACCGCCGTCGTGCGCGAGCCTCGTCTCTCGGGAGCTGAACTCATTGAGCTGCGCAGCCAACTGCTCGACCACCGGCGAAATATCGCGGTGCGGCAACGCAACTCGGGCGAGCTCGACGAAGAGGTGATGCGCAGCGTGCTGCGGGGCATCGATGCCGAACAGCTCGCTCTCGACACGTCGACGTTCACGCGCACGCGCGCCGAACCGGGCCAGGATGGACGGGCCGATGAAAGCCGGGAATGACGACGTCGAGCCTGCCGCAGGCGCGCCGGGCGGTGGGCCGGCCCGCCCCGAGCCGGCCCGCCCCGAACAGACTCCCGCCGAGCCGACCCGCGCAGAACGGAGCCGTGCTCGCGCGCTACAAGGCCCGACACCCGCCAAACCCGCGAAGACCTCAGTCAAAACCGCTGCCGGCCCGCGAGCCTGGGCGGTGGCCCACTTCGCCACTGCCGCCCGATTGTCTGCAGGTCGACGCCCGAATGTGGTCGCTGTAGCCGATAGTCGCCTCGCCGAGCCGTTCACCTCGGTCGAAATGCGCAGCTACCGCCCCGGCACCGAATCGGCGCGAGCCGTGATCGTGTACTTTCCGGCGTCGGCTGAACTCGAATCCCTGCGCCACCGCGCCGGCGAGTGGCTCTGCGGCTCATTGGCCCAGCGCCTCGGGGTCATCGTTGTGCGCGTGGCCGTCGGCTCCGCGGTGGTCGACGTGAACGAAGCGGCCTATCAGGCCGTGCGCTGGGCCGCTGCCGAGCATCCAAATGCCCCCCTCGCCGTTCTCGGAGCAGCCGACGGCGGCTCGCTCGCCGCCCGCGCCGCCATGATCGCCCGCGACGAGAACAGCCGCGACGAGCTGCGACGGGGCCCGGGAGACACACCGACGGCGACGCCGCACCTCGTGCGCCAGGCCCTGATCGCCCCGGATTTCAGCCTCATCGCCGGGCCTCCCGCCACCGCCGAGGCCCTCGTCACGTCGCTCGTCGCCCGGTTGAGCGAGCTGCCGCCCACGCTCGTGCAGCGCCAGGCCACCTCGGCCCAGCTCGCCGACGAAAACCTCGCGGTGCTGCTGCGAGAAGCCGGAGTCGCGGTTCGCGAGATCGAATACCCGCCAACGACGCTCAGCTGGGCCTCGTATCCGCGCGCTGTGGCGTACTCCGGGCGCGCTCTGGCCGATCTCGAGGGGTTCTTTCGCCGCGGGCTGATCGATGACGGCTTCGATATCGTTCCGGCCTGGAATGTGCACTGAACCTCACGTCGAACCGGGGCCAGACCGCAGGGCCCTATTGTTGTAACACAGCGGCTGAAGCGCGATCGCAGCCACTCTTACCGGCGCCACTCCGGATCTACGAAGGATGATCATGCCTCACTCCTCCGACGACACCTCCCCCGCCCCCGCAGCTATGGCGGCGGCCGCGCCCGGGCCGCTCTCGTCGACCGTGCCGGTCGACACCACCAGCCCCAACGTCGCTCACCACGTGGTGATCGACCCCGACGAGCAGCCGCACGGCCGCGTGCGGCACTGGCTGCTGCAGGGCCTCGTCGACCAGTCGGGCCGCTACCAGGGCTCGTACAGCCCGACGGCCGAGAAGACGCACAGTTGGTGGCGCGTCATGTGCCTGACCGGCGTCGACTACTTCTCGACCCTCGGTTATCAGCCGGCCATCGCGGCACTCGCCGCCGGGCTGCTCTCGCCGTTCGCTACCATCGTGCTGGTCGCGCTGACCCTCTTCGGCGCGCTTCCGGTCTACCGCCGGGTGGCTCGCGAGAGCTTCAAGGGCGAAGGTTCCATCGCCATGCTCGAGCGTCTGCTGCCCTGGTGGGGCGGCAAGCTCTTCGTGCTCGTGCTGCTCGGGTTCGCCGCGACAGACTTCATGATCACCATCACCCTCTCGGCCGCCGACGCCACCGCGCACGCCATCGAGAATCCGTTCGCACCGGCGCTGTTCCACGGTAACCAGGTCACCATCACGCTGATTCTGATCGCCCTGCTCGGCGCCGTCTTCATTCGCGGGTTCAAAGAGGCGATCGGCATCGCGACCGTACTCGTGGCGGTCTACCTGGCATTGAACCTCGTGGTCATCGTGGTGTCGATCGGTCAGGTCGCACAGAATCCGGTGGTCATCACCGACTGGTGGGCGGCTCTGAACGCCGAGCACGGCAACCCGTTGGTCATGGTCGGCATCTCGCTCATCGTCTTTCCCAAACTCGCCCTGGGTCTCTCGGGCTTCGAGACCGGCGTGGCCGTCATGCCGCAGATCACCGGCGGAAAAGACGACACTCCGCAGAACCCGCGTGGCCGCATCCGCGGAACCAAGCGGCTGCTCACGACCGCCGCGCTCATCATGAGCGTTTTTCTGATCACCTCGAGCGTCGTCACCACATTCTTGATTCCGCAGGCCGCTTTTCAGCCCGGTGGCGAAGCGAACGGCCGGGCGCTCGCGTACCTGGCGCACGAGTACCTCGGCTCCACGTTCGGCACCGTTTACGACCTCAGCACCATCGCCATTCTGTGGTTCGCGGGGGCCTCCGCGATGGCGGGCCTGCTCAACCTGGTGCCGCGCTACCTGCCGCGTTACGGCATGGCGCCGCAGTGGGTACGGGCGGTGCGGCCGCTGGTTCTCGTGTTCACGGGCATCGCCTTCATCATCACCCTCGTCTTTCAGGCCAGCGTGGATGCCCAGGGTGGCGCCTATGCGACCGGAGTACTCGTACTCATCACGTCGGCCTCGGTCGCGGTGACCCTCTCGGCCCGCCGTCAGCGGCAGCGCAAGCGCACCATCGGCTTCGGCATCGTGTCGGTCGTGTTTGTCTACACCACCGTCGCGAACGTCTTCGAACGGCCCGACGGGGTGCGCATCGCAGCACTGTTCATTCTGGCGATTCTGGTCGTGTCACTGGTGTCGCGCATCCAGCGCTCGTTCCAGCTGCGGGCCACGAGCGTCACGCTCGACGAGTCGGCACTCGAGTTCGTGCGTCAAGATGCCGCGCGCGGGCAGATTCACCTCATCGCCAACGAGCCCGACGACGGCAGCGCCCTGGAATACCGCGCCAAGAACAAAGAAGAGCGACACGACAGCCACATTCCGCTCGGCACGAAGGTCATCTTCGTCGAGGTCTACCCCGCGGACTCATCGAACTTCGAAGAAGATCTCGTGGTGCGCGGAGTCATGAAACACGGCTACCGGGTGCTCGAGGTTCGCAGCGGCAACATTCCGAACACGCTCGCGGTGGTGCTGCTCACCATTCGCGACGAAACCGGTGTCGTGCCCGAGATCTATTTCGAATGGACAGAGGGCAACCCTCTCGGGAACATGCTCAAGTTCTTGATCACGGGCGGCGGCGAGGTTGCGCCTGTTACTCGTGAGGTGTTGCGCGAGGCCGAGAAAGACCTGAAGTTGCGCCCCGCCGTGCACGTGAGCTGACGCTACCCGTCACGACGCCTGCACGCTGACGTGACGGCTTCGCCGTGCGCCGAAGCGCAGCCAGCTCGTCGGCGAACGCCTCACGTGACCGCGCCATCTCGTCTTGCATCGCCGCGAGCTGCTGCGAGAGCGCGTCGATGTGGTCCACGTTCGCGTTCTGTGCGGCGGTGTCGGAGCGCACGCGGTCGACCAGCCAGCTCGCCAGCGTCGCTGTGATCACACCGAGCAAGGCGATTCCCGCGATCATCAGACCGACTGCGATGAGCCGGCCCTCGAACGTCACCGGGGTGTAGTCGCCGTAGCCGACCGTCGTGATGGTCACGAACGCCCACCAGAGCGCGTCGCCGATGTTCGTGATGTCTGCTCCCGGCGCGTTCTGCTCCGCGTCGAGAATACCCAGTGCCGCGATGATCACGAGCAAGCCGGCCGAGCCGATGACGTAGGTGGCCACCTTGCCCCGAAACGCGGTGCCCGCCGTGCGCTGCAGCACCGTCCAGAGCATCACCAGACGCAGCAGCCGCAGCGGCCTCAGCATCGGCAGAGCCACAATCAAGAACTCCAGAATGTGGGTGAAGAACCAGCGCCAGCGCTTCGGAGCGAGAACCAGGTTCGCGATGTAGTTCACCATAAACACACCCCACACCGCCCACATGATGACCTCGGCGATCACCTGCTGCTGGCCCTTGAGGTTGCCGATCACATCCCACGAGTACACGACCAAGAAAATGATCGACACGAACGTGAGCGGCCATTCGACCGACGAATTCCAGTGAGCCTGACCCTCCTCGCCGCGCCTAAAACCGAAGAACCGACTGTGCGCCGCGCTTCCGGTCAGCGGCTCCCCCGTCAGCTCGTCGTCGGCCGTCGTGCCCGGCAGCGCCTCAGTCAGCACATCGGTGATGCGATCGGTGATCGCAGCTGCCTCCGCTTCACGTTCGGCCTGGGTCATTCCGAATGTTGTGGTCGTCGCCGCCGCTCCTGGCCCGCGAGGTGTCGCCTGGAGGTGCGTCTTTCTCGTCGTGCGGATCGTCATGCCCTGCCCCGTCGTTCGTGGCCCGCGCCGCCCACTTCTGCGTGCGTTCTGCGCGGAACCGACTTCAGAATGGCCCGAGCATAGTGCGACGACTGTTCCCGCACGTTTCCGCCGTGTTACGGTGCGGTGCGGCCTGGCATGGTTCGGCGCGGTTCGGCGTGGTGTGGTGCGGCGCGGTGCGGTCCGGTGTGGATGCCCGGCCAGGCCCGGTGCGGTGCGGTGCGGATGCCCGGCCAGGCCCGGTGCGGTGCGGATGCCCGGCCAGGCCCGGTGCGGTGCGATGCGGATGCCCAGCCAGGCCCGATTCGCTGGTTCGAGGCGCTCGCCACCGCACTGCCCTCGCCACCGCACTGCTCTCGCCAGCGCGCTGCCCTCGCCACCGCACTGCCTCGCCACCGCGCTGCCCTCGCCACCGCACTGCCTCGCCACCGCGCAGCCCTCTCCACCGCGCAGCCCTCGCCACCGCGCAGCGCGCCCGCTACTCTGGAATGCATGAGCGACACGACCACCCCCGCACCTGACAGCGATTCCGACCTCGACAAGATCGAAGAAGACGAAGACAAGCGCGAAGAAGCGCAGTTCAACAAATCCGTCGAGGCAGACGGCCTTCTTCCCGCTCCCGACGCCACCCCCACCGACGGTCCCGCCCCCGGCGCCTGACCCACTTCGGTCAGCGTCTCCTCAGACACCGTCACCTGAGAACGAGCCGTCACTCTATTCGGCGTCGGTGAATCTGGGGCGCACGGGTGTGCCGTCGCGTCTTCGTTGGTTGAACACGTCTGGTGGCCGGGTTGTGGTGAGTCGGTCCGATGTTTGCCGGCATCGTTGAGGTCGTTCCTGATGGTCGACCCATGCTGGTGGGATCAGATGCGGCACCCCCTGCACCATGACGAGCCGCCAGTCAGCGGTGTGTAAATGGTTGTGATGGAACTTGCATAACAACGCCCCGTTACCCACATCCGTCACACCAGGTGCGTAGCTGGCGTCTTTCCAATCGACGACGTGGTGGCTCTCGCAGAACTGTGGTGGCCGGTTACAGCCGCGCCACACGCACCCGCCGTCACGGTTCGCTAACGCCCGGTTCTGCGCCGCGCTGAACAGCCGCCGAGTCTTCCCGAGCTGCAACACTTCACCGTGCTCCCCGAACAGTGTGGTGATGATGTCGGCGTGGCAGATGGTCTGCTCGACCACACTCTGCGGCACGGGTTCTTCGATGCCATCGATCCAACCCACCCCACGCCCAGAGACAACGTCCTCGAGGGTGGCATGGATGTTCAGGACCGGCCGGGCACCGTTGATCAGTGGCATGCCGGGCAGCCCTGCGGCGAGCCGGATGACCTCGGTGAAGACATCCACCCGCCGCTGCGACACCGTACGCGTATCCACCGCGGCAGCTTCCGTGCACGCGTCAGTGGCACCGAAGACATCGCGGTTGGACGCGTCGACCGCGTCTGACGCACAGGTCGCGCCAGCAGCGCCAGGCGTGCCAGCTGCGTCAGCAGCGCCGAGTGCGCCGGGTGTGCCGGGTGTGCCGGACGTCTCGGGCGTGCCGGATGTCTCGGCCGTGTCGGGTGTGTTGGGGTCGAAGGGGAGGTGTCCGGAGACTCTCGGGCTGGAGATCGCGTGATCGACGGCCATCCACACCCCACCCTGCTCCGGGGTGAGTACCCCGGCGACGCGGATGCAGCCCGACCGGGTTGGGGAGAACGTCAAACCGCGTTTCGCTTCGTGATCCTGGTATCGGGGTTCTGCACCGTCCGCGTCAAGAGACTCTCTGGCCCGGATGGCGAGGCCACGAATGTCGTCGGCACCGAATCCCACCCCACCGACCCCGTCGACAGCCCACTGCACGAGTTGCCGTTCCACCGCCCGGATCTCTTCCGTGCCGCAGCTCGGCGCCGCCTGCGACAGGGGTCTCGTGATGGCGTCGGCGGTATCGATACCGATCAGGCCCGACCGGAGAGCGTCATCGACCTCGGGGAACTTCGACAGGATCGGCATCCCGACCACGACCGAGGGCAGCACCTGCCCGCCCAACCTGATCCGGCTTCTCGCAGTTGACCGCGCCACCGCCGTGTTGGCAACGATCAGTTCGACCGCGTTCG
>JAODBC010000085.1 GCA_025463765.1 Subtercola sp. | reverse complement strand
CTCCCCAGCCATCTGCGTACGCAACCCGTCCACCAACATGCCCAGCCGTTCCACCGCTACCAGGCCGGCGAGCAGATCACCGTCGGCAAGCCCGCAGGGCGCGGCAGCCCGGAACACCCCACCTTCCTGGCACGCAGCAACCGCCTCCGCCAACAACACACCCAACCCCACCCGACCAGCATCGCCGCCATCATCGCGACCATCGGTGCCGTCGGCAGAGCTGCCGGTGGGGTCAGGAGATGTTGTGGTCATAGTCCGATCATACCACAATACCGAGGTAACCTCACTAACTCAGGTGGTTCTGACCGCCCCGTAAACACGGGAATCCGCCACCCCGAAACGCCGACCCCGGGCATCCCGAGCTGCCGCGCCCTGGCGGGCTTGCCACCCAGAAATGCGTCACTTCAAGAGACAACACCAGCCACCGACAACGACACCCGGAAAGTCACCTCCCCGAAGCGGTCGCCCAGGAGAACCGTATCCCCTGCCAAGAAGGGAGATCCGAAGAGCTGTCACCTAGCGCGCCGAACCTTCTTCAGCAGGGGACTGTTCGGCACCTCGCGGTCAATCCACTTTTCGAAAAAGCCCCGAAAACGCGGACTATAGGGGCTTTTTCGCAAAGTCGATGCCCGCGGGCGACCCGGGCCGCGAGACCCGGGGCCCGGGCCTCCCGCCCCGCCCCGCGGCTCAGCGCTTCGGCACCCAGCGCTTCGCCCGACGGAACTCACCCGCGGCACGGCTGTACTCCTCAAGGGCGACATCCGCGCGCTGCTGCTCGAGGGCATGCAACCGCCCGTAGCCGAAAGTGTTCTCGCCGTCGGCGTGGGCGATTTCCGCGCTCACTACCAGCAGATCCTGCAGCTGAAAGCTGTCGCGATATTCCCCGAGCGAATCTTGAACGCCCTCGGCGGCCTGTGCAAGCCGGCGGGCCTTGTCGCCGAAAATAGCCGTCTCGCCCGATGTCACGGCCTCGACGCCGAAACGCAAGCGGCGCGCGGCCTTGCGCACCGCATGCACACGTTCGTGCCACTCGGCGGGGTTCGCGGCACCGTCGACCGCGTTCATGCGCTTTCGCACTCGCGAGTAATCGTGCGCCAGGCCCCGAGCCAGCGCTTTCGAAGCCGGCTTGTTCGACGCCTTCGCGAACGTAGCCGTCGTGACGAACGCCTCGAGGTCGTCGAGCAGCCGAAAGTACCGCTCACTCGACATGATGACCCGCAGGTAGTTCAGCGCCTTGTGGTACTCGGCGCTCTTGCTCGCCACCACGCGCTGAAGCACGGCCTCGTGCATCTTCTTGTTGGACTGCGACCGCACCAGGTTGCGCGCCCGATCGTGCATCACCTGCGGATCACGTGCGTCACCGAGAACCGTGCCGAGCGCGGCGAGCTCGCTCTCGAGGTGCGCTGCGGCCGTCGAGGCGAGCAGCGGCCGATACGTCGCGAACACGCTCCGCAGGCGGCGAACGGATGCCCGCATCGAGTGCACCGAATCCGCTTCGTCTTGGCGCACCAGCGGGTCGGCGGTCTTGAGCCGCTCGGTCAGCGACGAGATCGCCTCGCGCAGCACATCGCCGGCCGTGCTCTTGCTGGTCAGGCTCCAGCGCGGCGGTGCGGCTCCGAGCTTCTCGCGGCCGAGAGCGTGAGCCAGCTTCGAGATGCTCTCCGACGGCTTCGCGCCGACCTCGAAAAGCCGCTGTTCGACGGCGTCGAGCAGAGCCTCGCGCTTCTTCGGCGACCCGGGAGCATTGTCGGTGAGTTCGACCTCCCACTCGCGCCAGACGCGCAGCTGCCCCGTCGTCTCGTCGACAGCCGAGACCAAGTCGTCGGCGACCTCGGCGATGTCGTCACCCGCCGAGTCGAACAGACAGTAGGTGGTGCGGGTCGTGGTCAGGCGGGCCACCGGGGAGAGTTCACGATCGCGAACGTGCACGAGCACGAGGTCGAGTACGGGTTCGGGAATGGGCGACTCCTCGCCCAGCGGCCAGTGCAGTTCGAGTCTGCCCTCATCGGCCGGCAGCTTGATGTGCCAGCCTTCGTCGGCCCCACCCACTCGGCGACGCAACACGATGCGCTGCGAAGCGAGGTCGAGTCGTTCAGTGTCGTAGTACACCGCCTGCAGTGTGGCGGTGTCGGGTTCAGAAGTACGAGCGACCGACGCTACCCCGGTCAGGTCTGGTACACCGACCGTGTCGTCGACGTCGTATTTGCGCTCGATTTCGACGTGAACCTCATGGGCCATGTAGTCCGCACCTTCTCCCCGGGGTTCCACGGTAACCCATCCGCGCGGCAGGTCACGAGAGCTACGGTTGAGCTATGGCTCCATTGACTCCGCCCGTCGCCCGCAAACAGCCCTTCACACGCGTTCACCACGGCGACGAGTTCGTCGACGACTACGAGTGGCTGCGCGACAAAGAGAACCCCGAGGTGATTGCGCACCTCGCGGCCGAGAACGAGTACACCGACCAGCAGAACGCCCACCTGGCACCGCTGCGCGAGACGATCTTCGACGAAATCAAGAACCGCACGCTCGAAACAGACCTGTCCGTACCGGTTCGCGAAGGCGAATGGTGGTATTACACCCGCACCCTCGAGGGCAAGCAGTACGGCATCCACGCCCGTGCCCCCATCGCGGCCCACGACGACTGGATTCCGCCCGTGCTCGAGGCCGGCCAGCCGATCACCGGGGAACAGGTGCTGCTCGACGACAACATCGAGGCCGAGGGCACCGAGTTCTACTCTCTCGGCAGCTTCGATGTGAGCACCGATGCCACACTGTTGGCCTATGCCGTCGACACCGAAGGCGACGAGCGGTACACGCTGCGCATCCGCGACCTGGCGAGCGGAGTCGACCTGGCCGACGTCGTCGAGAACACCGCCCCGGGGGCGACCTTCTCCCCCGACGCCCGCTTCATCTTCTACCCGACCGTCGACGAATCGTGGCGGCCCGACACCATCTGGCGGCACCGAGTCGGAACACCGGCGAGCGACGACGTCGTCGTCTTCACCGAGCCAGACGAACGGTACTGGATCGGCGTGGGCCTCACCCGCAGCCGCAAGTACCTCGAGATCGGCATCGGTTCGAGCATCACGAGCGAATCCCTGCTGCTCGACGCCTCGACGCCCGAGGGCGAGTTCAGCGTGGTGTGGCCGCGCGTCGAGGGCGTCGAATACTCGGTCGAGCACGCCGTGGTGGCGGGCACCGGCCGTCTACTGATCACGCACAATGCCAACGGTGAGAACTTCGAGCTCGTCGAGGTCGCAGTGGATGCCCCGACCGACCCCGAACGCCAGCACACCATTCTGGCGCACAGCCACGAGGTGCGGCTCGAGAGCGTCGACGCCTTCGCCACCCACCTCAGCATCGAGTACCGCCGCGACGCGCTCAGCCGCGTGGCGGTCATCACGCTGACCCCGGCTCACGTCGGGTCTGGCTGGCCGTACTCCGAACCTCTCGAGCTGCCGTTCGAGGAACCGCTCTTCGCAGTCGGCACAGGCGGCAACCCCGAATTCGATCAACCAACCCTGAGGGTCGGCTTCACCTCGTTCGTCACTCCGTCGACTGTGTACGACTACGTCGTAGCAACCGGCGAACTGCGCCAGCTCAAGCAGCAGCCCGTGCTCGGCGGTTACGACTCGTCACTGTACGGTCAGCGGCGCGAATGGGCTGTCGCGCCCGACGGCACGAGAGTGCCGATCTCGCTGGTGTACCGACTCGGCGCACACGGCGACGGCACGCCAGAGAGCGCGACTGCTGCCGTCAGCTCCGCCGAGCATCCCTCGCCCGCACCCCGGCAGCCCGCACCCCAGCCGCTCGTACTCTACGGCTACGGATCGTACGAGGCCAGCATCGATCCCTCCTTCTCTGTCGCCCGGCTGTCGCTGCTCGACCGCGGCGTCGTCTTCGCCATCGCGCACGTGCGCGGCGGCGGCGAGCTCGGCCGTTGGTGGTACGAGAACGGCAAGACGCTCACTAAGCGCAACACCTTCAGCGACTTCATCGCCTCGGCCCGGCACCTCATCGAGATCGGCGAGACGACCCCTGAGCTGCTCGTCGCGCAGGGCGGCAGCGCCGGCGGGCTGCTGATGGGCGCGGTCGCCAACGATGCGCCCGAACTGTTCGCTGGCATTCTGGCGCAGGTACCGTTCGTCGACGCGCTGACCTCGATTCTCGACCCGTCGCTGCCGCTCACGGTCATCGAGTGGGACGAGTGGGGCGATCCCCTCCACGACCCCGAGGTCTACGCGTACATGAAGACCTACTCGCCCTACGAGAACGTGCACGACGGCATTCGGTACCCGCGCATTCTGGCCGTGACGAGCCTGAACGACACGCGCGTACTGTACGTCGAACCGGCGAAATGGGTCGCGAAACTGCGCGAGGCCGGCGCCCCGGCGCTGCTCAAGATCGAGATGTCGGCCGGGCACGGCGGCGTCAGCGGGCGCTACGAGCGCTGGAAAGAGACGGCGTACGAGTATGCCTGGCTGCTCGACGTGCTCGGCCTCGCCGACTAGGCCCAGCAAGACTCGGCCAGCAAGACTAGCCCGCCAAGACTAGGCCGCCGCGGCTTCAGCCGTCTCGCCGCAGCATCAGCCAGCTCGCCGTAGCATCGGCCAGCTCGCCGCAGCATCAGCCGGCTCGCCGCAGCGAGCCCCTTACACCGTTTCGGCCGTCGATGCAGCCACTTCTTCCTGCCTTGCCCGCCCCGTAGTGTGAACAGGTGACTCCCGAGCTGCTGACCGCCCTTGCCGAATGGATGCCCCACCAGCGCTGGTTCGCCGGTAAAGGCACGACGCCCGACCTCAAGCACGTCGGCAGCTACGACTTCAGACCGCCGGCCGGCTCGAGTGGAGTCGAGATCTCGACCGCACTGCTGCTCGACGAGGGCGGCCAACAGCCCACGCTCTACCAGGTTCCGCTGACACTGCGCGCCGAGCCCGCGCCCGAACTCAGTGCCGCCCACATCACCACACTCGAGAACGGCCTGCACGTTTACGACGGCCCGAACGACGCTGCTTACGCCCACGCGCTGCTGGCGTTGATCACGGGCGACGCGGCCACCTCAGGCGCCGGCTCGGGGTCAGGCGCCGGCTCGGAAGACAGCGCCATCACAGCGACGGGGCGCAGTCAGGCTCCCGGGCATCCGCTCGCCGTGACCTCGGCCCGTGTGCTGAGCGGCGAGCAGTCGAACACCTCGATCATCATGTCGGTCGTCTCACCAGACGGCGACGGCCCAGACGGACACAGAACAGACGGACACAGCACAGACGGAGACAGTACCGACGACAACGGCGACAGCACAGACGGCAACGCCGCAGCCCCGGTCATCTGCAAAGTGTTCCGGGTGCTGCACCACGGCAACAACCCCGACGTCGTATTGCAGTCGGCCCTGGCCGCCGCCGGCTCGACCCGAGTACCGGCGTCGATCGGCAGCGTAGTCGGCCAGTGGCCAGACCAACGGATGCCCGACGGCCGCACCTCTGGCCACCTCGCCTTCGCGCAGGAGTTTCTGCCCGGCGTTCGTGATGCCTGGCGCGTCGCCCTCGAGGCGGTCGACGAAGGCAGGCTGTTCACGGCCGAAGCCGCCGCGCTCGGAGCCGCGACCGCCGAAGTGCATGAGACTCTGGCAGCCGTCATGCCCACCGTGCCGCCCTCAGACGACCTGATCGCTGCAGTTCTGGCGAGCATGCGCCGCCGCCACGCCGGAGCCGTGCGCGAGGTGCCAGAACTCGCCGCACACAACGACGCAATCGAGCGCCTCTTCGCCGCCGCAGCGGCCAGCACGTGGCCTCAGTTGCAGCGCATCCACGGTGACTACCACCTCGGGCAGGTGCTGGCCGTTCCGCCGGGGCACGCCGGGTCGTCGGGTGACGATGGATCGTTCGGCAGCTGGGTGCTGGTCGACTTCGAGGGCGAACCGCTGCGCCCCATGGTCGAGCGCAGCCAGCCCGACCTCGCCCTGCGCGACGTCGCCGGCATGTTGCGCTCGTTCGACTACGTCGCGGGCTCGTACGCGCACGCGCACCCCGGCGAGTCGGCCGCACACTGGGCCGAGGATGCCCGGCAGGCCTTTCTCGACGGCTACGTCTCCCGCTCAGGCCTCGACCTCGCCGCGGTGCAGACCCTGCTCGACGCCTTCGAGATCGACAAGGCGCTCTACGAGGCCATCTACGAAGCCCGCAACCGCCCCACCTGGCTGCCTATCCCCGTCGCCGCCATCACCCGTCTCGCCACCCGCTGAACCAGGCCCGGCGTCAGCGCGGGCGGAGGTCGCGGGTCGCGGGGCCCTCGAGAAGAGCGCCGGTCGACGAGAAACGGGAGCCGTGCAGAGGGCAGTCCCAGGAGGTCTCGGCGTCGTTCCAGTTCAGCACGCCGCCGAGGTGCGGGCAGATGCCCGAGACGGCGCACGTCGCGCCGTCGACGGTCGAGACTCCGACCGGGTGGAGGCCCGCCCGCCCCATCACGCCAGATCTTTCGTGCGGCTGCTGCAGTGCATCCACTCGCAGGCCCGTCAGGGCACCGGCCCAGCCCTTGACAGCCCACCAGCCGACGGCGGCGCCGGACCCGATGCCCGATCCGATGGCGGCAGGCAGGGTGACCCGGTGGTGCATCGTCTGTGCCCAGTCGGGGCTGTCGCCGAGAATGTCGCTCACGAGGGTGAGCGCTGCCGTGACCGCGTTCGTCATGCCCCACTTGTCGTACCCCGTGGCGAGGTAGATGCGGCCGCGGCCGCGCGGCAGATAGCCGACGAACGGCACCCGGTGCGGGGTCTCGTAGTCTTGCGCGCTCCACGAGTGGGTGAGTTCGGCGCCGGGAAAGTAACGCTCGGTCCACTGCTGCAGGTCGTCGACGCGAGCCTGTGCAGACTCCGCGCGGCCGGTCACGTGCCCGTTGCCGCCGACGAGCAGTTCTTCGCCCGTGCGCTCAGCCGAGCCAGCGGCCGAGCCCGTGCCTGTGCCTGTGCCAGTACCGGTGCCAATGCCTGTGCCGGCAGCCGTGCGCAGCGACCGGCTGGGCGAATCCACCGAGAGGTACATGTCCAACGGAATCGGCCCGGGCACGGTGTACGACGTGACGTACGATCGCTGCGGCTTGAGCTTGGCGAAGTACAGCCCGCGGTCGAGAATCGGTGTTCCCGTGGTGAGCAGAACGTGGTCGGCGAAAACGTCGCCCTGAGCCGTACGCACTCGCGCGCATCCACCCGGCCCGCCTCTCGCCGCAACACCGGTGACGCGCGCGTTCTCGACGATGATGCCGCCGAGTTCACGAATGTCGGTGACCAGTGCGCCCAGGACATCCATCGGGTCGAACTGCGCCTGGTCGGGCAGCACCACCGCCCCGAAGGTCGGGAAGGGCAGGTCGAGTTCTGCCTTCAGCCGTACATCGAGACCGACCGAGCGGGCCACGCGAAACTCGCGCTCGACGGTCTCGGTGCCGTCGGGGGTGCCCGCATAACTCACGGCATCGCGCCGCTGAACCGGGATGTCGCGCTCGGCGGCGTAGTCGAGCATCCACTGCTGGCCGGCGCGGTTGCCGTCGACGTAGGCCTGCACGATGGCCTGGTAGGTGTGGCGCTTGACGTTCTGCAAGTGGCTGCCCTGCAGCAGCGAGAGCTTGGCCGAGGTGTTGCCGGTCGCGACGGCGCCGACGAAGCGCGATTCGAGCACGACGACACGCTTGCCCGCCCGAGCGAAGAGCAGGGCGGTGACGAGACCAGTGAGGCCGCCGCCAACGATCACTTCGTCGTAGCGGGCTTGATCGGCGAACTCGTCGGTGCCGATGTCACGCGCTGTCGCCAGCCAGAGGGAGGTCATCTTTCGACCCTACGCTTCGCGCAATTGTGAGGGGAGCGACGGCCTACCCCTGGCCAGCCCTGCCGAACTCTGCTAGAACCGTGCTAGAAGTCTGCTAGAAGTCTGCTCCGAAGCCTCGGCCGCAGGGGCGGCGGCCGAGAGATAGGCTCACAGCCAACCCCTCCGTTTGAACATGATGTACAGCCCGATGCTCAAGGCCGCCATCAGCCCGAGGGCCGCCGGGTAGCCCCACGCGAAATGCAACTCGGGCATGAAGTCGAAGTTCATGCCGTAGATGCCGGTTACCACCGTGGGCGCGAAGAAGATGGCCGCCCACGCCGAGATGCGCTTGACCTCGTCGTTCTGGTGGTTGCTCGTCTCGGCGAGCTTTTTCATGTCTTCGTTCTGCCGCTGAGCGACGAGCGTAGCGTTCACCGTCAGAATCTCGCGCAGGGTCTGCCGAAACCCGTCGACCTTGTCGTTGACCACCGAAACGTGGTCGGCCACGTCACGGAACGCCCGCTTGAGTTCGAGCGTGCCCTCCACTTGGTCGAACTGACTGCGCAACGCCTCGAGCATCGCGCTGAGCGGCAAGGTGGCGCGCTGAAAGTCGAGCACTTCCTGTGAGAGTTCGTAGATTCGACGTGAGACCTTCGGGTCTCCTTCGAACACCTGCGCCTCGATCTGGTCGATGTCGGTTTCGAGCCCGGCGACCACCGGTGCGTACTGGTCGACTACCGCATCCATGATCGCGTACAGCACGGCGATGGGGCCGAGCGCCAGCAGATCGGGGTCGTTCTCCATGCGCCGGCGCACCACCGAGAGGTCGGGCGATTCGCTGTGCCGCACCGAGATCACGAAGTTCGGCCCGACGAAGAGATGGAGTTCGCCGAATTCGACCTCTTCACGTTCATCCACATAGTGCGCAGCACGCAGCACCACGAAGAAGACCTCGGCATAACGCTCGAGCTTCGGCCGCTGGTGGGCTCCGACCGCGTCTTCGATGGCGAGCGGATGCAGGTCGAAATCGTTCTCCATTTCGAGCAGTTCATCGGCGCTGGGCCGATACAGGCCGATCCAGGCCATGCCGCCCGGGGTCTTGTTCAGCGCAGCGATGGCCTCGGCCGGCCCGTCGGGCGAGAGGATGCGCTTGCCCGCACGGTAGATCGCGTTGTCGACCATGCTCGTGTGCGGCTCATAGGGCTCGGGCTCGGTGTCGTCGGGCGCGGGCGTGATGGGGCGGCCGCCCGGCCGCACCTGCGTGATGCCCTTGATCACGCTCGAGAATCTCATGCTCTTCATGCCCTGCCCGACCTTCCTCTAGCCGAATGGCTCTCAGACTGCCATACTTCTTCAGGCGCAAATCACGGCTTGGTACGGCGTTCGTCATTCTCCCGCGTGGCGTTTACCCATCGTTCAGCTTTCTCTGCTTGGGTTGTGCTTCAGAACCACCCGTCGTGCGCCAACTGCCGTTCGCTTTCTCGCCGGGAACCCTACCCGAAACGACAGACTTTCATGACCGCGACGTCGGCGCAGTATCCACGCCCTGACCATTTCGTTCTTCACTTCAGCGACACGCACTTCATCGGCACCGACGGGCCGCTTTACGGCAAGGTCGACGCCGAGGGTCATCTCGTCGAGATCCTCTCTGAGCTCGCGGCCTCCGGCGCCCGGCCCGAAGCCATCATCTTCACGGGCGACCTGGCAGACAAGGGCGACCCGAAGGCCTACGAGAAGCTTCGCTCCATGGTCGAGCCGGCCGCCGCCGCCATGGGCTCGCAGGTCATCTGGGTGATGGGCAACCACGACAACCGCGCCGCCTTCCGCGCGGGTCTGCTCGACCAGCTGCCCTCGATGAAGCCGGTCGACCGGGTCTACGACGTGAACGGCCTGCGCATCATCACGCTCGACTCCACGGTTCCCGGCTCGCACTACGGCGAGGTCACACCCGAGCAGCTCGACTGGCTCGCAGAAGAGCTCGCCAGCCCGGCCCCGCACGGCACCATTCTCGCCATGCATCACCCGCCCGTTCCCAGCGTGCTCGACCTCGCCGTGATGGTAGAGCTGCGCGACCAGGCCTCACTGGCCGAGGTCATTCAGGGGTCTGATGTTCGGTCGATCATCGCCGGGCACCTGCACTACTCTTCTACCGCCATGTTCGCGGGGGTTCCCGTGTCGGTCGCCTCCGCCACCTGCTACACGCAAGACCTCAACGTTCCCGTCGGCGGCACTCTCGCCCGCGACGGCGCGCAGGCCTTCAACCTCGTGCACGTCTTCGAGAACACCGTGCTGCACTCCGTCGTGCCCATCGGCCATTACGCGCAGGTCTCGTACACCGATGCGGCCGCCACCGCGAAGATCCTCGCCGACGCGAACGTCGTCATCGACCCCCCGGTCAACCCGCACGTGCCCGCCGAGGCTCCGCTGGTCATCCCGCTTCTCGCCGAGGTCTAGCGCTCCCAGGGCGCCTTGAACGGAAAGTACTGCTCGAGAAACGACTGCACCGCAGCGGTTCGCTCGTCGGCCGAGACCTCGGGGTAACTGCCGTCGTTGAGGCAGAAGAAGTCGAACGAGCGCTTGCGCAGAATGCCCGGCAACATGGCGAGGCCGGCGCGCAGCGTGGTGTCGACGTAACGAACACGCGCGTTCTCTTGCACCACCGCACGGCCGGTCATCAGCGCGTAATAGTGGTAGAGCGAGTTCGTCACCGAGATGTCGGTACTCGAGCGGAACCGGCTGGCCGACGTGCGCTCGAAGTCGTCGGCGAACTCCATTTCGAGTTCGCTCATGATGCTGCGCCGAAGCGGAGCGGCCGCGTGCTCGAGGTGCCTCGTGATGATGCGACCGAACTTCTCGAACAGCAGGCGCCGATTCACGCGCGCCGCGTTCTCGAATCCGCTGCGCTCGACGGCATTCTCGCCGAGCCCGATGCGCGTGGTCGCCTCGATGAACTTGGTGACGCCGCCCGAGCTGAAGAACATGTTCGGCTGCACCGGGCGCCCGAAGAACATGTCGTCGTTGGAGTAGAGAAAGTGTTCGCTGATGCCCGGAATGTGGTGCAGCTGGCTCTCGACGGCCTGCGAGTTGTGCGTGGGCAAGACGGTGGGGTCGCTGAAGAACTCCTCGCTGCGCACGAACGTGACCCGCGGATGCTCGGCGAGCCACTCTGGCTTCGGTGAGTCGCTCGCCACGAAGATGCGCCGCACCCACGGAGCGAAGGTGTACACCGACCGCAGCGCATACTTGAGTTCGTCGATCTGGCGGTACCGCGCATCTGAGTCGTCGCCGTCGCCGACCACCGAATCGGCCGCGTGCACACGCCGCCGCCGCTGGTATTCGATGTCGTTGCCGTCGACCCAGGAGAACACGATGTCGATGTCGAAGACCACGTCGTTCGCCTGCACATCGAACATGCCGCGAAGGCTGTTCCAGGTCACGCCGTACAGGTCGACCGTGCTGGCGATCGCCTCCGACCGCGGCAATTCGCGTCGTGTCAGCGAGTTCTCGACCGGGCACACGATGACGTTGTCTTCGAAGCTCCAGAGCTGTAGTTCGATACCCGTCGACGAACCGTACGTGAGCCCGCCGATGGGTGCGACCCGAGGCCGGTACAGCCGAAAGATGCGGGCCTTGCGGTTCTCCGACAACTCACCGTCGCACACCAGCACCGGGGGCCGCTTCTTGCCGTCGATGGTCTTGGAATACATCGGTTCGTCGAGGCACGCTCGTGCAAGCGCGCGTTCGAGCCGACGCCGGCGGGCGGCATCTACCACGACCACCGGGCGCTCGTCGTTGCCTCGAATGAGAAAGAACGGAATCGACGAAGCGATCAACGCACGGCGGATGAACAGCAGATCGTCGACCATCGCTTCGTGTGGCGTATGAGACGTATTGACCAGCGCCAGCAAACCCTTGCGCACGATGACATCGCTTCGACCGTGACTTTTGGGCCACGAGCGAGGGGATCCGAGCTTGCCCGAGACGACGCCGAACAGCTCTTCGGGCGACTCGAGTTCGAGTGCTTCCTCGAGCGCCACGTTGTGGGTCGCCGCGCTGCCTGTGGCCGCCGAAGCGCCACCCGAGATGCCCGGCCCGAAGGCACTCAAGACAGTGCCCTTTCGAGCAGGCTGACCAGAGCCTCCAGTTGCACGCTGTCGCTCGAACCGATTTCGGCGTCCGATCCGTCGAGCGCTCGTGCGGCGAGACCCTGTTTGCTGTCGATGAGTTCGGCGATCTTCGAGTCGATCGTCTGCGCAGCGATGATGCGCCACGCCGTCACCGGCTCGGCCTGACCGATGCGGTGCACGCGGTCGATGGCCTGGGTCTGCTCGGCGGCCGTCCATGACAGCTCGGCGAGCACCACGTTCGACGCGGCCTGCAGGTTGAGACCCACTCCGGCGGCGGTGAGCGAACACACCGCGACCGACACGTCGGGGTCGTTGTTGAACGCGTCGATCTGCGTCTGGCGGAACGACGGTGTCTGGTCGCCGCGAATCGAGATCGTCTTGAGGTCTCTGCGGGCGAAGGCCTCTTCGGCCTGATCCATCACGTCGATGTGTTTGGCGAAGAACACCACCTTGCCCACCGAACGAGCGAGCTGAGCGGCGTAATCGGCGGCGAGGCCGGCCTTGGCCTGGCCGATCTTGCGCACCATCGTGAAGACGTTCTCGCCTGTCGAAGACGACTTCGACTCTTCGAGCTCGGCCTTCGCCACCAGGCGCATGAGCTCTTTGTTCGGCCCGTCGCTCGTATCGTAGCCAGAACCGAGGGCACCGGATGCTGCGCGGCGGTACCGCGTGACAAGTCGTTTGCCGAGCTCTGCCTCGGCCTGCCGAATGGAACGCCCGAGGTCGTCGTCGAGCTCCACCGGAAGGTCGACCACTCGCTTCGCCGGAAGGTCTGCCGCGACATCCACTTTTTTGCGGCGCACGATGCCCATGTCGATGACGGCTTCGCGTGCTTCGGCGAAGAAGCCGAAATCGGCGGGAGTGAGCCCGGTGTCTTCGAGCTTGGCCATGAGCTCGGCGGTGGGTTTGTCACCGTCGATCCAGCCGAGGAACTGCCAGATGGCACGAAAGTCGTCGACGTCGTTGATGAGCGGTGTTCCGGTGAGGGCCATCATCAGCGGGTCGCCGCCGGGCGCGTACTTGCGAATGCGCTCGGCCAGAGCGAGCACGTTCTTCGAGCGCTGCGACTGCAGGTTCTTGATGAAATGCGCCTCGTCGACCACCATGCCCTTGAAGCCGAGCGTGCCGAGCCAGGCGAGGTGCCGGTCGAGCACGTCGTAGTTCACAATCACCACGTCGGCGAACGCATCGAGGTTGGCGCCGTCACCCTGGATGACCGTGGCCCGGCGTTGCGGGGTCCAGATCTCTACCTCGCGTGCCCAGTTCATCTTCACGACGTTCGGCACCACGGCCAGCAACGGGTACGAGTCGGAGACAGATGCGGCCAACAGCGACTGTGCGGTCTTTCCGAGGCCGGGTTCATCGGCGAGCAAAAACGAGCGGTGACCTGCGGCGACGGCCGCGATGAAGCGCGCCTGGTGATGCATGAGCTCGTGGCCGGGAGGCGAGATGCGGTCGATCTTCGGTGCGTCGGGCAGTTCCATGCTGGCGACGGTGCCACCCGAACCGTATTCGAACGCTCGGTAGAGCGGCCCGAGCAGCTCCCAGCTCGACAGCCGGCCGCGCGACATCGGCTTCTGCGCGGTGGCGGCACTGAAGTCGGGCGCGAGGAACGGGTTCGCGAGCTGCCGCGCCTTGACCGACTGCGGAACGACTTGGCGTTCGGAGAACAGGTCTGAGGCGAACGTCGAGACGGGTGCGGCCGCCGGGGCTTCTTCTTCTGGCACCTCGAGCCCGGCATCCAGCAGGTATTCACGGCGCAGCCGCTGGGCTACCGGTGAAACAGCCGCGTCGCTCTCGAGCAGCGTGATCAGAGACGTGTCGCGAGCGGCCGTCTGAGCCAGGATGCCCGCGATGCCGTCGAGCCGTTTGAGTTGTTCGGCGCGCTCGGCGTCGCTGAGCTCGGCATCACCCTTGATGCGGGCTCGCTCTTCGCGCATGAGCAGCGCGACGACGAGAAACTTCGTTCGGTTCGACGGAACGACCTTGCCGCGCTGGGCGGCTGCTTCGACCTCGCGCACCTTGCGCGCGAGAATCGGAATGAGGCCGGTGTTGTCTACCGTGCGAGGGGATCGGCGTACGCCTGATCGTGACATGCTCCTCCTGTGGAGTGGTGACTGCCAAAAAATCTGACTTTCGAAATCACGGAGACTTCGTTGGCCGAGCAACGCGACGAGAATCGGAACATCACTTCTCGAAGCTGCGTGATGAGCAGACCAGGCCACGGTCGACGCTAGAGCGGAAATTCCCCGTGCACGCTCATTCTACCCGATGTACAAGGTCTGAACGACGCTCGACTCACTTGTCTTGCGGCACCGGAATCTTGATGAGCAGACCCGACGCCACGAAGACGATCGCTGCACCGAGGTGGAAGGCATACCAGACGGGCGGGTCGAAATGAAGCGGCACGACCGGGTTCCAGATGACCGCGATCGGTACCAGCCCGATGATCCACCACCACTGCTTCGCCTGCCACGCGAAGACGCAGATGATGAGGGCCAGAATGGCGATCGCGTACTGCAGAATCGTGAACCATCCCGTGTCGATGACGGCGACCGCCGCCAACAGCGCGATGGCTCCGAGCAGACCAGGGGCGAGCGCCGTTCTGGTGTACGAAGGGTACCGCGACACCGTCTTGCCGGTCTTGGGGTCGCGCACCATCGGGTTGTTCTTGTTGCCACCCGATTGGCCGGCTCGCATCGTGGAGGCCTCTGCCTTCGCGGCCTGGTTGGCCTGCTGGCGCGCCCTCAGGGCGGCCTCCTGCTCGCTCGTACGTTTGCTGCTGGCCATAGCCCTTAGCCTAGATCTATGCCTTCGCCTTTCGTAATCTCCGCTGCCGTCGTCGATGCTCTGAACGCCGGCTCGCCGGTCGTCGCGCTCGAATCCACCATCATCTCGCACGGTCTGCCGCGGCCCCGCAACCTCGAGGCGGCGCAGGAATTCGAAGAGATTCTGTTGTCGGCCGGCGTCACACCGGCCACGATCGCCGTTCTCGACGGCGTGCCCCAGATCGGCCTCGATGCCGACGGCGTCGAGCGCATCGCCAACGAAGACATGGTGAAAGCGAGCGTGCGCGACCTGCCGATTCTCATGGCGAAAAAGGTCAGCGGGGCCACGACTGTCGCCGCAACCGCCTATCTCGCGGGCAAAGCCGGCGTGCGAGTCTTCGCCACGGGCGGCCTCGGCGGGGTGCACCGCGGCGCGAACGTCACGTTCGACGAATCGGCCGACCTCAGCTCGCTCGCCATCGCCGGAGTCACGGTGGTCGCCGCCGGAGTGAAGTCGGTGCTCGACATCGCCGGCACGCTCGAGCGGCTCGAGACGCTCAGCGTTCCTGTGGTGGGCTACCGCACCACGAACTTTCCGAGCTTCTGGCTCACCGAGTCGGGCGAGCAGATCGACTGGTCGGTCGACTCCCCCGCCGAGATCGCCGACGTGATGGCCAGTCAAGACGAGCTCGGTCACGGTCAGGGCATCATCGTGGCCAATCCCCTGCCGCCCGAGCTGCAGTGGGAGCCCGACGAGCACGACGCCGTGCTGCTCGAGGCGCTGGCAGAGGCAGATGCCCGAGGCATCCGCGGTAAGGCTGTGACACCGTTTCTGCTGTCGTACATCGTGGGGGCATCCGGTGGCCGCAGCCTCGAGGTGAACCTCGACATCGCGCGCAACAACGTTCGGCTGGCCGGCCAGATCGCAACGGCATGGAGCGCACTCGCCTCAACTACGACGACGCGTCATGCCTGACCCGCATCTGCCGGTGCGCGTGGTCGTGATCGGCGACATCTTCGACGACGTCATCGTCACCCCCTCGGGCCCCGTGCGCACCGATACCGACACGCTGGCGGCCATCGAGCGCCGCCCGGGCGGCTCAGCGGCGAACACGGCGGCGTGGCTCGGCTCGCTCGGCACGCAGGTCGATTTTGTCGGTCGTACCCATATGGTCGACACCGCGCGGCACGAAACCGCTCTGCGTAATTCGGGGGTCACTCCGCATCTGCTCGGTGAGAGCATCCTGCCGACCGGAACCATCGTGGTCATCGTCGAGCGAGCCGTCGGCGCCGACGGTGAAGCCACGATCGATACCCGCACGATGCTCACCGAGCGCGGCGCGAACGCCCTCACCTCGCCCGACGACGTGACCGATTCGCTGCTGCGGGTCGCCACCCACCTGCACTTCACGGGGTACACCATCTTCAGCGGCCAACCGCGCGACGGGTTCGTGCGCCTCATCGAACGGGCGCGGATGCACGGCGTCACCGTCTCGGTCGACCCCGCCTCTGCCGGCTTCATCGCCGACCACGGCGCGGCGGTCTTTCTCGACACGGTTGGCGGAGTCGACATTCTGTTTCCCAACTTCGACGAGGCCGTCGCCCTCACCGGTTTCGACGTCGCGCCCGGGGAGTCAGCGGTTGACTCGGCGGTTGACTCAGCGGCCGATTCAGGGGCTGACTCACCCGGCTCGCGTGCTGCGATCGCATTACAGCTGGTGGATTCCCTCACCGAACACTTTCCGGTGGTCGCCCTCACCCTGGGCCGAGCCGGCGCCGTCGTCGCGGCCGGAGCTGCCGGGTCGCCGAACCCGATTCGGCACGTCGTCGAGTGCGTACCGGTCGAGCCACGCGACACCACGGGCGCGGGAGACGCGTTCAACGCCGGCTTTCTGTCGGGCCTGTTCGAGGGAACCCACGCGGGCGACCAGGCGCTCGCCCCCGGCGACGGGCTTTCGGAGCGTCTGCTGCGCGCCGCCACGCGGGGCGTATCGACCGCGGCCCGGGCCATCGAGAACGTCGGTGCGCGCCCGGTCGGGGTGAAGACGCACCACCACGGCCTGAATACGCCCTAAGCGACGGCGCGAACCCAACGAGAGCCCAGCCGAGCACCAACGAGCGCGCCCAACAGGAGCCCAACGCAGAGCCGGCGTAAAGCCCGTGCAGGCCCCGCGTAAGCCGACGGCATCAAACGTCTGCCGACGGCCGAGGTCCTGTGTACCGCGCCTCCGGCCGAAGTCGCAGCGCCGGCTGGGCATATTCGTCGATGATGTGGGCGATCCACCCCGCGGTGCGCCCGACGGCGAACACCAGCTCACCGGCATCGCGTCGCAGGTCTGATCCCACCACGAATGCGCCTAACGCCAGGTCGAGGTTGATGGCGCGAGGGCTCCGCAGTGCAACCACCGCCGCTAATCTGTCGACGGCGCTGACAACCGGTTCGAAGCCGGTTTGCCGGCGCATGGCCTGCAGCAGAAACCTTGCCCGCGGGTCGAGGCTGCGGTAGACGAGATGCCCGAACCCCGGAATCACCGGCGATGTCGCCAGCTGCGCAGCCAGCGCCCGTTCGGCATTGCCGGTACGAATCGTTTCGCCGATCATCTCGGCTGCAGCGATGCTCGCTGCCCCGTGCATCGTGCTGTCGAAGCTGCACAGAGCCGCCGCGACGGCCGCGTAGGCATCGACCCGTGCTGAGGCCGCCACCCGGGCCGCCATCGTGGAGATCGCCAGATCGTGTTCCATACACAGCACCAGGGTCGAATTCAGGAGTCGAATGTCGGCGGTCGTCGGGGCTGCCGACGAGAGTTTCGGCCACAGCCGTTCGGCCAGAGGCGCCGATCGCGGGGCAGGTTCGCCCCTGTCGCTGAGCGCGTCGACCATGGTGCCGATCATGCGCCTGCCCGCGGCACGAACGGCAGCCGGATGAACGTTCAGCCGGTTCTCGTCCCACGAACCGCAGACGGTCACTGCCATGCTGAGCTGATCGACGACGTGCGCAGAAGGCCCGAGCGCTTTCGCAGAACGCCGTGCGGCCGACACTACCTCTCGCCGGCTGAGCAAACCGTTCTCACGATCACCGGGCGATGCCGGTGCCTTCCAGAGAAAGTCGACCGCCTGCTCGAAAGACAGCCGACGAGCGAGCTGCCCGGCAGAAACTCCCCGAAAGTACAGCTCGTCGTTCTCGAGCAACGCCAACTCGGAGTCGAGCACCATGATCGGCCGGCCGTGAGCACCTCTGCCTGAATCGCCGGCACCCGCCCGGCGCCTTCGCAGCGCAGCGAACGCCTCGATGTCGAGCGGGTCGAAGGTCGACCCTCCGACTTCTGATCGCTCGCCGGTCAGCAACCCTCGAGAAACGTAGGCATAGAGGGTCTCGAGCTTGACGTTGAGTCGCGACGCCACCTGCGCCGACGTCAAGCGGGGTGCGGTGCCTGCCGTCACGTCGTCTTGGGTAGTTGATTCGATCAACGTGGATTTGCCTCGGATCAATGTCGGTGATGTTCTACCGATAGACACTACCCACCCGCGCGAGGAGAAGAAAATGAAGTCAGCGGCCCGGCTCGACAACACACCGATCGATGTACCACGCGGACTCGCGAACGTCGTCGTGACCGAGACCCGACTGGGCGATGTGCGCGGCCAAGAGGGTTTTTACCATTACCGCCAGTACTCCGCCGTTGACCTGGCTCGCAGCCGATCGGTCGAAGACGTGTGGCGCCTGTTGCTCGACGGCGAGCTGCCGACCACCGAGCAACGCGTCTCTTTCGCGGCCGAGATCGCTGCAGGGTCGCGACTGAGCCCGGTCGTGCGAGATGCCCTCCCGCTCATTGCGACCACCGCGGCGGGCGCCGACAGCCTCGCCGGCCTCCGCATCACGCTGGCGTTGGAAGGCGCGCGCGCCGGCCTGCGTCCGCTGATGGATCTGACTCGGCAACAGCGGCGGGGCGACCTCATCGCGCTGGCAGCTCTGGCACCGACGATCGTCGCCGCACAGTATCGCCTTCAGCAGGGGCAGGCGCCCGTCGAGCCGCGCCCCGAGCTCGGCTACGTGGCGAACTACCTCTACATGCTCTCGGGTCAGGTTGTCTCAGCCGACGTCGTCGACGCGCTTTCGGCATACTTGGTTGCGGCGATCGACCATGGTTTCAGTGCCTCGACCTTCACCTCCAGGGTCATCGCCTCGACCGGCGCCGACGCCGCATCGTGCCTTGTCGGGGCGCTCGGCGCCCTCTCGGGCCCGCTGCACGGCGGAGCACCGAGCCGCGCGCTCGACACCCTCGACGAGATCGGCAGCACCGACAACATCGACGCGTTCATCACGAGCCGGTTGCAGGCGGGCGAACGGATCATGGGTTTCGGGCATCCCGTCTATCGCACCGAAGACCCGCGTTCCACGCTGCTCAAGCAGGTCGCTCAGCGTTTCGGCGGTGCGCGTGTCGACTTCGCCGTGGCCGTCGAAGAGCGCATTCCGGCGCTGCTCGAGAAGTTCAAGCCCGGCCGCCAGTTGCATACGAACCTCGAGTGGTACGCCGCGGTCGTGATGGAACTCTGCGGCCTGGATCGGGCCCTCTTCACCCCGACCTTCGCGGTCGCGCGCCTGCTCGGCTGGAGTGCGAACGTGCTCGAACAGGCAGACGACAGCAAGATCATCCGGCCGTCAGCCCGTTATGTCGGGCCGCCGGCTCCCCAGCCGATACCGAGCGAGACGGATGCCCGTTCAGCGGCCTGAGGCCTGAGGGCTGAGCGCTGACGGCTAACGGCTGACGGCTGACGACTGACGGCTGACGGCTGACGCCAGTCTCGGACGCGCTACTCCTGCTTCCGCAGCTCAGGCAACCTGATGGGCCGACTCTTCGGCGGGAGCCCGTACACGCGCTCGAGCGCGGGCTCGAGCTCAGAGAGCCACGCTTCGTAGCCGAGGTCGTTCAAGTGCAGCTGATCATCCGTGTAATCGGGGTTCAGCTCACCGTCGCGGGTCGCCAGGGCCGGCCACAGGTCGAGATAGTGCGTGCGCACGCTCGAGGCGTACTGCCAGATGTGCCGGTTGATCTCACGGATCTCTTCTGCGAGCTCCGCGTCTCGCGGCATGACCGACTCGAGCAGAATCTCCGCGTCGGGAAGTTCTGTGCGAAGCGTCGCGAGAATCGTCTCGATGTTCTGCACGATGTGCTCGACCGAGCGACGCTTGCCGAGGTCATTGGTACCGATCAGCAGCACGACGGTCGAGGGCTTCAGAGCCAAGACGTCATCGAGCCGTGCGCGCACGTCGTCGGTCGTGTCGCCGCCGACCCCGAGGTTGTGCACCTCGTAGTCGGTGAACCAGTCTTGCCATCGGCCGTGCTCGGTGAGCGAGTCGCCGAGAAAGACGAGGGTTGATTTTTCGGGCATGTGCGCCTCCAATATGACGGCTACGCGAGCATCCGGTGGATTGGCCAGTCTACCGGGCCTCATCGACGGTGTCAGTGTGTGCGTCGCTCGGCGTGCCACCGGTGGTCACGCCGGCACCGCCTTTGCGGTCGGACTCGACGCCGGCGGTCTGCGTGATGCGGTTGGCCATACCGGGAAAGATGAAGCCGTGGAACGGCAGAATCGAGTACCAGTACAACCGCCCGGCGAGCCCGCGCGGAAAGAAAATCGCGCGCTGGGTGTACACCGAGCCGCCACCCTCACGGGGTTCGACGCCCATCTCGAGCCACGCCGGCCCGGGCACCCGCATCTCGGCGCGGAGCCTGAGAAAACTGCCGCGCCTGATCTGCTCGACGCGCCAGAAGTCGAGCGCATCGCCCGTGTGCAGGTGATCGGGGTTGCGTCGGCCGCGGCGCAGCCCGACCCCGCCGACCAGCTTGTCGGCCCAGCCGCGCACGGCCCAGGCCAAAGGGAACGAGTACCACCCGTTGTCGCCGCCGATGCCTTCGATGACGCGCCAGACATCGCCGGGGCGAGCATCTGTCTCGCGTACCTGCAGGTCGGTGTACACGGTGTGACCGGCCCAATCCGGGTCGCTCGGCAGCGTGTCGGCCGGGGCGCCCTGAACGTCGCTGTCTTGCCAACTCGTTTCGACCTGACCCGAACGCATCTTCTCGAGAGCCAGCCGTACCGACCGCCGGTACCCGGTCAGCCCGCCGGCGGGGTCGGGAATGTACGAGCTGATGTCGTGCTCACTCGCGACGCATTCGAATTGCAGCGACTCGATGATCGGCACCGCGAGGCCGCGCGGAATAGGCGACACGAGATTCACCCACTGCGAAGCTAGCCAGGGTGTGAAGACCGGCAGCGACGCGATCGGCCGTTGGTTCAGCCCCGATTCGACCGCGTAGCCGTTCATCATCTGCCCGTAACGCAGCACGTCGGGCCCCCCGATGTCGAAGGTACGATTCAGCGGCTCGTCGATGTCGGCCGCCTTCACCAGGTAGTACAGCACGTCGCGAATCGCGATCGGCTGAATACGGTTGCGCACCCACTTGGGCGCTGGCATGTACGGAAGCACCTCGGTCAGGTGCCTGATCATCTCGAAACTCGTCGAGCCCGACCCGATGACCACGCCGGCCTGCAGGGCGACCGTCGGTACGCCCGACTGCAACAGGATGCTGCCCACCGCCGTTCGCGACCGCAGGTGCCTCGACAGCTCCACCCCACGCGGGTGCAGACCGCCCAGATAGACGATGCGCTTCACTCCCGAATGCAGCGCGAGCGACGCGACGTTCTTCGCGCTCGCGAGCTCGGTGCCGTCGAAGTTGCCCGAGCTGCCCATGGAATGCACGAGGTAATAGAGCACGTCGATACCGTCGAAGGCGCCTTCGAGCGAGTCGCGGTCGCTCGGGTCACCCTGCACGATCTGCACCCGGTCGGCCCAGGGCACGTCGGCGAGTTTCGTGGGCGAACGAACCAGCACACGCACGGCGAAACCCGCATCGAGCAGCCGGGGAACAAGGCGGCCCCCGACGTAGCCCGTCGCTCCGGTCACTAAGGCGGTTCGCTGGGTGCTTTCTGGTTGTGTGCTCACCTCATACAGGCTACGCCGCCGAGTCTTTTTCGGTGACCCTCGACAACACGACCCTCGTCTGCTTCACAGCTTCGCAGTTTTCCGTTATTCGAGCAATACTCATATACTGGTGAGGTGGGATGAATTCAGGCAGGGGCGAATCACAGAAAGGAGACTCACCATGGGAACCATGCCACCGAAACCGCCGACAGAGTGAGCGGGCGCTGGGTGTAGCGAGACGGGGTGCAGCGAGACTGAGTGAAGCGGCACCGGATGTAGCGGCACCGGGTAAACCGGCACTGCGTGAACCGGCACTGCGTGAAACCGGCGCCGAGCGAACCGGCACTCACTGAACCGGCGCCGCAGCGCTCACACTTCCGGCCAGAACGGCTGCCCCCAGTGCTTCTCGAAGTGCGACTCGTCGGGTGGAGGCGAGTCGCACGCCGTCGCATCGGTCACGGGCGCGGTGTCGCCGATCCAGCGATCGATACCGTCGGCCACGACATACGGCGGTGCGGCCTCGGCGGCGAACCACTCTGCGGTGTGCTCAAAAGCACCGCGCCGCGTGCTGGCCAGCAGCAGCACGTTGCCGAGCAGGGTGCCGCCGAGCATCCGCTCGTCGACGACGACCGCGACATCGTCGAACACGGCACGCAAGGCAGCCGCCTGCCCGCGGGTGTAGGCGAAGCCCGGGCCGTCGAGCAGATTCACGGCCACCACGGCGTCACCGGATGCCCGGCCGCGCACGGCCCGATAGAACTCCTCACTCGCAACACGCGCCGAAATCAGCGCGCCCGCCCACAGATCGACGACCGTCACGTCAGCTCCGTGCCAGCCGGTCTCACCGGCAGAATCGGCGACGTCGCGGGCATCGCCGTAACTGATGTCGAGACCTGAGAGCGGTAGCGCGTCGAGCACCGCCTCGCACAACTCTCGCTCTCGTTCCACCACGACCTGCCGGGCGCCGGGTCGCGTGGCGGCCACGTACCGCGCCAGAGTGAGCGCGCCCGCACCGAGGTGCGTGACGGCGAGCGGATGCCCGGCCGGAGCCCACGCGTCGATCACTCGCCCGATGTGCCGCACGTAGTCGAACTCCAGGTGTGTCGAGTCGCCGAGCGACACCTGCGACTGCGGAATCGCGTCGACCTGGAGCTCGAACGTCTGACTCGCCTCGTCGAGGCAGTCGAGCCTCGCTACCGACCTGACCGTTTCGCTGCCGGCTCCGCCCTCACTGCCGCTTCTGCGGGCCCCGCCGTCACTGCCGCTTCTGCGGGCCCCGCCGTCACTGCCGCTTGTGCCGGCCCCGCCGTCACTGCCGCTTCGGCGGGCTCCGCCATCAGTGCCGCCGAGCTCGAGCGTGAAAACGATTCTGCTTTCGCGTGATGCCACATGTGTCGCCATGTCAGCAGCCTACCTTAACTGAGTAATACTCAGATGAGTGACTTCGTGTGCCACACCGTCTTCGTCTCGGTGAAGGCCGTGATCCGCTCGAGCGACGGTGCCGCGGCCGCGGCCGAAGAGCCACCCTCGGGTGGGAGCACGCGTTTGAGCGTCTCGGCTGCCGCGATCTGCAGGTCGACCCAGTCGAGCTCACCCGCGCCCAGCAGATCGAGCGCGTTCACGTCGGCGTGCGACGCGAGCCACGGTGCGATCTCTGCCGGCGAACCGGTCAACACGTTGACGACCCCGCCGGGCACGTCGCTCGTGGCGAGAACCTCGGCCAGGCTGATAGCCGACAGCGCAAATCGCTCAGACGCGACCACCACGACCGCATTGCCCGATACCAGCGCGGGCGCGATCGCGCTCACCAGCCCGAGCAGCGACGAATCCTGTGGGGCGATGATCGCCACCACACCGGTCGGCTCGGGCACCGAGATATTGAAGAACGGGCCCGAAACGGCGTTGGCGTTGCCAGCGACCTGGACATATTTGTCGGCCCAGCCGGCATACCAGATCCACCGGTCGATTGCCGCGTCGACCTGCGCCGCCGCCACCGCGGAGTTCACGCCTTCGACCGCCACGATCTCGTCGACGAACTGCGCCCGGCGACCCTCGAGCAGCTCGGCGATGCGGTACAGCACTTGCCCGCGGTTGTACCCCGTCGCTTTCGACCAGCCCGAGACGGCGCCCCGGGCTGCCACAACGGCGTCGCGGGCATCTTTTCGTGAAGCCAGCGCGGCATTCGCCAAGAACTCCCCCGACGAACCGACGATCTCGTACACCCGGCCCGATTCGCTGCGCGGAAACTTGCCGCCGATGTAGAGCTTGTACGTCTTCAGCACAGCGAGCCGGCTCATCGCGCGACCTCCTTCGTCACGGTCGCCGACACGGCAGGTGCAGCAGTCGCGGCGGTCGCCGACACGGCAGGCGCGGCAGCCGCCGCCTGCAGATAGGCCGCAAGCCCCTGCTTGCCGCCCTCACGCCCGTAACCGCTCTCTTTGTAGCCGCCGAACGGGCTCGCCGGGTCGAACTGGTTGAAGGTGTTCGCCCAGATCACCCCGGCGCGCAGCTTGTCTGCCACGGCGAGAATCTTGCTGCCCTTGTCGCTCCAGATTCCGGCAGACAGACCATACGGCGTGTTGTTCGCCTTGGCAACCGCCTCTGCCGGTGTGCGGAACGTCAGTACCGACAGCACCGGCCCGAAGATCTCGTCGCGCGCGATGCGCGAACTGGTCGACACATTCGTGAAAATCGTCGGCGCGAACCAGAACCCCTCAGTGGGCAGGTCGCAGGCCGGGCTCCAGCGCTCAGCCCCCTCTGCCTCACCGATGTCCGAGAGCTGACGGATGCGCTGCAGCTGTTCTGCCGAATTGATGGCCCCGACGTCGGTGTTCTTATCCAGCGGATCACCCACCCGAAGCGTCTGCAACCGCGTCTTGAGCCGCTCGACCACCTCGTCGTGGATGTTCTCTTGCACCAGCAGCCGCGACCCGGCACAGCAGACGTGTCCCTGGTTGAAGAAGATGCCGCGCACGATGCCCTCGACAGCCTGATCGATGGGCGCATCGTCGAACACGATGTTCGCCCCCTTGCCTCCCAGCTCGAGCGTGAGCCGCTTCGACGTTCCCGCGACGGAGCGCGCGATCTCGCGGCCGACCGCTGTCGATCCCGTGAAGGCGACCTTGTTCACATCGGGGTGATCGACGAGCGCACGGCCGGTCTCGCCCGCACCCGTGACGATGTTCACGACGCCGGCGGGCAGCCCGGCCTGCTGCACGATCTCGGCGAACAGCAGCGCGGTGAGCGGAGTGGTCTCGGCCGGCTTCAAGACCACCGTATTGCCGGCCGCCAGTGCGGGCGCGATCTTCCAGGCCAGCATCAGCAGAGGGAAATTCCACGGGATGACCTGCGCGGCCACGCCCAGCGCCCGTGGGCTCGCGCCCAGGCCCGCGTAGTCGAGTTTGTCAGCCCACCCGGCGTAGTAGAAGAACCACGCGGCGACCAGTGGAACGTCGACGTCGCGACTCTCTTTGATCGGCTTTCCGTTGTCGAGACTCTCGGCCACGGCCAGCTCGCGAGCCCGTTCCTGCACCAAGCGAGCGATACGAAAGAGGTACTTTCCGCGCTCACGGCCTGAGAGAGTCGACCACGACTTCTCGTAGGCCCGGCGGGCGGCGGCGACCGCGGCATCCACATCGCCCGCCGACGCCGTAGCGATCGTGGCGATGTGCTTCTCGGTTGCCGGCGAGATGGTCGAGAATGTGGGGTCAGAGCCCGCGACGAACTCCCCGTCGATGAAGAGCCCGTACTCGGATTGCAGGTTCAACAGCGCGGTCGACTCCGGCGCGGCAGCATATTCCAGAAATGACATGTGATGGGTCTCTCAGTCGATGGTGACGTAGTCGGCGCCGGAATAATGGCCCGTGGCCAGCTTCTGGCGCTGCAGCAGAACGTCGTTGAGCAGGCTCGAGGCGCCGAACCTGAACAGCTGCGGCTGCAACCACTCTTCACCGGCCGTCTCGGCTATGGCCACGGCGTACTTGATGGCGTCTTTCGAGGTACGGATGCCGCCGGCCGGCTTCACGCCGATCTTCTCGCCGGTGAGCCGGTACCAGTCGCGAACGACCTCGAGCATGAGTACGGTGACAGGCAGCGTCGCGGCCGGCGCGACCTTGCCCGTAGAGGTCTTGATGAAGTCGGCCCCGGCGAGAATGGCCAGCCAGGATGCCCGGCGCACGTTGTCGTAGGTATTCAGTTCGCCGGTCTCGAGAATCACCTTGAGGTGAGCGAACGTACCGTCGGCGCGGCGGCAGGCCTCTTTCACCGCGACGATCTCGTCGAACACCAGCCCGTAACGACCGGAGAGAAATGCACCACGATCGATGACCATGTCGATCTCGTCGGCTCCCGCTGCAACGGCGTCTGCGGTGTCGGCCAGCTTCACGGCGAGCGAGGCTCGTCCGCTCGGAAAGGCAGTCGCCACGGCGGCGACGTTGATTCCGCCCTCGATACCGTCGCCGTGAAAGGCGCCGAGCGCCTCGACGGCGTAAGGCACCATGTCGCCGTACACGCAGACGGCTGCAACTCGCGGGCAGCTGGGGTCGCCGGCATCCGGTGTCAGCCCCTTCGCAACGAGCGAGCGCACCTTGCCCGGGGTGTCGGCGCCCTCGAGAGTGGTGAGGTCGATCAACGAGATGATCGTGTCGAGAGCCCAGGCTTTGGAGGTGGTCTTGATGGAGCGGGTGCCGAGGTCGGCCGCCCGCGCCTCGAGCCCTACGGCGTCGACCCCTGGAATGCCGTTCAGATACCGCTTCAAGCTCGATTCGGTGAGGTCACCGCCCAGCACTTCGATGGCCCGCGGGGCCGAATTCACAACTTTGTCGATACTCACCGATCAAGTGTACGGCGCGCACCGCCGGTCGTGGCCGCGTCGGTCAGACCCGCGTGCGATGCCACCCGTCTTCGAGCATGCTGGGCCGAGCCACGAACAGACCGGCCACGAGCACCACGGGTATCGTCGCGGTAATGAAGATGAGCGGGGCCGTCCATGACCCCGAGTTCTGGTGCAAGATGCCGACGACCAGGGGTCCGGATGCTCCGATCAGGTAGCCCAGACCCTGCATGAACCCGCTGAGTGCAACCGACCCGGCCTGGGTACGCGTGCGCAGATTCACCAGCACCAGCGAAAGCGGAAACAGCAACGGGCCCAGACCGCAGAGGGCGACCCAGAGCCACGTTGCGACCGAAGGCGCCAGCAGCAGACCGAGGTCGCCCGCGAGATAACAGACCACGCCGAACCAGACGAGCAGACCGATGTTCTTCAACCGCACGGCGAGAACGGGAACGATCAGCGACATCGGTATTCCCACCGCGGCATACAGTGCCAGCAGCGAGCCGGCCTGTGCCGCATCCACACCGGCGCGATCGGTCAGCAACTCGGGCAGCCAGGCGAAGAACGCGTACGCATTCAACGCGGTGAAGCCGAACATGACGGCGAGTGACCACGCCAGCCCCGAACGCCAGACGCGGCCGATCGCCTCCGCGTCGCTCTGGCCCGCGCCCCGATCGATCTGGTGCGACGTCGGATGCTCGCTGCGACGCCGCTCCTGAACGAACAGGCCGATCCACGGCACCATGGCCGCGAGTGCGAAGACGGCCCACAGCCCGACAGCTGCCCGCCACCCTGCCGCGTCAGTGACAGGAACGGCGACCAGCGGCGGAAAGAGCGAGAACAGCGCCATCGCTGTCGCATACAACGACGTGACGAGCCCGATCCGATCAGGAAAGTATTTCTTGACCAACGGCGGCAGCAGCACGTTTCCGGTACCCATCGCGCCGAACGTCACGATGCTGCTGACGACGAGCATCGCATACGAACCGGAGAAGGCGCGGCCGAGATCGCCGAGCACCATCGCCGCCAGGGCGACGATGACCAGAGACTCGAGTCGCAGGCGCCGTTGGAATAGCGGTGTCAGCAGGCCGAACAGGGCGAAACAGAGCGGAGGCAATGTGCCCAGCAGTCCGATGCCGAGACTGCCGAGCGGAACATCCACTTCGATGGCACCGAAAATGGGCGACAGCGCCGAGACGGCCGTGCGCAGGTTGATCGCGATCAGCACCACGCCGACCAGCGCGAGGGCGCGCCCGGCCCACAACGGCCTGGCGACCGCGGTGTGTGCCGATGTCACGCCAGGCGCTCTCTGACCTGCTGCACGTCGTCGTTCATCTGTTCGATGAGGGGCTCGATGCCCGTGAACTTCACCATGCCCCGAATGCGGTCGGCGAACGAGATGAGCACGATGTGGCCGTACAGGTCGATCGTCTCGTCGAGCACGTAGGCTTCGACCTGCTTCGGCGGCACGCCGTCGAACGTCGGGTTGCTGCCCACCGAGATGGCCGCCGGGTAGCGCTTGTCACCGTCGGTGAGCCAGCCCGCGTATACGCCGTCGGCCGGAATCAGCCCCTCCGATCGGGGAGAGAGGTTCGCCGTGGGAAAACCCAGCTCGCGTCCGCGTTTTGCTCCGTGTACGACTTCGCCCTGCACGGCCGGCGGATGCCCGAGCAGTTCGGTCGCGCGCACGACTTCTCCCTCGGCCAGCAGTTCGCGGATCCACGTGGACGACACCCGGCGGTCAGAACCGGGTTTCACATCGGCGATCAGCCGCGTCTCGAATCCGAATCGAGAACCGAGTTCGCGCAACGTGTCGACGTTGCCGGCGCCGGCCCGGCCGAATCGAAAGTCGCCCCCGATGAGCACGACCTTCGCGTGCAAGCCCTCGACGAGGATGAGCTGTACGAATTCGAGAGGCGTCAGGTCGGCGAGGGCCTGATCGAAGGTCAGCATCAGCGTCGCATCAACACCGGTCTGTGCCAGCAGATCGAGCTTCTGTTCGTTGCCGACCAGCGCGATCGGAGCGCGAGAAGGGTTCAGCAGGCGCGCAGGGTGACGATCGAAGGTGACGACGGTCGCCACCAAGGCGTCAGCGCGCGCGACCGAGAGCAGCTCACCGATCACGGCGCGGTGACCCTCGTGCACACCGTCGAATTTTCCTACCGTGACGGCAGACGGTCCGAAGTCGGCCGGAAGCTCGGAAACCGAGGTGAACACCTTCACGCCTTCACCGGCTTATTCTTGGCGAGCCAGATCATGCCGAGAATCGGCAGTACCAAGGGAACGAAGAAGTACCCGATTCCGTAAATCGACCACACCGTGGCATGGGCGAAGAGTTCGGGTTGCACGATGCTGAGGGTGCCGACCACGAGAACGCCCAGCATCTCGAACGAGATCGTGACCCAGGCGACGCGGTACCACACCAAGCCTCGAGCTACTAGAGCGATGGTCGCGACGATGTAGACAACCGCAGACACCGCAGACAAGCTGTATGCGACGGGCGCGTCATTGTACTGCTCGGTGATCTGTACGAGCGATCGGCCGAAGGCGCCGAGGGCGAGAATGGCGTACACAACCACCAGCACGCGGCCGACCCCGGCGACGCGAGGGCGCACGATCTTGCCGGAGCGCGACGACGCGCCTACGGCGTTCGTCTGGCCGGAAGCGGGCGGTTCGCCCGAGGGGCGTGGTTCGCCTGAGGGCGACGATGCGGGGGTGTCGGTGGTCGATGGCATGGCACTGTCGAGTTTAGACGTTCGGCCGGGGTCAGCTGTTCGGCGAGACCCAGATCTCGTTCATGCGGAACACCATGACGGCGATGGCAAGGCAGGCCACCCCGAGAACCACCGTGCTCCAGCGCGACCGGTCGATCAGCGCCCAGAATGCGGCAGCAGCGGGCAGCAGTAGCGCCGAGACCATGTACACCCAGAACGTGAGCACGTCGCCTTTCGGCGGGTTGCCGGCCGCCGGTGAGACGAGCGCGACGACGAACTGCACAACCAGCAGCAGCTCGACCAGGGCCGTTGCCCCGAGCGTGTAGTCGTTCGGAGCACGGCGGGCGAATCCGGAGACCAGGCAGAACACGCCGGCGAGCAGAGCCACCGCGATCTGAACGTACGAGAACCAGTCGATCACGGGGCACTCGTCTCGTCGGCCGGAAAGTTCACAAGAACCTTCGTGAGGCCATTGCGCACCTCGAACAGACCGATCAGATCTGCGTCGGGGTCGACGGCGGCGAAGGTGGTGCCCGGGGCGCCGTCGAACGCAATCTTCTTGCCGTTGCGAAGGTCTGCCGACTGTGCGGCATCGAGCCGGGCGACGCTGAACAGCTCTGCGGCGACCTGCGCGGGGGGCAGCAGGTCGTTCTGCGGGTCGAGCTGCTCGAGCTCGTGTGCCCGGTCGAGGCCGAACGGCCCGATACGGGTACGCCGCAAGACCGTCAGGTGCCCGCCCAAGCCGAGCGTTTCGCCGAGGTCGCGAGCGATCGCACGGATGTACGTTCCCGACGAACACGTCACACGCACATCGAGGTCGAGCACCGGCCACTCACCGTCGAACCCGGGGCGCGTCGCGAGCAGGTCGAGAGAGGCGATGGTGACCGGCCGTGCCTTCAGCACGACCTCCTCACCCTCACGAACCCGCGCGTAGGCCCGTTTTCCGTCGACCTTGATGGCGCTGACCGAGCTCGGCCGCTGCAGAACATCACCGGTCAGCTGCGCGAGGGCAGCTTCGATGGCGCCGTGCTGCAGAGCATCCACTGCGCCCATCTCGGCGCGCACGGTGCTCTCACCCTCGGCGTCGTCGGTGGTCGTTGCCGCCCCGAGCCGAATGGTGGCGTCGTACTGTTTGTCGAGTCCCACCACATAGGTGAGCAGGCGGGTCGAACTGTTCAGGCCCAGAATGAGCAGACCGGTCGCCATGGGGTCGAGGGTTCCGGCGTGGCCGACCTTGCGTGTGCCGGCCGCACGACGCGTACGCGCCACGACGTCGTGGCTGGTCAGCCCGCGCGGCTTGTCGAGAAGCAGAATGCCGCTCGTGCGGCCCGAAGATGTCACCCCGCAACGCTAACAGCCCGCACGCGCTGCGCCCCGCGTCAGCCGACTCGGCGCGGCAACCAGCAACGCTAACAGCCCCCGCGTCAGCAGCGGTCGGCGAACAACCGCTTCGGCGGAACCCCGTTGACGGTCGACGTGTCACCGGGCGACGCGATGGCGCTGGCGAGCATCCGCGGGCCGACCTGAGACTCGTAGAGCGCGGCTGCACCCGCCACCTGTGTCTCGAGACCCGCTGCAGCCGCGTCGGTGGGTGTTTCGAGATAAACCGTGAAGTTCGCATTGCCGCGAATTTCGGGCCGCTGCAGAAACGGTCCGTCGACGAGCAGAATCGCGTCTTGACCCGCCGTCACCCAGCGCGTCTCGCGCGGCACATCACGAGCGGCGTCGAAGTACGCCGTGCTGAAGCCGGCACTGCCGCCCATGCGAAAAGGCTGAACGAGCACGCGCAGAAACGCCGAGTAGTCGAACCAGTCGGCGTAGTACGCCTCGGCCGAGGTGTCGCCGCGCGGCGTGCGTACTGCGCGCGGCTTCAGGAAGTCGCCCATCGAAGCCCGAAAGACGACGTGCCCCGACTCGCGCAGGGCGACCGCGAGGTCGTCGCCGAACGCTGCCCCGCCCGATACGCCGTCAATCGCGACCAGCACCCGCCCCTTGCCGTAATTGTGCAGAATCTCGCTCGCCAGGGCGTCGAAGAATTCACTGCGGGGCGTGGGTGGGTAAACCATTGTTCCAGTCTACGAGCGCGACCGGTCTGATCGGCTGGCGTCGTCTCTGTACGCGGGCATTGTTAGATTGGGTCAGTGCCCGCTGAGAACTCGATCGCCCCGCAGCGGGCCGCCCCCGCGCCGAACGCCGCGTCACTGAACGCCGCATCGCAGAACGCCGCGTCACCGATCTCCGCGTCGCAGAGCACTGCGTCACCGAACGCCGCGTCACTGAGCGCAGCGTCGCCAAACGCAGCGACTCCCAACGCCACGTCACTGAACGCCACATCACTGAACGCCGCGTCACTGAGCGCCAGCGTCATCTCGTGGTTCGCGGCCAACGCCCGGGACCTGCCCTGGCGCCGCTCCGGATTCACCCCGTGGGGCACTCTCGTCAGCGAATTCATGCTGCAGCAGACGCCCGTCTCGCGCGTCATCCCCCGGCTGAACGAGTGGCTCGGCCGCTGGCCGACCCCGGCCGATCTCGCGGCCTCCTCCCCCGGTGACGCCGTGCGAGCCTGGCAGTCGCTCGGTTACCCACGCCGCGCCTTATGGCTGCACACTGCCGCGGTGGTGATCGTTCAGCGGCACGACGGTGTGGTTCCGCGCGACGTGGATGCTCTGCTGGCCCTTCCCGGAGTCGGCGACTACACGGCCCGCGCCGTCGCCGCCTTCGCGTATGGCGACCGCCACCCGGTCGTCGACACGAACATCCGCCGGGTGATCGCCCGTGCCGTCGACGGGCACGCCGAGCCGGGGCCCCCTGCCGCCCGCGCCGATCTCGCGGCCATGAGCGCCCTGCTCCCCGAAGGTCGCATCGAGGCGCGCGCCTTCAACGCCGGCATGATGGAACTCGGCGCGGTCGTCTGCACCGCCCGGGCGCCGCGCTGCGAACTCTGCCCTCTGATGAGCGTCTGCGCCTGGCGCGGCGCGGGCTACCCCGGCTACAGCGGCCCGCGAAAAGCGGTGCAGAAGAAGTACGAGGGCTCCGACCGGCAGGTGCGGGGAACCATTCTCGCCGCCCTCCGCGCCGCGCACGACACCTCGACCTCTGTGCCCCGCGACCGCCTCGAAGAACTCTGGCCAGACCGTCAGCAGTTCGAGCGTGCACTGGCCGGTCTGCTCGTCGACGGGCTTGCGGTCCAGTCCCCCGCTGGTGTGCGTTTGCCGTGACGGCGGTTCTTGTCACGCGCCGCTTCTGGTTAGCCTGAGTACATGCAGATCGCAATCGTGGGCGCCGGTGCTATAGGCGGCAGCATCGCCGCCGCCCTCGACCGGGCCGGCCACTCGGTCGAACTTGCGGCACGCGGAGAGAATCTCGCCGTGATACGGCGGCAGGGCATCCAGTTGCGCGGCGCCTGGGGCGAGCACGTCGCCCGAGTCAACGCGAACG
Organism: Subtercola sp.; assembly: GCA_025463765.1. GTDB lineage: Bacteria > Actinomycetota > Actinomycetes > Actinomycetales > Microbacteriaceae > Subtercola. Next base: position 2,926 of record JAODBC010000085.1, on the reverse strand, counting down.
AGACCATCACGGTGCGGCCCGAGCTCGCGCTTGTCTGCACCAAGGCTCAGGATGCTCAGACGGCCATCGAGGCGAACGCCGAGGCCTTGCGGGGCCTGCCTATCGTCATCGTGCAGAACGGCCTCGAAGCGCTCGACACCGCCGAAGCCGCTCTGCCCGATGCCACCTGGATGGGCGCTCTCGCCCTCTACGCCACGAGCTACCTCGCACCGGGCGAGATCACCGTGACGACCTCGGGCCCCACGTACATCGGTGCCGGAGTCGGGGCGCCGAGCCCGGCCATCCGCGCCGCCACGGGCGTTCTTGCGGGTGCCATTCCGGCCGAGGCGATCGGCAACTTCCGCGGCGCCCAGTGGTCGAAGCTCATCGTGAACCAGGTCAACGCAATGCCCGCGATCACCGGTCTGAGCGCGCAGCAGACGCTGACTCATCCGCTGCTGAACCCGGTCATCACGGCGAGCATGCGTGAGGCGGTGCGCATCGGTTTCGCCCGTGGAATTCACTACGGCTCGGTGCAAGGGTTGAGCAACGCACTGCTTCGGCTGTTCGGTGCCGCGCCGCTGCGGGTCGGCGGTGCGCTGCCGCGGCTCATGGCGCGCCGGATGGGCGAGACTCCGAACCCGGGATCGACGCTGCAGAGCATCCGCCGCGGCCAGCTCACCGAGATCGACTACCTCAACGGCGCGGTCGTCGCTCAAGCGCGCCTGGCCGGTCGCTCGGCGCCGATCAACCAGGTGTTGGTCGACCTGGTGCACGGTGTCGAGCGCACCGGCGACTTCGTGACGCCGGAGGCCGTCGTCGCAGCCGTCGCGACCGCCCACGAGACGGCCGCCGAGTAGCTCGGCCTCAGCCGCGCGGCCCGGGCTGCTACTCCGCGCTGCTAATTCGCGCCGCTACTTCGCGCCGCTACTTCGCGCCGGCTTCGCCCAGCTCCTCGAGCTCGTCGTCGAGGTCGCCGTCGTCTTCTTCGGCGTCGACGTCGTCGATGCTGCGGGCGAAGGCCTCGGGCGGATGCACGTCGAAGCCTTCAGCGTCTTCGGCCTCGGCATCGGAGGTCAGCACCCGCGGCTTGACGTACGGGTCCGCGTCGCCGGCATAACTGCCCTGCTTCGCCAGGCGCTCGACCTCGGCGTCGCGGGCGCGAGCTTCGTTCAACAGAGAATCGATGAGTTTGGCGTTCTCGGGAATGCCGTCGGCGATGAACTCCAGCGACGGAGTGAGACGCGACGTGATGTTCTTACCCACCTCGGTGCGCAGCATGCCCGTTGCCGACTTGAGCGCGACCGCGCTGTCGGCGCGCTCTTCGTCGGTGCCGTACACCGTGTAGAAGATCGACGCGTGCTGCAGGTCGCCCGTCACGCGAACGTCGGTGATAGTGACGAACCCCAGGCGCGGGTCTTTGATTCCGCGCTCGAGCTTCTTGGCCACGATGACTTTGATGCGGTCCGCCAATTTGCGGGCCCGTGCTTCGTCAACCATGACGGTTCCTTTCGTAGAAGAAAAAGCGGGGCATCCTGACTTGCAGAATGCCCCGCCGGTTGAATCAAACGCTAAACGCGCGGCTTCTCTTTCATTTCGATCGTCTCGATCTCGTCGCCGATCTGAATGTCGTTGAACTTGCCGAGACCGATACCGGCCTCGAAGTCGGTACGAACCTCGGTGACGTCGTCTTTGAAGCGACGCAGCGACTCGATGGCCAGGTTGTCTCCGACCACAACACCCTCGCGGATGACGCGCGCCTTGGCGTTTCGCGTGATCGTTCCCGACCGCACGATGACACCCGCGATGTTTCCGAACTTGGAAGAACGGAAGATCTCGCGAATTTCGGCGACACCCGACTGGATCTCTTCGAACTCGGGCTTGAGCATGCCCTTGAGCGAGTTCTCGATGTCTTCGAGTGCGTTGTAGATGACCGAGTAGAACCGAACATCCACACCCTCGCGGGCCGCACGTTCGCGGGCCTTCGGGTCGGGGCGAACGTTGAACCCGATGATGATCGCGTTGTCGATCGTCGCCAGGTCGACGTCGGATGCCGTGACGGCACCCACACCGCGGTGGATGATGCGAAGCTGCACCGAGTCGTCGACCTCGATCTTGAGCAGCGACTCTTCGAGCGCCTCGACGGCACCCGAAACGTCACCCTTGATGATGAGGTTGAGAGACTCGACCTTGCCCTCTTCGAGCGCCTTGGTGAAGTCTTCGAGGCTGATGCGCTTGCGGGCACGGGCCAGCAGGGCGTTACGCTCGACGGCTTCACGCTTCTCAGCGATCTGGCGGGCGGTGCGGTCTTCTTCGATGACCAGGAAGGTATCGCCGGCGCGAGGCACCGATGACAGACCCTGAACCTGAACCGGGCGTGACGGGGTCGCGGCCAGAACGGTCGCGCCGTTCTCGTCGTGCATCGCCCGAACGCGGCCGTAGGCCGTTCCGGCGACGATGGCGTCACCCACGTGCAAGGTACCCGACTGGATGAGCACGGTAGCAACCGCACCGCGCCCCTTGTCGAGCTTCGCCTCGATGGCGACACCACGGGCATCCTTATTCGGGTTGGCCCGCAGGTCGAGGCCCGCGTCTGCGGTGAGCAGAACGGCGTCGAGCAGTTTGTCGATGTTGGTGTTGTTACGCGCCGACACGTCGACGAACATGACGTCTCCGCCGTACTCTTCGGCGACGAGGCCGAATTCGGTGAGCTGCTGGCGAACCTTGGCCGGGTTGGCCCCGGGCACGTCGATCTTGTTCACCGCGACGACGATGGGCACACCAGCGGCTTGCGCGTGGTTCAGCGCCTCGATGGTCTGCGGCATGATGCCGTCGTCTGCCGCCACCACGAGAACCGCGATGTCGGTGACCTGCGCACCACGGGCACGCATGGCGGTGAACGCCTCGTGGCCCGGTGTGTCGATGAAGGTGATGGCGCGTTCGATGC
>JAODBC010000083.1 GCA_025463765.1 Subtercola sp. | reverse complement strand
TGAACTCGGGCGGTGGCGCGGTGGCGGCGCGCCGGCGCCAAGCTCGGGCTGCGGTACGGCGGTGGCGGAGCGCTGAACTCGGGCGTGCGGCGCCGCGGCGCCGAGCTCGCGTGGCGCCGTGGCGAGTGAGCCCATTAGGCCGTTTTGAGTCTGCTATACCGGCCTCACCACGGCGTAAAGGGCTCAGGAGCCCCAAACCAGCAGTCTGGCGCGCCGAACCCGGCCCCGTTCTGGAAGTCCGACGTCGGTCGCTGCGATCGGGCTCTGACGATGGGGCTCTGACGGCAGGCCGCCGCGGCTGCCGAGCGGAGCCACCGAGCCGAGTCCCTGAGCGGAGCCACTGGGTTGAGCCACCGAGCGGAGCCACTGGGCTGAGCCACCGAGGCCGCCCAAGCTGCGCGCACACCGGCCCTCGTTTGACTGGTCGCCGATCATCCGCTCCCCTGGCGACCGACCAGGTACGCGTTCACGATGAGGTCGCCGCGAATCGCACGCAGCGTGTCGATCATGCGGTCGACCAGCTTCGATGACACGGCTGACGCCGTCAGATCGTAGGGGCCGAGCGGCAGCAGTTTGCCCGCCCGAACGCGCACGACCTCCCAGCCGGCCGCGCGCAACAGGCGGTCTTTGCGCATGTCGGCGACCTCGCGCTTGCCGACATGTTCCAGCCCGAATCGGCCGACGGTGTCGTACTCGATGGCGACACGCAGGTCGGGCAACAGGATGTCCGGCCACACCTCGAGCCGCCCGAAAAACGGCCGCGCGACCCGAACCGCGTTCACGGCCCCGTCGAACTCGAGGCGCTCGGCCAGCAACTGGCGCAGTCGTGCCTCGGCTGCAGATGCGGGCCGCGGTGCCGCCGTGCTGTGGAATGCCTCGCCGACGCGCGCCATACCTTCTCGGCCCATCGTCTCGCCTCCTAGGGAACCACCTGTTCCGCCATCGCGCCCCTCGCCAGCCCGGCGGCGTTTGCGAATGCCCCGGCCCGGGCCCGGGCCAATACTCGCCGCTCCAACTCGCCTGGCAGCGCCCTGCTCCAGGGCGCTCCGATCCACCTCGCCCGGCTCCAGAGCGCCCCGCTCGACAGCGCCCCGATCCACTGCGCTCCATCCCATAGCGCTCCGCGCCAAAGCGCTCCGCTCCACAGCGCCCTGCTCCAGTGCGCCCCGCTCCACAGCCCCCTGCGCTGCACCGCCTTGAGCCGCGCTTCTCGTGCCGTCCTGCGCAGCGGCACCGACGCTCTCGACGCTCTCGACGTTCGCAGCGCTCCGCCGGAAGTCCCCGACATCCGGCGAATCGAGCCCAGGCAGCGCGACGTCAGTCGACCGACCGGCCTGACTACGGGCATCCCGAATCCGCAGCCGGGTAGCTCCTGCGCTGCACTCTGGGCACCATGACGACCGGCGCCGAGTGCGCCCAGGGCGATTGCGTTGCTCGTCGGGAGTGGCCACGAAGACGTGGCCCACGTCGCACAGCCACGTGAGATACACGTCGGCGCCCGGCGGAATCTGGGTGAGGGTGATGAAGCCGTTGAGGTCAGGATGATACTGCCGGATGAGCGCCGGGTACGCTTGCCAAGCCTCTCGGTAGGCTCCCACGTCGTAGGGCACGGCGACGCCCTTCGAGAACTGCCGCCTGGCCCACCACGCCTCAATATTGTCTGTCACCGTCGTCTGTCACCGGATTGTCGCACCGCCGCTGTCTGCCGCCGCTGTCTGTCACCGGGTTGTCGTGCACCGCCCTCCGTGGGCGACAGTACCTCCACCCTCCGACTCTCGCACCCGAGCTCATCGACTTTGCGAAAAGCGCCCGAACCGCGTGATCATAGGGCCCTTTTCGCAAATTCGACGGGGGGGTCGGTGGCTCGTCGTAGTGTTCGAGGCACGCGGCACGAAGCACAAAGCACGAGACACGCCGCACAAAGCACAAAGCGAGGAGGCAGGATGGCGGGGAGCGACAGGGTGGGCGGGGGCGGCAGGGTGGGCGAGAGGGACGAACCCCGGGCATCCACCACCTGCGGCGCGCGCCTTGAGGGCGAGGCCGCTTGCACGCGACCTGTCGCGGCCGAGTCGCGCCTCAACCTGTGCCCGCGGCACCTGCTCGCCGCGTACGACGACGTCGCGGCCGACGTGGGAGTCACGGATGCCCTGCCCTCCCCGTGCCTGGCCTGCGGCTCCCGGCTCGGGGTGCGCTACCCGTCAGGCTGGCTCTGCGCGGTGTGCGAGTGGAAATACGGTGACGTTCCCGACCCGGGTTCTGCGGCCATCCGGGTCGATGTCGTGTACTACCTGCGGGCCGGCGAGCGCATCAAGATCGGCACCTCGGCCAACCCGCGCGGGCGGCTCGCGCAGCTGCACTTCGACGAGCTGCTCGCCTTCGAGCGCGGCGACCGGCACCTCGAACGACGCCGCCACGAGCAGTTCGGCGCCTATCGAGTCGCCGGCAGCGAGTGGTTCGCCGTGCATGACGAGCTGCTGCAGCACATCCACCTCGTCGCGGCCGGAGTCGGCGACCCCTTCGACCTCTACCGCCGGTGGGTCAGCGAGGCCGTGGCGCTGCGCGGCTGACGCAGGCAGAGGCGGCCGCAAAACGGAGGAGATTTCGAAGGGGTGGTGCCCTCTAGGGCCCACCACCCGCGAATCTCCTCCGTTTTGGTGCGGCCCGGCGCGCGGTACCGACGCGGTGGCCCGGGCTGCGGCGGCTGCAGCCAGGCGCGGCGCGGCGCGCGGTATCGGCGCGGCGGGG
>JAODBC010000070.1 GCA_025463765.1 Subtercola sp. | reverse complement strand
GCATCGGGTTCTCGTACCTCGACTGGTTCGGCGCCTATCAGATGAGCACCGCCATGATGGGGGCGCTGTACCGGCAGAACCGCACGGGCCTGGGCTGCTGGATCGACTCGTCGCAGACCGAGACCGGCATCTACCTCAGCGGCACCGCGATTCTCGACCACAGCGCGAACGGCCGCAGCTGGCAGCGCACCGGCAACCGCTCGCCGTATACGGCGTCCGTGCCGAGTGGCGCCTTTCGGGCATCTGGTGTCGACCGCTGGATCGCGCTCTCGGTGCAGACCGACAAGCAGTGGCGCGCGACCGCGACCGTACTCGGTCACCCCGAGTGGGCGACGGATGCCCGATTCTCTACGGTCGCGGCCCGCCGAGCCAATGAGGCGCTCGCCGAAGCCGCCGTCGCGACCGAAATCGCCACCTGGGAGCCCTTCGACCTGATGCACCGCCTGCAGGGCGCCGGTGTCGCGGCCGGAGTCTGCCAAACGGCAGAAGATCGCGTCGAGAACGACCCTCAGCTCGCTCATCTCGGCTGGCTGGTCGAACTCGACCACAGCGAGATGGGTCGTTGGCCGGTGAAGGAGGTGCCCGTGCAATTCAGCGCGACGCCGCCGTACATCGGCGGACGCCTCGACCGGCACGGGCCGCTGTACGGAGAAGACAATGAGTACGTGCTCGGTGAGATTCTGGGCTACTCGCGCGCCGAGATCGATCAGCTCGCCGAGCTCGGGGTGCTCTGAGAAGCACCAGATCACAAATAAGTATTTGATTTACAAATAATCTACTATCTGCGTTAGTGTGTAGTAGCTGATCGTGACAACGGAGCCACAGCAAGCCGGGAGGATGCATCACATGGCATGGGGTTTGATATCAGAGATGGGCCATCTGGCCGTGCAGACATCGCGTTTCGACGAGTCGGTCTTCGACGCGACGGAGGTTCTCGGGCTGCGTGAGACCGAACGAAGCGAAGCGACCGGCACCGGCCGCACCTCGTATCTTGCGGCCGCCCAGGTACACCACGAACTCATGTACCTCGAGTCGGATCACGACGGCATCGACCACATCGGCCTCGTCGCAGCCGGGCCGGAAGCGCTCGAGGAGTTGCGCGGGCGGGTTGGCGCGGCAGGGTACGAGTTCATCAGCGAGACCCCGCTCGAAAAGGGCATCGCCGATGGGTTCGCCTTCATCGGCCCCGAGGGCTTCGTCTACGAGATCTACATCGGCATGCAGCCGCTTGCGGCCGAGCGTGGCGGCTTCGGGCCCGACCGATTCGGCCACGTCAACCTGCACCCGGTCGACGTCGAAGCCACGAAGAACTTTCTGGTCGACGTGCTCGATTTTCGCATCAGTGACATCGTCGGTGACGACTTCGCCTACTTCTTGCGCTGCAACCCCGATCATCACGGCATCGCGCTGATAGCAGGCAAGGGCTCGCTGCACCACCACGCCTGGCAGACGCAGAGCATCGCCGACCTCGGCAAGCTCGGCGACAGGCTCGATCGCCTCGGCCGACGGCTCATCTGGGGCCCGGTGCGGCACGGCGCCGGCCACAACATCGCGGCCTACTTCGTGGAGCCGGTCGGCGATGTCATCGAGCTGTACACCGACCTCGAGCAGATCTACGACGACAGTCGGCCACCCATCGTCTGGGATGCGGCCGACGGAGGGTGGTTCAACCGCTGGGGTGTGTACAACGGTGAGAACTTCCGGTCGCACGGGGCCTTTCCCGTGCTGCCCTCGGCTGCGCGTCAATTCGAAAAGAGAACACAATCATGAGATATGCAAGCTACCTGTCGGCCGCGGCGACGCCGACATGGGGGGTCGAGGTCGACGGTGTGCTGTACGACCTGGGCGCCTCGGGTAAGAACCTCGCACCGACGCTGAAAGACGCGATCATCAACGGTGCCTTCGGCGCGACTGTCGACACGACGGATGCTCCGGCCACGCCGGCCGCCGACGCGTCGTTTCTGCCGACCATCACGAACCCCGGCAAGATTCTCTGCATCGGCGTCAACTACAAGACGCACCAAGAAGAGACGGGCAAGGCCGCTCCGGCGGCGCCGACCGTGTTCACCCGGTTCGCCGACTCGCAGATGGGTCACCTCGATGCGGCAGTGCGGCCGCACACCACGACCCAGTTCGACTACGAGGGTGAGCTCGCGCTCGTCATCGGCAAGCCCGCCTACCACGTCAGCGAAGACGAGGCCTGGGGCGTCATCGCCGGGTATTCCCCGTACAACGATTTCAGCGTTCGTGATTGGCAGCGGGCGGCCTCGCAGTGGATTCCCGGTAAGAACTTCGCCGACACCGGAGCGTTCGGCCCCTACCTCGTTCCGGTCGCCGACATTCCCGACATCGAGGCGCTCACGCTCGAGACCCGAGTCAACGGCGAGGTGCGCCAGTCGGCGTCGCTCGCCGATCTGGTGTTCACCATTCCCCAGATCATCGCGTACGTCACCGGGTTCACCGCACTGTCACCCGGTGACGTCATCGTCACAGGAACACCCGGCGGGGTGGGCCTGTTCATGGATCCGCAAGGGCTACTCTCGCACGGCGATATCGTCGAGGTAGACATCAGCGGTCTGGGCGTGCTGCGCAATACAGTGGTGCAGGCCGAAGCGCCGCGCAGCATCTCCTGAATCCGGGCGAACTTCTATGACAGAACCGACCTACGACACCGACGTTCTGGTCGTCGGCACGGGGCCGATGGGTGCGGCATCCGCGCTCGCTCTGGCTACCTACGGGGTGAAGGTGCGAGCCGTTACCCGATATCAGTGGGTGTCGAACACACCCCGGGCGCACATCACCAACCAGCGCACCATGGAGGTCTTGCGCGACCTCGGCCTCGAGCAGAAGGCCGTGAATCTCGGCTCGGCGTGGAACGTCATGGGCGACACTCTGTTCGCCACCAGCCTGGCCGGCGACGAGATCGCGCGCATCAGAACCTGGGGCACCGGCGACTCGCGCCAGGGCGACTACATCACGGCGAGCCCGAGCGGCATGCTCGACCTGCCGCAATCGCAGCTCGAACCGCTTCTGCTCGGTGCCGCTGCCGAGCGCGGGGCCGTACTCAGCTTCATGACCGAGTATCTGCGGCACGAGCAAGACGCCGACGGCGTCACTGTTTTCTTACGCGACCGGCTGGATGACCGCGAGTACTCGGTGCGCGCCCGCTACCTGATCGGGGCCGACGGTGCGCGCTCGGCCATCGTCGAGCAGCTCGGGCTGCCGCTGGAGGGCGAGATGGGCCGGGCGACCACCGCGTATGTGCGCTTCTCGGCCGACCTCTCGCGCTACGTCGAGCATCGGCCGAGCATCCTGTACTGGATGCTCACGCCGGCCGCCGCGTACGGAGACATCGGCATGGGGCTGCTGCGCGCGGTGCATCCGTGGACCGAGTGGATCGCCGGCTGGGGCTACGACTCGGCCCAGGGCGACCCCGACTTCAGCGTGGCGGCGGTGACCGCGAAGATCCGCGAACTGGTCGGCGACCCCGAGCTGACCCCCGAGATCATCGGCACTTCGACCTGGCAGGTGAACCAGGCCTACGCGCTCACGTTCGACTCGGGGCGGGTGTTCTGCGGCGGCGACGCGGTGCACCGGCATCCGCCGTCGGGCGGGCTCGGGTCGAACACCTGCATTCAAGACGCCTTCAACCTCGCCTGGAAGCTCGCGTTCGTGATCGCGGGGCATGCCGGCGCGGCGTTGCTCGATTCGTATTCGGCCGAGCGGGTTCCTGTTGCACGGCAGGTCGTCGATCGCGCGAATCGTTCGCGCCTCGAGTTCGCGGCGTTTCGCGAGGCGCTCGCGACCTCGGCGGCCGGCGGGGCCGGCGGTGCGCCGGGGCGCGAGTCTGGCGATGCGACTGGCGATGTGCCGGCCGGCGACCCGACCGCGACTCTGCTGGCGACGGTGCGCCAGGGCGGCCCTGCAGGTGTGGCCGTGCGCGACGCCCTCACCGCCGCGATGCAACTGAAGAACTACGAGTTCAACGCTCAGGGCGTCGAACTCAACCAGCGTTACGTATCGGCCGCCATGCTGCCCGAACCCGGCGCGGCCGACGAGCAGTGGCCGCGCGACCGCGAACTCTATGCGCAGCCGTCGAGCCGGCCGGGCGCACACCTCCCGCACGCCTGGCTGGTCGGGCCGGCCGGCACGCGAGTGTCGACGCTCGACGTCGTCGGCCACGGTGACTTCGTGCTGCTCACCGGGCTCTCGGGCACGGCGTGGGTCGAGGCGGTGGACGCACTCGATCGGCCCTACCTGCGTTCGGTACAAGTGGATGCCCCTGGCGCGCTCGACCTCTACGGCGACTGGCGTCGAGTGAGCGGTATTCACGAGGCGGGCGCGCTGCTCGTGCGGCCCGACGGGTATATCGCCTGGCGCAGTGTCGACCCCGTCTGGGATGCGGCCGGCGCCCAGGCGCTCTTGCGCGAAGTACTCGACGCGATACTCGGTGGCTGAGATCGCCCAGCAGCGCCACCGGCGCGTGCTTCAGATGGATGCCGACGAGGTGGAGGCGTTCTTACGTGAGCAGCGTACGGCTCGACTGGCGACCGTGGATGCTGCCGGGCATCCACATGTGACGCCGGTGTGGTTCGTTTGGGACGGCAGCACGGTGTGGGTGTCGTCACTCATCCGCAGTCAGCGCTGGAGCGACATCGCGGGTAACACCGCGGTCGCTCTTGTGTGCGACGCGGGCGAGACGTACGGCGAACTGCGCGGCGTCGAGATCACTGGAACGGCGGCCGTGGTGGGCGAGGTTCCCCGGTCGGATGAGCCGAACGACGCCGTGGCCGAAGCCGAACGGCGCTTCGAGCAGAAATACCTCGGCCGCTCGATGCGCCACGACGGCAAACACGGCTGGCTGCGCATCCACCCCACCCTCGTCGTGAGCTGGGACCACCGCAAGCTCCCCGCACCCAAACCACCGCTGGAATCTGATTCGGGCGGTTTTTGACCGACCCTCGTAGAATGGATGCACTAGAGAGGGCGAGTCGGCCATGAGCGAAATGACTGGCGAGCGAGTTCGTTTTCAGGATGTCAAGCCGTACGACGCACCTGCTCGGCTTGACGAGTTGCGCGGGCCCGCTACCGGTACAGTGCAACTCCCGCGGTGGGTTTATTGGGGACCGAACTCTGTGGTCGACCTCGACACCGAGTGGGGTGTCATCAAGGCGTATCAGGCCACGATTCAAGAGGGGAGCACGGAGGATCAAGTGCAGATCCTGAATCGTGACGTGCTCATCTCGGTATGGCCAGAGCTCCGAATGCCGCCGCGAGTGCGGCAGCTATGGGAGGGCCGTTTCCCCGAGCTGAAGACAGCTGGGGCTGAGTGAGTACTGACGAGGAGCTGCAGCGTGACGTGACGACCGGCCAACCCAAGACATCGACCTGTTCACATCTGATATTGACGTCGAACGGTTTGACACCGCTGTTGATACAGTCATCGCCCATCTACGTTCCACTGACCACATCGTCGACGAGCGCCGACGCGTGGAGCGTTTCGCGCAATTGCTCGTCACAACGGCCGATGGTCGGTTCGTGGAAATCGACATGGGTGTGGACTCCCGCGAAGGCGAACCTGTCACCCTCTCAGTTGGACCGGTGCTGAGTCTCGGCGACGCCGTGGGAAACAAGGTCAGTGCCTTGTATAGTCGCGCCGAGGATCGCGACTATCTCGACGTCGACGCCATCAGGGAATCCGGCACGTTCACCGACGCACAGCTGGTCGACTCCGCACGAGAGCGCGACTTAGGATTCGAAGTGCCCATGTTCATCACGCAACTGGACGGGGCTCAAAAGCTCCGACCAGAGCGGGTCGCCGACTATGGTGTGCACCCGGCTCAGCTGGCCGAGATCAAAGCCCGGTTCGGCCAGTGGGCGGAGCGGCTGCGAACTTCGGGCGCCGAGCGCTAACCACGCTGAAACTCGACCCAACCGTTCGGCGAACCGTCGAGGCAACGACCAGCGACCTCCGCGAGCTCTACGCGGCCCCTGTGGAGTCGACTTCCCGCCCAAATCGGCCGCAATAGGCCGGAAAACGACTCCACGCGGGGGTATGCGTGGTGGGTGGCGGCGGGCGAGGGCGGCGGCGGGCGCGGGACGGGAGGCGTCAGGCGTCGCGGAAGACGGTGCGGCTCAAGAGGTACCACTCACCGTCGACGCGGCGCAGGTCGTCGAGCACTCGCAGGCTGCGGTCGACCCGCGAGCCTGACGCCGAGGTCGCGAGAATCATCAGGTAGGCCTCGACGTGCACGGTGTCGATGGGCACGGTGTCGATAGGTACGGTGTCGGCGTGTACGGCGTGAATGGGCGCGTTGTCGGGGCGCACGGCGTCGAAACCGCCGCCGGTGCCCGAGCCGGTGGGCGTCATGACGATGGCGTCGAGCCAGTGCCGCAGCTGGTCGCCGCGAGCCAGGGCGGCCGAGTTCGAGCTCTCGGCGAAAGCGGTGAGTTCGGTGCGGCCGGTGGCCGTGAGGTTGTAGGTCGGTGAGACGAAGACCCCGTCGGCTGTGAAGCACTGCGCCCAGTCGGCGGCGCGGCCGCTGTCGATGGCGTGCGCCTGCCGGGCGTAGAGGTCGAGTATGTCGAGTCGGTCGACGACCTCGATCGAACGTGCTGCTGCCATGATGAGCCCCTTTGCTCGGGTGAAGCCGACTACTCTGCGCGCTCTGCGCGACGAAACGGAAAAGCGCTGACGTCGGAGTCGACGTGCTCGATCCAGGCCAGCTGCAGCTCGCGGGCAGCGAACTTCCATCCAGCTGGAGTGTAGACGTACTCGTCGTGGTAGCGGATGAGCCAGACCAGACTCTGCGTTCGCTCGCCCTCACCGAGGGTGTGGTGCGCCTGCGCGTACGTGATGCCGTGAGCCGTCTGTTCACCCGTGACAGTGACGTGGTGGTTGGCGATGAAGTGGAAGGTGTGCGGAAACGCATCGTTGCCATGCAGCACTTCGACGAGTTCGGCGCGCCCGGTCGAGCTCGCGAAGGGCGTCTCGGCACCGGGGCTGAAGGCCGTGAACGAACCGTCGTCAGTGAAGAGGTCGGCCCAGCCGTGCAGATCGCGCTGATCGGCGAGCCAGGCGTATTCATCGACGAGCGCCCGAAGCTGCACGCGCGTTCGCACTTCGTTGTGTTCCATGAAACGGCCGATCCGTAGGCATCTCGAGACGCATGATGTATAACTGGGTGAAAGTCTATCAACGCACCGATAATATACAAAACGATTCGGGCGTCACATGATTGTCAGGAGAAAAACCAATGAAGATTTGTCTCAACCCATTCATGCTCGAAACCTGGTTCGGCGGCAGTCCGCGACCGGTGATCGACCTCATCGAGATCGCCGACGAGCGCGGCTTCGACGGCGTCGTGCTGCCGGAGCACATTCTGATGGACCCCGACAACCTCGACGACTACCCCTATGACAAGCAGAGCGCGGAGGGCCGCTGGTTCGACGAGATGACGCCGTTTTTCGAGGCGACCACGAGCCTCGCCGCGATCGCGTCGCGAACGAAGAACGTCAAGCTGCAGACCGGGGTGATGCTCGCGCCGCTGCGTAATGCCTCGGTTCTGGCCAAGACACTCTCGACGATCGACCACATCTCCGAAGGCCGGGTCGAGATCGGCTACGGCGTGGGCTGGCTCGAACTCGACTACTCGGCAGAAGGCATTCCCTTCGAGGGGCGGTTCGGGCGGATGACCGAGATCGCCGAAGCGTGCAAGCAGATCTGGACCAGTGCCCCGGCCAGCTATCACGGCAAGCACGTCAACTTCGACAACGTGTATTCGCTGCCGTTCCCGCTGCAGCGGGAGGGTATCCCGCAGTGGTTCGGCGTGGGGCCGTCAGACCGCAATATCGAACGCATGGCGAGGGCCGCCGACGGCTGGTGCCCACTGCAGGTGCCGTGGGACGTCGTGGCCGAGACCCTGCCCAAGATCAAACAGAAGATGGCGGAGTTCGGCCGCGACCCAGAGACCTTCGGGTTGCGTCTGCAGGTCATCCCGCAGATCACGAACGGCGCCGTCGATCTCGACGCGACGTTCGACACCATTCCCACGCTGTTGGATGCCGGTGCGACTCATATCGAAATCGCCGCCCTCAACTACGTAGCCAGCCCCGACGAGTTTCCGGACTTCGTCGATGCCTGCATCGCCGCTCGCGACAAAAACTCGTGAAGTCTGAGAAATATAACAAAATGGTAGAAATATATAAAAACCATTGTGTGCACTATGTGTTCTAGGGTAGTTTCGCTCACACGCCGAGAGTCAAACTTCACCCCCGGTCGCTCGCCGCGCACTGCTGATGCTGTCTCAATGAGGAGGCTTCGTTGTCTACACTCACTCCGGTGATGCCGGAATCCCCGGCTGAAAAGCCGAACGACGGCCGGTCCGTTCTGGAACTACGTTCCATTCGTAAGGCGTTCGGCCCGACCGTCGCCGTGAAAGACGCGACCTTCCAGCTGCGCGCAGGCGAGGTGCACGCCATCGTGGGCGAGAACGGTTCGGGCAAGAGCACGCTGGTCAAGATTCTCAGCGGCATCCACGAGCCCGACTCGGGCGAGATCGTCATCGAGGGCACCGTTCGCTCCTCGTTCGCCCGTCCGGGTGCAGCCCTCAAGTCGGGAATCGCCACGGTTTTCCAAGAAGTGCTCGTGGTCGAGAGCCAGACGGTGGTCGAGAACCTCTGGCTGGGTTCCGACGGCTTTCTCGCCTCGTCGAAGTCGAAACGAGCCAAGCGCGCCGAGGGTGCCACCGCTCTCGCCGACCTTCTCGAGAACCCGCCGCAGATGGATGTTCTCGTCGAAGACCTCAGTCTCAGCGATCGGCAGGCCTGCGGAATCGCGCGCGCCATTCTGCGCCGGCCGAAGGTGCTGATTCTTGACGAGGCGACGTCGGCGCTCGATTTCGACACCCGCAGCAGGCTGTTCACCGTCGTACGCCGCCTCGCTTCCGAAGGTGTCGGAATCATTCTGATCACCCACCGCATGGACGAGATCGAAGACATCGCCGATCGTCTCACGGTGTTGCGGTCGGGTCAGACCATCGCCACTCTCGACGGAGACAACTGGACCACTCCGCAGCTGGTGCAGCTGATGACCGGGGCAGAGGCCCTGGTCGAGCCCGAGCAACAGGCCGTCGTCTCGGCGACAGAGTTGGGGGCCGTGGTGCTCGAGGCCCGCGACATCCGTTTGACGCCGTCGGCCGAGCCGTTCACCTTCTCGATTCGAGCGGGCGAGCTGGTCGGCCTGGCCGGTCTCGAAGGGCAGGGCCAAGACACCTTCTTACGCGCCCTCTGGGGTTTCGGAACGAGCGGCGGTGAGGTGGTGCGGATGACCGGCGGCAGTGAGATGCACATCACGTCGAACGCATCGGCCTCTCGCGCCGGCATCGCCTATGTGCCGAGGGAGCGGCGGGCGGAGTCGATTTTCGAATGGATGAGCATTCAAGAGAACTTCTCACTGCCGACGTCGCGACAAGACCGGCGCGGGCCGTTCCTCAGCAACCGGGCGTCGGCGTCGCGGTTCACGAGCTACATCTCGCGACTCAACATCAAACTCGGAAAGCCGAGCGACGGAATCACCACGCTGAGCGGTGGAAACCAGCAGAAGGTCATCGTCGCTCGCTGGCTGGCTTCGAACCCCGAGGTGCTGCTGTTGAACGACCCGACTCGCGGTATCGACATCAACGCCAAACGTGATCTGTACGCGCTGCTGCGCACGCTCGCTTCTGAGGGTCTGGCCGTCGTCATGCTGTCAACTGAAGTCGATGAGCACATCGAACTCATGCACCGGGTGCTCGTGTTTCACGACGATCAGTGCTCACGAGAGTTCACCAAGAACGAGCTCGGCCGCGAGGCTCTCGTCGCCAGCTTCTTCGGATCAGAAGTGGAAGTCGCCTCATGAGTGCTGTGACCGCACCCGACCTCGAGACCTCGAGTCAGAGCGGGCAACCGTTCAGCCCGCGTGCCTTCTTTCGTCGTCGCAGTTTCGCCCTCGCGCTCCTGCTTTCGATAGCGCTGCTGATTCTGAGCGTTGCGTTGCAACCTCGCCTGAACTGGGGCAACACGCTTGCCTCGTTCGCGCCGCTCGCGGTCGCGGCTATCGCGAGCACGCCGGCGATTCTGAGTGGGCGCGGCGGGCTCGACATCTCCATCGGGCCGGTGATGACGCTTTCGAGTATCGTCTACGTGGGATTTCTCGACCCGGCCGGCCTCGGCGGTTATGAGGCGATTCCGATCATCCTTCTCAT
Source organism: Subtercola sp. (assembly GCA_025463765.1). Lineage (GTDB taxonomy): Bacteria > Actinomycetota > Actinomycetes > Actinomycetales > Microbacteriaceae > Subtercola. The sequence goes on along the minus strand of JAODBC010000070.1, from coordinate 29,878 downwards.
CTGCGGCGGCATCGGGGCTTTGAACGGGCTCATCATCGTCGGCCTGAACCTGCAGCCCGTCGTGGTGACGCTCGCGACCTTCTTCATTATCTCGGGCGTGAACCTCAGAATCGCGCCGAACCCGGTGGTACTCACCGACGCGACGTGGGTTCGAAACCTCTCTTCGGGTTACGGCTGGCTGCCCGGCGGCATCGTGAGCATCGGCGTGCCGTTGCTCATCTGGTTTGTGATCACTCGCACGGCATTCGGGCGCAACCTGTATTCCGTGGGCGGTAACGACACCACGGCGTTCTCGGCCGGCATCTCGGTCTCACCGGTTCGGGTGCTCGCCTATGCTCTCGGCGGGTGCTTCGCCGGCATCGGCGGTCTGGTTCTCGTGGGGCTGGTCAGTTCGGCAGACTCTAGTGGCAGCTCGGCATACTCGCTGATCGCGATCGCCGCCGTCGCTCTCGGCGGTACCTCCCTCTCGGGTGGCCGCGGCGGGATGACCGGGGCCGTGTTCGGCGCGATGGCCATCTTTCTCGTGCAGAGCGTGCTCTCGGCGGCGCGCATGCCGCAGACGCTTCTGCCGGTGATCTACGGCGGCCTGCTGGTCGTCTCGGTCATCATCGGCGCCCTTCTTTCGTCTAAGCCAAAGGTGAAGAAATGACTATTCGAGTCACAGAACAGGCACCGACCGCAACGGCGGCCGCGCCGCAGACGCCACCGGCCGAGCGGCCGGGCGGCTTCACCCGGCTGATCGCGGTGCAGAAACAGGTACCCGTCGTACAGCTCGTCTTGCTGGTGGCGGTCTTTTTGGTGGGGGTCGTCACCCTGCCGGGCTTCGGCAGCCCGGTGAGCATCGCCTCGATTCTGATCTTGTCGGCCTTGGCCGGCCTCGCTTCGGTAGGTCAGACCCTCGTGGTGATCATCGGTGGCTTCGACCTCTCGGTCGCCGGCTTCATCGTGGCGGGCGCCCTGATGGTGACGCAGTTCGCGCAGGTGACCGGGCTGAGCTTCACTCAGGCGCTGCTGCTGATCTTTCCGGTGTTCTTGGTGCTCGGTGGTCTGACTGGCTACATCTGCCATCGGTTCAACGTGCATCCCATCATCATCAGCCTGGCCATGGGCTCCATCGCCCTCGGCCTCGTTCGGGTCGTGTCGGGAACGGCGATCGTCGGTTCACCGCCCGCGTTCCTTCGCGGGCTGACGTCGCCGATCGGTGGCACGTTCGGCATTCCGATTCCGCCCATCGTCGCCATCTGGATCATCGTCGCGGTCGGCATGGCGCTGTTTCTGCACCGCACCGTCGCGGGTCGCAAGCTGTACGCCACCGGGGCCAACCCGCGAGCGGCTGAGTACTCGCTCGTTCGAACGCGGTGGTTCTGGGTCGGCGCTTTCGCGTTCAGTGGACTCTGCTCAGGGCTGGTCGGCGTGGCGCTGGTCGCCTTCGCGGGCAGCGTCGACTCGAGCCTCGGCGACCCGTATCTCTTCATCAGTCTCGCGGCCGTCATCGTCGGCGGCACCGTCTTCGGCGGCCCGGGCGACTACACACGCACCATCGTCGGGGCGCTCGTGCTGACCACGATCACCACGGTTCTGGTCGGCTACGGGCTCGTGAAAGCCGACCAGCAGATCATGTACGGCGCGATCATCCTTCTGGCCATGGCCATCTACGGCCGCGACAAGAAGCTGAAAGACCGCGTCTGACGCCTCTGGCGAACGCTACCCGCACCCCCGCAACATCCCTTCCGACAGCGATGTCGGAGCAAACAAAGAATGGACACAGTGCAATGACGCAACATGTAAAAGTCCCCACGCCCTGGCGGGGCAAGCAGCTCAGCCGAAAGGTCGCGGCCATCGCGACCGTTCCCCTGCTGCTGGCGCTCGCCGCCTGTAGCGCGTCGGGCTCCGCTTCACCGTCGGTGACGGCCGCGGCCGGCCAGTGCGGCGACGTTCCCATCGTCGCTCCAAACGACCCGAGCAACCTCGTGCCCAGCCTGCCGGCCAGCCTTCAGGCCGGCTTCAACGGCTACGCGAACCCGCTCATGGCGAGCGCATGGTCGACGTTCGCCGGTAAGAAGGGGCCGCTCAAGGTCGGCTTCGTCGCCATTCCGCCGACCGGGCAGAGCAACCTCGACTTCAACAACGCCGTGCAGGCCGGGTTCGACAAGGCGAAGGCTGCCGGGCTCGTCTCAGGCGACCTCATCACCGAGATGCCGGCCGACTTCAACACGATGACTCCGGCAGACCAGGTCACCGAGTACAACGACCTCGTCAGCCAAGGCGTCGATCTGATCATCCTGCACCCCCTCTCTGGTGAGGCCATGATTCCGTCGGTGGATGCCGCCGGTGCCGCGGGCATCCCCACCATCGCCGGCAATACGATCGTCGACTCGAAGTATTCGGTCACCGTTGCCAGCAACTGGTTCAACGAGGCTGCGTATCCGCTCGCCGCCGCCGCCAAGATTCTCGACGGCAAGGGCAACACGGTCATCGTGCAAGGCGCAGAGGGTTCGTCGACGAACACCACTCTGGTGAACGCCACGCAGAGCGTGCTCGCCATGTGCCCCGGACTGAAGCTGATCGGTAAGGTTTCGGGCAATTACTCGAACTCCGGCGCGCAGACGGCTCTCACGACATTCATGGCGTCGCACCCCGAGTCGATCGACCTCGCTGTTTCGCTCGGCATCATGGGATCCGGAACGTACGCGGCCTTCGAGCAGGCCGGGCGCCCCTACCCGCTGGTCGTCGACATCAACGCCTCGGCCGCCTCGCTGGCCTACTGGAACAACGCGGCGAAGGCCACGGGCTACAAGGGCGCTGCCACGAGCAACACGTCGACGCAAGAAGGAACCGCCGTGTGGGACGTCGCGATGCGTACCATGGCCGGTGAAGGGCCCAAGCTCAACGTCGTGGTGCCGAATATGTCGGTCATCACGCCCGAGAACCTGAACCAGTTTCTGGTTCCCGGTGCCGACACCTCGTCGACTCTCGACGCGCTGCCGTCTGCCGACTGGGCCTCGCCCGCAGTGATCGACCCGTATTTCAATAACCCCAGCAAGTAAGCGCTGAGACGGAGTGCCGGAATCGCGAGTGCGGTTCCGGCACTCAGTTTGCCCGGACGGCCGAGTCGTCAGGCCCGTTCGGTAGAGTGAAGAGTCGCCATCTACGAAGGAGTCGCGCAACGTGAAACTCGGTCTCAAGGCATCTGCCGAACAGTTCGGCCCGCGAGAACTCGTCGAAATCGGGGTGCAGGCCGAAAAACACGGCTTCGACAGCGTCACCGTGAGCGACCACTTTCAGCCCTGGCGGCACGAGGGCGGGCATGCCCCGTTCTCGCTGGCCTGGCTCGCGGCCGTGGGCGAGCGAACCTCGAGCATCCAGCTCGGTACCTCGGTCTTGACGCCGACGTTCCGCTACAACCCCGCGGTCATCGCGCAGGCCTTCGCCACCCTGGCCTGCCTGTACCCCGACCGTGTGATGCTCGGCATCGGCACGGGCGAGGCGCTCAACGAGATCGCCACCGGCTTCGTGGGCGAATGGCCCGATTTCAAGCAGCGTTTCGCACGCCTGCGCGAGGCGGTCGACCTCATGCGCGCACTCTGGACTGGTGAGCGCGTCGACTACGAGGGCGAATACTTCCACACGGTGGGCGCGAGCATCTACGACGTGCCAGAGGGCGGAGTGCCGATCTACATCGCAGCAGGCGGGCCCGTCGTTGCACGCTACGCCGGGCGCGCGGGCGACGGCTTCATCTGCACCTCGGGCAAGGGCATGGAGCTCTACACCGAGAAGCTACTGCCCGCGGTCGCCGAGGGGCTGGCCCAGGCCGAGAGAACCGACTCCAACATCGACCGGATGATCGAGATCAAGCTCTCGTACGACACCGACCCCGAGGCCGCCCTGCAGAACACCCGGTTCTGGGCGCCGCTGTCGCTCTCGCCCGAGCAGAAGCACGACATCGAAGACCCCATCGAGATGGAGAAGGCGGCCGACGCCCTGCCCATCGAGCAGGTGGCGAAGCGCTGGATTGTCGCATCGAACCCCGACGATGCCCTCGCGCAGATCAAGCCGTACGTCGATGCGGGCTTCGACCACCTGGTTTTCCACGGCCCCGGTGCCGACCAAGAACGCTTCGCGACTCAGTTCGAACGCGACCTCGCCCCCCTGCTTCGCGCGCTCTGACTGCGGGAATCTCTGGCGCGGGCGGCGGGTTCGCATCAGTATGACCACAACTGAAGCCGGCACCGGCACCGAACCGATCATCCACACGCTTCTCGACGACACCGACCCCGCGCCGCTATTCACCCCGTTCCGCTCGGGGGAGCTCAGCCTGTCGAACCGGTTCGTCATGGCGCCGATGACACGGGCGCAGTCGCCGAACGGTGTTCCGGGCGACGACGTGGTGCAGTACTACGCGCGCCGGGCACCGCACCTCGGGCTGATCGTCACCGAAGGCACCTACATCGATCATCCGTCTGCCGGGTCGAGCGACCGCATTCCGCTGTTCTACGGCGACGAGGCGCTGGCGGGCTGGAAGGTCGTCGTCGACGCGGTGCACGCAGCCGGCGGCAGCATCTTTCCGCAGTTGTGGCACCTCGGCGTCACTCGTTCGCAGCAATCGCCGCTGAACCCGAGCGCGCCGATTATCAGCCCGTCTGCTCTGTCGGCCAACGGCCAGCCGCGCGGCGAGGTGGCCACGGCGGCCGACATCGACGAGATCATCGCTTCGTTCGTGCGGGCCGCGGTGGATGCCCAGCGGCTCGGCTTCGACGGCGTCGAGTTGCACGGTGCGCACGGCTACCTGCTCGACCAGTTTCTGTGGTCGGCCACCAACCGGCGCTCTGATCGGTTCGGCGGTGAGACGTCTGGACGAACCCGGCTCGCGGCCGAGGTCATCTCAGCCATTCGCGCCGAGGTCGGGCCCGACTACCCCATCGACTTTCGGTTCTCGCAGTGGAAGGGCGGCCACTATGACGCTCGCATCGCTGAGACGGCGGCCGAGCTCGACGAGATTCTCACGCCGCTCGTCGACGCCGGCGTGACTCTGCTGCACGCTTCGACCAGGCGCTACTGGCTGCCCGAGTTCGACGGCTCAGACCGCACGCTCGCCGGCTGGACCAAGCACCTCACCGGTCTGCCGACCATCGCCCTCGGCTCGGTCGGCGTCGCTGGCGCCTTCATGGAGGCGAGCGACGACCGGCAGCCTTCGCTCTCGATCGCGCCGCTGGTGGAGTTGTTCGAGCGCGGCGAGTTCGACCTGGTGGCGCTCGGCCGCGCGGTGCTCTCCGACCCAGAATTCACCGAGAAGCTCCGGGCGGGCCGGGTCGGCGAGATTCGCGCGTACGAGAAGGAGCACGAGGCGACGCTCTACTAGCGTCGCTACGAAACGGCGTACGGAGTCGCGCTTCGCCGGCGTTTCGAGCGAGGCTACGGGGTCGTGGTGACGTCGGCGGGCGCGAGCACGATGTCGAACCGCGTGCGTGTCCAGCTCTGCTCGCCGAGCTCCCGCCCGTCGGGGGTCGGTGTGCCGGCCGGCTGGGCGACAAAGTCTTTGATGAGCGACTCCTTCACCCCGAACACCGAGTCGCGCGCCAGCAGTTCGTCACCCGAGACGAAGATGTGCGTCACGAGCGTGCGAAAGCCCGGCGCGGTCACCATGAAGTGCAGATGCGAGGCGCGGTAGGGTGAACGCCCCACCGCCGCCAGCATCTGCCCCACCGGCCCGTCGTCAGGAATCGGGTACGGCGTCGGCGTCAGACCCCAGAAGCGAAACTCGCCCGCGTCATCAGAAAAGAGGTGGGCGCGGCCGGCGACCCGGTCGTCGCCGTATTGCACGTCGTAGAAGCCGTCTTCGTCGGCCTCCCACACTTCGATTCTCGCCCCGGCCACGGTCTGGCCGCGCGTGTCTTTCACGGTACCCTCCACCCAGCAGGGCTCGCCGGGCGCTGAGCCCGAGATGTCGCCGCCGTTCTCGATGAGCGGGGCATCGGCGGTGAAGAATGGCCCGAAAACCGTGGCTTCGGTCGCGTTCGCGTAGGCCTCGTTGTTCACGGCGACGGTCTGCATCGAGAGCCCGAACACGTCTGACATCAGCACGAACTCCTGTCGGCGCTCGTCGGTGATGTGGCCCGCCGCCGTGAGAAACGCGATCGCCGCGTTCCATTCAGGTTCGGTGAGGCGCACCTCGCGCACGAAGGCGTGCAGGTGCCGGGTGAGGCTCTGCATGAGCAACTTCAGCCGTTCATCCGGTGCGTCGGCGAACGAATCGACCACGGTCTCAACCAGTTCGTGCTCTCGTTTGGCTTGCTCGTCTGAGATGGTCATGCTCGCTCACTGCTTTCTCGCGGAATGGATTCTTCGGCCCTGAGGTTCAGTACCGCCGAAAGGGCCTCGACGAGGGCGGATTCGGGGTCGTCGACGGCGGTCATCGAGCGCCAGACGACGATTTTGTCGGGTCGCACGAGTACGACGCCGTCTTCGCCGACCTCACGCAACCGTGCCCAGTCGAAGTAGAGGTCGGTGTACCGCTGACCCGGCCCGATGACCACGGCGCCGAGAGTGATACCGAACCGGTCGGCGACACGAGGAGCGGCCTCGGCCCAGCGTGAACCGGTGATGCCGGTGAAGAGAGTGAACTGGGTGCTCGGGGCGAGATCGAGGGTCGACGTCTTCGTTCGGGTGTCGCCCACCCAGGCGTGCGGCAGCGGCGCACCGGGCACGGTAGAGGGTGTGTAGTAGAGCTCGGGGTCGCGGGCATCCGCCGGCTTCGGCGAGCCGTCGGAGACGACCGCGTTCGATGTATAGAACTGCCCCATCTCGACGCCGTGAGCGTTGAATTCGTAGTTCTTCAGCTCCATCGCCTGTTGAACGGCCCGGCGTTTGAGGGCGCCGGCCGGCGAATTCTCTTTGCGCTGCTCGATGGCCGCATGCATCTCGTCTTCATTCTTCGCCGTGGTGATGCCGAGCGCCTCGAACAGTTCGCCGAATTCGCGACCCGACTGGTTTGCTCGGGTCACGATCTGCCGGGCGACGGGGGCCCGCTCGGCGCTGTATGACTCGAGCAGGGCCGCGCCTGCCTGACCCTTCACGACCGCGGCGAGTTTCCAGGCGAGGTTGTAGGCGTCTTGCACCGATGTGTTCGAGCCCAGCCCATTGCTCGGCGGGTGCCGATGCACGGCGTCTCCCGAGCAGAAGACGCGGCCCTTCTGCAGCCGCGTGGCGTACATCTCGTTGTTACCCCAGATCGAGGTTCCGGTGATCTCGACATCAAGGTCGGGCATGCCGAGCAGATTGCGCACGATCTGCGTCGCGGCTGCGGTGTCGACGACCGGCTCGGGGCCGTCGATGTCGTAGCCCCATACGATGAGCCACTCGTTCCAGGGTCGCACCATGCGAACCAGCCCCGCGCCGATGCCGCCGACGTTCGACCCTGGCTGAACAACCCAGTACAGAACGGATGGTCGGTGCCCCACCAATTCGGCGATGTCGGCCGTGAAGGTGATGTTCATCGAGCCGGCGATATCCATCGCCCCTTCCATCGGCAGGTCGATGTCGGCGGCCACCTTCGAGCGTGCTCCGTCGGCCCCGATCAGATACTTCGACCGCACGGTGTACTCGGTGCCGGTCACCCGGTCGAGTACTCGCGTGGTCACGCCTTCGTCGTCTTGGCTGTGACTGAGGTACTCGCTCGAGAAGCGCGTCTGCGTTCCCCGCATCGTGGCGTTCTTGACGAGAATCGGCTCGAGGTAGTTCTGCGGAATGTCGCAGTTCAGCGTGGGCGAGGCGAGCACATAGTCGGCGTGCCGCGCCGGGTGCGTGCCCCAGGTGAGAATGCGCCCGATCTCCTCGCCGGCGATCGAGGTGCAGAACACCGTGTCGCCGATCAGCTCGTGCGGGGTCGAGTCGGCGATGACCTGCTGTTCGATGCCCATGTCGCGAAAGAACTCCATCGCGCGCTGGTTGGTGATGTGTGCACGCGGAGTGTTGGCGGTCCAGCGATATTTCGTGATCATCGTGTTCGCGATGCCGAGCGTCGACAGGGCGAGGGCAGCGGATGCCCCGGCCGGCCCCGAACCGACGATCAGTACATCGGTGTGCACTACGCCGGCATCGGGCAGAGCCGTCTCTGCTATGCCATCGTCGAAGGTCGCCATTGATCAGTCCTTTGAGTTCTCCTACGGCTAGGTAGGTGTCAGACAGTATCGACTCTATTCGATTGTATCGATCGTAGGCTCAGCGCTTGCGGCGAATGTCGGGCAGAAGGGCACGGGCCGAGCGGCCTCTGAGGGCGCTGAACCACACTCCACCGCCATACGCGAGATCGTCGAGTCGCCGGGCGACGGCGAAACGCAACGGGTCGAGCCGGGCATCCGTTCGCACCCACTCGATGGCCGCATCGACGACGCCGGCCACGACTGCGGCGCGGCGCAGGCGCTTCGAGAAAAGGCAGCCGACCAGGGTGAGCGGCCACCAGTGCCGAAGCAGCAGAGCCATTCCTTGCGAGAGCGCGGCCGATGAACCCTGCGCCGTCAGTGTCAGAGCGAGCCGGGTGGGGTGGCTGCTATTCGCGAGCTTGCGACGTATGCCGACGGCGGCATACACGAAGAGGCCGGCTGCGACGGGCAGCGACCAGCTGCGCTGGGCGAGCACCGCTGCGACGAGAGCGGCGCTCCAGGGCGCGAGGATGACCGGCGCGATGTCGTGCGGATGGCGGCGGCCGAGCTCGAGCGACCCGGTGCCGTAGACCGCCTTGCGCAGCATCCAGTCGCCGAGTTCGGTGCGGTGCTCATGACGCACGGTGGCGGCGGGTTCGTAGCGCACCCGCCAGCCGGCCTCGGCGAGCCGCCAGACGAGGTCGACGTCTTCACCGACGCGCAGCTCGGCCGCGAAGCCCGCGGGGGAGGCGGCGCCCTCGGCCGGGGCAGGGGGCGCGGTGGCGGTGGCCGAATCGGGAGCAGAGACCGAAGCGGCGCCAGCGCGGGTGAATGCGTCGCCGCCTGCCGACTCGCCGCCGCCTGACTCGCCGCCGACTGACCCGCCGCCGACTGACCCGCCGCCGACTGACTCGCCGCCTGCTGACCTGCCGCCGAGAGCCGAGACGCGTGCAACCAGGCAGGCGCTCGGCACCCACGACACCTCGGAGCGCGGCCGCACGGTGGCAGGCCGACGACCGAGGTCGAGCGACGAGCGGGCCTCTTCGTAGAGGGCGATCCAGCCGGTTCCGCCGGGTTCGGGCAGGGCGAGCACCCGCGGGCAGGCGAGCGCCACGTGGTCGTCGACGAAGTGCTTCAGTAGAATCTCGGCGGCGCCCGGTTCGATCACGATGTCGGAGTCGACGAACCCCACGAACGAAGTCTCGACGACAGCCAGCCCGGCATTGCGTGCACCGCCCGGGCCGACGTTGACGTCGAGGTGAAGGTAGCGCGCGCCGAATGCCCGAGCCACTTCTTCGACGGCCGCCGGTTCTTTCGAGTCGTCGTCGACGACGACGACCGGATGCCCGTGGCCGAGGCTCCGCAGCAGACGCTCGAGCGCAGCAGGCCGGTCGCGCACCGGAACGACCCAGGTGAAGGCGTCGGTACCGAACTCGGGCAGCGTCTCTTCGATGGGCTCGGCCATCGCCGCGTCGAGCAGCCGGTTGACCAGGGAGCGCGAAGCGGCGCTTGTCACCGCAAGGTTTCGGCCCACGAAGAGGCGCTGAGCCGCCTCGGTGAGGTAGAGCACCCGGGTCGGCGAGCCGCCGACGAGCACGCGGCCGTTCTCTTTCACCCGAACGCGGTGGTTCAGTGCGACGGTGAAGCCGACGGGCAGAGCAGACGCGCCGGCCGGCGCGGGTGGCACGCTCACGCTGGTGTGCTCTGTCGCGCGATGAGGCGCCCGCGGGAATCCGTCGCACCGCCGGCGATCAGGTCGGCCACCGACGACACGATCGCCTCGAAAAATTCGGCGCCTTCGGCCGCGGTGGCGCCCGTCGGGTCGCCGAGCACTCCGTTCGGTGAGACAGCCGCGACTCCTCCGGTGCGCATGATGGGCAGCAGGGTGCCGAGAGCACCCGTGTTACCCGGCGCCGCGACCGCCATGTCGACGGCGCTCGGTGCGAGGTGCAGCAGAAGCGACGTCTCGATGCGGCCGGCATGCGAATCGGTGGCGGGGTCGATGGGCGACTGGGCCAGCGGAGCGCTGCACGTCACCCACGACACGCTGTGCTGCTCGCCGATCATGGCCATCACCGCCTCCATGAGCGAAGGAACGTTGCCGCCGTGCCCGTTGACGAACACGATGCGCCCGGCCCACGTGGAGAGCGAGCGCACCAGTTCGACGAGCACGACCTTCAGGGCGTCGTGGCCGATCGACACGGTTCCGGCGAAGGGCTGGTGTTCGCCGCTCGCGCCGTAGGGCAGAGCCGGTGCGACTACGAAACACGGGGCACCAGAGCCGGAGGCGCGGGTCTCTGCGGCGGCAGTCTCGGTAGCACCGGATGCGGCGCCACCTGCGCCACCACCTGCGCCGTTGCCTACGGTGCCTGCAGCCGCGTTGAGCCGCTCAGCCACAGCACTCGCAACCGCCGCCGCGATCACGGTGTCGGTGCCGAACGGCAGATGCGGCCCGTGCTGCTCGGTCGAACCGGTCGGTACGAGCACGGTCGGCCGGGCATCCGTTGCCCCCAGACCCTCCGCCCCCTCGGCGCCGACGCCGAGCGTCGTCACCGAGAGGGTCGCCAGATCGCGCCGGCCGGCTTCGCTCACTTCGCGGGAATGAGCGGGTGCGACCCGCCGAGCGTCTTCTCGAAGTCGAACGGAATCACGAGGTCTTCGCGGTTGAGCTCGTGGATGTTCGAGTGCCCGAGGCCGAGCACGGCCGAGTCGAGCCCGCCGCGCAGAATGTCGAAGACGTTCTCGACTCCGGCCTGGCCGTTCGCAGCCAGGCCCCACAGGTAGGCGCGGCCGATCATCACGGCGCGGGCACCGAGAGCGAGTGCCTTGGCGACGTCGCTGCCGCGGCGGATTCCGCCGTCGAGCAGCACCTCGATCTGATCGCCGACCGCCGCAGCCACCGACGGCAGCACCCGGATGGTCGCGGGTGTTGCGTCGAGGTTGTTGCCGCCGTGGTTCGACACCGAGATCGCCGTCACGCCGGCATCGACGGCGCGGTGAGCGTCGTCGACCCGCGAGACGCCCTTCAGCATGAACGGGCCTCCCCAGGTCTCGCGCAGCCACGCGACGTCTTCCCACGAGGGCGGCGGGGTCTGCATCCACTCATAGTAGGCGCCGAAGAAGGTGGGCGCTTCGCCGCCGGGCGGGGTGAGGTTCGGGGCGGTGAGGTCGGGAATGCGACCCGACTTGGCGAAGGTGAGCAGCCATTTCGGGTGCGGCAGCACATTCGGGGCGAACGAGATCGCCGTCTTGAGGCTCATGCGCTCAGGGATGGTGGGGCTGCCCCAGTCGCGACCGTTCGAGAACGACCAGTCGAGGGTCGAGATGAGACCCTTGGCGCCGGCCGCCTTCGCCCGCTCCATGCGCTGCACCATGGCCTCGCGGGTTCCGCTCCAATACATCTGAAAGAACGTGTTCGGGTTCGCCTCGGCGACGGCCTCGACCGGCTTCGACGCGAACGAGCTCAAGCCCATGATGGTGCCGCGGTTGGCGGATGCCCGGGCCACCGCCACCTCGCCGTCAGGGTGCACCGCCTGCACGCCGGTGGGCGAGACGATGACGGGCAGCGAGATGGGAATGCCCATCACCGAGGTGCTCAAGTCGCGTTCGGCCTTGTGGCCGGCGACGTGCGGGGCGAGCCCGATCTCTGAGAAGGCCTTCATGTTGTCGTTATAGGTGATTCCCCTCTCCGAGCCGGCGACGAGGGCGCCGTACACCGAGCTGGGCAGTCTCTTCTTGGCGCGCCGCTGCGCTTCTGCGACGGTTTCGAACCAGGCATTCTTAGCCATGTGGTCGTGTCTCCTTGTATTCGTGTGCTGTGTTCGGGTCTGAAAGGGTAGATGAGTCGCGCTCTGAAGAGACGCGCGGCTCAGGAGTGGAAGATGGCGCTGAGGGCGGGCGCCACATCGCGATAGGTGTGAACCAGCCGGGCGGTGCCGTGCCCGGCCGAGGCGAGCTCGCGACCGAGCTCGATGTCTTTCTCTGCGCTCACGTCGATGAGCACGTCGAGCCGGGGCAGCCGCGCGGCGACGATGCGCGGGTCGGGGCCGGCGTTGTGCACGCAATCCGACAACAGAATCACTCGGGCATCCCGCGCCGGCACTCGGGCGAGCTGCCGGGCGGCGAGCTCGAGCGGAAACGACACGTTCGTCAGGCCCCTGGCGGGCATTCGCAGTATCGAATCGAGCAGCTCCATCGGCTTCACGGGCTGGCCGAGGTTCAGCAGCACGGCCGCGTCTGACCAGAAGGCGATCACCGAGAGGGCGTCGTTCTGCAATTCGGCCGCGACGGCGCCAACGGTGGCCGCCGCCGACTGTAGGCGGTCGCCCTTCATCGAGCCCGAGACGTCCACAGCCAAGACCACAGAGCGTTTCGTGCGCACTCGGTCGCGCACGATGATGTCTTCGTCGTCGGGCACCGGATGCTCGGCGAGCATCTCGATCGTCTTGTCGAGGTCGATCTCATCTGACCCGCCCCGGTAGGGCAGGCTGGCGAGCGACCCGCTGCCGCGTTTGGCCTGGGCGTTCTGTTTCGGCCGCGGAATCGCCAGGCGCGCGGTGATCTGACGAGCGAGTGAGCGCGCAGCCGAGTCGCCCGGCACCTCGGCCGCGACGGCCAGCTCGAGTTCACCCTCGTCGTCGGTCGATGTCGGGTCGGCCGAACCGCGGGCGGTGCCCTTCGCAGCGGATGCTCCCTGTTTCGCCGCGCGAAAAACGGGGCCTCCCGCGCCGGGCTTCGACTCGAACACGGTCGGTTCGGCGTCGAGCTTTTTCGGCTTGCGTGAGAGCGGACGCAGGGTGCGCGCTTTGCCCATTCCCGACTTGCGGGTGATGGGAGAATCGATGGCCACTTCTCTTCAGCCGGGATCGGCCGCGGCGGGAAGCAGAATGAAGTGGTCTTCCCAGATCTCGCGCAGTACCGCTTCGGGTGTCAGCTCGACAGACTCGTCGAGGTGGATGCGCCCCGACAGCGACAGAATCATCGCGTCGTAGACGAGCTCGGGGTAGCGCTCGTCGGTCGGGTCGTCGATGCCGCGCAGAACGGCGAGCTGCAGCCCGACCAGCACGCAGTCGATGGCTCCGCGTACGCTCGAGCCCTGCCGAACATCCTGATGCTCGCGCGTCATGCGAGTGACGGCGACGGCATCGGGGATGAGCCGGTCGGCCAGCGGGCCGCTCGCGCCGGTGCGCAGCCGTACGATTCCCTCTTCGGCGGCGGCGTCTTGGTAGTCGACCGAGAGTCGGTTCAGCCGGTCGTGCACGCTCGTCGAGAGCCGGGTGGTGCCGACGTTATCGTAGGGGTTCATCGACGCGATGACGCGGAAGGTCGGCTTGGCGATGACGGTGCCGACGCGCGGAATAGCGATCGCGCGGTCGGCCATCGCCGTGAGCAGCGTGTTCAACGTGTCTTCTGGGGCACGGTTGAACTCTTCGATGTAGAGAAAGCCGCCCTCGCGCATGGCTTCGACCAGCGGGCCCGCGACGAAGTTGTCGGCGTTGTAGTCTTCGCGCAGCACCCGAGCGGGGTTGTGGTGCCCGACGAGTTTCGCGGGCGTCAGATCGGCGTTGCCTTCGACGAAGAGCAGCGGAATGCCCCACTCCTCGGTGATGGCCTTCAGCATCGTGGTCTTGCTCGTGCCGGGTGGGCCTTCGAGCACGATGTCGCGCCCTGCCGCGACCGCGGCGAGCGTCAACTCGAGCTCACGCTCGCGGCCGACGAGGTGCGCGGCCACTCGAGCGCGCGTTGCAGAGACGTCGATCGGGGCCAGTTCGTCGACGGATTCTAATTCAGACATTTCTTCTTACGGCCGAAACCCGGCGAGGGGGTCGATTTCGCAGGCGCTGACCGGTGGAGCTTCGGGGCGTCTGAGGGAGAGGGTGAGGTTGACGGGCCGCGACTTGGTGACGGGCTTGCCGTCTCGGCGCGGGCCCCGAACGGTGCTGTGCGAGTGGTCGCCGTCGGGTTTCGGGATGCTGTCGGCTTCTTTGCGCTTCGTGAGAGCGTCTTCGCCGAAACCGCGCACACACTCCGGGTCGGGCCCGTCGAGCGGCAGGCCGGTGAAGAACTTCGCAGCCATGCAGCCGCCGCGGCAGGAGTCGAAGAACCCGCACGAGGTGCAGGCGCCGCCGGTCTGCGGGTTGCGCAGCCGCGCGAACAGCTCGGAGTTGCGCCAGACCTCGTGAAAGCCGCCTTCGGAGCGCACGTTGCCGGCGAGAAACTCTTCGTGAATGGCGAAGGGGCAGGCGTACACGTCACCGACCGGGTCGATGAGGCAGACGACTCGGCCCGCGCCGCAGAGGTTCAGGCCCGGCAGGGCGTCGCCGTAGGCGGAGAGGTGAAAGAACGAGTCGCCGGTGAGTACACCTTCGCCGTGCGCGACGAGCCAGTTGTACAGCTCTTTCTGCTGCTCGGGCAGCGGGTGCAGGTCGTCCCACACGTCGGCTCCGCGACCGGATGGCCGGAGTCTCGTGAGGCGAAGCTGCGCCTTGAACTTGTCGGCGATGGCCTTGAACTCGTCGAGCTGCGGAATGTTCTGCCGCGTGCAGACGACCGAGATCTTGAAGTTCTCGAAGCCCGCGTCGTACAGGTTCTGCATCGCCCGCATCGCGGTGTCGTACGAGCCGGGGCCGCGCACGTAGTCGTTGACGTCGGCGGTGGCGCCGTCGAGGGAGATCTGAACGTCGACGTAGTCGCTGTTCACGAGACGTTGCGCGATCTCGGGGCTGATCTTCACACCATTCGTTGAGAACTTGACGCCGACGTGGTGTTCGGAGGCATAGTCGACGAGCTCCCAGAAGTCGGGTCGAATGGTCGGCTCGCCGCCACCGATGTTGACGTAGAACACCTGCATGCGCTCGAACTCGTCGATGACGCCCTTCGCCTCTTCGGTCGTCAACTCTCGCGGGTCGCGCCGGCCGGAGCTCGACAGGCAGTGCGAACACGAGAGATTGCACGCGTAGGTGAGCTCCCAGGTGAGGCAGATGGGGGAGTCCAGGCCGTATTCGAAGAGATCGACGAGACGGCCGGGCTTCGGCGTGTCTGCCGTAGCGGGCGCGGGAGTGCGGCCGAAAGACTGTTTCGTGCCCACCTGTGCTTCGGGACGTGCATCCAGGATTGTCATGAGGCCCTTTCGGCGACTGGTGATTCAACGACCGGTCTTTGGATAACCGGGCTTGGGGTGACCGGTCTTTGGATAACCATTGACGAGATAACGAGAGTGTCGAGCGCCCGCGCATATTTGGGCAGGTCGGCGTCAGAGACACCGGCTGTGACACAAGCCGCCCGCACAGAAGGCGAGTCGGCGAGGGACTGAACGACCGTCAACAGGGTGCGGTCTTTCAGAAACGACAGCTTGCGGGTACCGAAGTGATACAGCAAGGCACCGAATGGCTCGGGCCTGACCGAGACCTGCGGATGCAGATCCCACGCGCTGTCGAGTTCGATCGGCATGACGGGCAGCGACGGTCTAGTAGACGCCGCACATACCGTCGATCGAAACTTCTTCGACCAGCGAATCAGACTCGACGACCTCGTCGACGACCTCGGTTGCCGGTGCTGTTTCTGCTTCACTGCTGTTCATGGGATTCTCCTCATGTCGAACGGACTTCATTGGGCGTCTAGCTGTGACAAAATCACTGTACTGGCACCGAGTGCCGAATGGAAGAGCAATCTCGATAAGAGCGATAATAAGGAAAAGGTCGACAAAGGGGCCGGGGAGAGAACATGTCGTCGTCGGGCTCGGAGTCAGCGGCTGTCAGGCCGCGCTCGGGGCGGCAGCCGTCGACATCGCAGGCGGAGATCAGCCACGTCGCACTCACGCTGTTCATCGAGCGGGGCTTTGAGTCGGTGACCGTCGACGACATCGCGGCGGCAGCCGGAATCGGGCGGCGCACGTTCTTTCGGTATTTCGTATCGAAGAACGACGTGCCGTGGGGTGACTTCGAGTCGCAACTCGAACAGATGCGCAGCTATCTCGACCGGATTCCGAACGACGTGGCGCTGATCGACGCGCTACGCATGGCGGTCATTCACTTCAACCACCTGCCGAGCGACGAGGTCGCCTACCATCGCCGGCGCATGACGCTCTTGCTCACCGTGCCGACCCTCGTGGCGCACGCAGCGCTGCGCTACGCCGCCTGGCGACAAGTGATCGCCGAATACGTGGCGGCCCGTATGGGGCTGCCACCCGACGACCTCACTCCGCAGGCCATCGGCTGGGCGCTTCTGGGCGCTTCTCTCGCCGCCTACGAGACGTGGCTGCGAGACGAGGAGTCACAGCTCGACGAGCTGTTGGAGAGATCGTACGAAGCCATCGCCGTCGCGTTCGTCTCGAAGCGCGTCGCGTCGTTCGATGAGTGATGGGCCTGCGGTCTACGACGTCATCGTCGTGGGTGCGGGGGCGGCGGGGGCACCGCTCGCTGCGCGACTGAGCGAAGACCCTGGCCGGTCGGTGCTACTGCTCGAGGCGGGCCCGGTGCCGCGCACGACGAGCGACTTTCCCGCAGAGTTGCTCGACGGGGGAACCGTAGAGGGCGCCATGCCGGGGCACG
Source organism: Subtercola sp. (assembly GCA_025463765.1). Classification (GTDB taxonomy): domain Bacteria; phylum Actinomycetota; class Actinomycetes; order Actinomycetales; family Microbacteriaceae; genus Subtercola. The sequence continues at coordinate 13,191 of JAODBC010000070.1, read as the reverse complement.
CGAACAACTGGTCGTTCACCGGGTTTCTCACCCCGAAGCTGCCCTACTCCATCGCACGCGGCAAGATTCTCGGCGGGTCGTCGAGCGTGAACGGCGGCTATTTCATCAGAGCTCGCCGCGAGGACTTCGAGCGCTGGAGCGCCGGCGGCAACGACGAGTGGACGTACGAGAAAGTTCTGCCGTTCTACACGAAGCTCGAAGACGATCTCGACTACGGCGCAACGGCGTTGCACGGCGATTCGGGGCCGATGCTGGTGCGGCGCCCCGACCAGAGCAACCCGGCGACCCGTGCGTTCGCCGCAGCCACGGCGGCACTCGGTTTTCGCGCCGAGCCCGACAAGAACGACCAGGGCATGCCCGGGTACGGCCCCGTACCGATGAACGTCATCGACGGGGTACGCCGTAACACCGGCATCGCCTACATCGAGCCGGCGCTCGGCCGACCGAATCTGACTGTGCAGGGCGACTCGACCGTGCGCCGCGTCGTCTTCGAGGGCACGCGTGCCGTCGGGGTCGAGGTCGAGCACGGCGCATCCGTTGCCGTGATTCGCGGGCGCGAGATCGTGCTGAGCGCTGGTGGAGTGAAATCTCCCCACCTGCTGTTGCTGTCGGGCATCGGCCCCCGCGCGCAACTCGACGAATTCGGCATCGCGGTGGTGGCCGACAGGCCGGGGGTCGGGGCGGAATTCTGCGATCATCCGGAGGTCTCGGTGGGCTGGCAGCCCAGACGCGGTGTGGTCGATTACCGCACCAGCCAGTCGCTCGCCGACTGCCTCAACTTTCAGGCGGCCGACTCGGCCGCGACCGGCGGTGACATCGAGATCTTGCCGATGATCAAGCCGACCGGGTTCTTGCTCACCGGCAGCTCGTGGGCGGTTCTCTCGGGGGCGCGCGGTTTTCTGCGGCACCCGGTGCGGTCTTTACGGGCCATGCGCGGCGTCTCGTTGCGCCGATTCGCGTCGCAATTCGCGCACCGCAACGACCTCGCTCTGCTGGTCGCCGTTCAAGACGAGACGTCGCGCGGTTCGATCTCGCTCGTTTCGGCAGACCCCGCTGTCTCGCCGCGCATCGACTACAACTACCTCTCGACCGACGCCGACCTCGCCCGCATGCGCGAGGGGGTTCGCACCGCCGTCGCCCTGCTGCGCTCGCGGCCGTTCTCGCACATCTTTCGCTCGCTCACCGAACTCGATTCGGCCCTGCTCGACGACGACGCGCGCCTGAACGAGTGGATGCTCGGGCACCTCGGCACCGCGATCCACCTGTGCAGCAGCGCGAAGATGGGTGCCTCTTTCGACCCGCTCGCGGTCGTCGACCAGTACGGCCGGGTCTACGGCGTCAGCGGATTGCGTATCGCCGACACCTCCATCTTGCCCACGGCCCCCCTCCGCGGCCCCGCCGCCACCGCCGTGCTCATCGGCGAGCTCGTCGCCTCCTTCATGGCCCGCGGCCTCTGACCGGCGCGAGCTGGCCAGCCGCGCGACCCCTGAGCCGCCGCTGGCGCCCGGCCCTCCGGCCGAGACAGCTGCGGCGCGATGAGGTCGCTATGCCGGCCTCATTCCGCTGCGGCGGTCTCATGAGCCACCCGCTACGGTCGCGCGGGTGGTCAGCGGACGGTCAGCGGCGGGGCGGGGTGAGGGCGGTCGCGCGGGTGGTGAGGCGGCGGGTCACGAGGTGGGCTTGCTCGAGCAGGAGCTTGCCGAGCTGGGGGCGGCGGTGAGGAGCGAAACGCGATTCGATGCCGGTGAGGCTGAGCGCCCAGATCGGGCGGCCAGAGGAGTCGAAGATCGCCGCGCCCATGCCCCAGCTGCCCTCGACGAGCAAGGCCGGGTTGACGGCATAACCGAGCGAGCGTGTGTCGGCGATGCGCTTGCGCAGCGCGGCGGCGGAGTGGGATTCACCCCAGCGCGCGACGAGCGAGTCTGCCGCAAGGTAGGTGTCGATCTCGGCGGGCGGCAAGAACGACACGATCGCCAGGCCGGCTGATGCGACGCCCAGCGGAAACCGAACGCCTTCGTAGAGCACGTGCGAACGCACGGGAAAGCTGCCCTCGACCCGAGTGACGCACACGGTCTCGTAGCCGCGGCGGGCGGAGAGAAAGGCGCTCTCGCCGGTTTCGCGCGCCAAGTACTCGACGCTGTCACGTGCGAGGTCGGTCATGTCGTAACGTTCGGCCGCGAGCGAGCCCATCAGAAACAGTTCGGGGCCGAGAAACCAGCGCCCCCGCGCACTGTCGAGGTCGAGAAAACCTTCGGCCGCCAGCGAGGCGAGCAGCCGATGTGCGGTGGGGCGGGCAAGGCCCGTGTCGCGAGCGACCTCGGCCGTCGAGACTCCGCCGGGCATGCGAGCGCTGACTGCGCGCAAAACGAGCCCGGCCCGCGCGATCATCTGTGCGCCCTGCAGTGCTACGGCCATGGTTGGTCTCCCTCGGCGTGACTCGTCCGTATCCGCGATCTGTCCATATTACGGACAGCGCCGCTCAGTTCGCCCACACTGCAAACAATTGCGCGAACATCCGTTGACCGACATGCAAGGCGCGCGTAGTTTCACTAGAGCGTCGAGAGCTGCCCACGTTCTGGGCATCGATTCGGGCCATACACGAAGGAGTGCAGATGACGCAGATCTGGCAGAGCGCGGCGGATGCCGTGCGCGACGTCATTCACGACGGTGCGACGATCGCGGTCGGCGGTTTCGGCCTGAGCGGAAACCCCTACGACCTGATCGAAGCGGTGCGCGACAGCGGCGCGACCGGGCTCACCATCGTGTCGAACAACATGGGCGTCGATGGAAAGGGTCTGGGCATCTTGCTCGAGAACCGCCAGGTCAGCAAGGTGCTCGCCTCCTATGTCGGTGAGAACAAGCTGTTCGCCCAGCAGTACCTCGACGGCGAACTCGACGTGGAGTTCGTGCCACAGGGCACGCTCGCCGAGCGTCTTCGGGCCGGCGGGGCGGGCATTGCCGGCTTCTATACGAAGACCGGCGTCGGCACTCCGGTCGCCGAGGGCAAAGAGCTGCACGACTTCGACGGCGAGACGTATCTGCTGGAGCGCGGCATCGTCGCCGACATCGCCCTCGTGCACGCGTACCGCGCCGACGAAGCGGGCAATCTGGTGTACCGACACGCGGCACGCAACTTCAACCCGAACGTGGCGACGGCCGGTCGTGTGACGATCGTCGAGGCCGAAGAGATCGTGCGCGGCGAGTGGATCGACCCGAACATCATCGTCACCCCGGGCATTTTCGTTCAGCGACTGGTGCAGGCTACCGACCGGGTCAAAGAGATCGAACAGCGAACCGTGCGCCCCCGCGTCACCGTCCCCGCCACCGCCGCCGTCTGACGCTGCCCCGGCGGGCGCCTGCAAACTCGAGAACGACAACGAAAGAGAGCAACACCATGGCGTGGTCACGCGATGAGATGGCGGCGATCGCCGCCCAAGAACTGCACGACGGCGAATACGTCAACCTCGGAATCGGCATTCCGACGATGGTCGCCAACCACCTTCCCGACGGCGTGACCGTCACCCTGCAGAGCGAGAACGGCCTGCTCGGCATGGGTCCGTTTCCCTTCGAGGGTGAAGAAGACGCCGACCTCGTGAACGCCGGCAAGCAGACGGTGACGCTCGTCGAGGGCGGCAGCTTCTTCGACTCTGCCACCTCGTTCTCGATGATTCGTGGGGGTCACGTGCAGATCGCCATTCTGGGGGCACTGCAGGTCGCGGCCAACGGCGACCTGGCCAACTGGACCATTCCCGGCAAACTCGTGAAGGGCATGGGCGGCGCGATGGATCTCGTCGCCGGCACCCCCCGCGTGATTGTGATCACCGAGCACAACGCCAAAGACGGCTCACCGAAGATCGTCACCGAGTGCGACCTGCCGCTCACCGGCGCAAAAGTGGTGCAGCGCATCATCAGTGACCTCGCGGTGTTCGATGTGACGCCGAGCGGTCTCGTGCTGCGTGCCGTCGCGCCCGGTGTCACCGTCGACGAGCTCGAGCGGAAGACGGGCGCGTCGTTCACGGTCGAACTTGACGCCGAGGTCGGCGGTGCGAGCGAGGCGGGCAGTTCGGGCGAGGCGGTCGGTGCGGCCGCGGCGGGCGGGGCGGATGCCCGTTCCGAAGCCGCCTCGAACGCCGGCCCCGCAGCGGCGGTGGCCCGATGACCGCCGTCATCGTGGGCTACGCCCGCACCCCGTTCGTGAAGTTCAACGGCGTCTTCGCGTCGATTCCGGCAACCGAGCTGGGCGCCCACGCCATTCGGGCGGCGCTCGCCGTGGCCGGAGTCGAGGCCACGGCTGTCGAGATGGTATTCGCCGGACAAGTGCTGCAAGGCGGGGCCGGCCAGAACCCGGCGCGCCAGTCGGCGGCGGGCGCGGGCATCCCGCTGACCGTACCGGCCATCACGCTCAACGCTGTCTGCCTCTCAGGCATGGAGGCGGTGGTCGACGCGGTACGCCTCATCAACGCGGGCGAGGCCGATGTGGTCGTCGCCGCAGGGCAGGAGTCGATGACGCTCGCCCCGCACGCCTGGTCGGGCTCGCGCGCGGGCAAGAAGTACGGCGCGATCGAGTTCATCGACACGATGGAGCACGACGGGCTCACCGACGCCTTCGAGAAGCGCTCAATGGGCGTTTCGACCGAAGAACGCAACGAGGGCCTCTCGATCACCCGCGCCGACCAAGATGCCTGGGCCGCCCGCTCGCACCAGACCCTCGCGGCCGGCACCGAGTTTCTCGCCGGCGAGATCGCGCCGTTCGAGATCACCGGCCGCAAGGGCACCACCACGGTGTCTGCCGACGACGGTCTGCGCGCCGAGACGACACCCGAATCGCTCGCAGCTCTGCGCCCGGCGTTCGGCGCAGCGGGAACCATCACCGCCGGCAGCTCGTCGCAGATCACCGACGGCGCCGCCGCCATCGTGCTGATGAGCGAGGCGGCCGCCGAACGCCTCGGCGTCACGCCGATCGCCCGCGTACTCGCCCACGCGTTCGTCGCCGGGCCCGACGTGACCCTGCATGCGCAACCCGCCAACGCCATCACTGCTGCGCTGGCGAAGACGGCATTCGAAACCTCTGACCTGGCGGCCGTCGAGATCAACGAGGCCTTCGCCGCGGTGTCGGTTCACTCGACGCGGATGCTCGGGGTCGACGAAGCCATCGTGAACGCCACGGGCGGGGCTATTGCCCTGGGTCACCCCATCGGGGCCTCCGGCGCGCGCATCGTGGGCCACCTGGCCCGGCGGCTGGCCGCTCTCGGGGCCGGCTCGGTGGGTGCTGCCGGCATCTGTGGAGGCGGCGGACAAGGCTCCGCGGTCATCCTGCAGTCCCTCTGACGCACCCGCCTCGCGCTCCCGCCGCGCGCGCCGCGCCGCCCGCGCATCGTGCGCCGGCCAGCGAAAAGGTCGCTGTCAGGATTTGTCGATGCTCTGCATGGCGCGCACGGCGTCGAAGAGCCAGAGCTCGAGGTTGTCGACGTGGGGGTCTAGCGGAGTGTCGAGCGAGCAGATGAGCGCAGACATCAGCAACGAGGTCGCGAACCGGGCTCGGTCGGGGGTTGTTCGAAGCGCGGCGAGCTCGACGAACTGGTGGCGCAGATCGAGCATCATGGTGAACAACCCGGGCACCAGCTCGGGCCTGCGGGTGAGCAGCTCGCGCAGCGTCTGTCGGTCGGCGCGAGCATCGGCGTTCGACCCCCCGGCCGGGTCGCCGCTGCTCTCGCTCAGCTGGGCCATCAGCCGGCAGAGGTCGCGCATCAGGTTCGCTTCGCCGGCGGGCGCGTTTTCGCCGTCGCTGCGTAAGAACTCCGCACGCTGGGCGTCGCTGATCTGCACGACGCCGATGCCCACGATGGCGGCGAACTTCGTCGGGTAATAGTTGAAGAACGTGCGGCCCGAGACCCCGGCCTCCGAGCAGATGGCGTCGACCGAGGCCCCTTCCACGCCGTTCTCGGCCACCAGCCGCAGGGCCGATTCGTGAATGGCGATGCGGGTCTCGCGTTTTTTGCGCTCGCGCAACGACGGTGGCACGGGTGCCAGATCGTCGACGGATCCCGCGCCGGGAGCAGGGGCCGCGGCAGTTGTCGGTACGGTCGCCATCAGGGATCCACCCTGCCCATGAACTTGTCGAGCAGGGCAGCGAAGGTGGCCAGCTCGTCTTCGCTCCAGCTGTCGAACCCGCTGGCGAACCGTGCTCGGTTCTGCGACCTGATGTCGGCGAACCGAGCACCGGCCTCGGCCGTCGGCGAGAAGAGATCCGCTCGGCGGTCGTGCGGATCGGGCGCACTCGTGATGAAGCCGGCGTCTTTCAAAATTCTCAGCTGGCGACTCACCAGAGACTTGTCGATACGGGTCGCCTCGATGATCGCTGCCGGCGTGACGGGATGCATCCGATCGATGACGCTCATGATCGAATACGCGGTCGGGGTCAGGCCCGGCGCGAACGCCGAAGCGTTGTCGCTCAGGGTCGTGCGAACGGTTCGAATGAGTCGGCCGATGGCGTCTTCGATCGAACCGATGGCCTCGCTGCGTGTCTTCGGCTCCACGACCCCCATCGTAGGCGCCGACATCAGGAACGTTCCTGAGTGCCACCCGTCGTTTCCGCTGCACGAGCGGCTCGTCGGGAGTCTGGTGCAGGGGCATCGGCAGCTGACGCGCCTCCTGCTGGCTGCGGCGAAGGGGATGCCGGTGCGGTGTCGTACTCGTCGAGCAACGCCTCGCTCGTGGGGTCGCCGGCGACCTCGGCGCCACTGGCCGAGATGAGCATCTCGGCGACCGACTCCTGCTCGGCGAGCTGCTCGACCGAGGTCTTATTGCCGAGCTTCAGATTGGGCAGAAAGGCGATGGCGACGATCGAGATGAGCGCCAGCGGAACAGCGAGTAAGAAGACATCGCCGATGCCTTCGCCATACGCCGACTCGACAACCGTTCGAATCGGGCCGGGCAGCGTGCTGAGCTCGGGAATGCTGCCGCTGCCGCCCAGCTGCGAGGGGTCGATTCCGATGTTCGCCAGTCCCTGGGTCACAAGCGTGGTGATGCGCGAACCGAGCACGGCCCCCATCACCGATACGCCGATGGCGCCGCCGAGGCTGCGGAAGAACGCGACCGAAGCACTCGCGGTGCCGATCTGCCGGGCATCCACTGCGTTCTGCACGATGAGTACGAGGTTCTGCATCACCATGCCGACGCCGGCACCCATCACGAACATGTAGATGCCCACGAGAACGAAGCTCGTGTCGTACCGAATCGTGCCCATGAGGGCGAGACCGATGGCGAGCAGAATGGAGCCGGCCACCATGTAGCGCTTCCACTTGCCGGTGCGGCTGATGACCTGCCCGATGACGACCGATGAGACGAGCACGCCGCCGATCATGGGAATGGTGAGCAGACCCGATTCGGTCGGGGTCTTGCCGCGGGCGAGCTGCATGTACTGGCTGAGAAAGACCGAGGTGCCGAACATCGCGACGCCCACAGAGATGCTGGCGATGACGGCGAGGTAGAAGGTGCGGTTCTTGAACAGGGTCATCGGGATGATCGGTTCTTTGACCTTGAACTCGACGACCACGGCTGCAGCAAGTAGTACGACCGCTCCGGCCGCCATGACGATGCTGGTGGCGGAGCCCCACTCGAAGTTGTTGCCGGCCAGGGTGATCCAAATGAGCAGCAGCGAGACGCCGCCGGCGATGAGCACCGCGCCGAGGTAGTCGATCGTGACCTTGCGGCGGATGGTCGGCAGATGCAGCGTCTTCTGCAGCAGGATGATCGCCACGACCGCGAAGGGCACGGAGATGTAGAAGTTCCACCGCCAGCCGGCCGAGTCGGTGATCACACCACCCAGAAGCGGGCCGCCGACTGTTGCGACGGCCATCACCGCGCCGAGCAGGCCCATGTAGCGCCCGCGCTCACGGGGCGGGATGATGTCGGCCATCACGACCTGCACCAGCGCGGTCAGACCGCCGGCCCCAAGGCCCTGCAGCACGCGGAAGAAGATGAGCATCTCGGTGCTCTGCGAGAGCCCGGCGAGCCCCGAACCGACCACGAAGATCACCAGTGAGAGCTGAATGAGCAGTTTGCGGTTCGTGAGGTCGGCGAGTTTGCCCCAGATCGGCGTGCTGACCGTCGTGGCGAGCAGGGTGGCGGTTACCACCCAGGTGTAGCCCGACTGTGTTCCGCCGAGGTCGCCGATGATCTTCGGAAGCGAACTCGAGACGACCGTGCTGGCGAGGAGGGCGACGAACATGCCCAGCAGCAGGCCCGACAGCGGTACGAGCACCTGCCGCCTCGTCTTGGCGGCGAGTTCGGGTTCGTTCACGGTCTCGCTGAGGTCTGTCGTCACGATTCTCCCTAATTGATCTGCGTCAACTATAGGGAGTTAATTGACGCCGATCAACCAAACCGCACTCTTGTGAGCCGCGCCGAGCTGTGGTTGAAGATGCAGATGCGCTACGACCTCGAACAAGCCCGCGCCGAGGCGAGCTGACTCGACACCCGAAGCTGAGCGCAAGCGAACTCGACGCTTCAGGTGAGAGCGAGCGATGCAGGCTCGAGCAGAGCATCCGTGCGCCGCAGGGCGGTGAAGGCGCGCTCGAGGTCGTCGATGAGGTCTGCCTCGTCTTCGAGCCCGATCGAGAGCCGAACGAGGCCGGGGTGGATGCCCAGCTCGAGTCTCTGCGACTCGCTGAGGTGAGCGTGCGAGGTCGTGCCAGGGTGCAGAATGAGCGATCGAACGTCGCCCATGTGCGACATACGGCTGAAGAGCTCGACCGCATCGATGACCGTGCGGGCGTCGTCGAGCCCACCGCGCAGAGTGAAGCCGAACACCGAGCCGGTGCCGCGCGGATAGTGCTTCACCGCGATCGCGTGCGAGGGGTTCGAGGGTAGGCCCGGGTAGTCGACCGAGAGCACTTCGGGCTGCTGCTCGAGCCAGGTCGCGACGGCGAGCGAGTTGCGGCAGTGCCGTTCGACGCGCAGCGAGAGGGTCTCGAGGCCCTGCTGAAGGAGAAAGGCGTTCAGCGGTGAGAGTGTGGGGCCGAGTCGCCCGGCGATGATGCTGCGGGTGTACTCGAGGTAGGCCTTCGCGCCGAAACGTTCGACCAGGGTGGGGCTGCCGTCGCCGCCTGTCGGAGTGGAGAACTGCGGGAACTTCTCGGGGTAGCGGGCCCAGTCGAAGTTTCCCCCGTCGACGACGACCCCGGCCAGCGAGGCGCCGTGGCCGCTCAAGAACTTGCTCGCCGAGTGCACGACGATGTTCGCTCCGTGCTCGATGGGCCTGATGAGGTAGGGCGTCGAGGCCGTGCTGTCGATGACGAACGGCAGGCCCTCTTCGCGCGCGAAGCCGGCGATGAGGTCGATGTCGATCAGGTCGTTCTTCGGGTTCGGAATGGTCTCGCCGTAGATGGCACGCGTGTTGGGGCGCACTCGGCGCTTCCATTCGTCGAGATCGTGCGGGTCGGTGACGAACTCGACCTCGATGCCGAAGCGCTCGAAGTTCTCGCGGAACAGCGTCTTCGAGCCTTCGTACAGGCTCGGTGTGGAGAGAAAGTGGTCGCCTGAGCGCAGAATGCCGAGCAGGGCGACCGTGATCGCTGCCTGCCCGCTGGCTACGAGCAGCGAATCCACTCCACGCTCGAGCGCGGTCAGCTTGGCCTCGACCGCCTGGTTCGTCGGGTTCGCATAGCGCGTGTACACGAGGCCGCCGTCTTCGCCCGCGAAGCGCTGCTGTGCGTGGTCGAAAGAGTCGAACACGAACCCGGCCGTCAGGTAGATCGGGGTGATACGGGCGCCGAAGTCGCCGCCGGTGATCTCACCGGCGTGCACCTGCTCGGTGCTGAACCCGAAATTGTCTTCGCCGTAGGCCTGCTGGGTGGTGGTCATTGTTCGCTTCCGTGCTCTTTCTCGATTGTGCAACGCTACGGGCGCAGCGACAGAAGACCCAGTCGCGAATTCACACAACGAAACATTGGCGCGAGTGCAGCCCGGTGTCGAACAGACTGAGATGCATGGCACACCTGCAACACTTCGGCTGGTTCTTCGGTCGCGGCTTCGGACCACAAGCGTGGGGCCGCGCCGACTACCGCTGGAACTACGCCTGGCAGCGCCCCGACATCTATCAGCAGTCGGCGCGTGAGCTCGAGCAGGCGGGCTTCGACCTTCTGATCATCGAAGACGCGCTCTCGCTCGGCTCGCCCGAGACGCTGAATCTGCGCGTCAACTCGGCCTACGGCGGCCCGAAGCACGATCCGCTGCTGCTCGCCCCCTACCTGTTCGCCGCGACATCCAACCTCGGCGTCGCCCCTACGGTGAACGCCGGCGCCTACCCGCCGTACCTCGCCGCTCGGCAGTTCGCCACGCTGCAGCACCTGAGCAGCAACAGATTCGGTCTCAATGTGGTCACCGACGTGAAGAGCGCGCGGCACTTCGGCCTCGATGAACTGTCGCACGATGCGGCCTACGACCGCGCCGAAGAGTGGCTGAGCTCGGTACGGCGGCTCTGGCACAGCTGGGCCGAGGGCGCCTACGTCAACAACCAGGCCACGGGCCAGTTCGCCGACGCGTCGAAGCTCGACGCCTTTCACCACGAAGGTGAATACTTCACATTCGACGGCCCGCTCAATGCGCTGCCGTTCGACGACGGGGTCGGGGACCCGGTGGTGGTCTCGCCTGGCGGGTCTGGGCGGGGTCTCGCGTTCGCCGGGCACCAGAGCGATGTGCAGCTGGCTCTCGCCTCGCTCGACACCGAAACGGTGCGGGTCTATCGCCAGAAGATTCATGACGCGGCGGTGGCTCAGGGGCGCCTCGCGTCGGATATAAACGTTCTGTTCGTGATCAAACCGGAGATCGTCGACAGCGTCTCTGAGGTTGACCGCCTCGTGCTCGAGAGCGAGCATCCGTCTGACGACGTGCTCGTCAGCGTTCTGGCTGCCCAGTCGAGCGACCTCGAGACAGACCTGACCGTGCTCGATCTCGATCGGCCCATCGGCCCGGGTGTCTTCGCGCCGCACGTCTCGCAGGGCACCATCAACAACCTGGTGGGGCGCGGCGGCGACCTCGAGAACGACACGCTGCGGCAGCTCGCCACCCGCAAGGCACGCAAAGGCCGGCTCGCCGACGGGTCGGGCTTCGTCGGCACCGCGGCCCAGTTCGCCGACTTCGTCGAGGGCCTCGGCGAAACGGCCGACAACGACGGCTTCATCATCAACGGCGACCTGCACCCCGTCACCCTGCACCGGATGCTCGACCAGGTCGTTCCCGAGCTGCGGGGCCGGGGCATCCTGCGTTCCTCATTCGGCGGCGGCGGGTTGCGCGCGAATCTGACGGACTTCTAGGGTGACTCGCTCAGCGCTGCAGCGCGTGCCAGGGGAGCCCCGCTGATGGCCGACAGCCTCGACATCGTGCAGCTGCGCACCTTCGTCGCCATCGCGGATTGCGGCGGATTCGGCCGCGCGGCGTCGGCGCTGCATCTCAGCCAGCCCACGGTGAGCCAGCACGTGCGGCTGCTCGAGCGCAAGCTCGGCCAAACGTTGGTCGAGAAGGCGGGCCGGCAGGCGGCGTTCACCGCCGCAGGCGACAGGCTGCTGGTGCAGGCCCGCCGCATTCTCACCGTGCACGACGACGCGCTGCTCAGCCTCGACGTCTCGCACGAGCGCACCATTGTGATCGGCTCGACCGAGACGGCGGCCGACCAGATTCTGCCGCAACTGCTCGAAACCATGCGCGACGCCTTTCCCGACCGCAAAGTGCAGTTCTTGATCGACCGCTCGACCCAGATGGAAGACGCGGTCGCCCGTGGCGCCATCGACCTCGCCATCGTGCTCGGGCTTTCTCCCGACGCTCCCGGCAGCCCGGTGGGCACTCTGCCGCTCGACTGGTACTCGGCGCCGGGATGGTCGCCGCCGACCGATTCGGGCGACCCGGCGGAATCCGTCGAGTGGCCGCTGGTCGCCTATGTCGCGCCCTGTGGAATGCGCCAGCGTGCCCTCGAGGTGCTGACTGCGCACGGCCGTACCGTCACCGTGGTCGCCGAGTCGACGAGTCTCGAGGGCGTCATCGCAGCGACCCGGGCGGGGCTGGGCGTGGCCGCGATGCCGAACGCCGGGCATCCGCCTGACGGGCTCACGGTGCGGCGAGACCTGCCCTCGCTCGGCCTGATGACGTTGCGGCTCGCCACCCGGCGAGGGCTCGATGTGGAGATCGAGCAGGTGGCGCTGGTCGCGCTCGAGGAGTTCTTCGCTACGCACACCGTGGCACCGCCGCCGCTGGTCTCGATTCATCCGTCGTCGTTCTGATCCATTCATTACGCCCATTCCTCCCCGTAGAAACCCGTATTGCCCGTAGAACCCGTATAGAAGGAGCACCATGTCGATTCTCATCACCGCCGAAGAGCTGAAAGGCCTGATCGACTCGGGCGCACCCGTTCGTGTGCTCGACGTGCGCTGGCGCCTCGGTGGGCCTGCCGGGCATCCGCTCTACCTGGAGGGGCATATTCCCACAGCGGTATATGTCGACCTCGACACCGAACTGGCCCGGCATGGCGAACCGGCCGAGGGCCGGCATCCGGTGCCATCCATCGACGATTTGCAGGCCGCCGCGCGCAGCTGGGGCATCAACGACGGTGACACGGTCGTCGTTTATGACGACCTCAAGAACCTCTCGTCTGCGCGAGCCTGGTGGCTGCTCTCGAACGCCGGCATCGCCGACGTGAAGCTGCTCGACGGCTCGCTGCGTGCCTGGACCGGCGCCGGCTACGAGCTCGAGACGGGCGAGTCTTCTGTCACTCCCGGCACGGTCACGCTCGAGTACGGCTCGCTGCCCACCCTCACCATCGACGAGGCCGCCGCCTTCCCGTCGACGGGCGTGCTGCTCGACGCCCGCGCGCCGGAGCGCTTTCGCGGCGACGTCGAGCCGATCGACCCAAGAGCCGGGCACATTCCCGGTGCGTTCAACGCGCCGGCCACCGCCAACGTCGACGCCGACGGCCGCTTCTTGCCGGCCGACGAGCTGCGCGCCCAGTTCATCGCGGCAGGAGTGCGAGCGGATGCCCCGGTCGGCGTCTACTGCGGCTCAGGTGTCACGGCGGCAGCCGACGCTGTTGCTCTGACGCTGGCCGGCTTCAAGCCCGCCCTCTTCCCGGGTTCGTGGTCGGCCTGGTCGAACTCGCCGGACCGCCCCGTAGCCACGGGCGCCTGACCCGCCCGCGCCGCG
>JAODBC010000069.1 GCA_025463765.1 Subtercola sp. | reverse complement strand
AGAACTTTGTGTCCGTTGGTCAACTCAACACGAAACATCGCGTTGGGAAGAGCCTCGACCACTGCGCCCTCGATCTCGATGACACCGTCTTTTTTGGCCATAACTCACTGTCGTTTAAAGTATTGATAACTGGTCGTGCGTTGTTGTTTTTCGGTGTGATTGGCGCGCGCGTTTTTACACGCTGAACACGCTCGAAACACCAAAGATCGAGCCTAGCACAAATACGGGTGTATATTATGCCGCGCCCCCCGACGCTCAGATGCCGGCTTGCACCGATCCGAACGTTTCCACCAATGATCTGAACAGCGGATGCCCGTCAGAAATTCCGGTCACGCTCTGCACGGCTTCCGCTGCGCTGTTGCTTCTGAGCAGCGCCTGCAGCTCGACCGCTTCGGGGTCGTCGACGTAGTCGAACACCAGCGCCGCACGAATCACGTGCAGCAACGCGGCTGGCTGAATGCCCCGCTCGGCCAGTTGCGCCGCGGGCCCGATGAACCGCTCGTTGCGGCTCAGCTTGCGCAGCGGCGCGCGGCCGACCCTGTCGACCGTGTCGGGCAGATACGGGTTGGCGAACCGCGCGAGGTTCTTTTCGAGGTACGCCTCCTGCACCCCCGCGTCGAACTCGTGTTTAGCCACCAGCAGCGTCGCCGTCTCGGCGAGCGCGGCCTTCACCGCCGTGAAGATCGCGGGCATGGCGATGGCTTCGGCGATGGCACGGACGCCCTGTTCGTAGCCGAGATAGGCGGTGGCGGCGTGACCGGTGTTCACCGTGAACAGCTTGCGCTCGATGTACGGCGCCAGGTCGGGCACGAAGTGTGCCTCGGCAATCGTAGGCAGCGCCTCACCGAACGGCGGCGCCTCGATGGCCCATTCGAAGAAGTCCTCGACGGTCACGTCGAGTCCGGCATCCGCCGCCTGCGCCGGCACGATGCGGTCGACTGCGGTATTAGCAAAAACCGCGCCCGCTGAAACGGAGGCGAAGACCGCGGCACCGAGCGATGCTTCGATGTGCCCCCGCAGAGCATCCGTCGCGTTGATGGCGTTCTCGCAGGCCATCACCTGCAGCGGCGGCAGCGATGCAGAGCGTTGAGCGAGCGCCCGCCCGATGAGCGGCGCCACGAAGCGCAGGATGTTCGGGCCGACCGCCGTGGTCACGATGTCGGCCGTGGCGATCTCGGCCACGACTGCGGCCTCGTCGGTGGCACTGTTCAGGGCACGAAAGTTGTCGACCGTGTGGCTCGCGGGCGACATTCCGACCTCGAACACCCGGTAGCTGGGTGCCGACGCCAACGCATCGATCAACTCGGCGTTGACGTCGGCGAAAACCACTTCGTAGCCGGCATTGTGCAGAACCAACCCGACGAACCCGCGCCCGATATTGCCTGCTCCGAAATGTACGGCTTTCATGTGGTTCCTTTGGTTAGTTCTCGTCGTCGTTCACAACGTCGAGCAGCGCGAAGATCGCCTCGTCGCTCGGCGCCTTCAGCAGCTTCTCCACCTCGTCTTCATCGCTGAAGACGAGGGCGATCTTCGAGAGCAGGTCGAGGTGACCGCCCTCTTTGCCGGCGATGCCGACGACGAACCGCACCTCTTCGCCGTTCCAGTCGATCGGCTTGGAGTACCGCACGAACGAGAGCGCAGAGGCGAGAATCGCGTCTTTGCCCTCGTTCGTGCCGTGCGGAATCGCCAGGTAGTTGCCCATGTAGGTCGAGACCGACTTCTCGCGCTCGAGCATCGACGCGAGGTACTCGTTCGTCACTGCACCGGCGGCCAGAAGAAGATCGTTCGCCTCGGCGATCGCCTCTTCTTTGGTCGATGCGGTTCCGTTGACCTTGATCGATGTCAGGCTCAAGACGTTCTCGCTCATGACTTCTGGGCTCCTCTTACTGTTGGTCGCCGGTCACCCGGCCGTTGCTGGAGAAAGCGCGGTCACGCCTTCTCTTTGTCGTTCTGGCGTTGCAGCAATCCGACGATCTCGTCGTATCTCGGGCTCGACATGAAGTTGTCGACCGAAACATGCTCAGCGCTCGGCGACTGCTGACGAGCCCGGGCGGTGAGGTCTTGGTGAGTGATCACCAGGTCTTCGTCGTCGGTCAGGTTGCTGATCGCCTTGTTCACCACAGTAACGTCAGTGATGCCCGCCTTCTTGATCTTGTTGCGCAAGACCGAGGCGCCCATGGCGCTGGATCCCATGCCCGCATCGCAGGCGAACACGATGTCGTGAATGGCGGTGATGCTCTGCGATTCTTGCGAACGCTCCACAAGTTCAGCCGAGTCAGGGTCGCGTGACTCGAGGTCGGCGACCGCGGCAGCCTCGTTGGCCAGGCCATCGGCCTGCAAGTGGCTCAGAACACTGCTGCCCTTGCCCTTGTTGGCTTCGGTCTGGGCGATGGCGACACTGAGGTCGCCGGCGTTCTCGTTGGCGAGATCGCGCTTGCGGCTGGCGCGAAGAATGATCGCGGTGACCGTGAACGAAACCGCGGCCGAGAGGATGACCGACAGAATGACACCGACGTAACTGTCGGGTGTCGCCTCCAGCAGAATCGCGATGATGCTGCCCGGAGAAGCGGGAGCCCGAAGGCCCGTGTGGAACAGCACGTTCACGAAGACGCCGGTCATGCCACCGAGAATGGCGGCGATGATGGTGAGCGGCTTCATCAGCACGAACGGAAAGTAGATCTCGTGAATGCCGCCGAAGAACTGGATGATGAACGCACCGGGCGCACTGGCCTTGGCCAGGCCCACGCCGAACACGGCGAAGGCGAGCAGAATGCCCGCACCGGGGCCGGGGTTCGCTTCGATCAAGAACAGCACGCTCTTGCCGCTCTCGGTGACCTGCTGCACACCCAGCGGCGTGAACACGCCGTGGTTGATCGCATTGTTGAGGAACAGCACCTTACCGGGCTCGACGAGAATGCTCGCGAGCGGTAGCAGCGACATCGACACCAGCCAGTTGACCGCGCTCTCGAGCGCGTTGCTCAGCGCGGTGATGAGCGGGGCAACCAGAAAGAACCCACCGATCGCCAACAGGGCGCCGAGAATTCCGGCCGAGAAGTTGTCGACCAGCATCTCGAAGCCGGGCTTGATCTTGCCCGCCCAGAGCTTGTCGATCTGCTTCATGATGTAGGCGGCCAGCGGGCCCATGATCATGGCGCCGATGAACATGGGAACCGGGCTGCCCACGATGACACCCATGGTCGCGATGACGGCGACGACACCGCCTCGGGTGTTGTAAATCATGCGCCCACCCGTGTTCGCGATGAGCAGCGGCAGCAGATACGTGATCATCGGGCCGACGAGGCCGACGTTCGCGGTTCCGTCGGCGTTCGGGAACCCGCCGATCACGGGTACCAGAATGCCGAACTGGGCGAGCCAGCCGGTCTGGATGAACAGCGCGGTGATCAGCCCCCAGGCGATGAACGCCGCGATGTTCGGCATGACCATGCCGCTGAGGAAGGTACCGAACCGCTGTACGACGACGCGCGCGCCGCCCTTCTTGGCGGTGTCACCGCCGATCTGTGGTTGTGACAACGTTGTCATTGCCCCGCTCCTTTGTTTGGGTGTGATTGGTGTTGAGATACTTCGAGTACCGCGGCGCGGGCCTCGAATGCTGAGTTGGCCGCCAACGCGAGGTCGGCGAACTGCTGTGCCTGTTCGAGGGTGAACTGAGCCAACTCGGTGCGCACATCCGCCAGCGCTGCCGGCGACATCGACAAACTGTTGACACCGAGCCCGACCAGAACGACCGCGAGCAAAGGATCTGCCGCGGCCTCACCGCAGACGCCCACCGGCTTGCCGAGCGCGGCGCCGGCACGGCCGACCTCGCCGACAAGCCGAAGCACCGCGGGGTGCCACGGGTCTTGGAAGGCGGCGACCGAGCCGAGCAGCCGATCGGCGGCGAGGGTGTACTGGGTGAGGTCGTTGGTGCCGATGCTGGCGAAGTCGGCATCGGCCAGAATCCGATCGGCCAGTAGAGCCGCCGAGGGCACCTCGACCATGACGCCGAGCGTCTTGAGCCCAAGCTCACGGCCGAGAGCGGTGAAGTACCGCGTTTCTTCGACCGTCGAAACCATCGGGGCCATCACCCAGAGGTCGGCGTGAGTGGCAGCATCGGCGTTGGCGAGCGCAGTGAGCTGGTCGCGCAGAATCTGCTCGTTCGCCCGCAGCGCCCGCAGACCGCGCAGGCCCAGCGCCGGGTTCTCTTCGGCAGAGTCGTTCAGAAAGCTCAGGGGTTTGTCGGCGCCGGCGTCGAGCGCTCGCACGACCACCTTCTTGCCGGGAAAGGCGGCCAGCAGCTTCGTGTACTGCTCCTGCTGAACCACGACCGTCGGCGCCGACTGAGCATCGAGAAAGAGAAACTCGGTGCGGAACAGCCCGACACCTTCGGCGCCCTTCGCCACGGCGTCGGCGGCAGCGTCGGCAGAGCCCAGGTTGGCGAGCAGCGGAATGCGGGTTCCGTCGGCCAGCACGCCGGGCCCGACCACGGCGACGGGGCGCGCGAGGCGCTCGGCGAGCTCGGCTTCGGCAGCTGCGATCTCGTCGGCGGCAGGTGCGACCCGCACCGTGCCGGCGGCCGCGTCGACGATGACGGTCTCGCCCTCACGGAGCTGCAGAGCATCCGTCGCTCCCACAACCGCCACGATCGCCTTGTCGCGCGCCAAGATGGCGGTGTGCGAGGTGGGCCCGCCCTCCCCCGTCACCAGGGCGAGCACCTTCGTGAGATCGAGCAGGGCCGTGTCGGCCGGCGCCAGATCACGGGCGACGAGCACGAACGCGAAGTCGGGGTCGGGGATGCCCGGCGCAGCAACGCCCTGCAGGTGAGCGATCACCCGCTGCGACACGTCGTCGAGGTCGGTCGCACGTTCGGCCATGTAGCCGCCCATGCTGATGAGCAGGTCGCGAAAACCGGCGAACGCTTCAAACACGGCACGTTCGGCAGTGAGACCGGTCTGCAAGCGCGCTTCGATGTCGTCGGCGAGCGTCGGGTCTTCGGCCATGAACGCCTGAGCCTCGAGCACGTCGTGGGCGGTTCCACCGGCGCGGGCGCCACGGTCGCGAATGTCGGCGGCAGTCTCGGCCAGGGCGGTGGATGCCCGGGTCAGCTCGGCAGCAGGCGTGAGCGCCGAGGCGGTGTTCGCCGGTTCGGGCAGTGGATCGGGCATCCGCACCACCCGGCCGACGGCGAGCCCGCGGCCGATGCCGGCGCCGTGCAGGGTGCGGGTGGCGAGAGTGTTACTCGGCATCGAGGTCGCGCTCCAGCATCGAGACGAGCTCGTCGAGTACGGTGTCGACGTTGTCACCCTCGGCAGTGAGGGTGACCGTATCGCCGCTCTCGATTCCGAGCGAGATGACACCGAGAATGCTCGCCGCGTTCACCTGCTTGCCTTCGGGCTTGGCGATGTTCACCTTCACGCCCGACTTCATGACGGCCTGAGTGAACAGCGATGCCGGGCGCGCGTGCAGCCCGTGAGACGAAGCGATCTGTGCAGTGCGTTCGGTCATGACAGTTCTTTCGGTTGTTGAGGGATGAGAAGCCCGAGCGCCAGCTCGAGGGCAGCGTTGTCGCCGCCATCGGAGAAGACGCTGTCGGGCAGCAGGGCGGCTTCGATACCGAACCGCGACGCGAGAAGTTCGAGTTCGTCGAAATCGGCGGCGAGATGCGGGCCGACAAGAAGGGCATTGAACTCAGGCAGGCGCTCGTCCAGGCCCTGCTGGCTCGCGGCCTTGATGGTGAGCTCGAGGCGGCGCTCGGCCACGAGCCTGCGCATGCGGTGCGCGAGAAACGTGCTCGACGCGCCGGCGCCACAGACCACAAGAATCTTCTTCACGGTTCTCGCCTCCTTGCGCGGATCGTGCTGCCTGCGCTGCGGCAATTTCGTGAGCTCGCTGTGCAGAACGTGTGCGTGTACACATGTCAGTGTGGAGGGGATCGCGCGCCGCTTCCAGCAAGAAACTTTCCGCCCCGGCGGAAAGGTGTCTAGAGTTTCACGAATGACCGACCGACGAACGCTGCTGCTCGAGTACCTGGCCCAGAACCACGGCTGGATCACCTCGAGCCAGCTCGCCGACCGGCTCGGTGTCACGACGCGCAGCGTGCGCAGCTATGTCACGGCAGCGAAAGCCGCTGCCGAACCGCTCGACATCATCACGTCGTCGGCCGGCGGTTACCGGCTGAATCGCGATGCCTACGCCGAGTACGTGCGGGGATCGGGCAAACGATCCGAACCCGAGACGCCCCGCGATCGGCTGTATCAGCTGGTCAAGCGACTACTGGATGCTCAGGGCGGCCTCGACGTCTACGACATCGCCGAGGCGCTGTTCGTCAGTGAGTCCACCGTCGAGGCCGATCTGCGCAAGGTCAAGGCTCTGCTCGACGAGTCGGAGTTGACCCTCGTACGAACCGGCAGCCGCGTCACCGTACAGGGCAGCGAAGAGAACCGGCGCAAGCTCATCAGCCGCATGTTCCGCAACGAGAGTGCCCGCGGGTTTCTCGAAATCGACCGCATTCAGCAGGAGTTCGAGTCAGAGAACCTGCGCTCGTTCAAGACCGACCTGCTCGCCCTGCTCGACGCGCGAGGCTACTTCGTCAACGAATACGGGCTCGACAGCGTGTTGCTGCACGTGGCCATCGCCGTCGACCGCATCTCGAAAGACCGGGTACTGGAGTCGGTGACGGCACCGGTCTCTGATTCGGCAGACCTCTCTGCGGGCATCCTGGCGCTCGTCGACCACCACTTCTCTGTCTCGCTCTCTGACGCCGACCTCGACCACCTCGTGCTGCTGTTGACGACCCGAGTCATCACGCCCGGGCACGACCTGCCGGTAGAGGTGCAGACCGACGAACTCGGCCTCACCGACGACGTGGAATTCATTCGCCAGGTCGCCAGACGTGCGAGCGAGCAGTACTTGATCGACCTCGACGACGACGAGTTCGCGGTGCGGCTGGCGCTGCACGTGCGCAACCTGGTGGCGCGTGCACGCATCAGTTCGTTCTCGCGAAACCCCATGACGCGCTCGATCAAGACGTCGTACCCGATGACCTACGAGCTCGCCGTATTCATCGCCAGCGAGATTCAGCGCAAAGAGGGCATCGTCGTGAGCGACGATGAGATCGCCTACATCGCGTTGCACGTCGGGTCGCATCTTGAACGACGGGCCCGGCGCGAAGAGATGCTCACGGCGACGCTGGTCTTTCCGAACTACTACGACATTCACCTGATGATGCTGCGCCGGCTCGAGCGGGCACTCGGCGACGACATTCGCGTCTCGAACATCGTGACGCGCACCGATGTCGACGTCGCGCAGCTCCACACCGATCTCGTCATCACCACCGTGCCGACGCTCGCCTACGGCGACAAGGTGGTGCTCGTGCAGCCGTTTCTGACCGATGGCGACATCGAGAGCATCCGCAAGGCCGTCAGCCGCGTGCGACGCAGCCAGCGCCGGCACCAGCTGAAAGACGAACTGCTGCTGTACTTCAGCGAAGACCTGTTCGCCCGCAACCTGGTTGCCGCCGACGAGGCGGGCATGATCCGGGCGCTGGGCGAGCGGATGATCGGGGCGGGCATCATCGACCAGTCGTACATCGACGGCGCAATCGAGCGCGAGCAGATGTCGTCGACCGCGTTCACCGACTCGGTCGCCGTGCCGCACTCGATGCTCATGACTGCGTCGAAAACGGCCATCGCCATCGCGGTGAACGACACCCCGATGCCGTGGGGCGAGAACCGGGTCAACGTCATTGCCCTGATCGCGTTCAGCGGCAATGGGCGCAGCTCGTTCCAGACCATCTTCGACCAGTTCGTCGAGGTGTTCGCCGAGCACGACGACGTTCAACAGCTCATCCGCGGTTCAGCCGACTTCGCCTCGTTCATCGAGCAGCTCGTGCACCTCATGGACTCCTGACCCGCGCAGGGGGTCTGGTCTCGCGCTCGTGAGACAGGTGCGCCGTGTTGCGGCAGGTGTACCAGCCTCATTGCGGCGCAGCTGTCTCACGAGACGCTGCGGAAGCGCCGAGTCAGAGCGCTGCCGCACTCAGGGGATGGGAACGGGGGTGATGCCGAGCGGGCCCAGGCGCGACAGGCCGCCGTCGGCCGCCGTCAGCACCCAGATGCCGTCGCGGTGCACGGCGACGGAGTGCTCCCAGTGCGACGCCATGCTGCCGTCGACGGTCGCCACCGTCCAGTCGTCGTCGCGTGTGAAGGTCTCGATGCCGCCCGCGGTGATCATCGGCTCGATGGCGACGACCAGCCCCGGCTTCACGTCGGGGCCCTTGGCGCGTACGCGATAGTTGAACACCGGCGGGTCTTCGTGCATGCTGCGGCCGATGCCGTGCCCGATGTAGTCGGTCAGAATGCCGTAGTCGCCCTGCGATTCCACATAGTCTTCGATGGCCGCGCCGACCTCGTTCAGGCGCCGGGCGACCGCCAGCTGCGCGATGCCGCGCCACATCGACTCTTCGGTGACGTCGCTCAACCGCTGGCGAGCGGCCACGAGTTCGGGTCTCGACGGGTCAGGAACGACCACCGTGATCGCCGAGTCGCCACTCCAGCCGCCCACGTCGGCGCCGGAGTCGATCGACACGATGTCGCCCGGCTCGATCACCCGTGACCCGGGGATGCCGTGTACGACGTCATCGTTGACCGACGCACAGACGGTGTGCCGATACCCCGGAACCATCTGAAAGTTCGAGACTCCCCCGAGCCGGCGAATCGCCGCGTCGGCGATGTCGTTCACTTCGAGCGTCGTGACGCCAGGGCGGATGGCCGCCCGCGCTGCATCCAGCGACGCCAGAGTGGCCAGCCCCGGCGCGACCATGCGCCGCAGTTCATCGGGGGTCTTGTAGATCGAAGAACGAGCCACGTCAGTGTGTCGACCGGCTCAGAGTGCGTGCAGGGTGATGCCCCGGGCATCCAGTGCAGAGGTGATGCGTTCGGTGACGTCGTCGACCGAGCCGAGACCGTCGACCTCGACCACAAGACCGCGCTTGCTGTAGATGTCGATGAGCGGCGCCGTCTGCTCGGCGTACACCTCGAGGCGGTGCCGAATGACGTCTTCGGTGTCGTCGGCGCGCCCCTGCTCGCCGGCACGCTTCAGCAGCCGGGTCACGATCTCATCGGTGTCGGCCGTCAGCAGAACGACCACATCGAGCGGATGCCCGGTTGCGGCCAGAATGTCGTCGAGTTCGTCGACCTGCGCTTCGGTGCGCGGGTAGCCGTCGAGCAGAAACCCCTCTTCGACGTCGGTCTCGTTCAGCCGGCTGCGCACCAGGTCGTTCGTGAGGCTGTCGGGCACGTACTTGCCCGCGTTCATGAACTCTGCAGCCTTCACTCCGAGTTCGGTGCCTTTTTCGACATTCGACCGAAAGATATCGCCGGTCGAGATGGCGGGTACGGCACACGCCTGCGACAAGCGCACGGCCTGGGTTCCTTTGCCCGAGCCGGGCGGACCTATCAGCAGGAGTCGGGTCATCGCAGAAGCCCTTCGTAGTGGCGTTGCTGGAGCTGAGAGTCTATCTGCTTGACCGTCTCGAGCCCGACACCAACGATGATCAGGATCGACGCCCCACCGAACGGAAAGTTCTGGTTGGCCCCCACGAGCACGAATGCGATGAGCGGTATCAGCGCGATGAGACCCAGATAGATGGCGCCGGCGAGCGTGATGCGAGTGAGCACGTAGTCGAGGTACTGAGCGGTTGGCCGGCCGGCACGGATGCCCGGAATGAAGCCGCCGTACTTCTTCATGTTGTCGGCCACCTCTTCGGGGTTGAAGGTGATGGCGACGTAGAAGTACGTGAACCCGACGATGAGCAAGAAGTACAACAGCATGTAGAGCGGATGGTTGCCACTTGTGAGGTAGTTCGTCACCCACGTCACCCAGGCGGCAGGCTCTTCGCCGGCCTTGGGTTGATTGAACTGGGCGATGAGCGCCGGCAGGTACAACAGCGACGACGCGAAGATCACGGGCACCACGCCGGCCATATTGACCTTGATGGGTATGTACGTATTGTTTCCACCGTACGTTCGCCTGCCGACCATGCGTTTGGCATATTGCACGGGTATTCGGCGCTGCGATTGTTCGACGAAGACCACCGCCGCCATGATGGCGACGCCGATCAGAATGACGACGATCAGAACCTCGATGCCCTGCTGCTGCTGAATGGCGACGAGCGAACCCGGGAAACGAGCGGCGATCGAGGTGAAGATCAGCAGCGACATGCCGTTACCGATGCCGCGCTCGGTGACGAGCTCACCCATCCACATGATGAGGCCGGTGCCGGCCGTCATGGTGATGACCATGAGCAGAATGGCGTACCAGGCGTCGTTCGTGATGAGCTGCGTGCACTGCGTCGTGGTGCTCGTACCGAACAGGGCGCCGCTTCGCGCCACGGTGATGAGCGTTGTCGACTGCAGAACGCCGAGGGCGATCGTGAGGTAACGCGTGTACTGGGTCAGGCGGCTCTGGCCGGCCTGACCCTCTTTGTAGAGCGTTTCGAAGTGAGGGATGACCACGCGCAGCAGTTGCACGATGATCGACGCCGTGATGTACGGCATGATTCCGAGCGCAAAGATGGAGAGCTGCAGCAACGCCCCACCGCTGAACAGGTTGACCAGTTCGTACAGGCCCGACGTGTTCTGATTGGCGGAGAGACAGGCTTGCACGTTCGGAAAGTCGACGAACGGCGCGGGGATGAACGACCCGAGCCTGAACAACGCGACGATGCCGAGCGTGAACAGAATTTTCCGGCGGAGATCCGGAGTACGGAAGATCCTGCCGACGGCTCTAAACAAAAAACGGCCTCCTGCTAGGTGAATACGAGACGTGCGCGGGCAGAGTCACGCAGGAAAGTGAATCCCACCGAAGACTCTACTCGAACTCGCCGGGCCAGAAGGCCAAAAGGGCGGCTGCCGAAAGACAGCCGCCCCCGCGACGAGCATGCAGCTCTACTTGACGGAGCCACCAGCCGCGACGATCTTCTGCTCGGCAGAGCCGGAGACCTTGTCGACGGTGACGTTCAACTTGACTGCAATATCCCCATTGCCGAGAACTTTGACCTTCTCGTTGTTACGAACAGCACCCTTCGACACGAGGTCGGCGATGGTGACCTCGCCACCGGTCGGGTACAGCTCGGCCAGACGATCCAGGTTCACGACCTGGTACTCGATCTTGAACGGGTTCTTGAACCCGCGCAGTTTCGGAGTGCGCATGTGCAGCGGCATCTGGCCACCTTCGAAACCGACACGCACTTGGTAGCGCGCCTTGGTTCCCTTGGTGCCACGACCCGCGGTCTTACCCTTCGAGCCTTCACCACGACCGACACGCGTGCGTGCCTTCTTCGAGCGGGCGGCCGGCCGAAGGTGGTGAACCTTCAGTACCTGGTCGCGAGCCTCGACGGGAGCAGCCTCGGCCTTGGCGGCCTTCGGTGCGGCGACCGTCTCAGCCGTCGAAGCAGCGGCAGCCTTGGTCGCGGCAGCCTTGGGAGCCTTCGCAGCCTTGGGAGCCTCATCAGACGCGACGTCGGCCTTCGCAGCGGCAGCCTTGGGAGCCTTCGCAGCTGCGGTTTCGGTCTTCGGTTCGGCCTTCGCCTTCGGCGCTGCCTTTGCGGCAGGTGCCTTCTTGGGCGCTACCTCGGTAGCGTCGTTCTTCTCTTCAGCCATTAGTCAATCTCCTCGACTTTCACCAGGTGAGCGACGTGGCGAACATAGCCGCGGTTCTGCGAGTTGTCTTCGCGCACCACGAACTGGCCGATGCGGTGAAGACCGAGGCTACGCAGGGTGTCGCGCTGGTCTTTCTTTTCGCTGATCTTGGACTTGATCTGCGTGATCTTGAGGCTCGTTGCCATTACGCACCTACCTTTGCGAGAGCTGCGGCCGAATCGGCCTCAGCCTGCGCACGCAGCAGGCGAGCAGGAACAACCGACTCGAGCGGCAAGCCACGGCGTGCTGCCACGGCGCGGGGCTCTTCGAGCTGCTTGAGGGCTTCGACCGTTGCGTGAACGATGTTGATGGTGTTCGACGAACCGAGCGACTTGCTCAGAACGTCGTGGATGCCCGCGCACTCGAGCACCGCGCGAACAGGCCCACCGGCGATAACACCGGTACCTGCAGCAGCGGGGCGAAGCAGAACAACACCGGCAGCCGCCTCACCCTGAACGGGGTGCGGAATGGTGTTGCCGACGCGGGGAACGCGGAAGAAGTTCTTCTTCGCCTCTTCGACGCCCGTCGAGATAGCGGTCGGCACCTCGCGGGCCTTGCCGTAGCCGACACCCACGAGACCGTTGCCGTCGCCGACGACGACGAGAGCGGTGAAGCTGAAGCGACGACCACCCTTCACCACCTTGGAGACGCGGTTGATGGTGACGACGCGCTCGAGGAACTGGCTCTTCTCAGAGTCACGCGATCCGCGGTCTTTGTT
>JAODBC010000053.1 GCA_025463765.1 Subtercola sp. | reverse complement strand
GCAAAACCGGCATGGGGATTTGGCATATGACAATTGTGCACACTGTTGAGTTCTCAAAGATCGGACACACCCGAACCATCCCCCACACTCAGCAGGACCCGGCTCCGGGGCAACTTCACCATCTTATCACTTGCCGCATCCGTGTCAAATCGAGGTGTTCGGCCTGCCTCTCGAGAGAGGCGTCGCCAAGACCCAGAAATGACGGGTGCGTAAGCAGTTTTACATCTACTGCCGAGAGACAGAGTTCTACGAGAGAATCTGTACTGCTAGGGGTTGGATGGCCCCCGCTTGAGGCCCAGAAGCACTTCGGCTTTCCGGCACCTTTGGGGTGACGAGTAGTTACTCTATGGGCTTTTCGACCACCATGCAAATCGAGGCCGAGAAGCCCGGAATCACGCGGAATTCGTCAACTGCCGCGGTAGGTGGAGTATGCGAACGGGCTCAGCAGAAGGGGGATGTGATAGTGCTCCGCCTCGTTCTGCAAGACGAACGAGATGGCCACCTCGGGGTAGAAAGCGCTCTGGCCTCGTGCGCTGAAATAGGTGGCCGTATCGAAGGTCACGCGATAGAGACCGGCCGGCAGGGCTTCGGGGCCCAGGGTCGATACGCGACCGTCGGCATCTGTCACGGCCGAGGCAACGACCATCCACTGCCCGCCTGCCCCGGATTCGAGCGAGATCGGTACACCTTCTGCCGGGCGACCGACAGTTGAGTCCAGTACGTGCGATGTGACATGGCTACGGGTCATGACGAGTGCTCCTGATAGACGGTCTCGAGACGCAACTGCGCGATGGCGAGCAGCTCAGAACCGACGATCGCCAGCTCAGCCTGGTCGTCGAGGGTGAGCCTTCGGTACAGCTCACTGAGAATCTCCAGCCTCGTTCTGCCCGCGGCACGGATGAGAAAGACGCGGTCGAACCGCTCTTCGTAGGCGGCATTGCCCTCCGCGATGGCTCGATTCACGCTCTCGTCGTCATCGCCGAGCGACGCCTGCTCCCGACGCGAGAACTCGCCGGCGGCTGAAGGCTCGGCGTGCTTCTCGCCGATGCGTGGATGATCGGCCATCGCCTCGTCGATCTCGTCCGCGCTGAGCGGGCCCGCGTCTCGCGCGGCGGCGAGCAGTGCATCCAGCTCGCCGAACGGCGACTTCGCCGCCACCTCGTCGGCCCAGCGATCGACGTTCAGACACGAACGCAGCAGGTCACGCAGCTCTGACGGAGGCAGATTCAGCACGGGCGCCCCTCCGTTCGTCGTGTCGGTTTCCGTTCCAGCCTAGGGTGTCACCGAGTCATTTCAGAGGAGGAATCGAGGTGGTGTGCCCGCTACGACGGTTCCCCCTCGATTGCTCCTCGGTTCTGCCGCCCCGGCGGTCGACTCGTGCCATCTACGATGGGCAGATGAGCCAGCGGCCACAGGCAGACCCAGGCGGCGCGGCGCCGGTTGCGGGGCTCTTGCTGGCCGGCGGCAGCGGCAGCCGCATGGGCATGCCGAAGGCGCTCGTACGCGGAGACGACGGTGTCGCGTGGGTCGTGCGCGGAGTACGCCTGCTGAAGGCGGCCGGATGCTCGCCTGTGGTGGTGGTGACCGGAGCCCGCGCGGCTGAGGTAGAAGCCACCCTCGACGCGGAGCTCGACAATCGACACGATCTCGTCGTCACGCGGGCCGAGGAGTGGTCTTCGGGGATGGCAGCATCCCTGCGCGCAGGGCTCGCCGAGGCCGATCGGGCCCCCGTCAATGCTGACGGGCAGCTGCCACTCGGGGTGCTGGTCACGCTCGTCGATCTTCCTGACCTGAGGGTCGAGGCACTCGAGCGCGTGCTGACGCGGGCTCACCAGGGTGAGCACCCGGAGAGCGTGCTGGTGAGGGCGACGTATGACGGGCTGCCCGGGCATCCCGTGTTCATCGGCCGGCGGCACTGGGCAGCCGTGGTCGCCGACGTCAGTGGTGACACGGGAGCCGGGCGCTACCTCCGCGCGCACAATGCTCAGCGCGTCGATTGCGGCGACCTCGGCGGAGGGGACGATCAGGACACCGCGCGCTGAGCCGGCGAGCGCTACTCGAGCTCGTTCAGGTCGCCGTAGAGGCGGTTGATGGAGGAGATGCGGGAGCGGGTGCCGCGGGCGGCGACGCCGAGAGTCTCGCTGGCGAGCAGGGCGACGAGGCTGTTGGCGGCGGCGTAGCTGTCGAGGGCGGTGACGCTGTCGACGGGGCAATCGAGCCAGACGGTGGCATGCGGGGCGTACCGGGCGGCGGAGGAATCGCCGATCAGCACGACGGGTACGCCCAGCTGCCGCAGGGCATCCACTACCTCGGTGAAACCGTGCGGGCGGCGGCGGAAGCCGACGATGACAGCGGCATCGTCGGGGCCGAGGCCGGCGAGCTCTTCGCCGATCGATTGCGCGGGCTGAGGAGCGAGGCGAACGTCGGCGAGCCCTTGGATGAGCTGCTGCCGCAGGTGCAGGGCGACGGGGTACGAATTGCGCAGGCCGATCACCACGACACGGCGGGCGCGGGCCAGCAGGGCGGCTGCGGAATCCAGTCGCCCGTCCGTCACGGCTTCGAGCGCGCGGTGGATGTTCGACCGCTCCTGCTCGAGGTGTGCCTCGAGCGCCGCCGCGCCGTGACCGAGTTCGAGCCCGGCATCACCGGAGCCGAGGGTGATTCCGCCGAGGGGTACGCCCTCGCTGCGCAGGGCGCGAGCGTGGTCGCGCACCTCTTGCGCGTCGGTGAAGCCGAGGCTGCGGAACAGTCGACTCACGGTCGCCTTCGAGACTCCGCTGAGCCGGGCGAGTTCGCTGGCGTTGTACACGGCGAGATCGGCGATGTGATCGAGAATGAAGTCAGCGGCGCGCTGCTCTTGCGGTGAGAGCTCGGCGTACGAGTTGTCGATGCGCTGGCCGATCGGCGCCGGCTGCGCTTCGGGGGTCGCGGTCACCTCGGTACTCCGGCGGCTGCGCGTCGTCGAGCTATGTGTTTGTGCGGGTGGCGGGCGTGCACACCCGCACAAACCCGTAGCTCGATGAGGTGGCGGAGCCCGGCCGCCGGGTGAGCCGGGCGAATCGGGTGAGCCGGGCGGGTCACGCGGGCACCGGGGGGTCGACGGCGAGCGGCATGCTCGCGGCGAGCGAGAGTACGGCCTGCTCGAAGGCGTCGGTCGCGAGGGCGACGTCGGCCGCCTCGACGTGCTCGTCGGGGTGGTGGCTGACGCCGCCGCGGCAGCGGATGAACAGCATGGCGATGTCAGTGACGTCGGCTACGGCCATTCCATCGTGGCCTGCTCGACTCAGCAGCAGCTTCGGTTCGAGGTTGCCGGTCGAGTGGATGCCCGCCGCGATCGCCGCGCGAAGGTGCGGGCTGCACACCACGGCGGGGGCGTTGTGAGTCTGCCGCACGGTGAACGTGAGGTCGCGCGCCTGACACGTGGCGGCGATGTTCGCGTTGATCTCGGACCAGACCTGGTCGCGTTCGTCGTCGAACTCGCCGCGCAGGTCGAGGCTGAGATCGACCCGACCCGGGATGACGTTGACCGCGTTCGGGAAGACTTCGAGGTGGCCGACGGTGGCGATCAGGCCGGCGAATCGAGCTGTGGTCTCGATCATGGTGACGATTTCTGCGGCGCCGGCCAGGGCATCCTTTCGCCGGTCGAAGGGGGTGCCGGAATGGCCGGCGTACCCGTTGATGGTGATGGCGAAGCGGCGGGCGCCCGCGATCGACGAGACGATGCCCAGGGCGTGACTCGCCTCTTCGAGGTACGGGCCTTGTTCGATGTGCGCTTCGAGGTATGCGACGAGAGATTCGCGGGTGCGCGCCGCGTCGGTGAGCTTGTCGGGGTCGAGCCCGAACGCACGATAGGCGTCGCGCAACGTGATGCCTTGCTCATCGGTGAGGTCGAGCCAGTTCGGGTCGAAGGTTCCGGCGAGGGCGCGGCTGCCGAGCAGAGCGCGGCCGAACCGGGTGCCCTCCTCGTCGCCGAAGGCGACGACCTCGAGCGCGAAGGGCAAGCGGATGCCCGCCGAATGAATGCGGTCGACCACCGCGATGGCGCTCAGCACACCGAGAATGCCGTCGTAGCGACCGGCAGAGGGAACCGTGTCGAGGTGCGAGCCGAGCAGAACGGCGGGCAGGCCAGGAACCGCGCCCTCGAGTCGGCCGCACTGGTTGCCGGCGGCGTCTTGCCAGGTGGTCATGCCGGCCTCGATCATCCAGCCGGCTGCGAGCGCGTTGACCGCGCGATGTTCGTCAGTGAGGTAGACGCGGCGGATGAGCCCGTTCGGCAGGGTGCTGTAGCTCGCGAGCTCGTCGCAGCGGGCGAGCAGGGAGAGGGCGCCGGTGCGCTCGATGACGTCGGTGGGCGCGGCGGCGGTATTGGCGGTGGGCGCGGGTGCGGAATTGGCTGAGGGCGCGGCGCCGACGATAGACGCGGCGGCGGAGACGGGCGTGGCGTCAGTCATACCGCGTCGGCCTCGGCGAACTCCGGGGCGGCCGCGGCCGAGGCGGCATGGGCATCGGTGTAGAAGTCGTACGCGGCGCCCACTCCCCCACCGGCCGTGACGGGCGCACCCGCGCGACGCAGCACCTGCTCGAACGCCGAAAGCGTGGTGAGCACGGTGTCTTTGCGGGCGTTGTAGCCCATGGTTCCGATGCGCCAGACCTTGCCGTGCAGCGGGCCGAAGCTGGTTCCGATTTCGATGCCGAAGTCGTCGAGCAGCTCACCGCGCACCGCGTCGCCGACGACTCCCTCGGGGATGTAGACCGCGGTGACGTTGTTCATGAGGTACCGCTCGTCGCCGAAGACACGCAGGCCGAGGCCGCGGAGGCCTTCGCGCATGGCGCCGCCGTGCATCCGGTGCCGCTCGACGGCCGCGTCGATGCCTTCGTCGACGAGCAGGCGAGCGCACTCGCGTGCGCCGTAGAGCATCGAGGTGGCCTCGGTGTGGTGGTTGAGGCGTTTGGCGCCCCAGTAGTCGAAGATCATCGAGAGGTCGAAGTAGTTCGAGCGGATCGGGGTGGCCGATCCAAAGGGAGACACCACAGGGTCGCCCTCAGAGCGGATGCCCGCCTCGATGCTCTTGCGCGAGTTGATGAGCTCGACGGCCTTCGCCGAGAACGTGGCGGGCGCAGACCCCGAGGGGCCGCCGAGGCACTTCTGCAGCCCGGCCGTCACGGCATCGAGGCCCCAGGCGTCGGTCTCGAAGGTGTTGCCGGCGAGCGAGGCGGTGACATCGGTGTAGAACAGCACTCCGTGAGCGCGGCAGATGGCGCCGAGCTCGTCGAGCGGCTGCGCGACGGTCGTCGAGGTGTCGCCGTGCACGACGGCGAGCAGCTTCGGCTTCGTCTCGATGATGGCCTGCTCGATCTGCTCGGGAGTGAACACGGTTCCCCACTCGACCTCACGAACGTGCACCTCCGCTCCGCAGCGCTCGGCGATCTCGCGCAGCAGGTGCCCGAACCGACCGAAAATCGGCACGAGAACGCGGTCGCCCGGCTCGATCATGCTGACCAGCGCCGCCTCGATACCCGCGCGCGAGGTACCGTCGATGAGCAGGGTCTGCTCGTTTGCCGTTTTGAACACGTCACGGTAGAGACCCATCGTCTCGGTCATGTAGGCCGTCATCGCCGGGTCGTACTGACCGACGAGCTGCGCCGACATCGCCCGCAACACCCTCGGGTCTGCGTTGATGGGGCCGGGGCCCATGAGCAGGCGCGCGGGCGGGTTGATGGGCTGGCTGGTGATGACGACTCCTTGTGCGGTGCATGAACGTTGTGCGGCTACCGGATGCTCTGAATCAGGTGTTTCAGAGTTCTAGTATATGCAACACATGTTTCACCGGTGTTACGTGGGAGCCCCTCAGGTGAAGTCGGCCACGCGGATACGGGCGTGCACACCCTTCACGATGTCGACGACCTGCGAGATGTTGAAGTCGGTCGCGGCGCTGAGGTAGGCGTAGGCCAGATGCGAGTCCATGCCGTAGCGAGCGCCGAGCAGCGAGATCGCCGCGCGAACGCAGTGCTGCACGGCCTCGTCGAGGTCGACGCTCATGCCGGTGGGTACGAGAAACTCAGTCGTCTCGGCGAGCGGGCCGACCAGGTGCCCGAACTGCTGCAGGGCATCCGCTTGGGTGACGACCTCGAAGCGCACGGTGACACGGAGGGATGCCTCCATGGCGGTGAGCGCGACTTCGCCGTCGCCTTGCGCAAAGTGCGGGTCGCCGACGTAGGCGAGTGCGCCTTCGACTTGCACCGGAAGGTACAGGGAGTTTCCGGCGGTCAGCAGGTTGATGTCGATGTTTCCGCCGTGCGGGCCGGGCGGAACGGAATGCGGGCGGGAGTCTCCCGAAACGGCGACGCCCATGATGCCGAGGAACGGGGCGAGCGGGAATCGCACCGAGCGGGGGCCGCCGCCGACGAGCGGCAGTGTGCCCACCCGGCGTCCGTCGGGGTCTTCGTCGACCTCGGCAAAGGCGCTGACGGTTTCGAGGCCGACCGGGAACTCTCCCGGCAGCGCCCCGCGCCCGTGCCGGTTCGAGATGACGCCGTAGGGCACGCGCGGTAAGGCCTCGACGAGCGTCATCTTGAGCAGGTCGCCGGGGCGGGCGCCCCGAACGCGGATGGGCCCGGTGACGACGTGCGGGCCGTCGACGGCCCGATCGCGCGGGTAGTCCGAGGCGGCGAGTGCGATTGCATCGGCGAGCACGCCGTCGGGGTCGACTCCGTGGCTGCCGAAGAAGCGGAGGGGGTCTCGGCCCTGGTCTTCGAGCACACCCTCATGGCTGAGCGTGTCGATGGTGACCTCGTCGCCCGAATCGACGTCGAGCACGGCGGCATCTGCCGCGCAGGGCAGGCGACCCCAGAGAACATTGCGACCGGTGGCGGGCAGATAGTGTTGTGAGCGGATCGCGCCGGTCTCTGGCTGGAGTACATCAAGGATCATGTCAGATCTGCCTTCTGGTCTGCGTCGGTCGACTCCGGCCTTGGCAGGCCTGCGCTTCTGCCTCTGATCGGGCTACTCGCCCGACGTTTCGACATTACCGTGACAAAGGATTCGCCCGTGTTTCGACGCCTCAGCAGCAACACCGACAACCTGCATCTCGGCCTGATGCTCGCGCTCACTTTCTCGACCGGAGTGGTCGACGCCGTCGGGTACCTCGGGCTCGACCGGGTGTTCACCGGCAACATGACGGGCAACGTCGTGATTCTCGGCATGGCGCTGGCCGGGGCGGATGGTCTGCCGATCATCGGGCCGGTCGTCGCCTTGCTCAGCTTCATGCTGGGTGCGGTGATCGCCGGGCGGGTACTGCGGCCGATCAAAGACGGCTGGACCGCGCGCAGCACCGGGCTTTTGACCGCTGTTGCCGCGATCATGGTGGCGCTGGCGGTGACGCTGATTCTGTATGGCGGCACTCCCCCGCAGCCGCAGGAGTACATCGTCACGATGTTCTTGGCCATCGGAATGGGCATTCAGGCGGGCACCGCTCGGCACATCGGGGTGAAAGACGTGACAACAGTGGTCGTGACGTCGACGATCACGGGGTTCGCCGCCGATTCGCGGTTGGCCGGCGGCAAGGGTCAGCCCTGGTTTCGGCGCGGCGCCGCGATCGTGCTGATCGCGTGCGGTGCGGCGACGGGCGCGCTGCTGCTGCGGCTCGGGCTCGGTTGGGGTGTCTCGCTCACCGGGCTGATCACCGTGATCGTGGCGATCCTCGGTCACGTAGGCGCCCGCGAGTCCGCGCGGCGCGCTGCGGCGGCCGAAATCGAGCTGGTCGACTAGTTTCGCACCCTCTGGCATTTCGGGCAGAAGTGGCTACCGCGGTTCATGAAGCTCTCGCGCACGATGAGGGTGCCGCAACGAGGGCAGGGCTTGCCTTGCTGGCCGTAGACGTTGAGCGAGTGCGAGAAGTAGCCTGAAGCGCCGTTGACGTTCACATAGGTGGCGTCGAAACTCGTGCCTCCCTCGGCGAGGGCCTTGGTGAGCACGAGACGAATCTCGGTGAGCAGCAGGCGAGCGCTTCGCGGGCTGAGCGATGCGGTGGGCTGCGCGTAGTGGATCTTCGCAGCCCAGAGCGCTTCGTCGGCGTAGATGTTGCCGATTCCGCTGACCAGGGTCTGGTCGAGCATTGCCCGCTTGATGCCGGTGTTCTTACGCTTGAGCGCGGCGAAGAAGGCGCGGTCGTCGAACGCAGGGTCGAGGGGGTCGCGGGCGATGTGGGCGACCTGGCTGGGCACCGCGGCGAGCCACGCGGGCGCCTCCTCCTGAGCGGTGATGGGCCCCGCCGTCGCGGCGAGGGCTGAAGCCGCCAGGGCGCCCGCGGGCTGAGTAGCCGGGGGCCAGCCACGCTCGAGGCCGGGGCCCGAGTAGCCGCCCGCACGGGCATCCGGCGTCGGCAGCAATGTATCGACCGCCATCGACCCGAAGATGCGCTGGTCGACGAAGTTGACCCAGTACTCTCCGAGCCGCGGATGCTCGATACTCAGCCGGATGCGCAGCAGGCCGTTCTCGGCGGTACCCGGTTCGCGCAGAAGCACCTGGCCGCTCATTCCGAGGTGGGTGACGAGGGCGGCGCCAGAGCTCAGCGGAAACCAGAGGAACTTTCCGCGGCGCACCGCGGCGAGCATCCGGTCGCCCGTCAGAAGCGTCTCGAAGTCGCCGGCGGCGGGGGCGTGGCGTTTGAGCGAGCGCTGGTCGAACACCTCGACGCCCGTAATGAGGGCTATGGTGACGGCGGGTTCGAGGCCGGCGCGCACGACCTCGACTTCGGGCAGCTCAGGCACGAGTGGTTCTTGCGCTCACGCGCGGTCTGCGAGCAGCTGCTGCGCCTGGCGCGCGGCCACCGACTCGGCCTGCTTCTTGCTCGAGCCTTTACCGACGCCCGTGACGAGGTCGCCGATGCTCACGGTTGCGACGAAGACCTTGCGGTGATCGGGGCCCGACTCGGTGATCTCGTAGTGCGGGGCCTCTTCGCCGAGCGTCGCGGCGAGTCCTTGCAGCGTGGTCTTCGGGTCCATCGACTCGCCGAAGGTATCGGGATTCTCGATGAGGGGCTCCACCAGACGCAGCACCAGCGCCGTCGCCGTGTCGCCGCCGAGGCCGAGATAGGTGGCACCGATGAGCGCCTCGACGGTGTCGGCCAGAATCGAGGCCTTTTCGCGGCCGCCGGTCAGCACTTCGCCGCGGCCGAGGTGGATGTACGCTCCCAGGCCGATCGTCTTGGCGATGCCGGCGAGGGCCACCGTCGACACCAGGCTCGCCCGGCGCTTGGCCAGCTCTCCCTCGCCGAGATCGGGGTAGCGGTTGTAGAGCATGACCGTGACGGCCTGGCCGAGAATCGAGTCGCCGAGAAACTCGAGGCGCTCGTTCGTGGCGACACCGCCGTGCTCGTACGACCAGGAGCGGTGGGTCAGCGCGAGGTGCAGCAGATCATCCGGAATCTGCACCTGCAGGATCGCCAAAAGGCGCGTTCTGTCTAACGCCGTTTCGGACTTGGCCGCCGCGGATTTTTCAGAACGCGCCATCAGCTACAGACACCCATTCGCTCGCGCGTGTCGCCCGAAGGGCGAACCGTCGGTGTTGGCGAACCGAATTGGACTGCTATACGTCTGCGACCTTGCGGCCCTTGTATTCAAGGAACAGCGCGGTGCCGGCGGAGTCTTCGACAACCTTGGCGCGGTGCGGCAGGCTGTAGGTGGTCTTGCCGTTCTCAATGGTCTTGACGAGCGTGGGGGCGGTCGCCTTCCACTGCGCGCGGCGCATGCGGGTCGAGGCCCGCGACATCTTTCGCTTGGGTACAGCCATGAGCTAACTCTTCTCTATCTCGGCCCCGGACGGCGATTCTGCGTCGGGCGCGTGGTTTGTGGTTGCTTCTGAATCAGTGGATTCCAACAGACCTGCGAGCGCAGACCAGCGGGAATCAACGAGCTCCTGCGGCGGGCGTTCGGGCAGATCTTCGAGTCGCTCACCCGTGACGGGGTCGAGACCGGGGCAATCTGGCCGGCAAACCGGTTGGAACGGGAGTGCGAGAACCACCGCATCCCTGATCAGAGGTTCGAGGTCGATGTGGTCGCCCACAACCTCATAATCAAAAGCTTCGTCATGAGAATACGCGAAAAGCTCCGCAAACTCGACTCGAACGGGCAAAGTGATGTCTTTGAGGCATCTGCCGCACACTCCGACGGCCTCCCCGTCGACTCGAGCAGTGGTCAGAATGCCGTCGTGCAGGGACTCCAGACGCAGGTCGATGTCGAGCACACTGCCCTGTTCGACCGCCACGAGGCCCTCGCCCAGTTTCTCCGGCACAACGAGTTCGAGTTCGCGTTCGCGCAGCTCGCCGGGCTGATGCATCAGATCCCACACGTTGACCGTGAACGGGGTCTTATTGAATTTGTTCACGGTCATCGAGTTTACATCGGTGTTGCTGGTGGTCGGCGGGTGCGGTGTGGCGGGCGTGCCGTATCGCTACGCGTTCCACTGCAGCGGCTACGCATCGGCGCGCTCAGGGGATGATCGTGGGGTTCGCGTCACGGATCGCTGCGGATTCGGCTCGCAGGGCATCCACTACCGTTCTCACCGCGAGGCGCTCGGCGCGGTCGGGGCGCATCAGAGCATAGATGTGCCGCTCGGCACGCACGCCAGTGAGCGGTTTGAGCGAGATGCGCTGCGACATGGTGCTCGAGGTGAGGTAGGCGCCACCGGCCGTGTAGCGCGGCAGGATGGCGATGCCGAGCCCCGCGGCCACGAGCGCTTCGGTGACGCGCGTGTCTGCGAAGCGCTGCACGATGTTGACCGGGGCGCCGGCCGCGGTCGAGATGTCGAAGAGAGTCTGTTCGAACGGGTAGCCCCAGGGCACGCCGATCCATTGATCGCCGATGAGGTCGGTGGGGCTCACGCTGGTTTCTCCCGCAAGCGGATGCCCGGGCGGCAGTGCCACGTCGAGAGGCTCGGTCATCAGATGTACCACCTCGAGGCCACGACCCTGCCAGAGTGCAGGCGGCCGGGAGGGGGCGTGCGCGACGACGATATCGAAGTCGTTCGTGAGGTCGGGAAAGTGCTCGGATACCGGGTCGCGGTCGCTGGCGTGCAAGGTGAGGCCCGTCTGGCGCGAGAGGCGGTGCAGCACCCCGGGCAGCAGCATTTGGCCGCCGGTGGGGAAAGTGGCGAGGGAGACCTCGCCGGTGGGGTCGTGGCGGAACTCGTCCCAGAGAGCATCGGCGCGCTCGATGGCGACGGCGATGTCGGCGGCGCTGCGGGCCAGAGCGCGGCCGGCGTCGGTGAGCACGATGCCGCGGCCGGCCTTCTCGGTGAGCGGCAGGCCCGCCTCGCGCTCGAGCACGCGCAACTGCTGCGAGACAGCAGACGGGGTGCGGTGTGTCGCGCGCGCGACCTCCGTGATGCTGCCGCGCTCGGCGAGTTCGCGCAGTAGCTCGAGTCGGCGTACGTCCATGTAGCGACGCTACCGCATCGCGGCAGTTCAGGCGTGTGACGCTACCGCGTCACGGCAGTACAGGGGTGCAACGCTACCGCGTCACGGCAGTTCAGGGGTGCGACGCTACCGCGACGCGGCAGTTCAGGCGTGTGACGTCACCGCGTCGCGGCAGTTCAGGCGTGCGGTGGGGTGCAGTGCGGTGGTTCGGGAGGGTGGGTGGGTGAATCGGAGTGCGGCGGGCCGGCGCCTCGAAGGCAACCGGCCCGCGAAGGCGTCAGGCGGGGACGGAGAGGGAGGCGAGCGCCTCGTCGACGATGGCGAGAGCCTGGGCGCACTCGGCGACGGTGACGACACAGGGGGGAACGATGTGCAGGCGGTTGTCGGCGAAGAACGGCAGGAGGCCGCGCGCGAGCAGAGCGGCTTTCAGCTCACCGATGACGGCTGCCGAGACCGGCTCGCGGGTCGTGGCATCGGCTACCAGGTCGAGCGCCCAGAAGACCCCGAGGCCGCGCACCTCGCCGATGATCTCGTGCTTCGAGGCCAGGTCGCGTAGGCCCGGCCCGAGCACATCGCTTCCGATGCGTGCGGCGTTGTCGACGATGCCCTCGTTCGACATGGCGTCGAGGGCTCCGATGATCGACGCCATGGCGAGCGGATGCCCGGAGTAGGTCAGCCCGCCCGGAAACACCTGCTCGTCGAACTGCTCGGCGATGAACGGCGGAATGATGACCCCGCCGACAGGCACGAAGCCCGAGTTGACACCCTTGGCGAACGTGATCAGGTCGGGAACGACGGGTTCGTCGATGAGCCCGAGCGACTGGAAGGCGAACCACCCACCCGTGCGCCCGAACCCGCTCATCACCTCGTCGAAGATGAGCAGGATGCCGTATTTGTCAGCCAACGCGCGAACCCCCGCGAGGTACCCGGGCGGCGGCACGAGCACGCCTGCCGTGCCCGGGATCGTCTCGATGAGAATCGCTGCGATCGACGACGAGCCCTCGGACTGGATGACGCGCTCGAGGTGGTGCAGCGCGCGGTGCGACTCTTGCTCGGGTGACGCCGACCAGAACTCTGAACGATAGGCGAAAGGCCCGAAGAAGTGCACGTGGCCGCGCGCATATTCGTTCGGCACCCGGCGCCAGTCGCCGGTCGCGACCACGGCCGACCCGGTGTTGCCGTGGTACGAGCGGTACATCGACAGCACCTTGTCGCGCCCGGTGTGCAATCG
The DNA here is from genome assembly GCA_025463765.1 of Subtercola sp. Classification (GTDB taxonomy): domain Bacteria; phylum Actinomycetota; class Actinomycetes; order Actinomycetales; family Microbacteriaceae; genus Subtercola. Next base: position 50,724 of record JAODBC010000053.1, on the reverse strand, counting down.
CGCCAGCCTGATGGCGTTCTCGTTGGCATCGGCACCGCCGTTCGTGAAGAAGACCTTGCTGAACTCGTCTCCGGCGCGCTCGAGAATGCGCTGCGCCGCCTGACCTCTGGCGAGGTTCGCATGCGCAGGGGCGACCGTGGTGAGGATGTCGGCCTGCTGCTGGATCGCCGCGACGACAGCGGGGTGCTGGTGTCCGATGTTCACGTTGACGAGCTGGCTCGAGAAGTCGAGGTACGTGTTGCCGTCGAAGTCCCAGACGGTGCTGCCGAGGCCACCCGCGATGACCATGGGCTTGAGGGCGGCCTGAGCCGACCAGGAGTGGAAGACGTGTGCACGGTCGAGTTCGAGAGCGAGTCGGCCGTCGTCGGGGGAAAGGGTCACGGTGGTGCTTTCTTTCGATGGTGGTGAGTTCGGGCATCCACTGCCCTGCAGCGAGTGGATGCCCGAACCCGGGTGGTGACGGTGCGGTTATTTGCCACCCTCGGTGAGGGTGACGGTGAGGGGTTTGAACGAGGTGCCAGTGACGTCGACTCCCTCGCCCTTCAGGTTGTCGAGCGCCTTGTTCACATAGGTGTTGTCGTACGCGTCGGCATCGGGTTCTTTCGTGATGACGGTGCTGCCTTCGAGGTTCTTGGCGTTCATGGCGACGTTCACAGTCTGCGCCCACGAGTCGGCGTTGACCACACCGATTCCGTCAGGAGAGGGCCAGATGAGCTTGTTGATCTCATTGGTCATCCAGAGCTGGTGGCTCGCGCCGAGCTGGGACCCCGCGGCCACGACGATGGCCGAAGCTTTCTCGGGGTTGTCTCGGGCGTAGACCCACCCCTTGAGAGCGGCGGTGAGGAACTTGACCGTGGTGTCTTGGTACGCCGGGTCGCTCTTCAGCTTCTCGGTGTTGGCCCAGATGGCGTCTTGCAGCATCGCGGTGCCCTCGGTGTTCCAGTCGATGACGTTGAGGTCGCTCGGCTGGTAGAGCTTGCCCGTCGCCGGGTTCACCGTTTCGAGAATCTGCGCGTACTCGTTGTAGGTCTCGGCCTGAGCGGCGTCGATCGACCCGTCGAGCAGGCCCGACTCGTCGAACGCCTGCTGCACGAGCTGAACGTCGGTGGCGGGGTCGAGCCCGGCCTTGGTGATACCGGCGAACATCTCGAACTCGTTGCCGTAGCCCCAGTTGCCGACGACCTTGCCCTTGAGGTCGGCCGCTGTCTTGATGTTCTTATCGGCCATTGAGACCTGCAGGGTGCCCGAGCGCTGGAAGACCTGGCCCACATCGGTGATGCCGGCGCCCTGCTCTCGAGAAGCGAGCGCCTTCGGAACCCACGCCACCGCGTAGTCGACCGCGCCGTCGGCGAGTTGGGTCTGCGGCACGATGTCGGTGCCGCCCTCGACGATGGTCACGTCGAGACCCTCGTCTTTGAAGTACCCCTGGTCGAGCGCCGCGTAGTAGCCGGCGAACTGCGCCTGCGTGAACCACTGCAGCTGCAGTTTGACCGGGGTGAGAGCCCCGCCGCTGCTGCTTGCCGCCAGCGTGGAGCTGCCCGAGCTCGAACAGCCCGACAGAATCAAGGCTGCCGACGCGGCGATGGCCGCCACGCCGAGGGTGATGCGTTTGCTGTGTTTCATATCTCCTCCTTCAGTGATGATGCTGGGTGTGGGGGTGATGCTGGTGGTGCTGTGGAACATCTGTGGAGAATCGCGAGCGCGCGGCCGTTGTGCAAACCGAGCCGGCGAGCGCTCAGCCGCCCGACGATCGCCGCCGGGTGACCAGCCACTCGAGCAGCAAGGTGGCCCCGTAGAACACCAGGCCGAGCACGATGGCCCCGAACACGTACGCCCATGCCCGCGGATACGCGCTGTTGGCGGCCGCCGAAGTAATGCGCGAGCCGAGCCCGTTCTGCAGGCCGCCGAAGTACTCGGCCACGATCGCCGAGATGACGCCGAGCGGCGCCGCGATGCGCAGCCCGGTGAAGATGAACGGAATCGCACCGGGAAGCGTAACCGTTCGCGTCATCTGCCAGTTCGACGCCGCATACGCCCGCATGAGGTCGCGGTGCACGGGCCTCACCTGCCGAAGGCCCCGCAGGGTGTTGATGAAGATCGGCGCGAACACGACAATCAACACCACGATGCGTCGAGGCGTGTCGGAGGTGGAACCGAACATGGTGTTCAGAATCGGGGCGAGGGCGACGATGGGAACGACGGCGACGGCCGCGACCAGAGGCACGATCATCCGGTCGAAGACGGTGAGCCGCGATGCCAGCAAGGCGAGCACGATGGCGAGCACGGCGCCGACGACCACACCGATCAGAGCGTTGAGCCCCGTGGCGAGCAGCGACGACCACAACAGCGGAAAGACGAGCACGATCTGGCCCGCGATGTCGGTCGGCGCCGGCAGCAGGTAGGGCTTGATGTCGAAGACGATGACCACGAGTTGCCAGAGCAGCAGAAAAGCCAGGCCCAGGATGATCGGCGGCAGTATCGAGCGAGCGATCCACGCGCCGCTGCCCGGCCCGGTCGCGGGTCGACGAGTGCTGGCGAGTGGCACCGACTCCCCCGGCAGCGCAAACAGCGCGGGGGACGTGGGGTCGACGAGGATCTCGTCGCTCATCGCAGATCGGCCCCCGCGGGAACGGCCGGCGAACCGTGCAACGCTTCGCGTACGGCCGTGACGGCCGTGAAGAAGCCCGGGTTCTCACGCAGCGCCTCGGTACGTGACGTTCCGGGCCCGAGTGGCACATCGACGATGCCCACGATGCGCCCGGGCCTCGGCGACATGACCACAACACGGTCGCTCAAGAACACCGCCTCGGGAATCGAGTGCGTGACGAAGACGACGGCGGCGCCCGTCTCGGCGCAGATGCGCACCAGCTCTTGCTGCATGCGCTCGCGCGTCATCTCGTCGAGGGCGCCGAACGGCTCGTCCATCAACAACAGTTTCGGGCGCTCCGCCAGCGCGCGGGCGATGGCGACTCGCTGCTGCATTCCGCCCGAGAGCTGATCGGGAAACCGGCTGCGAAAGTCGGTGAGCCCCACGAGCTCGATGAGCTCTTCGGCGCGAGTGGTGCGTTCTGCCTTGCCGACGCCGTGCAGCTCGAGCGGCAGCTCGATGTTCGCCTGCACCGAGCGCCAGGGCAGCAAACCCGCGCTCTGGAACGCGATGCCGTACTCCTGATCGATGCGCGCCTGCCGAGCCGACTTGCCGAAGACGAGCACCTCGCCGCTCGAGGCTTCGTCGAGGTCGGCGATCAGCCGCAGCAGTGTGCTCTTGCCACAGCCCGATGGCCCGATCAGCGAGACGAACTCGCCCGGAGAGACCGTCAGATCGATGTTCTCGAGCGCTCGTACCTCGGCGCCCTTGGCGACGGCGAAGACCTTGCCGGCGTTGGTGATCGAGATTGCCGCAGGTGCAAGCGCACTGCCGCCTGCGGAGGCACCTCCTGCTGCCGGATGCACGTTCGTTTCGGTCACGACGAAACCTCCTGTCGGTTGAAGCGTTTGAGGCCGAGCCCGAGCAGAGCCACAAGCCCGGCGGCGACGAGACCGAGAACGACCGCCCCGGCGATGGGCGCATACGCCTTCGCCGGATCTGACGTGCCCGACTGCGCGAACTCTACGATCATGCGGCCGATGCCGCCCTTGTAGCCGGTGGAGACCTCGGCGACGACGGTTCCGACGATGGCACTCGCGGCTCCGAGGCGCAGTGCGGGCAGCAGGTATGGCACACTCGCCGGCAGCCGCAGTCGCACGAGCGTCTTGAACCAGCCGGCGTCGTACGAGCGCATCAACTCGAGATGGATGGTGTCGGGCGACTGCAGACCTCGGAGCGCACCGACGGCGACCGGGAAGAACGCCAGGTAGGCGGCGATGACGGCCACGGACATCCACCTGTCCCAGGAGAACGCGCCGATCTGGATCTTGCCGCCCCAGGCCACGATGAGCGGCGCGAGCGCGATGAGCGGAACCGTCTGGCTGAGGATGAGCCACGGCAGCACCGCACGTTCGGCGACGCGCAGGCGCTGCATGAGAATCGCGAGCAGCAGCCCGATAACCGAGCCGACGGCCCAGCCCACCGCCGCCACGCCGAGACTGTTGAGTGCCGCACCGATCACCGCGAGCCAGACCGGAGGCGAACCGGCCGACGAGTTGACGGGCTCGGCGGCGCGCTGAACCATGGCCCACAGATGCGGCATCGAACGGTCGTCGGTCTTCGGCAGGATGCCCTGGCCGAAGAGTTCGACACCGCTCGAGGGCCCGAGTGCCTTATAGCCCTCCCACAGAGCGAGCAGGATGATGACCCCGATCAGCCCCCACAGCACTGCGTAAGAACGCCCCCCGGCCCTGGTCATGCGCTCGTGAGCCTCACGCCGTCGCCGTGATGTGGTCGCGAAGAGCAGGAATCACCGTTTCGCCGTAGACGCGCAGGGTTTCTTCTTTGTTGTCGTGCTGCAGGTAGCCGGCGAACTGGTCGACACCCAGTTCTTTGAGAGCCTTGAGCTTCTCGATGTGATTCTCGGCCGGGCCGAGCAGGCAGAATCGGTCGACGATCTCGTCGGGAACGAACTCGGCGTGCGTGTTGCCTGCCTGCCCGTGCTGGTTGTAGTCGTAGCCTTCGCGGCCGGCGATGTACTCGGTGAGCGCCTTGGGAACCGAGGAGTTCGAGCCGTGCTTAGCGACGATGTCGGCCACGTGGTTGCCCACCATTCCGCCGAACCAGCGGCACTGATCGCGCATGTGCTGCCAGTCGTCACCGATGTACATGGGGGCGGCGACGCAGAACTTGATCGACATCGGGTCGCGACCGGCTTTTTCGGCCGAATCTCGTACGGTCTTGATCATCCACTCGGCGATGTCGAGGTCGGCGAGCTGCAAAATGTAGCCGTCACCCACCTCGCCCGTCAGCTTCAGGGCGAGCGGGCCGTATGCGGCGACCCAGACATCGAGTTTCGAGCCCTGGCTCCACGGGAACTGCACGGTGGCGCCGTTGTATTCGACCGCCCGCGAATTGGCGAGCTCACGAATGACGTGAATCGATTCGCGTAGCGTCTTCAGCGTGGTGGGGGCGCCGTTCGTAGCACGCACCGCCGAGTCTCCGCGGCCGATGCCGCAGATGGTGCGGTTGCCGTACATCTCGTTGAGGGTGGCGAAAATGGATGCCGTGACCGTCCAGTCGCGGGTCGCCGGGTTCGTCACCATGGGGCCGACGATGACGCGGTTCGTCTCGTCGAGAATCTTGCTGTAGATGACGTACGGCTCTTCCCAGAGCAGGTGGGAGTCGAACGTCCAGATGTACTCGAAGCCGTGCTGCTCGGCGAGCTTGCTGAGCGCGATCGTGCGCGCCGCCGGTGGATGGGTCTGCAGTACTGCTCCGAATTGCATGGGTGGCGCTTTCTTTCGAGGAAGTCGGTTTCGAATCTCGCGCCGGGCGGGGACCGGCGCGACCAGAGGTTCAGATGAGGTATTGACTCAGGCCGCGCTTGAAGTAGCGGCCGTCGCCCTTGGTGCCGAGGTACTGGTTGTCGTCGACGATGACCTTGCCCCGCGAGATGACCGTATCGACGTGACCGTCGATTTCGAAACCCTCCCACGCCGCGTAGTCCATGTTCATGTGGTTCTTCTTGCCCTCACCCATGCCGATGGAGGTGTGACCGTTCGGGTCGTAGATGACCACGTCGCCGTCGGCCCCAGGCTGAATGACGCCCTTCTTGACGTACATGCCGAACATGCGGGCGGGGGTGGTCGAGGTGAGTTCGACCCAGCGCGGCAGGCTGATCTCGCCCATGACGACACCCTGATAGATGAGGTCCATGCGGTGTTCGACCGAGCCGATTCCGTTGGGAATCTTCGAGAAATCGCCGATACCCATGTCTTTCTGGCCCTTCATGCAGAACGGGCAGTGGTCGGTGGAGATGACCTGCAGGTCGTTCGTGCGCAGGCCCTGCCACATGTGGTGCTGGTGACCCTCGGCCCGCGAGCGCAGTGGCGTGGAGCAGACCCACTTGGCGCCTTCGAAGTCGCCCCACTCGGCACTGGATGCCCCGAGCTGTTCTTCGAGCGAAAGATAGAGGTACTGCGGGCAGGTCTCGGCGAACACGTTCTGGCCCTTGTCGCGCGCGAGCGCGATCTGCTCGACCGCCTGCTTGGCGCTGACGTGCACGATGTACAGCGGCGCCCCGGTGAGGTTCGCGAGCATGATGGCTCGGTGCGTAGCCTCTTCTTCGGTCTGCCACGGGCGGGTGGTGCCGTGGAAGTACGGGGTGGTGTCGCCGCGGGCAATGGCCTGCTGCACGAGAACGTCGATGACGCTGCCGTTTTCGGCGTGCATCATCATGAGGCTGCCGTTCTCGCTGGCCCGCTGCATGGCCTTCACGATCTGACCGTCGTCGCTCAAGAACACGCCCTTGTAGGCCATGAAGAGCTTGAAGCTCGAGACGCCTTCTTTCAGCAGTTCATCCATCGCGCTGAGCGAGCTGTCTTGTACGTCGCTCAAGATCTGGTGGAACCCGTAGTCGACGGCACAGTTGCCCGCGGCCTTCTCGTGCCAGAGGGTGTACTGGTCGAGAACGTTCTCGCCCGCGTACTGCACCACGAAGTCGACGATGCTCGTCGTTCCGCCCCAGGCCGCCGCGCGGGTACCCGTTTCGAAGGTGTCGCTCGCGAAAGTGCCGCCGAACGGCATCTCCATGTGCGTGTGGGCGTCGATTCCGCCGGGGATGACGTACTTTCCGCGGGCATCGATGACCTGGTCGACGTTTTGCGCCACGTCGAAGCCGAGCAGGTTCGAGCCGGGTGCCAGAACGGCGGCGATCGTCTCACCGTCGATGAGAACATCCGCTTCGGCCGTGCCGCTCGCATTCACGACCGTTCCGTTGGTGATGAGGGTCTTCATGAGTGCTCCTTCGCGCAGATTCTGAGTGGCGCCGATTCGATTGGCGCAGATTTCGATTGGCGCTGATCCGACTGGCGCAGATTCGGTCGGCGCAGATTCGAACAGGGCCTTGTCGAGAGCCTAGGGCTGCGGGATGGCCGTGTACGACTCCGGCCGGCGGTCGCGGTAGAACTGCCAGTCGTCGCGCATCTGCTGAACCATGTCGAGGTCGAGATCGCGGATCACGATTTCTTCGTCGGTACCCGAACCACGCTCGCCCACGAAATTGCCGCGCGGGTCGATGACCTGGCTGGTTCCGTAGAAGTCGACCGCGAGCTCGCCGTACTCGTTGTCTTCGCGACCGACGCGGTTGGGCTGCAGCACGAAGTAGCCGTTGGCCACGGCCGCGCACGGGCCCTCGACCTCCCACAGCCGGTTCGACAGACCGGGCTTGGTGGCGTTCGGATTGAAGACCATGTGCGCCCCGTTCAGGCCCAGCTCCCGCCAGCCCTCTGGAAAGTGGCGGTCGTAACAGATGTACAGCCCGATCTTGCCGACCGAGGTGTTGAACACCGGGTAGCCCCCGTTGCCGGGGCGAAAGTAGAACTTCTCCCAGAAGCGGTCGAGGTTCGGAATGTGGTGCTTACGGTACTTGCCGAGAACAGTACCGTCGGCTTCGACGATGACGGCCGTGTTGTAGTAGACGCCCGTAATGTCTTCTTCGTAGATCGGCAAGATCATCACGAGGTTCAGCTCTTTTGCAAGCGCTGCGAAACGCTGCACGATGGGCCCGTCGGCCGGCTCGGCGTAGCGGTAGTACTTCTTGTCTTCGGTGATGCCGAAGTACGGGCCGTAGAACAACTCTTGAAAGCAGACGACCTGGGCCCCGTCGGCGGCCGCGTCTCGCGCGAACTGCTCGTGCTTGTCGAGCATGGACTCTTTGTCGCCCGTCCAGGTGGTCTGCGTGATCGCTGCTCGAATGACCGTCATCGTGAGTATTCCTTTCAAGCCGGTTTTGTTATTATTCGTTGTGAACATTTCTCTTGTGTTTCAGCCTGTGACGCGAGCGTAAATAAGTCAAGAGGTGTGCATGATCGACCTCATAGCGACGGCTGTGGAGAAAAAGACGCCCGAGGCGATCGCTGCTGCCGTCTCTCGTCTCATCCGTACGGGGCAGATCGCGTCGGGCGATCGACTGCCTACGGTGCGCGAGCTGGCGTCCGCGCTCGGCGTCAGCCCGGCCACGGTTTCGAACGCGTGGCAGGCGCTCGCCGGCGTGGGTTTGATCACGTCTCGCGGGCGCGCCGGCAGCTTCGTGCTGCAGGCGTCGACCACCTGGATGCCCGCCCACTTCGCCGAACTCGCCGGCTCTCATGTCGAGGCCCGCCTCGACCTGTCTTCAGGCACGCCCGACGCGGAGCTGCTGCCCGACCTCGGGCCCGCGCTGGCCCGGGTGCCCACTCGAGCCGACACGTCGAGCTATCTCGCGGGCCGAGTACTTCCCGAGCTCGACCGGCATCTGCGGGCGACCTGGCCCTACCCGCCCGAAGCGCTCACCATTACCGACGGCGCCCTCGACGCAGTCTCGCGAGCGCTCGACGTCGTGCTGAGGTACGGCGACCGGGTCATCGTCGAAGACCCGTCGTTCCCGCCGTTTCTCGACCTGCTCGACCAGAACGGGGCCGAGCGGGTGCCGGTGGCCATCGACGAGCACGGTCTGGTTCCGGATGCTCTGGCCGCCGCCCTGCGCTCGAACCCCGCGGCGATCATGCTGCAGACCCGCGCGCAGAACCCCACCGGTGCGTCGATGACCCGCGAGCGTGCGTACGAGCTGGTGCGGGTGCTGCGGGCTCACTCGCACCTCACCGACCCGGTGATCATCGAAGACGACCACTCCGGCGAGATCAGCACCGTGGGAGCCGTCAGCCTCGGCTCATGGCTGCCGCATCGCACGCTGCACATTCGCAGCTACGCCAAGTCGCACGGCCCCGACCTGCGCATCGGGGCGCTGGCCGGCCCGACCGAGCTCATCGACCAGATCGTGGCGCGCCGCATGCTCGGGCCTGGGTGGACGTCTCGCATGCTTCAGGTAATTCTGTACGAGCTGCTCACCGCACCGGCATCCGTCGCCCGGGTGAGCGAGGCGCGCGAGACCTACCATTCGCGCCAGGCTCAGCTGGTGGCGGCGCTCGCGCGCCAGGGATATGCCTCACCGTTCGGCAGCGCTGCGGCGCGTGCCGAGGACTGGGTGCCTGACGGCATCAACCTGTGGATGCCCGTGGCCGACGAGCGCGCGGCGATCGTGTCGCTGGCGGCCAGCGGTATTCGGGTCGCGGCCGGAACACCGTTTCAGGCCCGGCTCGGGCCAGCGCGGGCCGACGACGGGCCGGAGGGTGAGCCGGAAAGGGGCCTGAAGCAGGTCGTGCCCGAGCATCCGCAGGCCATCCGGGTCACGGCTGGGTTGGTGCGCGGCGACTTCGACGAGGTGGCGACGCTGCTCGCAGCGGCGGCTCGGGCCTGAGGGCGACAGCACAGGGGTCGGTGTCGGTCGGCGCTTCTAGACTGGCCGCATGCGCTTCGGAATCGTGATTCTGCCCCAAGACCCGTGGTCGATCGGGCGTCGAAAGTGGATGCTCGCAGAAGAGCTCGGCTTCGACCACGCCTGGACGTACGACCATCTCTCCTGGCGATCACTCGCCGACGAGCCGTGGGGCGCGACGCTGCCGACGCTCACGGCCGCGGCCGTCGTGACGTCGCGCATTCGTCTGGGAACCTTCGTGTCGTCGCCGAACTTTCGGCACCCCGTACCGTTCGCGAAAGAGATCGCCACCCTCGACGACGTGTCGGGCGGCAGGGTCACGCTGGGGGTCGGGTCGGGAGGCACGGGGTTCGACGCGTTCGTGCTGGGGCAGGCGACGCTCTCACCGCGACAACGGCACGAGCGGTTCACCGAGTTCGTGGAGCTGCTCGGCGAGCTGCTGCGCTTCGAGCCTGTGGCTGCGGGTGGCAGCACGGCGGGTGACGAGCCGGCTGGGAGCGAGCCGGCGGGTGGCCAGCCGTCGGGGAGCAGCACAGCGGGTGACGAGGCCGGGCCGCCGGCCATCGCGGGCGCCACCGAGGCTGCTGCGCCCCGCGGCATCACCCGCAGCGGCGAGTGGTACACCGCGCACGAAGCGCGCATGGTGGGCCGCCCGGCGCAAGCCCCGCGGGTGCCGTTTGTGCTCGCCGCCAACGGGCCGAAGGGTCTTGCGCTCGTGAGTCGCCTCGCCGACGGCTGGGTGACCACCGGAGCCGACGGCGCTACCGGCGAAGACTGGTGGCGCGCCGTCACCGAGCTCAGCGGGCGGCTCGACGATGCCGCAGCCGCCGCCGGGCGAGACCCGCACTCGATCGACCGGTATCTGTCGCTCGACTCTGGCGGCCAGTATTCGCTCGAGAGCGCGGGGGCGTTCGACGATCTCGTGGGTCGTGCATCCACTCTCGGATTCACCGACGTGATCAGCCACTGGCCGCGCGCCTCCGGCATCTACGCCGGCAACGAGGAGGTGCTGATCGAGGTGGCTTCGCGGTTGTGATCGTGCACCCGAAACGAGAACGGCCAGAGGCAGGAACGGGCCACCAGTCGCACGGTGCGCCTCAGGAGCGGCGGCTCACCTAAAATTGCACAGTGAAGATAACAGTGTTGGCCGGCGGTGTTGGGGGCGCGAAGTTTCTGCGGGGGCTGCGTGACCACCTGCGGCAGGTCGCGCCCGACGGCGACGGCGGTACGACGGCCGAGGTGACGGTGGTCGTGAACACGGGCGACGACGTGTGGCTGACCGGGCTTCGAGTGTGCCCCGATCTCGACTCCATCATGTACACGCTCGGCGGCGCGAACGACGAGGTGCGCGGCTGGGGCCGAGTCGGCGAGAGCGAACGGGTCAGCGCCGAGCTCACCGAGTACGGCGTCGGATGGCCGTGGTTCACCCTCGGCGACCTCGACCTCGGCACGCACATCACCCGGTCGCATCTGTTGCGCGAAGGGCTGACGCTCAGCGAGGTCACCAGCCGCCTCACCGCGCGCTGGAACCTCGGCGTGCGACTGCTGCCGATGAGCGACCACGACGTCGAGACGCATGTCGTTGTCGCCGATCTCGACTCCCCCACCGGCGAGCGCTCGATGCACTTCGAAGAATGGTGGGTGCACTACCGCGCCGGTCTGCCTGCACTCCGGTTCGAGCAGCACGGGCTTTCGTCGTCTGTCGCGGCACCCGGCGTGGTCGAGGCCATCATGGGCGCCGACGTCGTGCTGTTCGCGCCGTCGAACCCGGTGGTGTCGATCGATACGATCGTGGCCGTGCCGGGCATCCGCGACGCCCTGCGCGCCACCGCCGCCCCAGTGGTCGGCGTCTCGCCCATCATCTCGGGCTCGGCGGTGCGGGGCATGGCGCACGCCTGCCTCAGTGCGATCGGTGTCGAGACCGCCGCCGACGCCGTGGCACTGCACTACGGAGCACGCGACGCAGGCGGGTTGCTCGACGGCTGGCTGATCGATGAGAGCGACGCTGCCCTCACCTCCTCGCTCGGGCGGGCCGGGCTGCGTGTGGCCGCCGTACCCCTCTGGATGAATTCGGTCGAAACCTCGGCAGCACTGGCCGCCGCCGCGCTGGCCGAGGCCGCCGGGCTCTCGGTCTGAGCCGAGTATCGGCCTGAGAAGTCGTCACGTGGGGCTCGTCGAGAGGCTGGAACGGGCATCCGCTGCCCTGAATGAGAGCGCGCTGGCCGAGGGCCCCGCCGACGAAGTGGGGCGGATGCTCGCGGCCGAGCTGCCCGAGCTGCTGGCCGGCATCGCGCGCGACCGCTCTGCCGCATGCTTCGCCCGCTGGGGGCTCTCGACGGTGATCGACGAGAACCTCGCTGACGCCGTGATCGGGCGTGCGCTGTTCGACGTTCTGCACGAGGCAGCAGGGGTGGTTGCGTCGTGGCCGGTGGGCAATGCCGGCGTGCTGCACGTCTACGGCTATCTGCTCTCGACGACGCCGACGCCCTATGGGCTGAAGCGTGAACGCTGGCTCGGCTCTGAGCTGACGCTGGCGCTCGGGATGCCCGAGGGTGCGTTCATCGATGCGCTTTCGGGCTCGGGCTCGGGCTCGGGCTCGGGCTCGGGCTCGGGCTCGGGCTCGGGCGATGGTGCCGGCGCGGGTCTCGCGGCCGTTGTCGCCGACTGCGTTCTCGCGCGGGTTGATTCGGCGGCCGTCGTGGTCGACGAGTTCGCCGGCGAGGAGCGCGAAGAGGTGTTCCGGGCGGTGTACCTGGAGCGCTACTCGGGGGTGGCCGGCACCGCGGCGGGTGCGCACGGCGGCGGCGCGGTCGCGTACCTCGAACTGCTGGGTGACAGTCGCCGGCTCGTGACGGTGTTTCCGGTGGCGGCGACCGCTGCGGAGTGGCTCGCGGGCTTCACTGCCGAGCCGCCTCGCCTTCGCTACAACGCGGCCGCACACGAGCTGCCGCCGCGGTCGGCGCTGGCGTTTCGGCGCGTCATTCGCAAGGGCTGAAGGCGCCCGCCACCGTCAAAACAGAGGAGATTTCGAGGGGGTGGCGGCGATGCGTCGGTACCCCCTGGGATTCTCCGCCGTTTTACGCGGAGAAGCGGACGGCCGGCCCCGGCGCGCGGGATGGGCAGCGTCACCCCCCGGGGTGGGCCAGCGCCCGCGCCGTGTGCGGCCCGACGCCGCTGCGCAGGGCGGCCTCGAGGTCGGAGGGGGTGTCGACGTCGCGGCGGAGGGTCGACTCCGTCGGCACCGCGAGCGACACGAGCCCCGCCGCGGCGTGCCGGGCTGCCGAGTGCTCGCCGAACTCGGGCACGATGTCGAGGCCGGGTTTTGCCGCGATGGTCGTCGTTCCCAGCCCCGACGCATCCGCCACGAACGAAAGCGGATGCTCGGCGGCCAGGGCGAGCGCATACGCGACGTCGTCGGTGGCGAGCGTGGGCAGGTCGGCAGTGATCACCGCGCGGGCGGCTGCGGGGTGTGTGCGGGAGGCCTGATCCAAGCCGGCGCGGATCGCCGCGTTCAAGCCGTCGCCGGGGTCAGGAATCGTCGTAGCCCCGAGGCGCGTGACGGCGTCGGCCGCCACCGGGTCGCTGGTCACCACGAGTACCCCACGAACATCCGGAACCGCCAGAATCGCAGCGATCGAGTCGAGGGCGAACGCGAGGGCCAGCCGACGGCGTTCTTCGGGCGCGAGCGGAAAGTCCGCGAGGCGTGTTTTGGAGGCGGTGGATCCTTTCACGGGCACGACCACGACCCACTCGGTCATTCGGTCCCTGCTGCGGCGGCAGCGACGGCGGCGGCTGCCGCCGACAGCCCTGCTTCGTAGCCGGCAGCGAAGCCCTCTGCCCGCCCCGCAGCCATACCGGCCGCAACACCCTCGGCACGGCCCGCCTCCCAGCCCTCGGTGTACCCGGCGTCGCGACCCTGGGCGAGGGCCTCGTCGGTTCCGAGCCGGAACATGTCTGCCGGCCCCGTGCGGTTCAGCGCCCGGGCGGGAGTGTCGAGCGACGCGACCACGAAGCGGCCCGCGCCGCGCACGAGCGCCACCGGTACACCCGTCGCCTTGCCCTTCACCAGGTCGGCGGCGGCCGCGAGTTCATCGGCGACCGAGATCTGCGTGACCTCGAGTTTTGTGCCGAATGTGTCGACCCCGCCGCGCAGATCGTCGACGACGATCACTCCGGCCGAGCCGATCGCGGCGTCGGTCTGGCCTTCGCGCCACGCGCGACCGAGCGTGTCGGAGATCAGGATGCCCAGCAGCACCCCGAACCGCTCGCGCAGTTCGACGGCGAGCGTGCGCGCCGACGCATCGGGGTCGAGCGGCAGCAGCAGCACGGTGCCGGCGGGAGTATTGCTCGCGTCGACTCCGGCGGCGGCCTGCACTATTCCTTGCCGGTTCTCGACGATTCGCGTCACGCCGCCGGGATGCACCCGAGTCGCGACCACGCGAACGGTTTCAGCCGTGATGGCGGCCTCACGGTCATCCGCTCGCACCGAACGGCCCTCGGCCTTCGAGACGATCTTGCTGGTGACCACCAGAATGTCGCCGTCGACCAGCGTCAGACCGCTCGCTTCGACGGCGTCGCCGATGACCCCGGCGAGCGAAACGCCCGCCACGATTTCGGGCATGCCGCCAACGGCATATACCTCCAACGATGCCCCGTTCACGTCAGCGGCGCAGCTTCGGGAGCACGTCGCGGCCGAACACATCGATCCAGTCGGCCTGATTACGACCGACGTTGTGCAGGTAGATGCGGTCGAAGCCCAGGTCGGCGAAACGCTGGATGTACGCCCGGTGCACATCGGGATCTGACGAGATGAGCAGCCGCCCCTCGAAGTCTTCGGCGCGCACCGACTTGGCCAGCTGCTCGAACTCGAACGGCGAACGGATGTCGGCCTTCGGAAATCGCATGCCACCATTCGGCCACTCGACCATCGCATTCGTGAGGGCTTGCTGGTGCGTTTCAGCCCACGACACATGCAGTTGCAACACTTTCGGCATTCTCGATGGGTCTTTACCTGCATCGCGAGCGCCCTCGTCGAACTTGGCGAACAGGCCCGCGATCTTCTCCAGCGGGGCGCCGACGGTGATGAGCCCGTCGGCCTGCCGACCCGCGCGCTTCGCCGTGACCGGCCCGGCGGTTGCGACCAAGATCTCGGGGGCTTCGTCGGGCATGGTCCAGAGCCGGGTCGACTCGAGCTTGAAGAACTCGCCGCGGTGTTTGACGTCTCGGCCGGCGAGAGACGCGCTGAAGAGTTTGTTGATGATGTCGAGAGCCTCGAACATCCGGTTGATGCGTTCGGGCGTCTCGGGCCAGTACTGCCCGACGATGTGTTCGTTGAGCGCCTCGCCCGAACCGATGCCGAGCCAGTGCCGGCCCGGATACATTGCGGCGAGGGTCGCGCTCGCCTGCGCCACCATGGCCGGGTGCCAGCGGAATGTCGGAGCCGTCACGCCCGGACCGAAGTCGCCTTTCGTTCGCTCCCCTACGGCGGTCAGCACGTTCCAGACGAAAGAAGCCTGGCCCTGCGTCGGCACCCACGGCTGGTAGTGGTCGGCCGCCATGACTCCGCTGAAGCCGTGCTCTTCGGCGAGCACGCTCAGCGCGACGGCTTCGCTCGGGTGAAACTGCTCGAGCGCGGCCGCGTAGCCGACGGTGAGTTCAGACATGCTTCGATTCTGCCACTCGGGGTTGGCGGGATGCCCGTCGCGGGTGCCACGGGTGGTCTGCACGAGCCGACTGTCAGTTGGGGCTGGTGAGAAACTCCGCGACGGCGACAGGAACGTAGGGCGCGACGTCTCCGCCGAGACCAGCGACCTGGCGCACGAGTGAACTCGACACGTGGGCGTGTGCAGGGTCGGGCAGCAAGAAAATCGTCTCGACGCCGGCGAGGTTGCGATTCACGATGGCCATCGGCGTCTCGTACGCCACGTCGACCTGCGAACGGATGCCCTTAACCAGAACTTTTGCGCCGACTTCGACGCAGTAGTCGACCAGGAGGCCCATGCTCCACGAGGTGACGAGAATCTCGCCCTCGACGTCGCCGTCGGCGATGGCGCGCTGAATGAGAGACACCCGCTGGGCGATCGGCAGCAGCGCGGATTTGTCGGGGTTGTGCACGACGACGACGTGCACCTCGTCGAAGATCGAGGCGGCGCGCTCGATCACGTCAATGTGCCCCAGCGTCACGGGGTCGAACGAACCGGGGACAACGGCAATGGTGTGCATGCTTTCAGGCTATCAATGCGGCGCGGTGCCCGTGGCCGGTCGGGGCGCTTACCGTAATACCGCGCAACCCGTTCCTCGTTCTGCGTCGAGCCCCATCGCGCTTCGACCGGCGCGCGCGTTCGCCGAACGTCAGCTCTTGGCGAGAAAGGCCCGGTCGCTCTCGTCGAGCCTGCGGGAGAGCGCATCTGCGAGCTCCGGATGCCCGGCGAGCGTCGGGTCGCGTTCGAGCACCTCGGCCGCCGCCTCGCGCGCCTCGCCGATGAGATCGCCGTCGTGGATCACCCGCAGCAGCCGCAGGGATGATCGGCCACCCGACTGCGTGCTGCCGAGCACATCGCCCTCGCGCCGCAGTTCGAGGTCGATTTGTGCGAGTTCGAATCCGTCGAGGGTCGAGGCCACGGCATCCACTCGCTCGCGGGCGAGGGACTCGGGCTCGGCGTGGGTCACCAGCAGGCAGAGGCCGGGCACTCCTCCGCGGCCGACCCGGCCGCGGAGCTGGTGCAGCTGGGAGACGCCGAAGCGGTCGGCATCCATCACGACCATGGTCGAGGCGTTCGGAACGTCGACGCCGACCTCGATGACCGTGGTGGCGACGAGCACATCGATCTCGCCGGCGGCGAAGGCCTGCATGGTCTGGTCTTTCTCTTCGGCCGACATGCGGCCGTGCAGCGGTTCGATGCGGGCGCCGGCCAGCGCGGGATTGGCGCGGGCCTCGGCGAGCACGCCGACCACGGTCGCCATGGTGTGCTCGGGCGGGGCCGCGGCATTGGGCGGGCCGGCGGCTGCGACGGGTGCGGAAGACCTGCCGGCACCGGCGGCGGCGGCCCGGGCGCCCGCGCCGCGCTTCGGCGTGGGCCGGGCATCCATCTCGTCGGATTCGAGCGTGTCTGCCGTCTCAGCGACCGTCGATTCGATGGCGGGGCAGACGAAGAACGCCTGCCGCCCCTTCGCCAGCTCTTCGGCGGTGCGCTGCCAGATGCGCCCGGCCCAGCCCGGCTTCTCGGCGAGAGGAACGACGAAGCTCGAGATGCCCTGCCGCCCCGCGGGCAGTTCGGAGATAGTACTGATGTCGAGGTCGCCGAACACGGTCATGGCGACGGTACGCGGAATCGGAGTCGCCGTCATCACCAGCACGTGCGGGGGCACCGCGCCTTTCGCTCGCAGCGCGTCGCGCTGTTCGACCCCGAACCGGTGCTGCTCGTCGACCACAACGAGGCCGAGATCGTAGAACTGCACGTTGTCGCTCAGCAGTGCATGCGTGCCGATGACGATCTTCGCCTGCCCCGACACCATGCGCAGCAGCGCCTTGCGCCGCACCGCGATCGGCAGCTGGCCGGTATGCAGCGTCGGCATGAGCTCGGCCGAAAGATCGGGCCCGAGCACCCGCACGATCGACCTCAGATGCTGCGCCGCCAGCACCTCGGTCGGCGCGAGCAGCGCGGCCTGACCGCCCGAATCTGCGACCGCGAGCATCGCGCGCAGCGCTACGAGCGTCTTACCCGAGCCGACCTCGCCTTGAATAAGCCGATTCATGGGCTCGGGTTTGGCCAGATCGGCCGTGATCTCGCTGCCGACGAGCTTCTGATCGCCGGTCAAGGTGAACGCAAGCGCCTTGTCGAACCGCTCGAGATACCCGCCCGGTTTCGCCACCCGCGGGTTCGCGTGCTGGGCGTGCGCCGCCTGTCGCTGCTGCAGCAGGGCCGTCTGCAGCACGAAGGCCTCCTGAAACTTCAGCGCTTCTCGCGCGCGCATGAAGTCGCTGTCTTTCTTCGGCTGGTGGATGAGCTTCAGCGCCGTACCGAAATCGACCAGCCCGCGCTGCTTGCGCAGGGCCGCGGGCACGGGGTCACCGACCGCGCCGACTGCCTCGAGTACCATCGCCATGGCCGCCTGCACCTGCCAGCTCGACATCGTTCCGCTCGCCGGATAGATGGGAATCGGCGACTCGGCCCATTTCTTTGCCTTCTCGTCGACACTCCCGTCGAGTTCGAGCAGGTCGAGTTCATCGAACAGCTGATAATCGGGGTGCGCGAGCTGAAGGGCGCCGCGGTACTCAGAGACCTTCCCGGCGAAAATGCCCCGCAAGCCGGGCCGCAGCTCGCGTGAACGCCAGGCCTGGTTGAAGAACGTCAGACTCAGGATGCCGCGGCCGTCAGAGATGGAGACCTCGAGAATCGAGCCGCGCCGGGCCTTCATCGGCCGTTCGACCACCTTGCGAATCTCGGCCACGATCGTGACCGTCTCGTTCAGCGGCAGCTCGCTGAGGGCAGTGAGCTCGCCCCGGCGGGCATAACGCCGCGGGTAGTGCTCGAGCATGTCGCCGACCGTGACGATTCCGAACGACTTCTGCAGCACCCCGGCCGTGCGCCCGCCGACGACGCCCGACACCTTGTCGTCGAGAGGCGACCCTGTTCCGAGGTTCGCCCGCCGTTCGCCCGCGGTGAGCTCGCGTACCGCTCGGTCGTCACCCTTCGTCCACGTCGAGCCGCGCCCGGCACTCTCAGCGGAGTCCGAGGCCGGAGGGCTCGACGCGTTCATACGCCGAGTCTAAGCCGGGCAGCCGACACGACCGCGGCTCAGCTGCCGACCTGTGGATACTATTCAGCCATGACTCGCATCATCGCCGGCTTCGCCGGTTCGCAGCGACTGGCCGTTCCCTCCAGCGGTACCCGCCCGACCAGCGACCGGGTGCGCGAGGCCATCTTCTCCGCCCTCGAGTCACGCGACCTGATCGTCGGCAGTGCGGTTCTCGACCTCTTCGCAGGATCCGGTGCGCTCGGCCTCGAGGCCGCAAGCCGCGGGGCCGCCGAGGTGACGCTCGTGGAGAAGAGCGCCCAGGCCGCTCGCGTGGCCAAGGCCAATGCCGCGGTCATCCTGAGCGCCGCGACGGCCTCGAAGGTGTCGAAACCGCGGATTCACGTGCTTCCGCAAGCGGTTTCGGCGTTTCTCGGCACGACGCCGTCGCGCTTCGACATCGTGTTCATCGACCCGCCCTACGACCTCGGCGAACCGGAGCTGGCCGAGACCCTGCATCGCCTCGTCAACCACGTCGTACCGGGCGCTACCGTCGTTGTCGAGCGCACCTCGCGCTCTCCCCAGCCCGCGCTGCCGTCCGCGCTCGAACTCGACCGCCGCAAGGACTACGGCGAGACGACGCTCTGGTGGCTGACGGCGGGCTAACGCGTCGGGTGCCAGCCGCCGACCGCCGCCGCCGCGACACGAGTCAGCCCAGAATGTTGACGGCGCGCGAGACGACGAGGGCGAGCAGAACGAAAGCGCCGATGGACTGGAACGCCATGATGAGTTTGGCGCGGGAGGTCATCGGCATGGTGTCGGTGGGGCTGAACGCGATCATGTTCGTGAAGGCCACGTAGAAATAGTCGATGTAGCCGGGCCGCCAGGCCCTCGCGGAGTCGGCGCTGGCGTCAGCAGCGCTTCCGTTGGCAGAAGTGGCGTCGTCGCTACCGTCGTTCTGCGGAAACCTGAAGTCGGCCCCCGCAGCGTTCCAGCCACCTGCTTCTCGGCGCGCGACCGGGCCGCCGTGGTCGAGTTCCCAGTAGACGAGCCCGAAGGTGATCACGCTGCTGAGCCACACCTGCAGCGCGCTGAGAAGCACGTCTTTGCCGTCTGCATCGCCGTTCAGCAGGTTCTCGATCGTCACGAGCACGGTGAGCTGGTTCGCCAGCACGAGAAACGAGGTCAGGGCGATCGAAATCCATCGGGAGAGCGTCGTTTCGCGGCACAGCCGCCGAGGATTCAGGATGACAAGCGGTATCAGCAGCACGCCCGCTATCGCCGGCACCAGCCAGCTCGGCAGCACCTGGAATCTCTGTGGAATGAAGTACAAGAGCGCGAGATTCACGAGCACCGCGATAAGCACCGGCAGCCGGTCTTCGTAGTCAGACATGAGGGATGCTCGTAACTCCACGTTCACGAGTGTAGTCTGGCCTGAACATTCCCGCGCACGAGATTCATTGCCTGCAAGATTGCATCACAGCAAACTTGCAGGTACGCAACGTTGCAGTTGCGAAAGTTTGCACGTAGCGCAATAATTGAGATATGGAAATCACCGCCCCCCTCGGACTACGCGACAAGAAGCGCGCCGAGACGCGGGCCAAACTCGAGCGAGCAGCTGTCGAATTGGTGCTGCGCGAGGGCCTGGCCCACGCCACGGTCGACGCCATCAGCGAGGCCGCCGACGTGTCGAGCCGCACCTTCTTCAACTATTTCGATAGCAAAGAAGACGCCGTACTCGGCATCCACGACCTCGAGCTGACCGAAGAGGCCGTCATCGCTCACCTGCACAAGAACGACGGCGCCGACCTCGTCGAGTCGATCGTCAAGCTGTTGTTCTGGGTGATCGGCCCCTCCATTACGACCACCGACCTGCACGCTCTTCGCATGCAGGTCGTCAAGGCCCACCCCGAACTGCTGAGCAGGCATGTCACGCAAATGACACGCATGGCCGATCAGCTCACCGCGGCCATCCAGACCCTGCTGGCGAACGATCCCGAATTCGCGGCAGACCCCGTTGAAACCCGTTCGGCCTCGGCCGACATGCTGCTCACGATCTGCAGCGGTGGCGTTCGCGTCGCCGTCAAAGAGTGGGTCACCGAAGGCAGCACGGTCAGCTCAGACCCGGCCACGACAGACCAGTTGGAACAGCGAGCCATCGAGCTCGTCAGAGAGGTAACGAAAAAAATCCAATGAGTGCCACAACCGCTCCGGCACCGACCGCATCTACGGCCGCGCCGACTTCGAAACGCAACATCCTTCTGGTGTTCGCCGGCCTGATGGTGACGATGCTTCTCGCGTCTCTCGATCAGACCATCTTCAGCACCGCACTGCCCACCATCGTCGGCCAGCTGCACGGCGTCGACCTCATGCTGTGGGTGACCACCGCGTACATCCTCGCGTCGACCATCGTGCTGCCCGTCTACGGCAAGCTCGGTGACCTCATCGGCCGCAAGGGCCTGTTCATCATCGCGATCAGCCTCTTCATGCTCGGCTCGATCATCGGTGGCCTCGCCCCCGACATGGGCCAGCTCATTGCAGGCCGGGCCATTCAGGGCCTCGGTGGCGGTGGTCTGATGATTCTCTCGCAGGCCATCATCGCCGACGTCGTGCCCGCTCGTGAGCGCGGCAAGTACATGGGCATCATGGGCGGCGTGTTCGCCCTGTCGAGCGTCGCCGGCCCGCTGCTCGGCGGCTGGTTCACCGAAGGGCCCGGCTGGAGATGGGGCTTCTGGATGAACATTCCCCTGGGCATCCTCGCGATCCTCTCTGCCGTGATGTTCCTGCACCTGCCGAAGGGCCAGCAGGGCAAGCCCCGCATCGACTTCGCCGGCATGATTCTGCTGGCGCTCGCCTCGACCGGCCTCGTGCTCACCACGACCTGGGGTGGCAACACGTACGACTGGGATTCGCCTACGATCATCGGCCTCATCGTCGGTACCGTCGTCGCCGCGATCGCCTTCATCATGGTGGAGCGTCGCGCGTCGGAGCCCATCATGCCTCCGTTCCTGTTCAAGCAGCGCAACTTCGTGTTCACCACGATCGCCGGTCTCATCATCGGTATCGCGATGTTCGGGGCGCTCGCCTACCTGCCGACCTACATGCAGATGGTCACGGGTGCCAACGCCACTCAGGCCGGCCTGCTGATGATTCCGCTGATGGCGGGTCTGCTGATCACCTCGATCGGCTCGGGTCAGCTGGTGAGCCGTACCGGTCACTACAAGTTCTTGCCGATCGTCGGCACGATCATCACGGCCGGTTCGCTCTTGCTGCTGTCGACAATGACCGCCGGGATGCCCGTCTGGATCATCTGCGCCTACCTCGCCATCATGGGTATCGGGCTCGGTATGTGTATGCAGATTCTCATCCTCATCGTGCAGAACACGTTCCCGCTGCGTGTGGTCGGTACGGCCACCGCGTCGAACAACTACTTCCGCCAGATCGGTGCCTCACTCGGCACGGCCATCGTCGGCAGCCTGTTCACCGCGAAGCTGACCACACTGCTGGCCGAGCGTATGCCCGCCGGAGGAACCGGTACCGCCGGCGGAAACAACTCGCTGACGCCCGACCTGGTGCGCGCGCTGCCTGCCTCGGTTCGTGACATCATCATCGGTTCGTACAACGACGCTCTGACCCCCGTGTTCCTGCTGATGGTTCCGCTGGTGCTCGCCGCTACGGTGCTGCTGTTCTTCGTCAAAGAGAAGCCGCTTGCCACCACGCTCGACCGCGGCGAGGTGCTGTCGGAGTCGCTCGAGGTCGACGGTGCATCGCGAGTCTCCCTCGCAACTGACGCCATCGCGCTGGAGGAGATCCGGGCGGCCGGTTCGGCAGATCCCGATGCGGAATTGGCTCAACTGACCGACGACGAGTCGGAAGCCGCCAAGGCTTCGGGGCCACGGCACTCGCTGTAACCCGCACTCGCGCCTGACGAAAGAACGCCGGCTCGACCATCTAAGTGGTCGGGTCGGCGTTCTTTCGTGCTTCTGGGTGCTGGCTGGTGGCGACTCGGTGCTGGCCGCTGGCTGATGGCGACTCGGTGCTGGCGACTCGGTGCTGGCCGCTGGCTGATGGCGACTCGGTGCTGGCCGCTGGCCGCTGGGTTGCTCGCTGCTGGCGACTCGGTGCTTGCTGCTGACTGCTGGCTTGCTCGCTGCTGGTTACTACATGTCGGGTTCGGGCAACAGCTGCAGGCCGACGGTCGTGCTGGCGCCGAGCATCAGCGCCTCGATCCAGGCTCGGTTCAGCGCCGGCTCTTTGCTGCCGTAGAACTTGAACTGCAGAGGAATCGAGGGGTGCATCCAGAGGCTTGCGTGCCCCGCGCCTGCCTCGGGCCCGTAGGCGTACTGCATCGTGAACGACTCACCGCGGCGCAGCTTCGTGACGATGACCACCCGCAGGTGGGCGAGCACACGGTCGTCGAACTCGATCTCGACGCCCGGTGTTCCGTAGATCAGTTTGCCCATGTGACCGCTGCTTTCGTTCATAAACAGCGCAGCGGCAGGTGCTCATCACCGGTGTCGGGTCGCGGCGCGTGCCTCAAATTCTACTGGGAGCCGATCAGCCCTCCGCGCCGTTCCAGTCGCTGAAGGGGTCCCAGCCGCCGGGCTTGACGTAGGCCTCGCCGCCGACCGTGACCAGTGGATGCCCGGCAGGGCTTTCGACGACGACCCCGATCTGGCGGAACCCCGCCGGCAGCGGCACGTCGTGTGGAAACGTGGCGAGCAGCGCGTGGTCTTCTCCTCCACAGAGCACGAAGTCGCGAGCTTGTGCACCGATCACGTCGTCGAGCGCTCGGAGGGCTGCCACTTCGGCTTCGATGGCCGTATGAGAGAAATCGATCGAGCATCCACTCGCCGAGGCGATTCGCCCGGCGTCGAGAACCAGTCCGTCAGAGACGTCGAGCATCGCTGTGGCGCCGCCCTGGGCAGCCGCGACGCCTGCGTCAAGCGGAGAGGTCGGCGCGAGCTGGGCTTCGACGAGCGCCGGATGGCGGTGGCGCACGGCCCGCCCGAGCGCGGCGTCGGGGTGGCGAGGGGTAGGTGACGTGGATGTGGTGATGGGCGAGGCAGGCTCGGTGGCGGGCGCGGGAGCGGGCGACGGTGGTGCGTCGGCGGTCGCCGCGGCGGGCGCGGGCGACCGTGGAGGGTCGGCAGGCGCCGCGACGGCCGGCGGGTGGCTCGCGTCGGCCGCGCGAGGCTCGGCGGCGTACTGCAGGCTCGCGTCTGCGGACGAAGCGGCGGACGGCGGGTGGCTCGCGTCGGCCGCGCGAGGCTCGGCGGCGTACTGCAGGCTCGCGTCTGCGGACGACATCGCGCGGTCGAAGAGCAGCCAGATGCCGGCGCCGGCTCGCCCGAGGTCTCCGGCGACGGCGACCACGTCGCCGGGGCGGGCACCCGAGCGCACGACGGGCGCGCGGCCGTCGAGGTCGCCGAAAGCCGTCACGGCGAGGGTGAGAGTTTTCGAAACCGAGAGGTCTCCCCCCACGACGCCGGCGGTCGGAGCGAGCGCCGCGCACGCGTCGCGGAGTCCGTCGGCGATTCCCTCGAGCGTTGCGACCGGAGTGTCGAGTGGGGCTGCGATGGCGACGACGAGAGCCGAAGATGTCGCGCCCATCGCTGCGACATCGGCGAGGTTCGTGACCGCGGCTTTCCAGCCGAGATCGTGGGGAGTCGACCAGGCGAGGCGAAAGTCGGGGCCGTGAATCATCATGTCGGTCGTGACGACGAACCGGGCATCCGGAGCCGAGATCACGGCAGCATCGTCGCCGGGGCCGAGCAGTGCAGAGGTCGCGGCGGGCAGCCTCGGAAAGATGCGCTTGAGCGCCTCCACCTCGCCGACGCTCTCGAGCGTATCGCTGGGCGGTGACACGGCGGGCGGTGCGGCGCTGGTCGCGGCGCCAGCCGTCGCATGCGGAAGGTCGCTGCTCGGCGCCGCCGGGGTTGCGCTGCCGGGCGCCGCGCGTGGGGCGCTGCCGACACCCGCGGTCGTCGCGGCTTCGTCGCGGGCATCCGGCGTCTGCGCTACCGCCGGAAGCTGAGGGTCGGCCCCATGAGTTCTCACCCGTCAACGGTAACCTGTCAGGGATGTCTGCCCGTAAACGTCTTCTGGTTCCCGCCGCTCTGGCGGCCGCTTTTGTGAGCATCGTACTGTCGGGGTGCGCTTCTACCGTCGCACTCGACCCCGCCGCCAGCGCGACTGCGCCCGGCTGCGCGGAGATCATGGTGCGACTGCCGACAAGCGTGGCGAGCCAAGACCAGCGGCTGACGAACGCCCAGGCGACCTCCGCCTGGGGCACACCGGCGTCGGTACTTCTGCGATGCGGAGTGCAGCCGTACGGGCCGACCACGCTGCCGTGCGTGAACGTGTCGGGCGTCGACTGGATCGAAGACGACTCGCAGAAGCCGTCGTACACCTACACGACGTTCGGTCGTGACCCCGCCACAGAGGTCATCGTCGACTCGAACGCCGTTTCGGCGTCGACCGCCCTCATCGACCTGCAGACCGCGATCTCGGCCATCCCCGAGACCGGCAAGTGCCTCGACGCCAACGATCTGCTCGGCACGGGAAACGGCACCTCGACCGACGCGCCCACGGACTCCCCCACCGCTCCCGCGGCTACCGTCGCTCCCTGAAAGTCGCCCCCCTGACTGTCGCGCTCCGAACGTCACCAGATTCGCCGAGCCGAAGTCTCGTGAGACTGCCACGCCAGAGGGAGGCCGCTAGACCCGCCTCTCTAGGGCGTAACGGTCTCGAGAGGGAGGCCGCTAGACCTGCCTCTCCAGGGCGCAACGGTCTCGCCGACAATCGCGAGGCCCGTTGGGGGGCGGGCTCGTAGTGGGCATCGTGGTGCGCGTTGCCCTGGCGCCTAACGCGGTCCACGATGAGAATGGGGATATGTCACTTCGTTGGTACAGCGTGGTCGTCGACTGTCGAGACATCGCGGCGCAGGCACGCTGGTGGGCGGAGACGCTCGGCTGGCGCATCGCGTTCGAGTCTGGCGACGAGGTTGCCGTTGTCTCTCCAGTGGCGCTCGACGCCGCCCGCTTCGTTCCGGTCGAGGAGCGGCAGCAAGGACTCGTGTTCGTTCGCGTGCCAGAGGGAAAGACGGTGAAGAACCGCCTGCACATCGACCTGGCCCCGCGAGCCGACGATGATCAGGCAGCCGAGGTCGAGCGCCTTATCGCGCGCGGAGCGACCCGGGTGAACGTGGGCCAGGACGAGTCGAGCGTCGGGTGGGTCGTGCTCGCCGACCCCGAGCGTAATGAGTTCTGCGTGCTCAGCTCCCGCGACAATCCGTAGAGCGGCTCGGCCCCCACGACTTCGCCTCACCGGGACGCCGCCATGTCATTCCGACGCGCACACTTTGGTGTATCCGCGCCGTCTCGAGCAGGCGCAGATGTTCCGAAGTGTGCCGAACCGTGCCAAACCGGCGCGGATGTGCCTGACTCAGGCGTTCAAGCCGCGCCGGTCGAGCAGAGGAGCGATTTCGGCCGGGCGACCGCGGAAGTCTACGAACGCCTCGAGGGGCGCAACCGAACCGCCGACGCCGAGCAAACGCTGACGAAAGCGGTCGCCGTTGGCCCGCGTGAGGCCGCCGGTGGAGCGGAACCACTCCACGGTGTCGGCGTCGAGCACCTCGCTCCAGATGTAGGAGTAGTAGCCGGCGTCGTATCCGCCCGAGAAGGTGTGTGCGAAGTAGGTGCTCGCATACCGGGTGGGCACGACCGGATTGTCGAGCCCGAACGAGGCAAGCGCCGCCGTCTCGAACGCGGCGACGTCGTCGACGGCAGGGGAATCGGCCGAGAGGGAGTGCCACGCCTGGTCGAGTAGCGCGGCCGCGAGGTACTCCGAGGTCGCGAAACCCTCGTTGAAGCCCTGCGAGTCTTGCAGCTTCTGCACGAGCGACGCCGGCATCGGCTCGCCGGTTTTGTTGTGCACGGCGTAGTTCGCCAGCACCTCGGGCCAGAGCATCCACATTTCGTTGACCTGACTCGGAAACTCCACGAAATCGCGAAACACGTTGGTACCGGCGAATTTCGGGTAGGTCACCCGTGCGAACAGGCCGTGCAGTGCATGCCCGAACTCGTGGAAGAGGGTCGTGACTTCGCTGTAGGTGAGCAACGTCGGGCCCGACGACGGCTTGGGAACATTGAGGTTGTTCGTGACGATCACCGGATGCCCGAGAAGCGAGCTCTGCGAGATGAGCGAGTTCATCCAGGCCCCACCCCGCTTAGAGTCGCGCGTGTACAGGTCGAGCAGGTACAGCCCGACGACCGACCCGTCTTCGTTGCGCACCTCGAACACCCGCACTTCGGGGTGGTATGCCACCAGGTCGAACCGTTCGGTGAACGTCACGCAGTACAGGCGATGGGCGGCGAAGAAGACGCCGTCGTTCAGTACGCGCGACGCCTCGAAGTACGGCCGCATCTCAGCCGTGTCGACATCGTAGGTGGCCTTGCGCACCTTCTCGCTGTAGAACGCCCAATCCCAGGCCTCGAGCCGAAAGTCGGCGTCACCCGTCTCGCGTGCGGCGAGCCGCTGCAGCGCAACCTGCTCGGCGCGGGCGTTGCGAGCGGCGGGGCCCGCGAGCTGGCGCAGCAGGGCATCCACCGCCTCGGGCGTCTGGGCCGTCTCGTCGCTGGTCACGAAGGCGGCGTGCGTCGCGAACCCCAGCAGAGCCGCGCGCTCGGCGCGCAACCGCGTGATCTGCAGCACGATCTCGCGGTTGTCATGCTCGCCGCCGTGCGTGCCGCGCGAGCGTGAGGCCGTCATGATGCGCTCGCGCACCGCGCGATTGGTGAGCGAGGCCAAGTACGGATGCCCGGTGGGCAGCACCAGCGTGATGACGTACTTTTCGGGCATCCCCCGATCGGCTGCGGCGGCAGACGCGGCCGAAATCTCGCCCTCACCCAGCCCGTCGAGCTCGGCGAGGGTGTCGATGACCACGGCAAGGTCGTTCGTATCGGCGAGCAGGTCCTTCTCGAAACGAGTGGTCAGCGTCGACAATTCGCCGTTGAGCTGCCGAAGGCGGCGCTTGTCGTCGTCGGAGAGCCCCGCGCCGGCCTGGGTGAATTCGGCGTAATACCGCTCGGCGAGGTAGCGCGACTCGGCATCGAGAGTGTCACGGTTCTCGTACACAACGCGGATTCGTGAGTACAGCGCCGAGTTCAGCCGAATCGCGTCGGAATGTGCGGCCAGCTGGGGCGCCAACTCTTCTTCGAGCGCATTCGTGAAGTCGGTGCTGTCGGCCGAAGCCTTGTTGAAGAACACCGCCGCGACGCGAGACAGGGTCTGACCTGCACGCTCGAGCGGAATCAGCGTGTTATCCAGGGTCGGGGCATCCGTCTCGCCCACGATGGCGTCGATCTCGGCCAGATGCTCGACGAAACCGCGCTCGAAGGCGGGCGCGTAGTGCTCGTCGCGAATGTCGGCGAACGGCGGCAGGCCGAACTCGAGCGGGCTCGGCTCGAAGAAGGGATTGGTCATACATCGAGCCTATTGCCCCGCCCTCGTGTGAGCGCGAAGTGCGAGCTCGCCGCCGACCAGCCCGCGTTTCGGGCCCACGAGATGCCGAGAACGCAAGCCCCGCGGGCGAATTGGGTGCGCACAGTGGGCGCGCGTAGCGTTGAGGCATGACAGTTCCTAACGTGACCCTGAACAACGGCGTCGAGATTCCCCAGCTGGGTTTCGGCGTCTTTCAAATCAAGCCGGCCGACACCAAAGAAGCCACGCTGACCGCTCTCGAGGTGGGCTACCGCCACATCGACACGGCCGAGATGTACGGCAACGAGAAAGAGGTCGGTGAGGCGGTTGCCGCCTCAGGCCTCAAGCGCGAAGACGTGTTCGTCACGAGCAAGCTGAACAACGGCTTTCACGCGAAGCGGGATGCCCTGCCGGCCTTCGACAAGACCCTCGACGCCCTCGGCTTCGAGTACCTCGACCTGTTTCTCATCCACTGGCCGCTTCCGGGCATCGGCGACTTCGTCGAGACCTGGCAGGCCATGATCGAGATGCTCGGCTCTGGCCGCGTGCGTGCCATCGGCGTCTCGAACTTTCAGCCGCACCACCTCGAGCGGCTCTTCGCAGAAACCGAAATCGTGCCGGCCGTCAACCAGATCGAAGCGCACCCGTACCTCACCCAAGACGACGTGCGCGACTTCGACCGCGAGCACGGCATCGCCACCGAGGCCTGGTCGCCCATCGCGCAGGGCAAGGTGCTCGACGACCCCACGATCGTCGAGATCGCCGAGAAGCTCGGCAAGACCCCCGCGCAAGTTACGCTGCGCTGGCACATTCAGCGCGGCGACATCGTCTTTCCGAAGTCGGTCACTCGTGAGCGCGTGGTCGAGAACTTCAACCTCTTCGACTTCGAGCTGAACGACGACGACAGCGCGGCCATCACCGCCCTCAACCGCGACGAGCGCACCGGCCCCAACCCGGACGAGTTCAACTACATCCCGAGCTGACGCGCGTTCGAGATCACAAAAAGTCACCCTCCCGCCGCGGTTTGGGTGACTTTTTGCGATCTGGCGCTAGACCTCGAGGGCGAGGGTGATGAGTTCGTCGATGATCTCGGGGTAGGTCAGGCCTGAGGCGATCCAGCACTTGGGAAACATCGAGATGGGCGTGAAGCCCGGCATGGTGTTGATCTCGTTGATGACGAAGCCCGAGGGCGTCAAGAAGAAGTCCACGCGGGCGAGACCTTCGCAGCCGATGGCGGTGAAGGCCCGCACCGCGAGGCTTCGCATCTCGGCGAGTTCGTCGGGCGTCAGAGCGGCGGGGCAGACCAGGTCGATGCCCGGGGCATCGAGGTACTTCGCGTCGAAGTCGTAGAACTCGCGCGCGGTCATCACGATCTCACCGGCGACGGATGCCCGGGGGGCCGCCCCCGCACGACCCTGCAGCACGCCGCACTCCACCTCGCGGCCCACGATGCCTTCTTCGATGAGAACTCGGTCGTCTTCGGCGAGCGCGACGGCCATCGCTTCAGAAAGCTGCGACCACTCCTTCACCTTGCTGACGCCGACCGACGAGCCCGCACGGGCCGGCTTCACGAAGACGGGCAGCGTCAGGGCGGCCGCCGCCGACACCTCGACCTCAGGCGCAGAGGCCGCCCACTCTCGTGCGGTCACGGTCTGCCACGGGGCAACCTCGATGCCGGCCTGCGACAGCACGGTCTTGGTGAAGTGCTTGTCCATACCGAGTGCGGAGGCGAGCACGCCGGCCCCGACATACGGCAACCCGACTAGTTCGAGCAGGCCCTGAATGGTGCCGTCTTCGCCATAGGGGCCGTGCAGAATGGGAAAGACCACGTCGACGGCGCCCAGCGAGCGAACGTCGCCCCGGGCATCCACGACCGTCAGCTCACGCGAGAGTACACTCTCGGGCCAGTGCACACGGGTGCCGTTGTCGAGCACCGAAGGCAGATTCGCCGGGTCGAGCGTGAACTTCGACGCGTCGTCGTCTTCGAGCACAAAGGCGCCGTCACGCGTGATTCCGACCGGAATCACCTCGTACTTCGAGCGGTCAATCGCCTGCAGCACCCCGCCGGCCGTCGCGCAGCTGATCGAATGCTCGCTGGAACGGCCGCCAAAGAGCAGAGCCACCACGGTTTTGTTTGCCATCGTTCGGCCTTTCGCCCTGGGGTTCGAGTGAATCGGTTGTGAGGTGCGGTGCAATATCCCGAGGGTTCAGCGTACCGGCAAGCACCTGGCTGACCTGCTGAACGATAGGCATGTCGACTCCCCGCGCCGCGGCGAGCGTGAGAATCGGCGCCACCGACGCGAGGCCCTCGGCGGTCTGCTGCATGCGCCCCACCACGTCGGCGAAGCTGTAGCCCTGGCCGAGCAACCGGCCCGCGGTGTTGTTGCGCGAGAGCGGCGAGCTACTGGTGGCGATGAGGTCGCCGAGGCCCGCCAGGCCCGCCATGGTCTCGGAATGCCCGCCGTACGCCACCGCGAACGCGGTCATCTCGGCCAGCCCCCGCGTGATGATCGACGCCTTCGTGTTCTCGCCGTAGCCGACGCCGTCAACGATGCCGATGGCCACCGCGATGAGGTTCTTCAGCACACCGCCGAACTCGGTGCCGATGACGTCGGTATTGACGTACGAGCGAAAGTAGCGGTTCGTCGCGACCATAGCGACGGCCTCAGCAGTCGACAGGCTGTCAGACGCAATCACCGCGGCAGTGGGCTGCTCTTTGGCGATCTCCAGCGCGAGGTTCGGGCCGGAGGCAACGGCCAGCCGGTCGCGGTCGAGATCAAGACCGTGCTCCAGCACTTCACTCATACGCAGCCCGGTTGCTTTTTCGACACCCTTCATCAGACTGACCACGATGGTGTCGTCGCCCAGCGCCGGCCGCAACGCGTCGAGGTTCGAGCGCAGCGACTGGCTCGGAATCGACACGAACACGATCGACGACCCGGCCACGGCTGCTTCGAGGCTGGCGGTGGCGCGGATGCCCGGCGGCAGATTCACGCCCGGCAGGTAGTCGCTGTTGCGCTTGGCTTCGTTGATCTCACGCGCCAATTCGGGGCGGCGGGCCCAGAGTGTGACGTCGGCTCCCCCATCGGCGAGGATCTTGCTGAACGTAGTACCCCAGCTACCGGCCCCGAGCACCGTGACGGCTTTCTGCGGAGCGGCCAGCGCCGCGGCGCGCGCGGCAGCCCGGCTCGCTCGGGTGGAGCGTGGCGTGTCTGATCGCGCCGTCACAGCGGTCTTCCGAATTCGGTCTGGTTGTGCTCGGCCGGGTTGTACCGTTCGGCCGGCGCGGTTTCACCGCGAAGCTGCTCGAGCAGGGCGGTGATGGCGGTCATGACCTGGTCGGTCGCTTCCAGCAGAGCCTTCTGGGTCAGCGGCTTGCCGCGAAACCTGTCGAGATCGACCTCGTCACCGTACAGAACGTGAACGGTTTTGCGCGGGAACAGGCTGATCTTCTTGCTCCAGCGCGGCAGAATGTGCTGGTCGCCCCAGTGCGCCACCGGAATCAGCGGCACGCCGTTCTCGAGCGCAATACGTACTGCTCCCGACTTGCCGCGCATCGGCCAGAGGTCAGGCTCGCGGGTGAGCGTGCCTTCTGGGTACACGATGACGCCCTCCCCCGAGTCGGCCAGGTTGTGGGCCGCCGAGATCGCTTCGCCACCGGATGTGCGCGTCGTGCGCTCGACGGGAACCTGCCGCACCTGGCGCAGCGCCCAGCCGAGCACCGGCACGTGAAAGAGAGACGCCTTCGCGAGAAACCGGGGAGCCCGGCCCAGACGCCACACCGACCATCCGATGGTCACTGGGTCGAAGTCGCTGAAATGATTCGGCGTGAGCACGAACGAGCCGATCTTCGGCAGCTTCTCGCCGTGCTGAATTTCGAGCCGGCAGATCGCCGCCGTGAAAGCGATGACCGGCGCGGCCATGATGCGGAACGCGGCGTTCTTCTCGCTCGCCACTCGCTTCTCGTGTGTCGCTTCGCGCGGCATCGAAGCGCGTTACGACTCGAAGGAGAAGTCTGCTCCGAGCTTCTCGAGCTTGCCGGTGAAGTCACCGTAGCCACGACTGATGAGCCCAACGTTGCTGACCCGCGACTGGCCCTGCGCGGTGAGTGCCGCGATGAGGTGGCTGAAGCCGCCCCGCAGGTCGGGAACCTCGATGTCGGCACCGTGCAGCTTGGTCGGCCCCGTAATGACGGCGGCCTGCTCGAGCGCGCGACGCGGCACCCGCCGGCCTTCGCCCTCGAGCCCGTTCTTGTGCACGGTGATATCGGCACCCATCTCGACCAGCGCCTCGGTGAAGCCGAAGCGGTTCTCGTACACCGTCTCGTGCACGACAGAGGTGCCGATGGCCTGGGTGAGCGCCACGATGAGCGGCTGCTGCCAGTCGGTCATGAAGCCGGGGTGCACGTCGGTCTCGATGACGACGGGCTTGAGGTCGCCGCCCGGGTGGAAGAAGCGAATGCCGTCTTCTTCGATGTCGAAGTCCCCGCCGATCTTGCGGAACACGTTCAAGAACGTCATCATCTCTTGCTGCTTCGCGCCCACGCAGAAGATGTCGCCCTTGGTCGCGAGGGCAGCGGATGCCCAGCTCGCGGCCTCGTTGCGGTCGAACAAGGCGCGGTGGTCGTAACCCTTGAGGCTGTCGACACCCTCGATGAGAATGACGCGGTTGGGCTCGATGGAGATGATCGCGCCCATTTTCTGCAGCACCGCGATCAGATCCATGATCTCGGGCTCGATGGCAGCGTTCTTCAGCTCGGTGATGCCCTTGGCACGTACGCCGGTGAGCAGAACCTGCTCGGTGGCGCCGACGCTCGGGTAGGGCAGCTCGATGTTCGCGCCCTTCAGCCCGTTGGGCGCCGTGATGTTGATGCCGCTCGGCAGCTTGTCGACGACGGCGCCGAAGGCACGCAGGGCGTCGAGGTGAAAGTCGATGGGGCGGTCGCCGATGCGGCAGCCGCCGAGGTCGGGAATGAACGCGTGGCCCAGGCGGTGCAGGAGGGGCCCGCAGAACAGGATCGGAATACGGCTCGAGCCCGACAGCGCGTCGATCTCGGCGCTCTGGGCGATCGCGACGTTGGCCGGGTCGAGAACGAGGATGCCCGATTCGGGGCTGCCCGTGATCTCGACGCCGTGAATCTCGAGCAGCCGCGACACCACGTGTACGTCGCTGATGTCGGGCACGTCACGCAAGACGCTCTTGGTGTCGCCGAGCAGCGAGGCGACCATGGCCTTCGTGACCAGGTTCTTCGCCCCGCGCACGTCGATACGGCCGCGCAGCGGGCGCCCGCCATTCACAATGATGGTGTCAGAGAGAAGACCCACGCGAGCCGCCGCCTTCTGTGCGTCGAGCGAAAGTGATGCTTCTGATAAACGCTGCGCGTCTTGGAGAAGAGTGTTCATAAAGGGTGCTGCCTACTTCACTGGGAGTGTCTTCGGCCGCCATGATGCTCGGCGGCTCTCGAATTCTGTGATCTCTGCCTCGTTGCGCAGAGTGAGCCCGATGTCGTCGAGACCTTCGAGCAGCCTCCATCGAGTGTAGTCATCGATGTCGAACGGCAGCCGGAAGTCGCCCACAGACACGGTTTTCGTGTTCAAATCGACACTGATCGAAAGGCCCGGCTGCTCATCGATCGCCGACCAGATGGTCTCGATGTCGGCCTCAGAGAGCGTGGCGACGAGCAGGCCCTGCTTGCCCGAGTTGCCGCGAAAGATGTCGCCGAAACGCGAGCTGAGCACGGCGTCGAATCCGTAGTCGCGCAGCGCCCAGACAGCGTGCTCGCGGCTCGAGCCGGTGCCGAAATCGGGGCCGGCCACAAGAATCTTGGCGCCCTGGTACTCGGGCTGGTTCAGCACGAAGTCGGGGTCTTGGCGCCAGGCGGAGAACAGGGCGTCTTCGAAGCCCGTCTTCGTGACGCGCTTCAAGAACACCGCGGGGATGATCTGGTCGGTGTCGACGTTCGACCGCGTCAGTGGCGCGGCGATTCCGGTGATGACTGATACGGCATCCATGCTCAGGCCCCCTCAATGCTTCCCGTGCCGGCCGACGACCCTACCAGGGAGTGTTCGTTGTGCTCCAGATCCCACGGCGACGACAGGGTTCCGCGAATGGCGGTCGCGGCGGCGACCAGCGGCGACACAAGATGGGTACGCCCGCCCTTACCCTGCCGACCCTCGAAGTTGCGGTTCGAGGTGGATGCACAGCGTTCGCCCGGCGCCAGCTGGTCTGGGTTCATGCCGAGACACATCGAGCAGCCCGCGAAACGCCATTCGGCTCCGAACTCCTCGACGATCTTGTCGATGCCCTCTGCCTCGGCCTCGATACGCACCCGCGCCGAACCCGGAACGACCATCACACGAACGTTGTCGGCCTTCTTCTGCCCCTTGATGACGGAGGCGAAGGCACGCAGATCTTCGATGCGGCTGTTCGTGCACGAGCCCATGAATACCGCGTCGACCGCGATCTCTTTCATCGGAGTGTTCGCGGTGAGGGCCATGTACTCCAGCGCCCGTTCGGCGTTGGCGCGGTCGTTCGCGTCGACGATCAGCGACGGGTCTGGCACGTTCTCGCTCAGCGAGACGCCCTGGCCGGGGTTGGTGCCCCAGGTGACGAACGGCTCGAGCTCGTCGGCGTTCAAGAACACCTCGGCGTCGAAGATCGCGTCTTCGTCGGTGGCGAGCGTGTTCCAGTAGGCCACGGCCTCATCCCAATCGGCACCCTCGGGCGCGTGCGGGCGACCCTTGAGGTACTCGTACGTGGTCTCGTCGGGGGCGACCATACCGGCGCGCGCGCCCGCTTCGATCGACATGTTGCAGACGGTCATACGACCATCCATCGACAGCGAACGGATCGCCGAACCGCGGTACTCGAGCACGTAGCCCTGCCCGCCGCCGGTGCCGATCTTCGCAATCACCGCGAGAATGATGTCTTTCGCCGTCACGCCCGGGCGCAGCGTGCCCTCGACGGTGATGGCCATGGTCTTGAACGGCTTCAGCGGCAGGGTCTGCGTTGCGAGCACATGCTCGACCTCGCTCGTTCCTATACCGAACGCCATTGCACCGAACGCGCCGTGCGTGGAGGTGTGCGAGTCGCCGCACACGACCGTGATGCCCGGCATGGTCAAGCCGAGTTGCGGGCCGACCACGTGCACGATGCCCTGCTCGACGTCGCCCAGCGAGTGCAGGCGAACGCCGAACTCCTTCGCGTTTGCGCGCAACGTGTCGATCTGCAGTCGGCTCGTCGCGTCGGCGATCGGCTTGTTGATGGCCAGCGTCGGAGTGTTGTGGTCTTCGGTCGCGATGGTCAGGTCGAGACGGCGCACCGGCCGACCGGCGGCGCGCAGACCGTCGAAGGCCTGCGGCGACGTGACCTCGTGCACAAGGTGGAGGTCGATGTAGAGGAGGTCAGGGCTGCCGTCTTCGCCTTTGACGACAACATGGTCATCCCACACCTTCTCGGCGAGGGTGCGAGCCCTGACTTCTGACATGATTCTTCCTTCTCGAACGAGGTTCTACTTCGTGCTGATGTATCCGCTCATTCTAACCGCGCGGGTCTGGATTGATTCCCGGCGGCTGCTCGGGTGCGGCATTCGAGGTGACGGCTCGCCGAGCATCCACTCGCATCTTGATGAGGCTCGCCACCGTGGCGACGGCCATCGAGAGAATGATCACCGCGAGCGAGGCGAAGGTCGAGATGTCGGGCACCCAATCGATTCCCTCACCGCCGTTGATGAACGGCAGCTGGTTGTCGTGCAGGGCGTTGAGCACCAGCTTCACCCCGATGAACGCCAGGATGAACGCGATGCCGTAGTGCAGATACACGAGCTTGTCGAGCAGGCCCCCGAGCAAGAAGTAGAGCTGGCGAAGGCCCATCAGGGCGAAGATGTTCGCTGCGAACACGATGAACGGGCTCTGTGTGATGCCGAAGATGGCCGGAATCGAGTCGAGGGCG
The DNA here is from genome assembly GCA_025463765.1 of Subtercola sp. Taxonomy (GTDB): domain Bacteria; phylum Actinomycetota; class Actinomycetes; order Actinomycetales; family Microbacteriaceae; genus Subtercola. The sequence goes on along the minus strand of JAODBC010000053.1, from coordinate 15,151 downwards.
AACAGCAGGTCGGTCGACCCGATGGCGATGAACACGATGATCATCGGCGTGAAGAAGCGCTTGCCGCTGATCGTGGTGCGAATCTTCGAGCCGTCGAAGTCGGGCGAGATCGAGACACGTTTGCGCAGCAGGCGAATGGCGAAGTTGTCTTTCTGGCCCTCTTCGTCGTCTGCTTTGCCGAAGGCCTGCTTGATGGCGGTGTAGAGCAGGAACGCGCCGAAGATGTAGAAGATCCAGCTGAAGTTCTCGATGAGGCTGGCGCCCAGCACAATGAAGATGGCGCGCAGAATCAGGGCGATGATGATGCCCACCATCAGCACTTCTTGCTGCAGCTTTCGCGGCACGGCGAAGCGCGCCATGATGATGACGAAAACGAAGAGGTTGTCGATGCTGAGGCTGTACTCGGTCACCCAGCCGGCGAGAAACTCGACGGCGTGCGTACTGTCGCCGATGACCCACATCAGGCCGGCGAAGACGAGGGCCAAGAACACGTAGAACGCCACCCACAGTGTCGACTCTTTGGTCGAGGGGATGTGCGGGCGCTTGATGACAAGCAGCAGGTCGCCGATGAGAATGAGCGTCAAGACCACGAGAGACGTGATCTCGAACCAGAGGGGCAGGGCGGTCATTCGGGGGTGATTGCCTTTCGCATGGGCTGCCAGGCACCGGATGCCCGGGCAGCGCGTATCTGCGAAAGTCTCTCCCGCACGCCCGATCTCACTCGATCGTGTCGTGCCACCGCGCCGGGCCCCCGACGACGGAGACCGTATTGACGACCACGGTGAAGTGGGATACTCCCCTTCTCTGAGAGATTCTACAGGTTGCGCCACGTACTCTCGTAAACATGGCCAAACCCGATTCGACCATGTCCTTGCCCGATTCCCCCTCCGATCATCCCCGTGTCTACCGGCAGCAGAGCGCCGGCGTGAAGGGCATCGGGTACCTGATCTTCTTCAGCCGCTGGCTGCAGGCGCCGCTGTACCTCGGGCTCATCGTGGCCCAGCTCATCTACGTGGTGGTGTTCGTGATCGAGCTGATCCACCTCGCCGAGACGGTGATCCACGACCCGCTGAAGATCGACGAGGCGAAGATCATGCTCGCGGTGCTCGGGCTCATCGACGTGGTGATGATCGCGAACCTGCTGATCATGGTGATCATCGGCGGGTACGAGACGTTCGTGTCACGCATCGACATCGAGGGGCATCCCGATCAGCCCGAGTGGCTGTCGCACGTCAACGCCAACGTGCTGAAGGTGAAGCTGGCGATGGCGATCATCGGCATCTCGTCGATCCATCTGCTGAAGACGTTCATCGAAGTCGGCGACATCGGCTCGCCCGAGTCGGAAGACGAGAGCATCACCGGCGAGACGTACACGAGCGAGGGGGTGTTCTGGCAGGTGATCATCCACAGCGTGTTCATCTTGTCGGCGCTCGCGCTGGCGCTCATCGACCGCATGTCGAAGGGGCGCGGCGCATCGGTTGCGCTCGGCGCGGGTATCTCGAACTCGAGTTCGGCGCCCATCGCGGGGCACCTCGTGGACGGGGTCTTCGTGCCGATGGAACTCGAGACTCGCCACTGAGACCCGCACCCCGTCAGGAGTTCAGGCTGGCCTTCAGTTCGGCCTGAATGCGGTTCAGCTCGGCGGTGAAGTGCGACACGGCGGCGGGCGGAACCGCTCCGCGAGCGGCGCGCTTACGCAGGTCGACCCGCACCGCGCTGCGGAACGAGTTGATGGCCAGCTCGACGTCGCGCAGGGCATCCGCGTTGCTTCGACGCTGCTCGTCACCGGGGCTGAGTCGCTGCTCGTCACCCGGGCTGAGTCGCTGCTCGTCGCCCGGGCTGAGTCGCTGCTCGTCGCCCGACGGGGCAGCCTCTGTCGCGACGCGCTCATCCGAGTCTTCGAACTCTGCCGTGTCGCCAGCGGCCCCGCGTTCACCCTGCCCGGTGGCGCCGGTGCTGCTGCGCGGATCGGCGGCGGGAAAGCCGTAGTTGACCGGGCGCCCTTCGGAACGGGTTCGCGCAGAGTCGGGCCGTGACGCCTGAGCGGCCGCAGCAAGGTCGGCACGAAGGCTGCGCATGGCTTCGTTCACGCCGGCGCGCAATCCGTCGGCGAGGGTGCGCAGCGAGTCGCTGACGTTGTTCTCAATGGAGTCGAGGTCGTCTTGCCGGGCATCCAGTTCGGCTCGGCCGGCATCGGTTATCGAATAGACGGTCTTTCGGCCATCGGTCGACTTGGTGACGAGGCCCTCGTCTTCGAGCTTCGCCAGGCGCGGGTAGATGGTGCCGGCGCTCGGGCTGTAGGTTCCGCCGAAGCGGGTGCTCAGCTCTTGGATGAGCTCGTACCCGTGGCGCGGCTGCTCGGCGAGCAGGTTCAGCAGGTAGAGCCTGAGGTCGCCGTGACCGAAGACGGTGCTCACGCCGTCGCCTCGGCGGGCTGCTGGGCGGCGTCGTCGCTGCCGGTGGTGCCGTGTGTGGCAGCGGTGGATGCCGCGGCGGGCCGGCGCACGGCCGTGATGTTGCCCGCGACCGAGTTGGCATGCACCTCGGCGAATCGCCCGTCGAGCGAGCCCGTGGTGAAGTTCTTGCCCTTGCCGTAGATTCCACGGAACACAGATCCGTCGAGACTCAGCACGCCCGAAACGGTGTTCACGGTGTAGCGCGCACCCAGTCCGTCATCGAGGCGCACGGTGAACTCACCCGAAACGGTGTTGTTGTCGATGGCATCGACATCGCCGTCGAGGTCGAGAAACACGTTCGCTGCGACTCCGTCGGCGGCGAATTTCGTGACCTCCCCGCTGACAGTGATGTCACCGGTCACGGTGTGCGCGGCCACCGTGCCCCGGTGGTCGCTGATAGAGATTTCGCCGTTCACGGTGTTGATGTCGATGCTGCCCTCGACGCCGTCGATGACGATGTCGCCATTGACGGAATTGGCCTTGATGCCGTTGCTCACACCGGAGACGAACGCGCTCGCGTTGACGACCCCGAACTTCAGAGCGACCGAGCGCGGAACGAGCAGGCTGATGTCGGCCTTTGCCGTGCCGCGGAACGAGGCGAACACGTCGATGAAGTTGTCCCAGCGCAGCTGAGGGTGGTCGATCTCGAGCTCGTCACCGTCGATCTGCACCTTGAGGTCTCTTCCGCTGACCGAGTGCACCTCGACCCTGGCACCGGGTTCGTCGTGCGCGATGATGTCGATTTTGCCCCCGATGAGACTGATCTTCACCGACCGAACGAGGTCGAGGTCGATGACTTTCGGCTCACTGACGAGCCACTTCTCCAGCGCCATGCCGGGCTCCCTTCGCTGTCGCGGATGCTCGGTGCGGGCCTTTCGGCCCATCGAGCTATATCGCGTTTCTACGTCGAGAGCATCGTAAGCACCTGCGCCGCTTCACGTCAAGCTATATCGCGTCTTGTGCAGGCGACAATCAGCTCGCGACGACCCGCGGATGATCGTGCCGTGCCGGCATCGCATCCAGGTAGCAGAGGGTCGGGGTACGGATGCCCGGGCAAGGCCGAAGCGGATGTCGCAGGGTCTCGTTACGGTGTGGGCATGGCAATTTCAACCTCGACCTCTTTCATCGATATCGACGCCGGCGCCGACCGGGTGTGGGCGGCTGTGACGCAGCCCGACCTCGTTGCGCGCTGGCAGTACGGCAGCCGGCTGCTCACCGATTGGCGGGTGGGCGGCCCACTTCGCTTCGTCTCCGACTGGGAGGGTCAGCACTTCGAGCAGTGGGGAACGGTGCTCTCGTACGAGGTTCCGCGCGAGCTGTCGTACACGCTGTTCGCGCCGCGGCCCGATCTCGCCGACGTGCCGGAGAACTACTTCACCATGACGTACACCGTTTCGCCGGTGGCCACATCTTCTGGTGCACCTCGCACCCGGTTGACCATCGTGCAGGTCGATCCGCGGCCTGCGGCGCCGGGCGACGAGGGCACGGGCGAGGAGTTCGACGACGAGTTCGGTGACGAGTTCGAGGGTGATGGCCGGGAGCCCGACGGCGGTGACGACGGCGAGGCTGAATTCGTCGACGATGGGGCGGCTCAGAGCGACAGCCCGGTGCTCATTGCGCTGAAAGAGCTGTGCGAGGAGTAACGGCGATGAAGAGTTACACGGCGGCCGAGGTGCGCGCGGCCGAGCAGCCCCTGCTCGACGCGGGGGTGCCGCTGATGGCGCGAGCAGCGGCGGCGCTGGCGGCCGAGACGCGCGTGCTGCTGACTGGGCGCGGCATCGAGCTGCGCTCGGCGAGGGTGCTGGTGCTTGCGGGCGCTGGCAACAACGGCGGTGACGCGCTTTTCGCGGCTGCCGAGCTCGCGCGCGGTGAAGCGGCTGTGACGATCGTGAAAACGGCCGACCGAATACACGACGAGGGCCTTGCCGCGGCGATTGCGGCGGGTGCGGCCCTACTCGACGGCTCCAACGCGCAGGTGGGTGTCGCAGCGCAGAACAGTGATGTGGTGTTCGACGGCATTCTCGGCACCGGAACGAGCGCCGACCCCGCGTTACGCGGGCGGGCGCGCGAGCTCGTCGCGAGCATCCTGGTGGCCATCGAGGCCCGCGATTCAGGTGACGGCACGGCCACCACCGCGGCTGCCGCACCGCGACCGCTGGTGGTGGCCGTCGACCTGCCGACCGGCATCGGAGCCGACGACGGAGCCGTACCCGACCCCACCGTTCTGCGCGCGAGTATGACGGTCACCTTCGGCGGCTGCAAGGCGGGGCTGCTGCTCGAGCCGGGCGCGAGCTACGCGGGTCGCGTGGTGGTCGCCGACATCGGGCTGGGGCCCGAACTCGAGCGAGTGACGGGTGGTCAATGACGCCGAACGTTACGCGCGGTCAATGATCTCGGTGAGTCGGATGCCCGGCGGCAGCTCGCCGTAAACGCCGGCCCGGGCAGCCACGAGCCGCGAGCGAGGTCGCGGGTGGCGGCGAGGTGCCTGTCGAACTCCGGCGCGACGCCAGCCGCGAGCGCCAGCTCTGCATCGAACGCGTCTGCTAGCGGGGGTCTCCGGCTAGCGGGGGTCTCCGGCGGGCGGTTCGGGAGCGGAAGCGTGCGGCTGATGCGTGGCGTCGTCGATGATGTTCATTCGCCGCGTCACGGCGAGCAGCTCGTTCAGAACGGCCTCACGATCTCGACCGGCGCCCGCGCGAATCGCGTGCAACGTCTCGTCGTATCGATCTGCGCGCTGCGCGTGCTCGTCGAGCCGAACCTGAACCTGCGCGAGTTCTGCCCGCAGCTCGTCGAGGTCGGCCGCCTGCCGAGTGCGCAACACGTTCACCAGCGCCAGCTGGTCTTCGAGAGCCCCCGTTCGCTGGCGTAGATCATCGAGTTCACGACCGTGCTGTTCGAGCGGCGGGGTCGTCGCTGCGACGGCGATCGAACGCATTCGGTCACGCAGCCAGATCTTCGGGTTAGTCAATCGGGCCACTCGCTGCTCCTTCTGGGTACCACCAGGTCGTCGGGTACGGCCGGGGGTTCGGCCAGCCAAGCAGCAAGCGCTCGGCGGGCACGGTCGTCTTTGTCGTCGAGGTCACGCTCGAGGTCGATGGCCTCGCTCACCGCCAGAGCGGCGGCGCGCGGACGGGTACTGAACTCGAAGACGGCATCGACGTACTTCTCGAACGAATAGGTCTCATTCACGAGCCGTTGCGCACGCCGACCTAGTCCGTCGGCGTCTACCTCGCCCGCGATGACTCTGCGCATTGCGTCGGTGAGACTCTGCACCGTGCGATCGATCTTCAGGCAGTGCGCTTCGTCGCTGAGCCACTCTGAGATGCCTGCCTGCGCCGTAACGATGGGCGGGCATCCGAGGGCCGCCGCCTGCAGCCCCACCTGGCCGAGCGGCTCGCGTTCGGCCGTCGGGAACAGAAACGCGTCGGCGGTCGCGAGCGAGTCGTAGAGAACCGCGCGATCGACATTGCCGTGGAATCGCACGAACGCAGAGAGCCCGAGCTCCTCAGTGCGCCGGCGATAGAACTCGTCGTCACCGGCGCCGAACATGTCGACGGCGAAGGAGCCAGACGCCTGCGATTCGGCCGACGCCGCCGTCGCCTCGGCAAGAAGCGCGGCAGCAGCGTCGAGCACCAGATCGACCCCCTTGTGGGCGAACAGAACACTCGCAAAGACGAATCGAGAAGTTCTTTGCGCGACAGGGGGCACTTTTGATTCGCCCACCGCGCCCGAATCGCGCTGCGCCAGCGCCGCCGGCAACCGGATGCCCCGCGGAACAATCAGGCGATCACTCGACATTTCGACGCCGAAGCTCGTGATCTCGCCGGCGAGTTTCGAACTGACAGCCACAAAGGGAATGTCGGCGAAATACGCCTCGGCCGCGGCTCCGGGTGCGGCGTAAACATCGTGCACCCTGCGGGGCAGCTCACGGAGCACTTCCACAGGCAGGGCGTCGCCGAGGTTCAGGGTGAACGGCACGCCGGAGTGCCGCAGAACATCCACCAGCGCAACTGCGCCGACCCCGATGAGGTTGAAGACCTGTACGGCATCCGGCTGGAATTCGCGCAAGGTCTCGAGCAGCAGGCGCGAATTGACCGGCTGCGAGATCATGTGCTCGAAGTGCAATTTCAGCTCTTCTTCGCGTGTCAGCTCTCTCGCTGGCCCATAAGCGGTGAGCCGAAGCTCCCGGCGCACATCCACGCCGGCCCGGGAGGCGTCGGTCTCGGACTCGTCCGCGGTGACGGCCAGCGTGCCGGTAGCAGCACTCGTCAGAACCCGAACCGTATGGCCTCGCTCAGCGAGCGCCTGCGCCAGATCGTGCGCGGCAAGCTCGTACCCGCCCAGAACCTTCGGCGGAAACAGATTGGAGATCAGCAAGAGGCGCATCGTCAGGCAACTTTATGTGAAAACTCGAACAACTCGTGGCAATTGAAAGGGCGCGGCCAGATATCTAAGTCGATCGTCAGAGCCCGACACTGCCCTGCATGATTCCGCCGTCGACAAACACCGTCGTCGCCGTCATGTACGCCGAGCGCCCCGACGACAAGAACACCACCAGGTCGGCGATCTCATTGGGCTCGGCAAGGCGTCCGAGCGGTATCGCATCGTTGAGGTCTTTCAGCTTCTCAGGATCGGCCATTGTGCTGGCGTTGATCGGTGTGGCAACGGCACCAGGGGCGACGTTCACGCTACGGATGCCGTACTTACCCAGCTCGACGCCTGCGGTTCGGGTGAGCATCCGTGTGCCGCCCTTCGACACGCAATAGGCGATGTTGCCGGGCATCGGCCAGTCTTCGTGCACAGACGAGATGTTGATGATGAGCCCGCCGTCACCCTGGGCGATGAACTGCTTGGCAGCGAACTGGGTGCCGAAGAACGCGCTCTTGAGGTTGATGTCGAGCACCCGGTGGTACTGCTCTTCGGTGGTGTCGAGGATGCCCGTGCGGGTCTCGACACCGGCATTGTTCACCATGACGTCGAGTCGGCCGAAGGTGTCGACGGCGACCTGAACCATCTTGTGCAGATCTGCCGCCTTGCTCACGTCGGCTTGCACTCCGACGGCGTGGCCCCCGGCAGCTTCGATCTTCGCGATGATCTCGGTGGTCTCTTCGGCATTGCTGATGTAATCGATGACGATATTGGCGCCCTCTGCCGCGGCCGCCACGACGATGCCCTCGCCGATACCGCTGTTTCCGCCGGTGACGATGATGGTTTTTCCTGAAAGCAGCACAGCGAGACCCCTTGGTCGACAGCGGTTCAGGCGCGACCCGCGCTGCACAGAATATCGGCTGCACCTGGTCGCGGGGCTACGATTCAGGTATTCAGCGGGTATTCGACACCCGCCGAGACCGTGCGATCAAAGGATGCCCGTGACGACCCTCGAGCCCACCCCGCCGACACCTTCTTCTCAGCTTGTTCCGGCCGCGCCTGCGGTCTCGGTCGTGGCGCCCGGCGGTGCTACGGTCGCCGCCGTTCCGCCCGTCATCGTCACTCCGGCCGCGCCCGGCTCGTCAACGACGACGGTGGTCTACGTGAATCCGCCCGCGGTCGCCGGCTCGGGCGGTGCTGGCGGAGCCGGCGGTGGAGTGGATGCCGCGCTGCGCCCTTCACGAAAAGGCGCCTCGCTGCTCACGGCCTATGCCCTGTTCTTCTTCTTCGGCTGGACCGGCATGCACCAGGTCTACCTCGGCAATACTCTGCGCGGTGTGAGCTACATCTTCACGTTCTCGTGGTTCACCCTTGCGCTGTGGATCGATCTATTCACCCTGCCGTCGCAGGTGCGCCGGGTGAACACCGAGCGGATTCTCGGCCTGCGCTGAACACCGAGCGGCTAGTCGGCCTGCGCTGAACACCGAGCGGCTAGTCGGCCTGCGCTAAGCACCGAGCGCACCGACGGAAGACTGTCGTCAAGCCCCCGCCCCTCGCACGCCCTGAGCACAACCCAGTCGATACGGTAGCTTCGGTAGCTTCGTAACTTCGGTAGGTTCGGTACGTTCGGTAGCTTCGGGAAGGAGCGAGCATGGCGAATCAGCACTACGTACTCCCGTCGGGTCGCGCGCTCGGAATGACCGCACTCGGCGACCCCTCGTCGAGACGCTTGGTCGTCGTGTGTCACCCCACCCCGGGGGCAGGCGGATTCGACCCCGACCCCCTCGTCACGGCCGCATCCGGCCTGCAACTCTTGATGATCGATCGACCCGGATACGGAGCCTCCGACCCGCTGCCCCGCGACGAAGACCCCGCTGTCGAACGGCACGCCGACGATGTCGCCGAAGTGCTGCGACACTCTGCCCGGGCATCCACTGGCGCGACGACCGCCGACTTCGACAGCGTCGGAGTCATCGGCTGGGGCGCGGGAGGGGGTGCGACCGCCTTATCGCTTGCCGCTCGGTACCCCGATCTCGTCGATCGGCTTGCCGTCGTGGCCACCCCTCGTGTCGACGGCCCCGGCCTCATCGACCCCGTGCGACGGATGCTCAAACTCTCGCGCATCGAAGCATTCTCGCCGCGCTCACACCTTGAACGCGTCATCCGCTCGCACACCGACCTCAGCGCCGAATCGCTCGGCATCGACCAGGCAGAACTCAGCCGTGCCGCGCCCGAGAACAAAGGAGTCACCGGCCGGTTCGCGCGGATGCTCGTCGACGCCTCGCGACAGGGCGCAACCGGTCTCGCGAACGACATGCTCTCATTCAGAGATCGTTCGTGGGCGCACGACCTGCCCGCGATCACCGCGCAGACCCTGCTCGTTTATGGCACAGTCGACGTCTCGACGACGGCCCGAGACGGCAACTGGTACCGCAAACGCATCGCCGATTCGCGCGTAGTCGAGGTGAAGGGAGCCGGAGAGTTCGTCTATGTGTCGGAGTGGCCGCGCCTGCTCGAACACATGTCTCGCCCGACGACGTAGCCTCGGCGGCGGCCTAGGCAAGGAGGGGGCGCGGCGGCGCGGTAGGCGGCGACACTCTCAGGAGTCGCACGCTGCGGCGTCGCACTCTGATGCGTCGCGCTCTCAGGCGTCGCACTCTCAGGCGTCGCACTCTGAGGCGTCGTGCTCTCAGGAATCGCTCTCTGAGGCGTCGTGCTCTCAGGAATCGCACTCTGACGCGTCGCACTCTCAGGAGTCGCACTCTCAGGAGTCGCGCTACGAGGAGTCGATGCCGAAGCGTTGGACGAGGCGAACGCGTGACTTCGTGGTTGTCGTCCACATTCGGTAGCGCTGGTCGAGCCAGGGAGGCGCCTTGATCTGCGGAGCACCAGCCTGCATTCGAATCTCCCAGCCTGAGATTTCTATCGTTCGATGGTGGAACCAGCACAGTAGTACACCGTTGTCGACGTGAGTCGCGCCTGCGTCGGAGTGTGGCTTCACGTGGTGGATTTCGCACCACGATGCCGGAATGGTGCACCCCGGAATGATGCACCCTCCGTCTCGTAGGGTTATCGCTCGGCGCTGCCACCCGTTGAAACATCGTTGCTCGGTGCCGAGCTGAAGAACTTTCCCCGCCCCGTCGAGCAACACCTTCTGTACGCCGCCCGCGCAGGCCAGCTGACGTACGGTTCGCATCGAGACCGGTACTTCGACGCCTTCGATCCAGCCGACACCCCGTGCTGACGAAACGAGCGGCATGCGATCGCCCTCGACCTCATCTGCACCGGCACTCGCACCAGCACTAGCCCCTGCACCGGCACTCGCACCCGCACCGGCCGCACTGCCCGCGAGGTCGAGGTCACTCTGCGCCACTGTGACGAGCACTGTCGGAGCCGCCCCGCCAATAGTGGGCGTCTCTGCAGACCTAGCGGAACAATCGATAATCGCGAGCAACACATCATGCTGCTGCTGAGTGCGAGAACGAGGATCGGTGTCTGCGCCTCTATCGACCCGCTCGTCCGCGTCGGGCTGCCCGTCTTCGTCGGTTTGCAGATCTCGGTCGGCTTGCGTATCTCCGTCGGACTGCGCATCTCCGTCGGATTGCGCGTAACCACCCTCTGATGCACCCTCTGACGTGGAGCCCGAGAACTCTGACACGGAGCCCGAGAACGGGAATGCTACCGGCTGCGAGACCGGCGACAGGTAGGCGTCGAACAGCCTCTGCAACCGAGCGGCCGCCTCGGGAATCAGTACGCCCGACAGAGGTACACCTGACGAGGTCGCTCGGCCCAAGCTGAGACTGCGGTGTTTCATTGCACGCTCTTCATCGGGCTCGACCCCGTCGGGGTCGATCAGCGTTCGCCAGACCGCAGCTTGCATTCTCAGTTCGTCGGGGGTCGCAGGCACAGGACACTCGGGGCTGTTGCCGAGCGCAGCGTCGACCAGTTCGCGCTCGGCGGCGCCAACGGCATCGTCTGATGCCCGCAGAGTCGGCACGGATAGCCCGGAGACGATCGCCGCGGCCGTGTCGAGGCCAAGAGTACCGGATTCGACGGCCGCCGCGAGCACAGGAAATCGAGGCTGAAGCGGCGAGCCCGAGAGCGTCATGCCACCTCGAACCGCGCTCGACACTTTCTGCAGCCGCGCGACTGACGCTGAGGACAGCTGCGTCACGCGTTGAATCAGTTCGGAGGCTGTTCGGCAGCCTTTTTTCGCACAAAGCCGGTCTGGGCCGAGCCCAGCGCGAGACCGATCGACAATTTCGCCTGTGACGGGAATCTGCACCGCTTCAAGGCCCTGAGCAGCCTGCGCGACGGCTGCCGCGAGAATAAGCAACTCATCATCGGCTCTCGCCTCGGCGTGCAGCTCTCTTCTGACCAGCAACGCTCGCTCGGCAATGGCGTCGAGCTCAGCGACGAGCTGCTCGACGTCAGGAGCGATTGCGCAAGAACTTGACATGCCTCTATTCTCGCACATATATTCGAGTAATGCTCATTCAATTTCGACACTTTCTCGAATATTTGTCCTTCCGATTCCTGCTACTCCGCGACAACGACACTCGAGGTCAGCGACACTCAAAGTCAGCGACACTGGAAGTCAGGCTTCAGGGTGATGTCGCGCGCGCTGAATCGCTGTCGATCTGCGCACCCGGCCCGATCTGCGCACCCGGCTCGACCGGCGCTCCTGGCTCGACCGGCGCACCCGGCTCGACCGGCCCACCCGGCTCAACCTCGACGTCGATGCGGGCGGGCACCGCGCCACTCGGCTCGTCCATCCGCTCGGCCATCGGCTCAACCTCGACGCGGGCATCCGCTCGCTCGGAACGCACGAAGCCGATTCCGACCAGAATGAGTGCGCCGCCCGCGAGTTGCAGGGGTGAGAGCTTCTCGCCGAGCAGCAGCCACGCGTAGAACGTCGCGGCGACCACCTCGAGCAGACCTGCGAACGACGCCAGTCGCGAGCCGAGCATCTCGCTGGCAGTGATGCTGGCGGCGTAGGCGACAGCGGTGCCGAGAATGCCGACTGCCAACAGCGGAATCCACCAGGCGACCGAGGAGCCGAACAGGTCGACGTTCGTCACGCTGAAGGTGAAAGGAACCAGCCCGGTGAGACCGACGAGGAGCAGCATGACGCCACCGATCAACAGCCCGAATCCCGCCAGAGCCACGGTGGGCAAGCCATTACTCGGGCGCGCGGCGATGACGTAGTACAGCGCGCAGCCGACCATCGCCATCAGGGCGAAGGTGAACCCGAGGGCGTCGAACGCTCCTCCGCCACCGGGTGACACCACGAGAACGAGACCGACCAGAGCGACCACCGAACCGATGAGCACGACCACCTTCGGCATGCGGCGCGTGCGCGCCCAAACGAAGGCGACCAGAAGCAGCGGCGCCATGTATTCGATGAGGATGCCCGTCGAAACCGGAATGCGCTGGATGGCCGCGAAGTAGACCAGCTGGGTGCCGGCGACACCGACACTGGCCATGGCGAGCACCCGCCAGCGCGAGTGCCAGAGCGCAGACCATCGGCCGCGCAACGAGAGCAGGGCGAACGGCATCAGCACGACAGCTCCGATCAGCACGCGTACCGTGACGGCTGCGGCGGGGCTCCAGCCGGCCTCGAGCAGCGGTTTGATGAGCGCTCCGGAGGTGCCGAACGTGGCCGCGGCCAGAACCGCGACGGCCAGGCCGGCGGTGGTCGACGAGCGCCGCGGCAGATCGGCGCGGGTCGCCACCCCACGCCGCGAGGGCACGCGGCCGCTCGGCACGGGGCCCGTCGGTACGGGTGTCGCCGCAGTTCGCGGGGAGCGATCTTCAGCACTCATGAGATCGACGCTAGTCTGGTACCGAGTAAGGAGTCAATTTGCATTTTGCCCCTGACACAGAGGTCACCCTGGAGTTCACCGTGGCGCTCGCCAACACCGTCGCCGGCGCGACGAAAAGCGGTCGTGACGAGATCTCGACTCCCCCGGAACTCACCGCTCTTCTCGACAGCTACGGTTACACCGGGCGGTTCGACCGGGACGAGGCCGAGCTGCGTGAGGTTCGGTCCACGCGCAGCCAACTGCGCCGGCTGTGGCTGAGCGATCGTGATGACGCCGTCGTCGAGGTGAACGCCATGCTGAAGGCCGCAAAGGCGCTGCCCCATCTCGTTCGGCACGACACGTTCGATTGGCATCTGCACGCCACAGACCAGCAGGCGCCCTTGGCTGAGCGCATCCGAGTCGAGGTGTCGCTTGCCCTGGTCGACGTGATCCGAACCGACGAGATGAACAGGCTGCGCGCCTGCGAAGCCGACGATTGCGACGGGTTGCTGCTCGACCTCTCGCGCAACGGGTCGAAGCGATTCTGCAGCGTTCGCTGCGGCAACCGGATGAACATGGTGGCCTTTCGACAACGAGTGGCCGAGTCGGCGTAGGGTCTGTGCACGTCGACCACGTCGCGGCCAGCTTCGCGCGGGCCGTCGCAATCGGGGCGACGGTCGCGCTTCCGGTCATCAAAAACAGTCAGATCGAGTTCGCTCATCTGATCGATCCCGCCGGCAACAGATTCGCCATCTGGAACCAGGTGCCGCCTGCCGACTGAACCAGAAACGCGCGCGGGGCCGCACGTCTATTACGCTCAATCACTAAGGAATCATTCAGATGGCGATTCTTCTAGTGATGAGGGGCAGGGCAGCGAGTTGGCAATCGACAGAAGTCAAGCGTTGGATGAGCCTGTCATCACCGCGCTGCTACGCCCCAACCACACCGGAGTGCTCAATGTCAACGGCGCGTCGCGGGCTCTACGCGGCACCTCGGAAGGCGAGGCGCTGCAGGCGCTTATCGGTCTGATTCAGGATGAAGCGCTGAAGTTCCGCCGCCCGGTACGGGTGACGGTGCGAGCCCGAACCGGGTTGAGCATTCTGCTCGCCGCCCCCGACGGATCGATCGAAGAAGAGAGCTTCGTTCCGTTCGAAGACCTGCCGCAACCGTGGCCGCCGCCGGAATCGGAATCGGTACCGGAATCTGTGCCGGAATCGGAATCGGAACCCGAGCCTGAATCGGAACCCGAGCAATCGAATCCGGAGGAAGCCGAACCCGAGCCGGTACCCGCGTCCTCGCGCGGCCCCGCCGCTCTGACCATCGACGAAGACGTCGACGATGATGCCGACGACGAACTCGACTACGACGACCCCGCGTTCGGTAGCCCCGTTTCAGCCGCACCCGTCGCAGCCGCGTCGCGCGACACCGAAACGGCGGCCGAGGTGTCTGCGGGCCACGAGTCGGAACCCGAGCCAAACCCCGAACCCGAGGCGGAGCCACAGGCCGAACTCGAGGCAGAGCCCGAATCCGACGCAAAGCCCGAACCCGAGGCCGAGTCGCAGGCCGAACCCGAACCCGAACCAATGCCGAAGCACGAATCGGAGCCGACGCCGGAAGCCGAGCCTGAGCCCGCAGCCGAACTCCGGGCCGACGCAGCATCGACGCCCGAACTCGCAGCTCAGGGCGCGGCCGAGGCAACGTCGGCGCACCAACCCGCGCCAGAGATCGCGTCCCGGCCTGAATCCGAGCCCCGGGCATCCACCACCCCACCCGCATCACCAGCAACATCCATCGCACCGAAAGAACCTATGTCTGAGCAAGCTCGTCGTGATTTGCTCGACGCCCCCTCTTTTCTGGCCACCACGAGCGTCGACGAGCCCGCGCAGCACGGATTCGCGGGGTTCATGAACCGGTTCGGCTTTCATTTGGCCCCGGGCCCGGCTGAACTCAGCGAACGAAACGACATTCAGGGCGTCTCTCGCCACTTCGACGCCCACCGCACCATCAGCGTCATCAACCGAAAGGGCGGCGCGAACAAGACCCCGACGGTCGTCAACCTCGCGGCAGTTTTCGCCCGCTACGGCGGCGGCGGCGTGCTCGCGTGGGACAACAACGAGACGATGGGCACGCTGGGCTGGCGCACTGAGCCCGGCGCACACGGCTCGACGGTGCTCGACGTTCTCGGCAGCGCTGACGAGCTGCTGGATGCCCGGGCAGAGTTCGGGCAGATGTCAGGTTTTGTGCACCACCAGCAGGCCGACAAGTTCGATGTGCTGCGCTCGGATGAAGACGCCACGGGCATCCATGAGATGACGGCAGACGAGGTCGACGTGGTGCACAGCATCGCGGCCAAGTATTACCGGCTCATCTTCATGGACTCGGGCAACAGCGACCGTGCCGAGAACTGGCTGCGCATGATCGACCACACCGACCAGCTCGTGGTGCCGACGACCACGATGGAAGACCGCGCACAGGCAGCCCTGCTCACTCTGCAGGCCGTGCAGAGCCGCAGCGAGAAGGCGG